>JAKPSI010000058.1 GCA_029555415.1 Bacteroidota bacterium | reverse complement strand
GTTTTTGCAATAATCTGGACCCGAAAAGGGATCAGTTCCTGTATCGTGCCGAAAGAGCAGATGGCTACCATGCGATCATGGGCCTGGATGGCACCCGGAAAACGAAGGAGTTCGATGATTTCATGCGCGACTGGCCGAACATTATCGTAGCCGATGATGTTACCATACATAAAGTGGATGAAAAATGGGCACTGCTGGGTATTGGGCCATTCATTCCGTCACCTTCCCTTAAATTCCGTGACCAGATCTATGGCCAGGAAGCGGTAGTGGAAGCATAAGAAAAAAGAAATATCATTGTATTCAATATGAAGGGTATCTCAGTAAATCTATTGATGACCGGCGGTGGCGCACCCGGTGCCGCGGGTATCCTGCAATGCCTGAAAGAAATGGAGGGATTGCATATAACAGTAGCGGATTCCAATCCGGAACTGGCACAGCGGTATCAGGATACAGGATTTGAAACAGTACCGATGGGAACGAACCCTTCCTTTCCGGATGTGATACAGTCCATCTGCCGCAGAAAAAAGATCGATATCATCCTCCCGCTCGTTACCCGGGAATTACTGCCTTTATCATCCATCAGGAAAGAACTGGAAGGTTCCGGCACCCATTTACCGATCACGGGTGCGGGATCATTGGAGATCGCCAATAACAAAAGCCGTTTGTACGAGTTCCTGCAATGGCGGGGTATACCGGTACCTGAATTCAGGGTGGTGGAAACCAGTGATCAGTTCGTTACCGCGGTAAATGAACTGGGTTATCCCGGCAATCCGGTATGTTTCAAGCCTTCGGTTTCAAATGGCAGCAGGGGTTTCCGGATCTTATCAGAGAACGCCGATGAGCGTGACCTGCTCTTCAATTTCAAACCCTACCATACTTATATCCGGTATGATGAAGCGGTCAGGATCCTTTCCTCCGCCGCATTCCCTGAATTACTGGTCAGTGAATACCTGCCCGGAGAAGAATATTCGGTCGATTGTCTTTGCAAAAATGGTGAACCGGTACTGATCGTCCCGCGCCTCCGCAAAAAGATGATCAATGGGATCAGCACGGAAGGTGAAGTGCAGCAGCAGCACCAGGTGATCGATTATTGCGCCAGGATCATCCGTGAACTGAAACTGCATGGTAATGCCGGTATCCAGGTCAAGCGAGCCGCCAGCGGAGAGATCCTGTTACTGGAGATCAATCCCCGTGTGCAGGGAACAATATCCGCACTCCTCGGTGCCGGCATCAATCTGCCGGTTCTGGCAGTGAAGCAGGAACTCAATATCCCGATCTCCACAGATGAAACGAAAGTCAGGTGGGGAACCCGTTTCACCAGGGTATGGTCGGAGATCTTCTATTGAAATCTGCCACAAAGTCACGAAATTCAAAACGGAGAGGAATTTGCGTTATAGCAGCAACCCCAGGTCCGGATATCCGGTCATGACAAAAACGAATATGCATGAACCCGTTCAGTAAAAGTTTGAAAGGTCTGCTCATCCTGAGCCTGCTTTCCGTTTCCGTGTTCGGTCAGGCCGGCAAAGAACCGCATACCTTATTGTGGAAGATCAGCGGGAACGGGATCACAAAACCATCTTTCCTGTTCGGTACCATTCACATGATTTGCGCGGATGACGCGAAGCTGAGTGACAACATGAATTCGGTCATTCGTGACTGTGATGAAGTGTATTTTGAAGTGGATCTCGATAACCTGGTGGAGATGATGATGGCCATGAACCAGATGAAGATGAGAGGGGATACCACACTGAAAGATCTGCTGGATCCTGTGAAGTATAAGAAAGTAAAGGACTATTTCAACAAGAAAGGATCTCTGTTGCCTTTTTCCATGCTGGAAACGTATAAACCGATACTCGCAGCCTCCACACTCGAACAACAATCACTTCCCTGTGGCAATACCGCGATGATGGAACAGGTGATCATGGAAGCAGCCAAGGGGAACAGGAAGAAGATACAGGGACTGGAAACGATGTCCTATCAGGCAGGCGTACTCGATTCCATTCCTTATCATCTGCAGGCGGAGCAACTGGTCAGTTATATCGACAGTGCGGAAACCGGCAACGGAGAAGATAAGATGATGAATGATATGTTCACTGCATACCGTGAACAGGACCTCAGGAAACTTGAAAAGCTGATGGTGGATTCAGATCCGGGAATGTCTTCCTTCACGGATATACTTTTATACCACCGCAACCGGAACTGGGTAGAGAAACTGAAAGGGCTGCTCTCCGGAAAGGCGCTCCTGGTGGCGGTTGGGGCAGGACACTTGCCTGGTGAGAAAGGACTGATCAGTCTGCTGCGTAAACAAGGCTATACCGTAACACCGGTAGAGAACAAAATTATCACAGGCAAAATCATCTGATATCTTGCGCAGCATTTTAAATATCATTATCCTCATTGCTTTCATCATGTGTTCCGGCTTCAACGAACCCACTGGTGTACTGCGTGTACAGGTAAAGAAATTACGGAACACGAACGGGCACGTGCTGATCAGTCTTTTCAGGAACGGGGAAGGATATCCGGATGAACCGGAAAAGGCCTTCAAGAAAGGCAAAGTGAATATCGTGAACGGGAATGCAGTACTCATATTCACGAACCTGCCGCCTGGCGACTATGAAGTGGCGGTGCTGCATGATGAGAATGATGACCAGAAGATGAATAAGTCCTGGCTGGGTCTTCCATCAGAAGGCTACGGCTTCTCCAATAATGTGATGGGCATGTTCGGCCCGCCTGATGTTTCCAAGGCATCATTCAGTATCGCAGCAGGTACACAGAAGATCATTGAGATCAATACGCGGTATTGAATAAAAAAAGCGCCCTGTTTTCACAGGACGCCTGATTTTTTTTGCTTCTCAGATCAGAACTGCTCCAGTACAGAGAACATGAAGCTGCCTTCGATGGCTGCATTCTCATCACTGTCACTGCCGTGAACAGCATTTTCACCAACTGAAGCGGCATATAATTTACGGATCGTGCCTTCATCCGCTTTCGCAGGGTCGGTAGCACCGATCAGTTTACGGAAATCAGCTACTGCATTATCCTTTTCCAGGATGGCCGCGTAAATGGGGCCGCTGCTCATGAATTCCACCAGCTCTCCGTAGAAAGGGCGGGCCGCATGTACAGCATAGAATTCTCCGGCTTTTTCAGCTGAAAGTTTCAGCATTTTCAGGGCTTTGATCTTAAATCCGGCTTTGATGATCATATCAAGGATAGCACCGGAATGTCCGTTACGAACTGCATCCGGTTTGATCATGGTAAATGTGCGATTGCTCATAGTTACGTTATTTGTTTTTGCGCCGCAAAGGTAGGCTAAAAATCCGGTTTTCCGTGGTAAAAACGGCTAAATGAGGGGAAAACCCATCCCGGATTTACATCCGGCTACCCCTGAAATACCTTACCTTCGCATCCGTTTTATGAAGGCTATTCAGGAATTATATCCCTTACTGCAGACACCCCGTAAAGTGGTGATCACCACCCATCAGAAACCAGATGCCGATGCCATGGGCTCATCCCTGGCGCTTTCTCATTTTCTGACCAAACTGGGTCACCAGACAACCGTCATTTCCCCCACGAACTGGGCCGGTTGGGTGAACTGGATGCCGGGCGTGAATAAAGTGGTCGATTACGAACAGCAAAAGGAAAAAGCGGAAAAAGCACTCCATGAAGCCGAATGGCTTTTCTGCCTTGATTTCAACATCTTCCACCGTACAAAGACCCTCACCGTACGCCTGAAAGAAATGGATTGTGTGAAGATCCTGATCGATCATCACCAGGAACCGGATACACCGTCTTTTAATTATGGGGTAAGTGATACCGCAAAAAGTTCCACCTGCGAAATGATCTATGACCTGATCGTCGGATCGGGACATAATGACCTCATCGATGAAAATATCGCCGAATGTATCTATGCCGGCGTAGTAGGGGACACCGGATCCTTCCGTTTCCCGTCAGCACATGCAGGCGTACATACACTGGTGGCCGACCTGAAATCCAAAGGACTCAAACACCCGATGGTTCACGAAAAACTGTTCGATAATTTCCTCGAGAACCGCCTGCGTTTCATCGGCCATGTGCTGCTGCATCGCATGGAAGTTTTTTATGAATATAATACCGCGATCATCTCCATTCCTAAAAGCGATCTGCTGCGTTTTCATATCCGCACCGGTGATACGGAAGGACTGGTCAATTACCCGCAAAGCATCCAGGGCATCAAACTGGTGGCGCTGGTGATCGACCGCGACGAAGAACGCAAATGGAGCTTCCGCAGCAAAGGCGATTTCGACTGCAATACATTCGCCCGTACCTATTTTGAAGGGGGCGGACATTTCCATGCAGCCGGTGGCAGAAGCAGCGACTCCCTGGAAAAGACCGTTGAGAAATTCAAAGCGGTCATGAAAGAGAACGAAAACCTTTTACAATAATTCAAGCGATTCAATTAAATCAAAGCAAATGAAAGCAATCAAGTTCCTGGTGTTCCTTTTCACTGCAGCATTCCTGATCACTTCCTGCAATAAGGTCACCTACCGCAAAACCGCCGGCGGCCTGCCTTACAAATTGTATGAAGGCAAAAGCGGCAGCAGAAAGATCCAGGTCGGAAATTTCATCAAACTGAGCCTGACACAGGAGATCAAAGACAGTGTGTCTTTCACTACAGCAGACAAGATGCCCCTGTACCTCCGCGTGATGGAAACATCCACACCGTACGATATCACAGAATTATGGTCCAAACTGCATAAAGGTGACAGCGTTGTAGCTACTCAGCTGATCGACACTTTCATCAAAAGAAGTCCTGCCAACGTACCTCCGCAGTACAGGAACGGCGACCAGATCAAATATTACATCAAGATCCTGGACGTTTTCACATCTGATTCAGCCGCACAGGCCGATGAGAACAACACTAAATCGAATATCCTGAAAGAAGAGATCGCCGCGGTGGAAAGTTACCTGAAGAATAAGAACATCAGCGCGCAGAAAACACCTTCCGGTGCATTCATCCATATCACGGATCCCGGAACCGGTAACGCGATCGACTCCGGCAAATACGTTTCACTGCGTTACAAAGGAACTTCCTTCTCCGGAAAAGTGTTCGATGCCAATATCGATACTACGGCCGGCGACAAACCCCTGCTTTCCTTTACCATTGGTACCGGTCGTATGATCCGTGGTTTTGAAGAAGGCGTGAAATTCCTGAAATATGGTGGCACCGGTACGATCTATGTTCCTTCTCTGCTGGCATATGGCGCAGCTCCGGGAACAGAACTCATCAAACCTTTTGAATCGATCTACTTCGAAGTGAAAGTGATCGATGTTAAGGATAAAGAACCCGCTCAGCCGCAAGGACTGCAGGGTCAACCGCAGCAAGCACCCGCTGGTCATTAATAATATCGACAGCACTCAAGCATATTACGGGAAATACCAATTGCTTATTCCCAAAAAAGTACCCATCATGAGATGGGTACTTTTTTTTTATGCAAGACGGCCTTTGTTAAGTAGAATATACTTTCTGTGGATACATCCCGATCCATCAGGAACTTTATGCAGTAATTCCGGCTGCCACGGCCAGTTGGATCGTTTGCACGGCTTCTTTCACATCATGCACGCGCAGCAGGGATGCGCCACGCATCAGTCCGGCCATATGCACCGCCGTCGTACCATTCAGTGATGCAGCCGCATCAACACCCAGGGTCTTTGCAATGAAAGATTTGCGTGAAACACCCAGCAGGAGCGGGTGGGGCAGCACCTGAAATGCTTTCAGTTGCTGCAGGAGCTGAAAATTATGCGCAATGGTCTTGCCAAAGCCAAATCCGGGATCAAGTATGATATCATGGATACCGGCATGTTTCAAAACCGCCAGTTCACGGATGAAGAATGCCAGCACTTCTTTGGTCACATCTTCATATTGCGGATCCAGTTGCATCGTGGCCGGTTTCCCCTGCATGTGCATCAGTACATAGGGCACGCGGAGTTGAGCAACTGCCGGGATCAGTAATGGATCCAGTTTACCGGCACTGATATCATTCACCATACAGGCACCGGCCATGACAGCTGCTTCCGCAACGGGAGCCCTGTATGTATCGATCGAAATGAATGCTTCTGGAAATTCACGGCAGATCGCTTCAATGGGTGCACAGACCCGGTCGGTCTCTTCCGCAACTGAAACCTCTGCACTGCCCGGACGGGTACTCATACCTCCGATGTCCAGGATCGCTGCGCCATCGGCCAGCATCTGAGCCGCCTGAGCCCTGATCGCATCCACACCCCTGAACCGGCTTCCACTGTAAAAAGAATCAGGAGTGGCATTGATGATGCCCATCACCACGGGTCTGTCCGCCGCCAGTATCCTTCCTTTACAATTCAGGGTAAACATTGAGGGTTGTTCGTTATTTTTACAAAAATAGTCAATAGCTGCAAGCGGATAGCTGAAAGCTGCAAGTGTGTTCTTATTGTAAATTTTATGTCAGAAACGAACAAGCAATACGATCAGGCGATACTTTCCTGCAAGGATATTTTCGTGAAAAAAGCAAAGGATTACGGTACGGCCTGGCGCGTTCTCCGTACCATTTCGATCGTTGACCAGATCTTCATCAAAGCACAACGCATCCGCACCATCCAGGAAAAAGGGGAGCAGCGTGTGGCTGACGGTATCTCCGCCGAATTCAAAGGCATCATCAATTATGCGGTGATCGGACTCATACAGCTCGACCTGCCCGCCGGCTCACCGGAAGAACTCGATCTGGACACGGTGAACCGCCTGTTCGATGATAAAGTAGCGAAAGCGAAATCGCTGATGCAGGACAAGAACCACGACTACGGCGAAGCCTGGCGCAGTATGAGTCAGGAAAGTTTCGTGGACCTGATCCTGATGAAACTGCAGCGCATCCGCCAGATACTCGGCAACGATGGAAAGACGATCATGAGTGAAGGTATTGACGCCAATTATTTCGATATCATCAATTACGCGGTATTCGCACTAATATTAATGTAATGAAGATCTTGCTCCAGCCCGCCCGGTTCTTTGTCGCGATCCTGTTCATCCTCTCAGGACTCGTTAAAGCGAATGACCCGCTGGGATTGGCTTACAAGATGAAGGAATTCTTTGAAGTCTGGTCTGACGGACTGAGTCATTCATCTTTCTTCATGAGCCATGGTCTGATCAGTCTCTTCTCTTTCTTCAATGAACACGCGCTCGCCCTCAGCATCTTCATGATCGCTTTCGAGATCATCGCCGGTGTGGCTTTACTGCTCGGCTGGCAAATGAAACTGGTCAGCTGGCTGCTGCTATTGCTCATCGTGTTCTTCACCTTCCTGACCGGCTACGCCTATTTCTCCGGCAAATTCAAGAACTGCGGTTGTTTCGGGGATTGCCTGCCGATCACGCCGCTGACCTCTTTCATGAAAGATATCATCCTGACGATACTGATCTTATTCCTTTTCTTCAATAAGGAAAAGATCAAAACGATATTCACACCACAAACCTCCCGCATCTCTTTTTTTGCCGCTATCATCGCCAGTTTCGGTGTACAATGGTATACCCTGAATTATCTGCCGCTGGCCGATTGCCTGCCTTTCAAAAAAGGGAATATCATCCAGGAGAAAATGAAGATGCCGGCCGACGCGGTTCCCGACAGCACAGTGATCACTTTCGTGTACAATAAAGCGGGACAGGAGGTGGAGTTCACCGCTTCTCAATTCCCGGCCGATTTCAATTCCACCACTTACCAATTCGTTCGCCGTTATGATAAACTGATCCGGAAAGGAAAGAATAACGAACCCCCGATCAAAGGTTTCAATCTGTCGGGCAGTACCAACGAGGATTCCACCGCCTATGTACTCGATCAGCCCTTCGCCATGCTGTTGTTCTGTGAGAACTTTGATGAACCGGTTGGCACCTGGAGCCGCGAATTCGCGGAACTGTATGCAGCTGCCAGCGCGAAACATGTGCCGGTGTACATGGTCGCATCCGGAGAAGAAACCGCACGTAAAAAGATCGCGGGTACACCCTTCGCGGACATGCCCATCTTCAAATGTGATTATACCGCCATCCGTACAGCCGCCAGAACAAGTCCCTGTCTGTATCTGCTTGAAAAAGGAAAGATCATCGACAAATGGAGTTACCGGCGGATCAGGGATGGGTTGCAATCACTGGAAACGGAGTTGGTGAAGAAGTAAGAAAGCTATAAGCTTCAAGCGGCAAGCAGATCAGGATAGCTGCAAAAGTGATCAGGTATTAGTTAGCACTTAACCCAAAACCCATTACGCAACACCCAAAATCTTTCACCAGAGAACTATGATCAGATTCATTCTCACCAAACTCCTTTACGGTATCCTGGTCCTGACCGGGGTAGTGGTGCTGGTGTTCTTCCTGTTCCAGGGATTCGGTGATCCGGCGCGTTTGGTGATGGGACAAACGGGAGATGCGGCCACGCAGGCCAATATCCGGCGCGAGCTGAATCTCGATCAGCCCAAATGGAAACAGTTCGTATATTATCTCAATGATGTTTCTCCGGTTTGTGTGCATAGTGCAGCATCCATCAAAACAAAAAAACTGAAAGGACTTTTCATCGGAGGCGATACCAAATTCGGATTGAAAGTCCCTTATCTCCGTAAATCTTATCAGAGCAAGCGGGAGGTATGGAGCATCCTCATGCAGGCATTACCGGGCACTATCATGCTGGCCCTGGCAGCGATGATCATCGCTATTGTCATCGGCATTCCGTTAGGTGTTGCCGCTGCTGTGAAACAGAATACCTGGGTGGATACATCTGCTATCTTCAGCAGTATCGTGGGAATATCAGCGCCGTCCTTCTTCATGGGGATCATCATCGCCTATGTGTTCGGATTCCTGCTGAGTAACTGGACAGGACTCCATATTTCCGGCAGTTGGTTCGATATTGATGAAGTCACGGGTGCCAGAAGATTATCGATGCAGAACCTCATCCTGCCTGCGATCACACTCGGGATCCGTCCGCTGGCCATCATCACCCAACTGACACGCAGCGCGATGCTGGATGTACTGGATCAGGATTATATCCGTACCGCCTACGCGAAAGGACTCAGTAAAAGAACCGTCATCTGGAAACACGGGTTACGCAACGCGCTCAATCCCGTCATCACCGCCATCACCGGCTGGTTCGCGGAATTACTGGCAGGTGCATTCTTCGTTGAATACATTTTTGGATGGCAGGGGATCGGATTGGTCACGGTTGGCGCTTTGGAAAAACTGGATTATCCTGTTGTGATGGGATCCGTACTCGTAGCCGCCTGCTTCTTCATTCTTATCAATATCCTCGCCGATATACTTTACGGTGTAGTGGATCCGAGGGTGAGAGTACATTGATCAGTTCACGATCACATCACCGATCACTTTACGGCCCAGCGCTTCGTTCACGCGCTGTTTGATCTTCTCTTTCTGATAAAGTAATTCGTGTTTGAGTGGAGCTACACTGGTAGTGATGATGAGTTTGTCACCGATGATCTGGAGTTTATCGGTGTAACGGGCTACGGTCTTTCCCACGATGTCTTCCCAAACATCTTCGATCTGCAATGCCTGAATACCGCCCTTGATGCGGCTTCCTTCAAGGAACTGCTGTAATGCCTGACCGATGGAATATTCGCCCATTGCACGAAATTATGAATTTTAAATGTTGAAATTTGAATTAAGATGGGTCCCGTTATCTACACAGTTCGGATCCACAGGGATCATTCCTGAGGTTACGCAGCCATTCAAAACTCAAAATTCAAAACTCAACATTTCCTATTCAACCCGGATCATACCGTAAGGAACTCCGATCTTTTTCATCTGCAGCTTCAGGCGCTCCTCATTCGTGTCCGTAATAAAGATCTGGCCGTCATTCTCCACACAAACTTTCTTCAGCAGGTTGCCGATCCTTTCTTCATCCAGTTTCTCGAACACATCATCCAGTAACAGGAGGGGAGCGAATCCTTTTTCGCGGCGCAACACCTCCAGTTCGGAAAGTTTCAGTGCGAACAACAGACTTTTCCGCTGTCCCTGTGAAGCGATGGAACGGAAAGGCAGATGTCCCATTTTGAAATCCAGCTCATCCCGGTGAATACCCATCGTACTGCGTTGTGCCTGCAGATCCTTGTTCCTGGCGTGTGCCAGCAATTCTGCCATCGAACCATGCTGGAGTTGGGATTCATAGACCAGCATGAGTGGTTCTTCCTGCTCGGCGATCAGATTGTATAACCGTAAAACTTCCGGCAGGAAATCAAGCAGGAACACCCGCCGCTTTTCAGCGATCAAGTCACCTGCATCAGCAAGCTGAGCATCCAGCACATCCAGCAAAGAAAGGTCCCGGCGTCCCTGTTCGGCGAATTGACGCAGCAAGGAATTGCGTTGCTGCAAAACTTTATTGTAAATGATGAGTTGTTGTAAATAGGCTGCATCCAGTTGCGCCAGCAGCGCATCCAGGAATGCTCTTCGTTCCTCACTGCCACCCGTGATCACACGCGCGTCATCGGGCGCGATCACCACACAGGTATAGCGTCCGATATGTCTTGAAAATTTATCATACGCATCCCCGTTCACCATCATTTCCTTCTTTCCTGTTTCGCGCAGCAAACAAACCGCAGTCTCATCCTTACCGGTCAGCCGCAATTGCCCCTGCACACGAAACCCGCTGCGGCCCTGCATTACATTGTTCGCATCCATTCTTGTGAAGTAACTGCGGGTGAAACAGAGGTAATGGATCGCATCCAATAGATTGGTCTTACCCGCGCCATTCCTTCCGCAAATGCACATCACCCTTTCCGGAAAAGCGAACGCGCTTTCAGGATAATTCTTGAACTGATAAAGCGATATGGAATCAAGACGCAGCATGAGCCTGCAAGTTAAGCGGGAGCGGTGAGGAAACAAGACATCAGTCCCCGATATGAACCGGATCCAGGTCCAGAATATGACAGTTTTTACAGAACGCCGGTGCCTCATTCCGGAACCAGGCAGCGCGGAAACTGCGGTAATCCTTATTGTTCAGGCAGGTCATCAGTCCGTCATCGAATACATTCCCGAAATTCAGTTCCTTGGGGAAAGGCTTGGCGCAGCAGGGAGTGGCATATCCATCCCACGATACATAGAAATGCGACCAGACCAGATCACATTTCCGGAAACCTTTCGGTGCTTCGATATCCCAGGTGGTGAATTCCATCTCCGGATATTGTTGAGCCGCCTGTTTCGCTTTCTTCAGTTCCGCTTTGAATGCAGGGGTCTGGAAGAAATCATAATACGACTTATCATAGATCGTAACCGATGCTACATTGAAAGGAGTGATGTTCACGAATTTCACACCCAGCTCACCGGCCAGATTCACCACATCGGCCATAGATGTATAGTTCTCTTTGATGGCAACGAAATTGAACATCACCGAAGCGCGTTTGCCCCGGCAGATCTCAACGGTCTGACGCATGTTCTCATAAAAGAAAGGGTACTCACTTTTCAGCCGCACCTGTTCATACACTTTGCCCGTACCGTCGATCGAAACCTGGATCGTATCCAATTCACCGGCCAGTGTTCTGGCCATATCGATACTGACGGGTAAGTGTGCATTGGTGGAAACGCTGATGATGATCCCCTTGTTCTTTTCACGGATATAACGGACGATCTCCGGCAGTTTCTTGTACATGAAGGTTTCCCCCAAACCGGTCAATCCGATCGAATCCACATAGGGATAGGCCTCATCCACCACTTTTTTCATCTTTTCCAGGTCCATGAACCCCTTGGCCATTTGCTCCCCAAAGGCATATTCCCGGGGACAGGTGATACAGGCCAGATTGCACTGATTGGTCACTTCCAGCATGATCGAAGCGGGGTGGGGAACCTTTGTACTACGGGTCAAACGGAGCCAGAACCCGCGTAACTTGTTCAGGCTGTAGCGGATAAAATCCATGCCCCCCGGCAGCCTTTTCAGGCGTAGGATCGCTTTCTGCAGTCGCCGGCGGGTAATTCTGTTAGCCATCGGCCAAAAATAGAACTTTTATATGTTGCTATTTTCAAAGCTTTTATGTTTAAAACAGGTCAGCAACTGCTGTTGAAATTCCCCCGGGTTTCCCTTATTTTTGCAGCCGCTTCGTGACCCGGTACACCACCGGGACGGGCCTTAACCTCAAATTATTAGCTGGTGGCAACCAAGTTTTCAAGAGAGACCTACCTGTATTGGTACGAGCTGATGCAACTGATCCGTCAGTTTGAACTGATGGCGGAAGAAAAATATAAGATGGAAGGAAAGATCCGCGGCTTTTTCCACGCCTATGTGGGACAGGAAGCGATCGCTGCCGGTGCTATGACCGCGACACGCCCGGAAGACCTTTTTATCACCGCTTATCGTGATCACGGACTGGCCATTGCCAAAGGCGTTTCTGTCAACAGCTGTATGGCCGAGTTGTACGGAAAAGCAACAGGTAACGCGAAAGGAAAAGGCGGATCCATGCACTTCTTCGGAAAGGATTGCAATTTCTACGGCGGTCATGGTATCGTAGGCGCACAGATCGGAACCGGTGCAGGTCTCGCTTTCGCGGAACAATACCGCGGAACGGACAATGTAGTACTGGCTTATTTCGGAGATGGTGCTGCTCGTCAGGGTATCCTGCATGAGACCTTCAACCTGGCCATGCTCTGGAAACTCCCGGTGATCTTCATCTGCGAGAACAATAACTACGCGATGGGTACTTCGATTGAACGTACTTCCAACGTGATCGATATTTATAAACTGGCCGACGCTTATGAAATGCCCGCTGATACGATCGACGGCATGAGCGCCGAATCAGTACACGAAGGCATTGGCCGTGCGGTGAAACGCGCCCGTGAAAAAGGCGGCCCGACACTGCTTGAGATCAAAACCTACCGCTACAAAGGTCACTCCATCAGTGACCCGCAGAAATACCGTACCAAGGATGAAGTGGACGAGTACAAGAGCAAAGACCCGATCCATCAACTGCTGAAAACGATGCGTGACAATAATCTCGCTACCGACGAAGAGATCAAAGCGATCGATCAGCGCGTGGATGCCATCGTTACAGAATCCGTGAAATTCGCCGAAGAAAGCCCCTGGCCGGATGACAGCGAAGTACTCAAGGATGTGTATGTGGATCAGAACTATCCTTTCATTACAGATTGATCAATAACCCAAATCAGCAATTAAGTAAACAGCAAATCAATATGTCAGATCAGAACAAAGTGCACGAACAGGACAGCAATGAGGTCGTGATCGCCAAAGCCCGGAACTTCTGGGCCAAATACAGTAAACCGCTGGTGATCGTTTCACTCGTCGTGATCGCCGCTATCGCAGGCTGGTACAGCTACCAGGAATATGTGAAGAAACCCAAAGAAACCAAAGCCGCGGACGCGATGTTCAAAGCGGAAGAATACTGGCGCATCGACTCCGTGAACCTCGCCCTGAATGGTGATGGTCAGTCGATCGGTTTCCTGAAGGTCATTGAAAAATACAGTGGCACGGATGCTGCAAACCTCGCGGAATATTATGCAGGTACCTGCTATATCAAACTGAACGATAATGATAAAGCGCTGAAACATCTCAGCAAATTCAGCAGCAGCTCCAAACCGGTGCAGGCCCGTGCCTGGAAACTGATGGCGGATGCTTATGCTGACCTGGGTAAGAACAGTGACGCGCTCAGCTATTACAAAAAAGCCGCGCATCATTTCGAATCAGATGAAGTGAATTCCGCTGAATACCTTTTCCTGGCGGGCTATCTGGCCGACAGGGTACTGAAGGACAGTAAGGAAGCCATCAGTCTCTACAAAGAGCTGAAAGAGAAATTCCCGAAATCACAGCAGGCATTCGATGCGGATAATTACCTCGCTCAACTGGGTGTATATAACTCCGAAAAATAATTATGGCTGACGTTCACAACAGCGATCTTTTACAACTCACAGGCATCCCTATCCAAAAGGATGCCTGTCTTGTTTTGGTCAAGACCGAATGGAATGCCGCGATCGTGGATGAACTGGAAAAAGGCTGCCGGGCAAAACTGATCGCGCTCGGGGTCAGTGAATGGATGATCCATACGGTCACGGTACCCGGAGCGGTCGAGATTCCGTTCGCGATCAAACGTTACTGGAAAAAAACCGCGAAAAAGAAAAGACCGGATGCATTCGTGGCGCTGGGTTGTGTGGTGCGTGGCGATACACCGCATTTTGACTACGTGTGCCGGGCCGTAACAGATGGTGTACTGTACCTGAACCTGGATCTGCCGGTTCCGGTTATCTTTGGGGTCCTGACGGTCGATCATGAAGAACAGGCAAATGAGCGGATCGGAGGGAAGCACGGTCATAAAGGTGAAGAAGCTGCTGTGACCGCTTTAAAAATGATCGCATTTAATCAATCACTGTAATTAAACCTGCAGCCTTGAACGTACAAATATTCATCCCTTGTTTTGTTGACCAGCTCTATCCTGAAACCGGATTCAACATGGTCAAAGTGCTGGAAAAAGCCGGCTGTACCGTTAGCTATAATTCTGCACAGACCTGCTGTGGGCAGCCCGCATTCAATGCTGGCTATTGGGAAGAATCAAAATCGGTCTGTGCCAAATTCATCAGCGATTTCAGCGGATCTGATTATGTTGTCGCACCCAGTGCAAGCTGCGTCGGTTTTGTAAGGAACTACTTTCCTAAACTGTTCGACAATTCCTCTCTCCATCATGATGTGATGGACCTCAATAAACGCGTTTTCGAATTATCTGAATTCCTCGTGAATGTGCTCCAGGTGGAGGATTTCGGTGCCAGTCTGCCCGGGAAGGCTACTTACCACGACAGTTGTGCCGGATTGCGTGAATGCAGGATCAAAGGGGAACCACGCAGATTGCTTTCACATGTAAAAGGACTGCAGCTCACAGAGATGAATGATGTGGAAACCTGTTGTGGTTTTGGCGGAACATTTGCCGTGAAATTCGATTCCATCTCAGTTGGAATGGGCGAACAGAAAGTAGAGAATGCACTCGCCACCGGCGCGGATTACCTGATCTCGACCGACCTTTCCTGCCTGATGCACCTGCAGGGTTATATCAAACACAAAGGATATTCCATTCAGGCCAAACACCTGGCAGATGTACTGGCCAGTGGCTGGTGATCAGAGTCCTGAAAAATAATCGTAACCTTTTTTATCCGCCCAGTAATCGGGAGGTCTGTTATCCGAGAACTTCATCGTACCGATACGCTTGATGCTCTTGACACCGTATTTCACCGGAATGATGAGACGGAGGGGATAACCCTGATTCATCGGTAACGGTTTTCCGTTCATTTCATAACAGAGCAGGGTCTGCGGGTGCAGGGCACTGGGCATATCGATACCTACATAGTATTGTTGATCGGGTGTGGACATGCCCACGTATTTAAATGCGCTTTCATCCTGCAGACCAAAAGCAGAGATGAAATCTGAGAACCGCGCTCCGGCCCAATGGGATACCTGACACCAGCCTTCAATGCATTTGAAATTGAACACCAGGTCCTTTTTCGGGAGTTTTTTGATCTGGTCCAGACTCACTCTGAGCGTATCTCCGTTCTTCCTGACCACGATGAGTGACCATTGAGATGCATCAAATTCATTGCCCATACCGAGATAGCCGTTCACGCGGGGAACCGGTACCGCTTCAGACAACGGATATTCTTTTGCCAGATGTTTATCGGATAATATTTTGTTGAACACCTGCTCATTGGCCGCCATCACATTCTTGAATGGACGCAATACCCCGTTCACTTTGGGTTGTTGCTGAAGCAGCTTCCAGCCCATGAACGCCGAAATGATCAGGCAGAAAAAGATGAAGAAAGACCAGAATGTCTTCTTCCGGATGAGTTCATCCGTATTCAGTTGTTTATTCTTTTTGAAAAGAACGGAAAGTGTTCCGGCCATATGATTATTTTATTTCTTCTTCTTTTACAGTGTGTACTTCAAAACCGGTCACCATGGCCCGGAAATTATTCCAACCCGCACGGATGACCTGATAAATGTGAACCAGGAAGAACAATACATATCCGATCGTCAGCACAAAGTGGATCACCCTTGATGCCTTGTAACCGCCGAACAGCGCGCAAAGCCAGCCCAGCTGAACGGGCTTGTAGATCGCCAATCCTGTCAGTAAGGAGCCCAGTCCCATGATGATGATGGATGTATAAGCGATCTGCTGCGCACCGTTGAATTTACCTTTCACTTCCGGTGCCTTTTTCCGGAGATGGATATCATGCAGAAAAACCTGCCAGGCTTCCTTTATAGAATGTCTGTTGGGCAATAATACCCGCCATTCACCGGAAAAAAGGGTATAGAGTACATAGGCCAGGCCGTTCAGAAAAAAGAACCACATGAAGAAAAAATGGTAGGACATCCCTTCGGCGAGTCTTTTATCCAGACTGAGGGTTTTATATACAGAATCCGGGAAAAATTTCACCAGGGTAGTGGAGCCGAAACCGATACGGTACACATCATTGGCCCAGTAGATCAGCAGGCCACTCCATATCATCAAGGCCAGCACAGGAAAGTTGATCCAGTGGAACCAGCGTATAGCCAGGGGATGTTTGGGAACGATCTTCTTCATGACTTGATCTTGTGTTTAAATATACGGGATATTCATAATCTAAGATTTCAACAAATCATGAAATTCGGGGTCTTTGCATAAAAAAGACCGGCTTCCTTTCGGAGAACCGGCCTGGTTTGCCCTTCAAAATGGAAATTCTTACAATTTCTTTATTCACAGGGTTGCAAACCTCTGATAACACAACAGCAGGTGACGAAAAAAGTTTAATGGTTAATGGTCCTGCTTTTGAAATATCGGGGAACCCGGAAAAAAGGTTGCCCCGACCGAAGCGTCGGGGCAAATTCCTTTATTTGGGAAGTACCACATGGTCGATCACATGGATCACACCATTGCTCTGGAACACATTTCCGATCGTAACGGTAGCCATGCCGCCATTTTCATCCTTCAGCATGTATTTGCCGCCTTTTTTCATGACCCACAAAGTGCCACCTGCAACGGTCTTCAGACTGGCTGTGCCTTTACCTTCTTTGATGAGCGCATCCAGTTCACGGGTACCCAGGCGACCAGCAACCACATGATAGGTCAGGATACCGGTCAGCTGAGCCTTGTTCTCGGGCTTCACGAGTGTTTCAACGGTCCCGGCAGGTAACAGGCCAAATGCCGCATTCGTTGGAGCGAAAACCGTGAAGGGGCCGGCACTCTGAAGGGTTTCCACAAGTCCTGCCGCTTTAACAGCCGCAACGAGGGTGGTGTGATCCTTGGAATTGACCGCGTTCTCCACGATATTCTTAGTAGGATACATGGCTGCACCGCCAACCTGTACGGTCTTTTCATCCATCATGTTCTGTCCGAAAGAAGACTGGAAGAAAAATGCGGCTGCAATGAGCAAAAAAGATTGTTTAAGCGATTTCATAAAGATTACTGTTTAATTGTTGATTGATTAGAACGAACAGGAACAGATACGGGAGAAGAAAGAAGTCCGGATTGAAATGGAATGCATATTTATTTATCCTCAACAACGTACATTTGAGATCCAAAACTTCAACTATTACGTATGGCATACTGGCTGGTCAAATCAGAACCTTTCGTTTACAGTTTCGATCAGTTATTGACGGATAAAAGCACATCCTGGACCGGCGTCCGTAATTATGCCGCAAGATTGCATCTGCGTGCCATGAAGAAAGATGATCTGGCTTTGTTCTATCACAGCAATGAAGGACTGGCCATTGTGGGTATCGCGAAGATCATCAAAGAAGCCTATCCGGATCCGACCGCGGAAGGGCAGGACTGGTCCACCGTTGATCTCGCTCCCCATCAAAGAATTAAAACACCTGTTACACTCGATCAGATCAAAAAAGAACCCGCACTCGCTCAAATGGCACTCGTCCGCATCGGACGACTGTCCGTACAACCGGTCACAGAGGCTGAATGGAAGGTGATCATGAAGTTGGCGGGAGAGAAATAGATGAAGCTGTTGGCTATTGGCTTTTAGCTACAAGTGGATCCTAAGTAACGATCTCTTACCTATTACCTATTACCTTCTCCATTCTCCATTATCCACTCTCCATTCTCCATTCTCAACTATCAACTATTAACTATTTTTAACGGTTACCTTTCCCACACCTCGGGTATCAATACTTGTTCGACTAAATAATCAAATCAAACACACAAGTATGAAAAAACTCATCATCGGGTTGCTCATCGTAGCAGCCGGAGCAGGCACTTACATTTATTTTCAGAACAAAAAAACATCGGAAAAACCAGGAGCAGATCATGCACTGATCATCGGGTACTGGAAAGCTGATACGCTGCAGTCCGCGAAGGACAATGCTTTCAGAGCGCACAGTTTTCTGTTCGCCGACAGCAGTACCCTGATCCTGACGGGCAATGACAGCCTGGTCAAAAAAGATACGTTGCAATACAGCTGGGACAAGAATGACCAGCTCAGCTGGAAACACAAGGGCGACAGCCTGTCCGTCACATTCCATGTGACCGCTCTGGGCAAAGACAGTCTAAAGCTTCAGGCCACCGACAGCAGTAACATCCTGTTATTGAAAGCACGCTAATGTAAAAAGCATGATCATAAAAGATCATGCTTTTTTGTGCAATAACAACTACTCCCGCATCCATTCATTTCTAAAACATTCACATGAAACCAATCATCTTCATGCTGGGCATCGCCCTGCTTGCAACCGGCTGTGACCGGCCCAACAAAATGGCTAAAGAAAATAAAAAGGATGAGGTCACATTCCTGAACATCAATAAGCAGGAAGAATATAAAGAGCAGAAGGCACCTGCCAACGCTACGGATTCAGCCGGCATTGGTAATAGTTATTTTTCCGATGTGGCAGGTGATGATAAGATCAGGCAGAATAAAGCACCGGTAGTAGCCGCGCCGCAACCCAAGCCGGATTGGGACAAGAAGATCATCAAGAACGGCACATTGGGTCTGGAGATCCGCGACTACAGCAAATTCACAACGTCTTTGCGGGAAAAGGTCCGGGCCCTTGGTGGTTACGTGGCCAGTGAGCAGCAATCACAATCCGATTTCAAGATCGAGAACATCATGACCATTAAAGTACCGGTCGATCAGTTCGACAATGCCATGCAATCATTCAGCTCCGATGTGATCAAAGTGAACGATAAGAAGATCAGCTCCGACGATGTGACCCGTCAGTATGTGGATGCACGGACAAGGATGGAATCCAAAAAAGCGATCCTGCAGCGTTATATGGAATTACTCAAACAAGCCCGGAACATGGAAGAGATCCTGAATGTACAAAGCGAGATCAATACGATCCAGGAGGAACTCGAATCAGCGGGAGGGGAGGCGGAATTCCTCAAACATGAATCCACATTCAGCACAATCAACCTGACCTATTTCGAGGTCATCGATCCCGCAGCTGCTGCAAAAGAAAAAACGGGTAATGAGAATAAACTGATCGCGGCATTCCGTACCGGATGGAACGGGATCACAATGGTAGCGATCGAACTCATCAGCATTTGGCCCGTATTGCTGGGTGCCCTGGCAGCGGTCATGCTGATCAGAAAGAAAAGGATCAAACAACCCGTTGCAGTTTCATGAACCACCCGCCTTAACTTTAAGGCATGAACAGAAAGAAGATCGTGGTATTGACCGGCGCCGGGATCAGCGCGGAGAGCGGACTGCGGACATTCCGTGACAGTGACGGACTCTGGGAAGGATACGATGTAACCGAAGTGGCCACACCCCGTGCCTGGCGGAAGAATCCGGCGCTGGTCTTACAATTCTATAACGAACGCAGGAAAAATGTGGCGGCAGCAAAACCAAACGCGGCGCATTCCGGATTAGCTGCATTGGAAAAGGATTTCGACGTTACCATCATCACCCAGAACATCGATGATCTGCATGAACGGGCAGGTTCATCCAAAGTCCTGCACCTGCACGGTGAGATCTTTAAAATGAGAAGCGAGGAGGATGAAACACTGGTATATCCCATTCATGATGATATGCAACCCGGTGCGCTGGCGGAAGATGGCGCACCTTTAAGACCTGCGATCGTTTGGTTCGAAGAACCGGTTCCCATGATCGAGACCGCGGCCTGGATCGTACAACATGCGGATATCTTCGTGGTGGTGGGGACTTCGCTGGTGGTGTATCCTGCTGCGGGACTGATGCATTACGCGCCTGCTCAAATTCCCAAGTACATCATCGATAAGAAGATCCCGCATGTAACCGGTATTCCGAATCTGACTTGTATTGAAAAACCGGCGACGGAAGGGGTGGGCGAATTATTGAAGATTTTTTGGGGTTAAGTTTTATTGTCACTTAGGCACATAGTAATACACACATAGCGTCTGCTTGAATGAAAATCTCTGTCATGCCGAGGAACGAGGCATCTATTCTCTGGATTGCAGATCCCTCCTGCGTCGGGATGACAGAGAATTTATTTCCTTTTTGATAAAAGCTATGTGTTCAGGTCTATGTGTCCTATGTGCCTACCTGCCTGCCGGCAGGCAGGTAGGCACATAAAATCACGAATGCTGCTCAACGAATTTCACCCCGTTCAGCGCCAGCTCCTTCAACACTGGCTCGTAGATGTCTTTAGAAGTCGGAATATGCAATCCGGTCATTTTGATCTGACCGTTCAGGATCATTTTCGCGGCGATACCCAGCGGGAGTCCCACCGTTTTGGCCATGGCGGTACGCAGATTGTTCTCGCCTTTCACGACCAGTGAACTGCTGATCTTTTCCGTTTTACCATCCTGTTCAAATTCCAGTTCATGCAGCATCACGATCATATCCTTATCATAAGGCCGCAGGCTGAGTTTCTTTTCCAACGCGAATTGCAGGATATCTGCGGCACTGCATTTCCCTTTATTGACGATCGTATCCTGATCATCCAGTCCCAGAAAGAACAGCTGTTTCAGGGTCAGATTCGTTTCATGCATCTTTCCTGCAACGAATGCTGCAGCCCTGGCTTTCACATCATTTATAGCGATCTCTTCAATATTTCCTTTATCATCGGCCGACATGAAAGCATCCGGCATTTTCTCACCGGCTTCAGTGGCTTTATTCTCAGCTTCCGCCAGTTTGATCAGGTTTTCCATCATTCCACGGGTTTCCGCGAATCGCTCCGCCAGCTTCTGTGTCAGCCATTCCCCGAATCCATTCTTTTCCATATGCTCCTTCAGCACTGCTGAAAGGCTTTTGCCGTCTGTATCATACTGTACGGTCTCATCCGTTAGCTTCAGGTCGATGATATTCTTCCATCCGTACATGAATTCCGGATGACGGAGGGTGGTACGGATGAAGGTTTCGGAAGATTCCAGTCCGTACAGCGGGATATAACTCAGCGAATCCCGGTTCGCATACCAGGCCAGCGGCCCCAGTTCCGGAATATCCACCTGGTGCGCTTCGCTGAACAGATCGGCGTAAGTTGAAGTTTTCTGAACGCCGTTGTCACGATACACGGCGCCTGCCTTTCCAGCCATGACCACATTCCGGGGATTCCAGCTGATCTTGTAATGCCAGGGGTTGTCATCACTTTCCGGCGCAACGAGACCAC
The DNA here is from genome assembly GCA_029555415.1 of Bacteroidota bacterium. Lineage (GTDB taxonomy): Bacteria > Bacteroidota > Bacteroidia > Chitinophagales > Chitinophagaceae > JAKPSI01. The sequence continues at coordinate 12,166 of JAKPSI010000058.1, read as the reverse complement.
CGCAATGCGACTGAAAAGAGCTGATACGGCAGCCTTTTGCATGAATTCCGTCGATCAGCTGCATCGCACTCATATGGTCGATACCCGGATCCAGCCCCATTTCATACAGGAATAAAAGCTTTTGTGAAGCGATCCCCGCCTGTAATTCACGGATCTGGTCATCCACATATGAAGCGGTCAGGAGGTGTTTTCCGTACCGTACGCAGTCTTTGGCCACCTGAATATGCAGGAAAGGAGGTAACATGGAAATGACGATATCCGCGCCCCGGATGGCTTTTCCGCGTTCTTCCTCCTGGGAAATATCGAAGGAAAGGGCGGTAGCGCGACTGGAATGAGCGGTCTTTGACCGGGCCAGTTCAAGATCGGCATCCACCACCAGCACACTCCAGTTTTCCGTGATCGCATGTTCCAGGAGGTAGTCGATGAGCACAGTGGCTGATTTTCCGGCGCCAAAAAGGAGGATGGTCTTCATACGAAAAGGGGTTAAAAGAGCCGGAAAATTAGGACTAAAAAGGCGATATATCAACCCGGAATTCAGGAGGAGTTTCCGGGCCCGCTTTTTGCCTGAAAACTAATCCACAAGAGTGGAAAAAAAGGGGGCAAAAAACAGCTTTTTTTAGCGGTTTTACCCCCCTGAAAAAGTAGATTTGCAGACCCCGGAAATTTTATGCCCCGGGTTAAAAAACCAACGCCGGGAAAGGCGTCAAAAAACCAGTCGAAATCCCCCATTCATGGAAGAAAATTTAGGCCCGGAACAAACGAATGACCATAACCGGATCATTCCTGTGAACATCGAAGAACAAATGAAGACCGCCTACATTGACTATTCAATGTCGGTGATCGTTGGCAGAGCCTTGCCGGATGTACGTGATGGTCTCAAACCCGTACACCGCCGTATCCTGTTCGCCATGAACGAGCTCGGTATTCATTACAACAAACCTTACAAGAAATCAGCACGTATCGTCGGTGAAGTACTCGGTAAGTACCACCCGCACGGTGATACGGCCGTATATGATGCCATGGTGCGTATGGCTCAGGAATGGAGCATGCGTTATACCATGATCGACGGTCAGGGTAACTTCGGTAACCAGGATGGTGATGGCCCTGCCGCCATGCGTTATACAGAAGCAAGACTGGAACGCCTTGCGGAACACATGCTGGATGATATTGAAAAGGAAACCGTGGATTTCCAGCTGAACTTCGATGATTCAGAAAAAGAACCGAGCATCCTTCCCACCCGTATTCCCCAACTGCTGATCAACGGATCCAGCGGTATCGCGGTCGGTATGGCCACGAATATGATGCCGCATAACCTCACCGAAGTGATCGACGGATGTATCGCGTATATCGATAACCGTGAGATCACGATCGATGAGCTGATGCAGTTCGTGAAAGCACCGGATTTCCCAACCGGTGGTATCATTTATGGTATGGAAGGCGTGAAAGCCGCCATGCACTTCGGCCGTGGCCGTTGTGTGGTTCGCGGTAAACTCACGGTGGAAGCCAAACCCAGCGGACGTGAACAGATCATCATCACGGAAGTGCCTTATCAGGTCAACCGCGACCAGCTCACCAACCGCATCGGTGAACTCGTGAACGAGAAGATCATTGAAGGCGTTGCCCACGTGAACAATGAATCCAATAATAAAGAAGGTACGCGACTGGTGATCGACCTGAAAAGGGATGCGATCGCCAATGTGATCGTGAACCAGCTCTATAAACTCACTGAACTGCAGACCTCTTATGGTATCAATAACGTAGCCATCGTAAAAGGAAGACCGCGTACACTGAACCTGAAGGATATGATCAGTGAGTTCATCGAATTCAGGCATGAAGTGGTCGTACGCCGTACGCGTTATGAACTGCGTGAAGCCGAGAAACGCGCGCATATCCTGCGTGGTTTCGTGATCGCACTCGATCACCTGGATGAAGTGATCGCCCTGATCCGTGCATCTGCAACGCCTGATGTAGCAAAAGACAACCTGATCAACGCCGGCTGGGGTCTCGATGAGATCCAGGCCAAAGCGATCCTCGAACTTCGTCTCCAGCGTCTGACCGGCATGGAACGCGACAAGATCAAGGAAGAATATGACGAACTGATGAAACTCATCGCACACCTGAACGAGATCCTCGGCAATGAAGGCATGCGTTATGATATCATCAAGACAGAACTCAATGAAGTGAAAGAGAAATTCGGTGATGAACGTAAAACGGAGATCACTTATCTGGATGACGAAGTGAAGATCAAGGACCTCATCAAAGAAGAGGATGTCGTGATCACCATTTCCCACCTGGGTTATATCAAACGTACACCGGTGGATGAATACCGCGCCCAGCTCCGCGGTGGCCGTGGTGTGATCGGTGGCAAGACGCGTGATGAGGATTATATCGAACATCTTTTCGTGGCCTCCACGCACCATACCATGCTTTTCTTCACGGAAAAAGGAAGATGCTACTGGCTGAATGTATATGAGATCCCGGAAGGGGAGAAGACCGGCAAAGGTCGTGCGATCCAGAACCTGATGCAGTTACCGCCGGATGATAAAGTCCGTGCCATCATTGATGTGAAGGACCTGAAGGATGAGGAATTCGTGAAGTCTCATAATATCGTGCTCTGCACCAAGAAAGGGATCATCAAGAAAACAGAACTGCAGGACTTCAGCCGTCCGCGCCAGACCGGTGTCAACGCCATCACGATCGTGGAAGGTGATGAACTGCTGGAAGCAAAACTGACGGACGGACAATGTGAGATCATGATGGCGGTGAAGAGCGGCCGTGCGATCCGTTTCTCTGAAGAAAAAGTAAGAGCGACCGGACGCGGCGCGATCGGAGTTGCCGGTATTGAAGCCGATGAACCCGGAGATGAAGTGGTAGGTATGATCTGTGTAAACGCAACCGAACAGGCATCCAGAACAGTACTGGTAGTGAGCGAAAAAGGATATGGCAAACGTACACCGGTGGACGAATACCGTTTCACCAACCGGGGTGGTAAAGGGGTGAAAACGATCAACGTAACGGATAAGACCGGTGCGCTGGTAGGCATCCTGGATGTATCAGAGAAAGAAGACCTGATGATCACCTGCCGCAGCGGCGTTACGATCCGGATGCCGGTCAATGGCATCAGTGAACAGGGACGTGCCACACAGGGTGTGAAACTGATCAGACTGGATGAAGGGGATGAGATCGCGGCCATTACAAAGATCGAAGACCAGACGGAACACCTGGTTGAACCCGGACCTGAAGCAACGGATACACCTGACGCAACCAATGATTCACCTGCTGCATCTGAAGAAGGTGCGGCTGAATAACCGACTCAATACTGATTACTTTAAATTAACAATTATGCAAAAGACAATTCTAGCGGGCTTGCTTATCGCACTGTTCTCCCTTACAGCCGGAGCCCAGGATCTTTCCGAGATCCGCGATCTGGCAGGGAAAAACCAATGGGATAAAGCCAAGGATGGCATCGACAAATTCCTGACCAGTGAAAAGAATGCCAAAAAAGGAGAGGCCTGGTACCTGAAAGCCGTGATCTATAATTCCCTGGCGAAAGATGCGAAATTCAGCAGCCTTCCCACGGATCCCCGCATGGATGCGTTCGCTGCATATAAAAAATATCTGGAGATCGATAAAGATGCCTTCGAAGGCAAGCTGAATCAGCACGCTACTTTATTCGATGTAGCTTTCGGTTATCTCCAACGCGCCAGCGAAACCTTCAATGGTAAAAAATTCGAAGATGCACTTGCCGCATTCAGGAATGCGGAAGTAGTGGAAGAGTATATCGTGAAAAAAGGATTCCAGTATGGTGATTTCCTTTTCCCGGTGTATGATACACAACTGTATCTGAACGTTGCCGCATCCGCAGTGAACGCGAAGAAAGAAGACATCGCATTGGAATACTATCAGAAGATCGCCGACAAAAAGATCAAAAGTCAGGGATACGAAGAGATCTATCGTTATATCGTCGACAAATACCAGGACAAAGGAAACAAGGAAATGACCGACAAATACATGGCGATCGGTAAAGAAGTGTATCCCAATGACCCTTACTGGAATGATCTGGAGCTGAAAAGCGCCGGTGATGATGTAAAGAAGAAATTCGCGAAGTATGATGAACTACTCGCCAAGAATCCGACCGACTACACCTTACATTATAATTACATGGTTGAAATGTTCAACTATGCGTTCGTAGGGGACAAACGTCCGGAAGATTTTGCAGCTGTAGACGCTAAAATGCCGGAAGTGGGCAAGAAGACCCTGGCCATCAATTCTACGCCTGAAGCCAATATGCTCATGTGCCGTTATCATTTCGCGCATATCAACGATCTGCTGGATGCCTACAATGCCATAAAAGGTGTAAAACCGGACGATGTGAAGAAGAAGAACGACCTGAACGTAACGATCAACAAGCGCTACGATGAGGTGTTGCCGTTCGCGCAGTCCATTTATGACATGCTCGAGAGCAAAACACCCCTGAAGGGCGGTGAGAAAGGAAACCTGAAACTGGCAACAAGCATGCTGCTGGAATACTGGGATCGTAAGGGCGACAAAGCCAAGATGAAGATCTACCAGGATAAACTGAAATCCACAGAATAAACGTTTTCACAGGATACCAGAACACGAGCCGGGCGAGAGTCCGGCTCTTTTTTTTACGCAGATCAGCACGGATTGACACGGATTAATGCAAACACGAATGAGCACGAAGGGTTACGAATAGACACGAATGGGTCGTTCAGATTTTTCTCACCAGGAATAGGAGGTCCTTATTTCAAGTTCAGTAACATCATTACGTTCGGTTATGCCGTATTGAAGGAGTGAAGGTTGGAGCACAGGAAGCATATTATAGAAACGAATCAAATCACAATACTTAACATAATGTAAATTATAAGAATATAATGCAAGCAGGAAAGCATTGATAAGCAGTCTATAACAAGTATACAGCCCGTGTATTCCATAGAAACTAGTGTACAGGCCGGTCAGACCGATGTTCCGGTTGTTTCAGAATTTCTGATACACTCTGCTGAAGAATGATCGCTAAAAAGCGTAACCGAGATTGAATGTCAGCGGAACCTTCACGCCCGCATTCTGGGAGAAAACATTTCCATTGGAATAATGTCCGATGCGGAGCTCAGCATTGAATTTTCTGTCCTTACCTGCGAACATCCCCGCCCCCATGAAATCCTGGAAAGTGAAATGTTTGCCGGTCTCGGCACCGTCGATGATGACCTTAGAGATATATGAAGGTCCGGCTACGGAATAATTGAAGAAGAAATCGGCTGTCTTGCTCCTCAGGAAGGTGAACCGCATCAGCGGGTAAACCGATACCGCGAAGAAATGCTGGCCATCCCGGCGGCTGGTCCAGATCCCCAGGCTTGTACCCCAATCCAACGCAAAAACGCGGCGGCTATGGTACACATTACGCTGATAATTCAGATGTATGCCCGATTTGACCACCGCGTCACCGCCCCAGAAGATCGGAATAGCGCCTTCAGAAACGAAATGGTTGATGCCATAGCCGAATGCATTGGTGGAATAACCGGCCTGGATCAGTTGATGCGGAAAATGGTTCCCCGTTGTTTCCGAGGAGTTCCTTTTCACCCGCTCAGCGGATAACGGACGCAGGTAATAATTGAAGCCGGCCGACAGGAATAAGGTCCTGGGTTGTTTGGCTTTGTCGGTCTTGGGCGACCAGGTGCCGCTCAGCAGCAGCCCCCATTTCTGATTGACCTGATACTGCAGCCCGGTACCGAGTAAAATGCTCGCGTATGAGGCATCTTTCACAACCGGAACATTATTCACTTTAAAACCGCTCCGGGTGACCACACCCAGTCCCGCTTCCGCATACGTATATAATTTTCCCGAAAGATGGATACGCTGACGAACGGTCAGTCCGCCTACATTCATCCAAACAGAATGACTCCGGTGATCACCATTGATGCTTTTATATTGTACCCAGTTCACCGGACGCATATAACTGACCTGAGCCGATAAATTCTTATTGAACTGATGACCGATCAGCATCAGGCGTACCGCCACATGCGGCACCTGTACCGTTTCCACCGTATAACCCGGCTCCAGACTATAACTCCCGAAGGGATAATCGATATAGCCGATATTCACCCCGAAATATGAATTCGACATGAATTTCGGGTACTGTGCACGGGTATCCTGCGCCTGAATTTTCCCGGAGAACATCATCCCGGTCAACAGAGTGAAAATTATCAAGAACCTTTTCATCATAGAGCGCAAAACTAAGGGAAATAGCTGCAAGCTGAAAGTGCCAAGCCTCAAGCTAGCTCTCAAAGCCTCGTAATCACTTTCCGGTTTAGTAGTTATAAATCTTCGGGATCAGCGCTAAGATCTGCGTGATCTGCGGAAAAAAAATCAGGCTAAATATCCTCTCAAATTATAAACGAACATCGCGATATAGACCAGCGAGAAAGTCACGAACAAGGTATTCATCAATACTTCCCCGGCTTTATACAAAAACTTCTTAGGTATCCTGTACATCGGATAATAAGCGAATTGAGTGACCACTTTTCCTGTCCAGTATGCGGCGATGAGTCCAGTGAGACCCACCGCAAGACCGGTACCATTCTGCAGTTCAGCGATGAATAAAAGCGAGATCAGTCCGAATGAAAAGTTGAGTCCCTGGATATAATGTCCGTATGTCCTTGCGATCTCCTGATTCAGGGGTTTGAGTTTTTTGATGTCATTGTACCAGTTGAATATCCGGTGCCGGATATAAGGATAGATCAGGGCAGTGAAGATCTGGCCGCATGCCCCGGTGATGATCAGCCAGTCGGGGATCCTGTATTTCATGAACTGTGGGTTTTGTCAGGTTTGTCGAATTCACGGAAAATGAGGCGCAGGTTCTGGTCATAGGTAAAGTAGTTGTACAGCCAGTTGCAGAAGACGAAGAAACGGTTCTTCACACCCAGGATGAGCATCAGGTGCAGGGTCATCCAGGTCAGCCAGGCCAGAAAACCACCTAAATGGAGTTTGGGTTTCGGTACATCCACCACGGCCAGGTTGCGTCCCACTGTAGCCATTGAGCCTTTATTGCGATAGCGAAAAACCAGTGGCGTTTTTCCCCTCACCTCTCTTTTCAGATTCTCAGCAATGAGGTCGGCCATCTGTATCGCAACCGGCGCCACCTGTGGATGCCCATTCGGATAGGCAGGCTCTTCCAGATAAGCAAGGTCACCGAGTGCATACATATTATTATTGTATCCGCTGACCCGGCAGTACTCATCCACACGAATACGATTTCCTCTCGCGATCAGGGAAATATCGATACCTACCGGAACATTTCCTTTAATACCTGCTGCCCATATGACGGTTGAAGAAGGGATCGTTGTACCGTCCTGAAGGGACACTGTTTTTCCGTCATAGTCCTTCAGCAGGGAATTCGTCCTGACCGTTACACCCAGCTTATCGAGGTACTTACGCGAACGGGCGGCCGACTGCTCACTCATGGCACCAAGGGTCTTGCCGGTTCCTTCCAGCAGGAAGATCTGCATCTTGCTGAAATCAAGTTCCGGGTAATCTTTGGGAAGTACATAGTGTTTCATTTCAGCCAGGGCACCGGATAACTCTACACCGGTCGGGCCGGCACCGACCACAACGATATTCATCAGATTTTGCAGCTCATCGGCATCTTTCACGGTCAGCGCCTGTTCAAAATTCCGGAGTATGCGGTATCGTAACTGGAGCGCTTCAGTGGTCGACTTCATCGGAAATGCATAACGCTCTACGCCGGCATTTCCGAAGAAATTAGTATCCGCTCCGGTAGCCAGTACCAGCACATCATATGAAATGGACTCCTGGTCCGTAACGAGTACTTTCTGATCCGGTTTGATCTCTCTGATCTCCGCCATACGGATCCTGACATTGCGGCTTTTCTGGAACACTTTACGAAGGGGAAATGAAATGTTACTGGCATCCAGACCTGCGGTGGCCACCTGATAGAACAAGGGCTGGAACTGATGGTAATTGTATTTATCCAGGAGCAGGACATCGAAGCCAGGCTTGTTGTTCAGCTTACGCGCCAGCCTCATTCCACCGAATCCTGCACCTGCTATGACTACTTTCATAATTGGGTATTGTAACCCAAAGTTACATTATTTTCAATATTTATTGAAAATTTGATAAACTTTATTTTTGCACATCGCGCCAATAAAAAAAGGCCGGTTTGGATCCGGCCTTTATGCAATGAGTTCACAGGATCAGTAGAGCATCCGTACCTTGATGGTATGTTTCACCTCGCGCAGCAGATCGACCGCCTTGGCGGAAAGTTTCTTGTCCACATCCAGCACCACATAACCGATCGCGTCATTGGTCTTCAGGTACTGCCCCAGTATATTGATCTTATGTCTTGACAGTTCGGTATTGATCTCAGAAAGCACACCCGGTACATTATTATGGATATGCAGGATCCGGTGAGAACCTTCCTGCGGCGGTAAGGCCAGTGCCGGTACCGTATGGGAACCGTTGGTCATCCCTTTTTCCAGGTAATTGAACAATTTGATGCTCACATCTTCACCGATATTCTGTTGTGCTTCTTCCGTGGATCCGCCGATATGCGGGGTCAGGATCACATTGGGCAGGTCCTGCAACGGTGTCTGAAAACGATCCCCGTTCTTTTCCGGCTCCCAGGGAAATACATCCACCGCCGCGCCACCGATATGCTCTTCCAGTATCGCTTTACGCAATGCCTCAAGGTCCACTACTTCTCCCCTCGCGTAGTTGATCAGGATCGCACCTTTCCGGAAATACTTCAGGTTGGTCTTATTGATGAGGTTCTTTGTCTGTGAGGTTTCCGGTACATGCAGGGTGACCACTTCCGAACGCGAGAGTAATTCCTTCAGTGATTTGGCATCTTCCGCATTGCCCAATGGCAGTTTGGTCTCCACATCATAGAACAGCACTTTCATGCCCAGCCCTTCCGCCAGTACACTGACCTGTGTGCCGATATTTCCATAACCGATGATGCCAAGTGTCTTTCCCCTTAATTCATAACTGCCTTTCGCGTCCTTGTTCCAGATGCCTTCATGTGCCGCTTTATTCTTGTCAGGGATCCGGCGCATCAGCATGATCGATAATCCGATCACCAGCTCAGCAACAGACCGGGTATTGGAATACGGCGCATTGAACACGACCACACCCTGTGCCGTAGCGGCTTTCAGGTCCACCTGATTGACGCCGATACAGAAACATCCGATCGCCTGCAGTTTCTTTGCCGCCTGCAGTACATTCTTCGTGATCATCGTCTTGGATCGGATGCCCAGGATATGTACATCTTTGATCTCACGAATGAGTTCCTCTTCTGTCAGTGCCTTGCTGATCTTCTCCACTTTCACATAACCGTGGTGCTTGAAATTCTTTACCGCGATATCACTGATATTCTCCAGGAAAAGGATCCGGATCTTTTCTTTGGGGTAACTGGTTTGTTCGGTTGCTGCCATATTGCAAATATAAGTTTGACGCAATTAACATCCGGAATGCTGTTGGGGAAAACTAATGTCCCGCAGGGCAGCCTGCTGCGGTTATTTTTGTTCAAACGATAGTCATTTTTTGAAAAGAACCCTCCCCCTCCTGTTGCTTTGGGCACTGCCCCTGGCCTGCCGTTTTTCATCCCAGGGAAAGAAAACCGCAGAAGACTCCCTGCAATATTATCCGCCCACACCGGCTAAAATGGATAAGCAGTCGTTCCGCGAATACTACCGCACACTGGATGCTTTTTTCGACAGCATGTTGCTTACCCCCCGCTTCAATGGTCAGGTGCTGGTGGCGAAGGACGGAGAAGTGCTGTACGAACGATATGTTGGTAAACGGGATCTGCGCAAGTCAGATACCATGACGGCCTCGCTGCCGATGCATATCGCATCCACCAGTAAGACCTTTACCGCCACTGCGATACTCCGGCTGGTACAGGAACAGAAACTATCACTGGATGATTCGTTGTCCAAATATTTCCCCGGCATCCCCTATCCCGGGATAACGGTCCGCATGATGCTGAACCACCGCAGCGGGTTACCGAATTATATCCATTTCGCCGACCCGAAACCATGGAAGCACCGGTACATGACCAATCCGGATGTACTTGAATTACTCTTCACACAACAGCCGAAACGCAGCTTTCCTCCGGATACCCATTTCAGTTACAGCAATACCAATTTCGTTTTACTGGCGATGATCGTGGAAAAGATCACCGGCGAGACTTTCCCTGCTTACATGAAACATAAATTCTTCGGTCCCCTGGGCATGAAGGACACTTATGTTTTCACGATGGCGGACAGCATGACCGCGACACCATCTTTCACGCCGGATGGACGCTTATGGGATTATGATTTTCTGGAAGGCACCTATGGCGACAAGAATATCTATACCACCGTCCGCGACCTGTTAAAATGGGATCAGGCCATGTATACCGATCAGGTACTGAATAAGGAGCTGCGCGACAGTGCCTTCAAACCCTACAGTTTTGAAAAGGCATCTGTTCATAACTATGGTCTGGGATGGAGGCTGCAACTACTCCCCAACGGCAAGAAAGTGATCTACCACTTTGGAAAATGGCATGGCAGCAATGCCGCATTCGCGCGCTTGGAAGATGAAAAGGCCACGATCATCATCATCGGCAACCGCTTCATGGGGGCGATCTATTATGTTGCCCATCTTTGTTATGATATATTCGGGGATTATGATCAGGGCGGAGAAAAACAGGACGACGACAATGACCTTCCTGATGAAAAGAACAAAAAAACGGCTCCTGCCAGGCCTTCCGCAAAGAAGCGTCATTAAATCATCGGAATTCTCCGGAATTGTCACCAACTTTAGGGTACAATTTTTCTCATATGAAGATCCTGTCGGCCGAACAGGTCCGTGCATGGGATCAATACACGATCCAGCATGAACCCATTGCTTCCATCGACCTGATGGAAAGGGCCGCAGCTGCATGCACGGAATGGCTGGAAGAACATGCATTCACTGACCGTCATATCTGGATCTGTTGTGGCAAAGGCAATAATGGCGGTGATGGATTGGCGATCGCCCGGCAGCTTGCTGTCAGGCGTGTGCCTGTAAAGGTCTGCATCCTTGAATTCGGTCACAAAGGCACCGATGATTTCCAGACCAATCTGGCCCGGCTGCATCAGTTACCACAGGTAGAAATTAGATTCCTGCAATCTTCTGAACATATTCCTGCATTTCAACCGGATGATATCATCATTGATGCTTTATATGGCTCCGGACTGAACCGTGGTATCGAAGGCATGACCGCTTCACTGGTTGATGCGATGAACCGTTCCGGTGCGTTGAATATCTCGATCGATATACCGAGCGGTATGTTCACGGATCATTCGTCTGCCGGAAATACGATCGTGAAAGCCGCATACACACTGAGCTTCCAGACCTGGAAACAGGCTTTCATGCATGCGGAGAATGGTCCTTCCCTGGGGAAAGTCCAGATCCTGGATATCGGTCTGCATGTTGAATATGATGCTGCAGTTGAACCTCCTTATGAACTGGCGGATGATGAAATGATCAGCGGGATCTACAAACCCCGTGATCCCTGGGGACATAAGGGAAACTTCGGTCATGCATTACTGTTAGCAGGCAGTTTCGGTAAGATGGGTGCCGCGGTATTGTCCGCAAAGTCCTGTTTGCGTTCCGGAGTTGGCTTACTGACCTGCCAGGTCCCTGCATCGGGATATACCATTCTGCAGACCGCTGTACCGGAAGCGATGTGCATCGCGGATCCGCATCCAACCTTCCTGACCAAGACGGATGGATTCTTCAGTAAATATGCATCGATCGGAATCGGTCCGGGGATCGGAACGGATACCGAGACCATGAAAATGCTGCGCAATCTGCTCAGTCAGGCGGATATGCCCCTGGTGATCGATGCGGATGCGCTGAATATGATCGCGGCCAGTGCCGACCTGCTGGAAAAGATCCCGCCGGGTTCCATCCTCACTCCGCATCCGAAAGAATTCGAACGGCTCTTCGGTAAGATCAGTAATGATTTCGACCGGATCGCGCTCGCACAACAAAAGGCGGATGAATTGCAGATTACGATCATCCTCAAGAATCACTATAGTTTTATTGCCAGTCCGGGCCGCAAAGGCATCTTCAACGGAACAGGCAATGCAGGTATGGCCACCGG
>JAKPSI010000007.1 GCA_029555415.1 Bacteroidota bacterium | reverse complement strand
TGATGCGGGCATATTGCGCGTTGAAGTTCACCTGCTGCAGATTCTGGGTGGCGATATCGACACCGGTCTTGCTGTTCTGTAATTGTTCGAGTGTGGCCACGCTGTCCTTATACAGATTGGAAGCGCGCTGATAATCACGTTTCGCTTTTTCGAGGGCGAGTTCCACCTGTTGCACCTGTGCGGATATCTCAGTTGATTTTAAGGTGGCGAGCAGCTGGCCCTGGCGGACGAACTGTCCTTCCTTGACAAGTATCGCGTCGATGACACCGCCGATCTTGAAAGACAGGCGTGCCTGGTTTTCGGTGGATAACAATCCCGATGCTTCGATACTGCCGGCGGAGGTATCTGAATTGACGGGCAGTAAACGAACGGGGATCGTTTCACCCGCGTCGGGAATACCGGTCTTACTGCTACTGGAGCCACAGGCGCTGAAGATCACGGCTGCACTGAGGAGATAGAAAAAATATTTCATGCTGGTTGATTTAGTTGTTGAATGTATAGGATGCGGTCTGGCGTTCGAGGTCGGCCACGGCTGATAAGAACCGGTACTGGCAAACGTTCACATACAGACTGGCATTGGTGAGTTGGGTACGTGCATCGAGGAATTCGATATAATTATTGACGCCTTCCTTGTAGCCGCGATCGATCAGTTTGAAATAGCTGCGGGCGGCATCTTCCTGTTTGATGGCTGCGGTGTAATTACTGAATGCGGTATTGCTGTTGTTGCGGCTGACGAATGCAGCGAGCTGCAATTGCTGTGTGGTCTCGATGGTCTTTGCTTCCACGGCTTTGAGGTCCAGTTGCGCGTCATTGATCTTGTACAGGTTCCTTTTGCCGGTGAAGATGGGGATCTGCATCTGGATGCCGCCGAAATAGAAGAAGGATTTGCTGTTCACTTTAAAATCGCCTGCCTGTGAAGCCAGATCGAGGAAGGCATTGAGGCGGGGTGAACGGAATGATTTATAGATCTTCACGATATTACCGTTGATATCGCGCGCGAGACCGAGAGAACGCAGTTCTTCGCGACGGCTGGCGGAATCGGGAATGGAAGCGAGGATCCCGAGGCCGGGCATGGCGAGTTCATTCTCTTTGACGATGACCGGTTCTCTGAGATCCCGGTTCAGTAAAAAATTAAATAAGGCCTGCGCGTTCTGCTGATCGTTGCGGGCATCGGCGAGTTGGGATTCAACGGTCTTCACTTCACTTTCGGCGCGGATGACATAAGCGGGTAATCCCTTGCCATTATTGAGCAGCGACTGGTTGGTCCGCAATGCCTGGTTGACGAGTTGCAACGCGTTCTCGTAGATCGTGATCGCTTTGCTGGCTTGTCCGTAACTGTAGTAAGCGGATTTGATCTGTTTGACGAGTTCGCGGCGATAGATATCGATCTCATTCTGCTGCAGCAGGGTTTGCTGGTAGCGGATGGTCTTGTAATACTTGATATCAGGATTGACCAGCGGCATGGTCGTCTTCACCCGCACATCATAAAAATTATCGGGCAGTAATTGCTCCGACACGTTGCTGATCTGCGGAAAGTTATTGCTGTTGGTGAGCTGGTTGAGGGTGCGGTAGACCGGATTCATCAGATCTCCGACGGGGATATCGATACTCCGGCCGCCTTTGGCGATGGTATAGGACCCCTCCAGCCAGGTGGTGGGAAGGAACAGGGAGCGGGCGGTTTGGAGGGCGACCAGACTTTTATCCAGCCCGATCTTCTTTTCCTGCAGCACGATATTCTTATCCAGTCCTTCTTTGATGTACTGGTCCAGCTGCGATTGCGCATGTGCTGCGGGGTTAGTGAGCGATCCCAAAAGCAGCAGCATGGCGACTCTCAGATAATGCATAATCAATGGTTTAATGATCAACGTATATACAATGAACACTGTTCAGTGGCAGTGCAAAAAAAATCAATACCGTTCCAGCATCTCAGAAAAATAAGTAAAGCCTTTTTCGACGAGGTCGAGGGCTTCACGGTTCTCATATACCTGGCAGCGGTTACGGCAAAAGAGTGCGGCCATGCCGTGTACGGTGGACCAGACCATGAAAGAAAGGTCTTCCGCATCTTTTCCTTTGAAATAACCGGCTTTCTGGCAATCGCGGATCACGGATTTCAGGAAATCGAGGGTATGGCTGCCCATTTCCCAGTTACAGGGATCTTTTTCCATATTCATCGGGGCCTGCATGATGAACATGAGGTCGTAAAAATCCTTGTTTTTCAGCGCAAAGTCAAGGTAGAGGCGGCCCATAGCCTTCAGGCGTTCCATGGGATCCTGTACGTGGAGCAGCGGCTGCATGCTTTCCAGCAGGCGGCGGAACCCTTCTTCATGGAGGGCATGGAAGATATCGTCTTTCTCTTTAAAGTACAGGTAAATGGTGCCGGGGCTGTATTCGATGCGTTCGGCGATCGTGCGGATGCTGGTGTGATCGTAGCCTTTTTCCAGGAAAATGGAACGGGCCGCATCCAGGATGAGCTGGCGCATTTCTGTTCTTTCCCTTTGTCTTCTGGCGATGATCGACATATTCCGATTTGAAACACAAAGAAAATGAACAGTGTTCATTTTTCCAAAAAAAATTACCGGTGGTATCTTTTATAGTCTTTCCAGGCGGCCCGGGTCTTCTTGAAAAACTTGTAGAGTGTGAACCCGATCAGGATGCCGAGGAAATTGCTGGTAAGGTCGAGCAGGGAGAAATTCCGGTCGGGTACCCATATCTGAAGGACCTCGAAAATGAAGGAAACAAAGAAGATCAGGGCAAAGAAATAGACAGTGGGTGGCTGGTACGGGAAAATGGCGAACAGCACGAGTGCGAGTACGACATAATAACTGCTGTGCTGGAACATATCGAATTCCCAGCTGTATTCGATCCCCAGGATCCTATCCATATGAAAATCAGGGAGCAGACTGAAGAGGCCGGTGATGATAAATACCACGAAAACCAGAATGAAAGTGCTTTTTGCCGATCGTGGTTTTTTGAATGACTGGCGGTGACCATACCTGGGGTTTTCTATGAACACTCTTTTGACCATACGTACTGATGAGTTCGGGAATTTGCTTCAGACGGATCAGGATTTGATGATGGACTTCAGGTGATCTGAAAGTCGCAATGAGATGGCTACGACCGTGAGTGTCGGATTAACGGCACCTGCAGTGGTATAGCAGGCTGAACCTGCAACAAATAAATTACTGATCCCGTGTACACGGCAATCAGCGTTGACCACGCCAGTGGCCGGCGTTTCACTCATTCTGGTGGTTCCCATCTGGTGCCAGCCGCCGCTGGTGGATGCGGGCAAGCTGTCGTCGTGGGTATCCTGTAAGAAAGGCGCCAGTTTCACTCTTCCGATGCCGGCTACGCCAAGTTGCTGGCCCAGTAATTCATTTACTTTAAGCACGGATTTTTTATCCAGCGGTGACAAAGTCCATTTAAGGTCTGCGCGTGGCATACCCAGTTCATCTTTCTCGGTGCTCAGGATCACCCTTGAATCAGGGTTAGGATTCTGTTCACAGCGGGTATATAGTCCGAATGCATTGTATTTCGTATTCCTGAAGATCCGTTCCATCAGCCCTTTTTTGTGGGCATCGTCATAATATTTTTTCCAGAGTTTCTGGCTTTTGCGGGGGTCATCATCGGACCAGACCGTGATCGGCGGTTCCACTTTTTTGGCTTCTTCCAGCGGAGTGAGGGAGATCGTTGCATTCAGCACCTGGAATTCTCGTTGCTTGGCCGCAGAGATCGCTATTTCTGCCCGTGAGGATCTGTCGTTCTTATACAGGAAGAGTGAATCCGGGTGTTTCAGCCATAGTTCACCGGATTCGATCTCCAGGTGTTCCATGAAATATCTTCCGACGAGATCATTATCATTTCCCAAACCTGCTTTTGCTTGTGTATTGCTGGATAAAAGGATGCGAGCGTTCTGTATCGCGCAGCAAGCAAGGACGAAATACTTTGCCTTTACGGTATGTTGTTTACCCGCATAATTCTTAACGGTCACTTCCCTGATACTGGATACATTCTCATTTGCTCTGATATCGACAACATTTGCATAGGTGTACAAATGAATGTTCTCAGCTTTGACGATGGTGTCCTTGTATTTGGGGCCGAAGCGGGTGGGTTTGCTGAATTGCCACATCTTGTTCCACATCACATCTTTTTCCAGGGGAAGGGGCTTGAATTCAGGATAAACACCCTGCCAGTAGCTAAGGTCCCAGTTACAGGGTCCGAGGTCGAGCAGCGGATGAGCTCTGGGATAATAGGATGCGATATCTTCCCTTTTAATGGGCCAGCCGCTGTGTTCCACCCAATCACGTTTCTCGAAATCGATATCGTCAAAAGTGGAGCACATGCCTCCCCAGTGGCCGGTAGTGCCGCCAAAATAATGCAGGCGGCTTGATTTCATCGGGAAATAAGGATGGCCGATGATCTTTCCGTTATAGAGTTCCTGCACCCGGTCGTCGTATTCAAATCCACCGCCTTCCAGTAAGATCACTTTATAGGATGTATTCATCCATTCCAGTGCGATCGAGATACCTGCTGCACCGGCACCAACGATACAAACATCTCCTTCGATGACCGAATTGTTATCAATATTCCGGGCGTCAATGTGCATAGGCTCCTAAGATAAAGAAAACAATGCGCACTGTCGCGCCTCTGTCAATGAAATAACCCAACCTTCCATGGTGACCATCCTTGCGTTACGAAAATCATCTTTTGCTTTGGATTCTACCAATTCGGAAACGGCTTTGAAATCTGAAGCATCCAGCTGTATGTTGCCCGGAGCAGTAAGGAGTAATTTAGAGAGGTTGCCACGGGTACATTCTACCGGTGCAACTTTTCTGTAGTCGAGCCCGATCTTTCTGATCGTCTTGAAGTCTGAGAATTCTGCCAGCATCAAAGGCACAGTGAGGGGATCACGGGCCGCGCTATGAGCGATATGTGTATATACGATGGGAGAAATAATCACTGCCGCTGCAGTTGCAGAGGCAGTGATTAAAAAAGTTCTGCGTTTCATCTGGCCGAGAAATTAGTTTAGCATATTAGGGTTAAGGATCACTCTAAACTAATTCAGCCTGATCGTTACTTCTTGATCAAACTGACACGCTGCAGCTTTCCATTATCATTGACTTCGACCACATAGTAGCCGGGAGTCAGGCCGCGTGTATCAATATTTGCTGAATTCGAGCTTAGACGTTGTGTCAACAAAATTCTGCCGGCAAGATCCACCAATCTGACAGTGCTGTTCGTTAATGAGATGTTATTCACTCTCAGGGTGAAATAATCACCAGCAGGATTGGGATAAACGGAAATATCACGTTGTTTATTG
>JAKPSI010000004.1 GCA_029555415.1 Bacteroidota bacterium | reverse complement strand
CGGCGATAAGAACCTGATCCGGACGGCCTTTGAAATGTCGGCCGAGGCCCACAAGACCATGCGCCGCAAAAGCGGTGAGCCTTATATCCTCCACCCCCTGGCCGTGGCCAAGATCTGCGCGGAAGAGATCGGTCTCGGTGTGCGTTCCACCATTTGCGCCCTGCTGCATGATACGGTGGAAGATACGGACATCACCCTGCACGATGTGGAAAGGGAATTTGGCAGTGAGATCTCCCGGATCGTGGACGGGCTCACCAAGATCTCCAATGTGATCGATGTGAACGCGTCACAGCAGGCCGAGAATTTCAAGAAGATCCTCCTGACCCTCACGGATGACCCGCGCGTGATCCTCATCAAACTGTCGGACCGCCTGCATAATATGCGGACACTGGACAGCATGAAACGCGAGAAACAACTCAAGATCTCATCTGAAACGGTGTATGTGTACGCGCCACTCGCGCACCGGATGGGATTGTACAATATCAAAACGGAGATGGAAGATCTGGCCATGAAATACATGGAACCGGAGACCTACCGTGAGATCGCGAAGAAATTATCAGAGACCAAACGTGAACGCACCAAATACATCAACGAATTCATCAAGCCTATCCGTGATAAACTGGAGAAAGCACAGATCAATGCGGAAGTGTATGGCCGTCCGAAAAGCATCCACTCCATCTGGAACAAGATGAAGAAAAAAGGTGTGGCCTTTGAAGAAGTGTACGATCTGTTCGCGATCCGCGCCATCCTGGATTCGCCGACCGAAAGGGAAAAAGAAGATTGCTGGAAAGTGTATTCGATGATCACGGATGAGTATCAGCCTTCGCCGGAAAGGCTGCGCGACTGGCTGAGCAATCCCAAGAGCAACGGTTACGAAGCGCTGCACACCACGGTGATGGGTCCGCAGGGTAAATGGGTGGAAGTGCAGATCCGGACCAAACGGATGAATGAGATCGCGGAGAAAGGTCTCGCCGCGCACTGGAAATACAAAGAAGGCACCACCGATGAAAGCCGCTTCGATAAATGGTTCCAGCAGATAAGGGAAGTGATCACGAGTCAGGAGACCGACAGTATCGACTTCCTGCAGGATTTCAAGACCAGCTTCCTGGCGGAAGAAATTTATGTATACACACCGAAGGGAGATGTGAAGATGCTGCCCGTGGGTTCCACCGCGCTCGATTTTGCGTTCGCGATCCACAGTGCCATCGGCGTGAAAACGATCGGTGCCAAAGTGAATCACAAACTGGTACCCATCAGTCATAAGCTGCGCAGCGGGGATCAGGTGGAGATCATCACGAGTAATAAACAAAAGCCTTCGGAGGATTGGTTGGGATTCGTCGTTACCTCCAAATCCAAAGGCCGTATCCGGGATGCGCTCAAAGAAGAAAAAAGGAAAGTGGCGGATGAAGGTAAATACACCGTGCAGCGTAAGCTGGAAGGAGTAGGGGCTTCATTCAATCATCATAATATCGATGAGTTGACGCAATTCTATAAACTCGGTTCACATCTGGACCTGTTCTATGGTGTAGCGGTGAAGAACATCGATCTGAAAGAACTGAAGGAATTCAAAGTGACCGGCGACCGCATCGAAGCGCCGCGTCCGGTGAAGATCCATCCGGAACATAAATTCGATCTCATTCCGCATAACCATCATCCGGCCAGCGGCCGCAAGGATGCGGAACTGATCATCTTCGGTGAAAGCAGCGACCGTATCGTATATCATCTTGCGAATTGCTGTAAACCGATCCCGGGTGATGACGTATTCGGTTTCATCACCACTGGTAAAGGATTGACCATTCACCGTACCAATTGTCCGAACGCCGCGAAGCTGCTGGCCAACTATGGTCACCGGGTCGTGAAAACGAAATGGGCGAAGAACAAAGAGATCTCCTTCCTTACCGGTGTGCGCATCGTAGGACTGGATGATGTGGGTGTAGTGAACAAGATCACGAATCTCATTTCGGGTGAGCTCAAGATCAATATCGCGGCACTGACGATCGAAGCACGCGATGGTTTGTTCGAGGGTAATATCCGTTTGTATGTGCATGACCGGGAAGAACTGGATACACTGGTTCAAAGCCTGAACAGCCTGCCCGGTATTGAATCGGTGGAGCGCTATGATACGGAAGATATTCCCTGATCCGCATGATGCAAGGCTCCAAAACGCTGGAAATAAAACAGCTACAGCATCGTGGTTTTTCATGCCCCGTATAGCCTGAAAATTGTTATCTTCCACATTCGGTTGTTCGCCAGAACAAATATTAACCAAAGCTGGTATGAGAATGAATCAGATGAGGCTCCTGGTAGCAGGAATATGCATTGTATTTTTGTCTGCAAACCTGAATGCGCAAACATTTTCTTTTAATTGTACAAGGGATACGACCGTTCCTGGTTGTGCTCCCAATCCCTGTTTTACCCTGAAGGCGATCGTACCGGATATACATGGTTTGACAGATAGCTATGTGTTGAACCCGATCAATTCCCCGGCCGCACCTTGTCTCCCTGTTTATGTGGCCCCGGATGATCCGAATGGTACACCGACCGGACTTACCATTGATGACCGATATACTGGTTTGATCGATCTCGGATTCACTTTTCCTTTTTACGGTTTTCCCTATACACAAGTCGTGGCCAGCACCAATGGTGTGGTTTGTTTTGATGTGTCGAGAGCGAATGCAGCCGCACAGTGGAACATCATCAATGGAACTACACCGCAGGACCTGCCCAGTACCTTTTATGATCCTGCTGTGATCTTCGGGCCTTATCATGATCTGAATCCACAGGCGCCCACATCACCCACACAACGTATCCAGTATCAGGTAGTGGGTACTGCGCCAGCCAGAAGATGGATCCTGAGCTTTTACCGCGTACCGCTTTATTCCGGCGCCTGTCAGAGTCTGATCGAAAATACACACCAGATCATTTTATATGAATCAACCGGTATCGTTGAGGTGACCGTTTTCGATAAACAGATCTGTAACGGATGGAATCAGGGCCGCGCGATGATCGGGATGCAGAATTTCGCCAAGACGAAAGCGATCATGGTGAATGGTCGCCGCGCATCTGATCCGCCCTGGGGTACGATCGGTATGAATGAATCTTATCGTTTCGTTCCCGCATCCGGACCTTCATTACTGAAAAGAGTGGAACTGTTCGATATCAACGGTAATCTGATCGTAGCCGGTACTACCAATCCGCTTGCGAACGGAACAGTGGAAGCGTCATTTCCGTTTATTTGTCCGCCCCCTGGCGCAACAACCACTTACATCGTTAAATCCACATACGAAAAGATCGATGATGCCAATGCCGTTGTTTACGGAACGGATACGATCCGTGTTACGAAAGGTCCCCCGACCGATCTCAACGCATCAGCTGTTACCACCAACACACCTTGCGGTCCTCCTGCGGGAACAGTTACAGTAACGGTACCAACCGGGAATGCACCGTACACCTATGTCCTGGATGGCGGCGCCCCTGTTGTAGGTCCTTCTCCCTATACTTTCACCGGTGTACCGGCTGGTACGCATATGGTCGTGGTGCATGACGCGGGTGGTACCTGCAGCAGTACGATCCTGAATCTGAACGTCATTCAAACCAACGCGCTGACACCGCAACTCTCCAATACACCCACCGCATGTACCGGTGTGAACAATGGCACGATCACAGTAACGATCCCTGCAGGTGGTGGTACAACACCTCCGTATACCTGTACACTGGATGGAACCGTGGTAAGGGTGGGAGCCAGCCCTGTTGTTTTCAATAACCTTCCTCCGGGTATCCATACTGTTTCAGTCGTGGATGCCGGTGGCTGTGTATCCGGTACGTTGCAGCAAACGATCCTGGTAGGTGCGGGCGTACAGTCGGACGCGGTGGTCACACCCACTTCCTGTACAGGTGCCTCGAATGGTACCATTACCATGTCAACCAGTTCAGGTGTGGCACCTTTCACTTTCCAGCTCAATGCAGGCACGCCTCAGAACTCCAATATATTCCTCAATCTGGCTTCAGGCAGCTATTCTGTAACCGTTCGGGATGCTGCTGGCTGCAGCGCCGTCGTGCTGACCACTGTGCCGCCCGGTCAGCCGTTACTGACAACAGCCTTAGCGAATGAAGTCAGTTGCAATGGTGCATCGGATGGAATGATCACTGTTATACCGCCTACTACAGGGATACCACCTTATGAATATTCACTGGATGGTGTGACCTGGCAATTGGGTAATATCTTCAATGCGCTGGCCGCAGGTGCCTATACCGTTCATTACCGTGAAAGCAATGGTTGTTCCGGAACCACACCCATTACGGTAGGTACACCGTCCGTGCTGACAGGTGGGGCGAACATGATCCCGGTGGTCTGTAAAGGTCAGTCGAACGGTATTATCATTGCCGGGGGTAATGGCGGAACCGCACCATATGAATATTCCATTGACGGTGGCACGACCTGGCGAACCACAGATACATTCCATGTAGCGGCCGGGGTGTACACAGTACTGATCCGCGACGCGCATCATTGCCAGATCAGCAGTAATATCAATGTTACCGAACCGGTGGCACTGACCGCCAGTATCAATACGAACAATGCCACCTGTAACGGCGGCGCGAATGGGCTGATCCGTGTGATCGGTGGGGGCGGTAACAGTACCTATACTTATTCATTGAACGGAGGCACTGCTCAACAAGGCACGGATTTCAATGTGATCCCAGGCAATTACACAGTGCTGGTACAGGACATGCTGGGTTGTTCCAATACCTATCCGGTTACGGTCGGCTTAACTAATGATCTCACCTTTACCCCGCAAACGGATCCGGTGATCTGTGAAGGAAAGAGTACGCAACTGCAGCTTGCTTCGAATGCATTGCAGTATGCATGGTCACCCGCCACCGGACTCAGTAATGCCGCGATCTATAATCCGGTAGCCAATCCTACAGTGACCACGCAGTATGAAGTGACCGCCACATACGGCCTTTGTGTTGCAAAAGATACGGTCATCGTACATGTGAATGCAGCGCCCATTCCGAATGCGGGTCCTGATGGTTATATCTGTTACGGACAATCCTATCAGCTGCAGGGCAGTGGAGGTACTGTTTTCAGCTGGACGCCTTCCGGAACACTTTCATCCGGCAGTGTTGCGAATCCGCAGGCCACTCCTGCACAAACAGCTACCTATACACTTGCTGTAACGGATGCGAACGGATGTAAATCGCTCACTACGGATGATGTGCTGGTGGATGTTACACCGCCGATCCATGTTTCCGTTTCACCGGCTGATACCATAGCTTATAACGGTGATCAGTTCAAGATCACAGCCACCTCAGGAGGCAACTTGTATATATGGTCACCGGCAACGGGTGTCAGCGATCCCAATATTTCCAACCCGATCATTACCGTAGGGGCTGTTGGAGCGGATGTGACCTATAAGGTGACCGCTTCCACGATCGCAGGTTGTAAGGGTGAAGCTTTTGCGAGGGTCAGGTCTTATGCGGGACCGGATATTTATGTGCCTTCCGCATTTACCCCTAACGGGGATGGCAAGAATGATAAATTCATACCCTTCCCGGTCGGGATCAAAGAGATCCGGTATTTCCGGGTGTATAACCGGTGGGGACAACTGGTGTACAGCACCAGTACGCTGAGTGAAGGCTGGGACGGCAAACTGGGTGGCCGGGAGCAGGTCAGCGGTGTATACGTCTGGATGGTACAGGGGGTTACGAAATCAGGTAAACTCATTACCAAGCAGGGAACAGTAGCCTTGTTCCGTTAATAAGTGTTAGTTTTTACGTGAATAAAAAAAATTCAGAAGCCACCGGAAAAAACGGTGGCTTCGTTGTGTAAGGAGTATTTTTGCGGCCTCTGCAGTTCATTAAACAGGGCTGCAATAAAAAGATCCAAAATGGTTGATGTTTTACTTGGCCTCCAATGGGGCGATGAAGGAAAAGGAAAGATAGTAGATTACTTCGCAAAGGACTATGGTGTGATCGCAAGGTTCCAGGGCGGTCCCAATGCAGGACATACCCTGTATGTGAATGATACGAAGGTCGTATTGCACCAGATCCCCTCCGGTGTGTTTCACGATAATGTCATCAATCTGATCGGTAACGGTGTGGTGCTGGATCCGGTCACGCTGAAAAGAGAATGTGATACGGTAGCATCTTTCGGGATCGATCTGAAAAAGAATCTTTTCATCTCTGAAAGAACGCACCTCATCCTGCCCACCCACCGTGCACTGGATAAGGCCGCTGAATTATCCAAAGGCAGCCAGAAGATCGGTTCCACACTGAAAGGGATCAGTCCCGCTTACATGGATAAGACCGGTCGTAACGGTCTCCGTGTCGGTGATCTGCTGGATAAGAATTTTACCACCGCTTATATCAAGCTTCGCCTCAAACACCAGAAACTGCTCGATAATTTCGCTTTCACGGAAGATATCAGCAGTTGGGAAGAAGAATTCTTTGAAGCGCTTGAATTCCTGAAAGAACTCAATATCGTGAATGGTGAATATTTCATCAATAAACAGATCGCTGCCGGCAAACGTGTGCTGGCGGAAGGCGCGCAGGGCAGCATGCTCGATATCGATTTCGGCACGTTCCCCTTCGTGACTTCATCCAATACCATCTCCGCCGGTGTTTGCAGCGGTCTCGGTATCGCACCGCAGAAGATCCGCGATGTGATCGGTGTGACCAAGGCTTACTGCACGCGCGTTGGCAGTGGACCTTTCCCCACTGAACTGGAAGATGCCACAGGTGAACTGCTCCGCAGTACCGGTAATGAATTCGGTGCAACCACTGGCCGTCCCCGCCGTTGCGGTTGGATCGACCTGGTTGCCCTTAACTTCGCCTGTATGATCAATGGCGTTACAAAGATCGTCATGACCAAGGCCGATGTACTGGATGCATTCCCGGATCTGCAAGTCTGTACTTCCTATAAGATCGGGGATGAGGAAACCAAAGAGATACCGTTCAGGCTGGATCGCCGTCAGCCTGTTCCCGTTTACCAGTCTTTTGCCGGCTGGAACACCAATACATCCGGGATACGTAATTTTGAAGGATTACCCGGTACGATGAAGACATATGTCGACTTTATTAATAAGTACCTGGGTGTACCGGTTCATTATATTTCCAACGGCCCCGGCCGTGACCAGATCATTCAGGCACCTATTGCATAAAAAATAATTTTTTTAAAAATTTGGCGGATTAAAAACTTCGCTGAAATTTTACAGCTACAATCCCTGTAAGAACATGGCATCAAAACCTGATAAGGAAAAAAAATCCACAGGCAAGACCGACAGCGCTGCCGGTAAAGCCGCACCCAAAAAAGCATCTCCCAAGCCCAAGAAGCAACTGGAAGATGGTGAAGAGGATGATGAACTCGATGAAGACGAGACCGCATCCGTACGTAAAGCCGGTAAAGCTACCGGCACTGCTAAAAAAGCAAAGGGCGATGATGACGATGATGATGATGTAGAAGACGAACCCGATGATTGGGAAAAGCCCGAAGAAGAGGAAGAGTGGGATCCTGATTTCGAAGAATTCGATATCCCCAAATCAAAAGGCAAGAAAGCAACGGGTACAGCCCCCGCCAAGAAAGGTGCCGATGATGATGACGATTTCAAATTCGAAGATGACGAGTTCAAAGACCTGTTCGGCGATAAAGGCTATGATGACGATGAAGACGACGACTACTAAAGTTTATTTTTACTGAACGTTATAATTTTCTCTTCTGTCCTCCAGGTTATATACGATACCAGACCGGGAACAGATCAAGCAAAAAGTGTTGAACTGGGCAAAACCATTCAACACTTTTTGTTTTCTGGACAACCACGATTACAGCGGCAGCGCCCATTCATTAGAGTGGATCCTTGCCGCAGGAGTCCGCCGTTCCCTGGAGGCAAAGGCGGGTAACGCACTGGAACAATTGCAGGCATTCGCTGATCAGTCTCCAACCTGGTTGTTCGGACATCTGGGGTATGACCTGAAGAATGAAACGGAAAGTCTGCAAACTGAACAACCCGGCGGGATCCATTTCCCTGATCTGTATTTTTTTGAGCCGCTCGTGATCATCAGGGCAGAAGGTGAAGAACTGCTGATCGAAGCCAGCTTCCCGGATCAGGTGTACAAAGAGATCCTTGAAACACCCGTGCAGCCGCCGTTTCCATCCCATGTCTCTTCGGTCCGATCCCGGTTCAGTAAAGAAGAATATTGCGCGGTGATCAGTAAACTGCGTGAGCATATCCGCAGGGGCGATTGCTATGAGATCAATTTCTGTCAGGAATTCTATGCGGAACAGGCGGTCATCGATCCGCTTGACATTTATAACCGGCTCAGTACCGTTTCCCCCAATCCTTTTTCCGCGTTGTACCGCTTCAATGAGCAATGGCTCATCTGTGCCAGCCCCGAACGCTTCCTGAAAAAGCAAGGCGATCATATCCTGTCACAACCTATCAAAGGCACCCTACACCGTTCACCGGATGATGCGGCGATGGATGCAGCCCGCAAGACCGCACTGGAGCAAAGTGACAAAGACCGCTCTGAGAATGTAATGGTGGTGGATCTGGTGCGGAACGATCTTTCCCGGATTTGCAAAGAAGGTTCGGTGCACGTGGATGAGTTGTTCGGGATCTATACTTTTCCGCAAGTGTATCAGATGATCTCAACGGTCAGCGGTACGCTCGAACCCGGCACCTCCCTCACTGATATCCTGCGTGCCTGTTTCCCGATGGGATCCATGACCGGCGCGCCCAAGAAAAGAGTGATGGAACTGATCGGTCAGTATGAAATAATGAAACGCGGTATCTTCTCCGGCGCGGTGGGTTATATCAGTCCGGAACAGGACTTCGATTTCAATGTGGTCATCCGAAGCATTCTATATAACGCATCCACAAATTATCTGTCCTTCCCGGCCGGAAGCGGGATCACGTTTTACAGCGAACCAGAAAAAGAATGGGAAGAGTGTTTGTGGAAAGCCGCCGCCATTCGTAAGGTCTTAGGCGCGGAATGAGGATCAGAAAGCCTTCTTAGCGGGCGTCGTATTTACCGGAGGATTCAGCAATAAAGCCATGCATTCACCCAATATCGCGGGTTTCTTCTCCAGGAACAGGTCCATTTTATCGAAAGGTAAACGCAGATCATAACTTCCTTTGTTGGCGATCTGCTCATCAAAGCGGGGATTATAGCGGTTGAACAGTAATGGATCGGTATTGATATATTTCAGGATCACGGCTGACATGTAGCGGCCACTGATGTTCTGCACCCTTGTGCTGTCGAGCTCACCCGGGCGCAATTCCTGTTTTGTATTCATGACCAGTGAACTGAGTTCATCCTTCGTACTGGTGGTGATGCCGCCGGTACCTTCCATGATATAGTGCGTAGCGATGAATTTCTTGACATGGTTCTTCGACTCCAACGGCAGATAATCCTGCAGTGCCCAGAAGTTGCGGCTGCCGGATCTGCGGATGGCACTATTGACATTTCCGGGTCCGCCGTTATATGCCGCTATCACCAGTAACCAATCACCATACAGACGGTATAATGCGGTGAGGTAACGGGAAGCCGCATGTGTACTTAAAAAATAATCAGTGCGTTCATCGCGGTAACGGTTCACCCGCAGTCCGTAGTTACGCGCGGTCTCCGGCATGAATTGCCAGGGACCCACCGCACCGGCCCAGGAACGTACATTGGATTTGAGGTGGGATTCGATCACGGCCAGGTATTTCAGTTCATGGGGAAGGCCATGCTGTTCCAGGATACCATCCATCATATCGAAATAGGGCTTGCCCCAGCCTTTCATGTCCTCCATCGTTTTTCCGAACCGGGTGATATAATCCTGAACGAAACTGACCGCCATCGGATTCAGTTGCGCCATTTCAATGTTATTACCGGCAGGGGGGAGGAAAAGATTCTCGAATCCTGTTTTGGGATCGGTGAAGGCTGACGGATCCGGTTTTGGAATGGAATCCATGACCGGCCGGCTCTGCTGCGCGGAAACCTGCAGCGCAAGAATGCATGCGAAAAGGGACAATGATCTTTGTATGTGCTTCAATGGCTGCATTCGTGCTGGGCTGCTGAGAAGAATGATGTCCGTTAACGGCGCATTAATTGTGCCGAAACTTCCAGCAAAGGTAACTCCTGGAAGCGGTTCGCCATGACCTGCAGGCCGAAAGGCAGGCCATTCGGGTGTTTGAACAGGGGTAATGCGATGGCGGGAATACCGGCCAGATTGGCCATGACGGTATAGATATCAGCGAGATACATCTCAATGGGGTCCTTCGTTTTCTCCCCGATCTTAAAGGCGGTACTGGGTGAAGTGGGCAGCAGAATGAAATCGTACTGTGCAAAGATCTGCTCGGTCCGTTGACGGATCAGGTTACGGACCTTTTGCGCCCGGGTGAAATATGCGTCATAATAACCAGCACTGAGTACGAACGTGCCCAGCATGATCCGGCGTTTCACTTCTTTGCCAAAACCTTCGGCACGGTTCTGTTTATAGAATTCGGTCAGGTCCAGTCCGGGTTGTTGTGTCCGGTGCCCGAAACGCACCCCGTCATATCGTGATAAGTTGGAGGATGCTTCAGCAGTGGTGAGGATATAATAAGCGGGAACGATATATTCCAGCATATCGAATTCAACAGGCTCTACCGTATGCCCTTCCTTGCGCAGTGATTCGATCTTTTCTTTGATGGCGGATGCGATCGCCGGATCCAGACTCGGATGTTCCAGTGCTTCACGCAGCCAGGCGAAACGGTATTTCTTTCCGGTTTGCAACAGTGCCGGATAATCTTCAACAGGTTTTTGAGAAAGGGTACTGTCGAATTCATCGGCACCGGCGATGACCTGCAGTACCTGTGCCACATCAGGAATATTATTTCCGAAGATCCCGATCTGATCGAAGGAGGATGCATAGGCGATCACACCATAACGGGATATCCTGCCATACGTGGGTTTCATGCCAATGATACCACAGAAGTCGGCAGGTTGACGAACAGAACCGCCGGTATCCGTTCCGAGCGATACCATGCAGCAACCGGATTGAACGGCTACGGCCGAACCGCCGGAAGACCCGCCGGGTACACGTTCCGGGTCGGCGGCATTACGGACAGGGCCATACGAAGAATTCTCATTGGTGCTGCCCATGGCGAATTCATCACAGTTGCAGTTGCCGATGATGATGGCATCTTCCTGCAGCAGTCTTTCAACTGCAGTAGCGGAATAAATAGAAGTGAAATTTTCAAGGATGCCGGAAGCGGCACTTACTTTATGGTCTTTGTAGCAGATGACATCCTTGAGTGCAATGACCACGCCATGCAGTTTGCCCATGGGGGCACCTGCCTGCCGTTTGGCATCAAGTTGCCTTGCACGGTCCAGTGCTTCGGCTTCATATACTTCAATGAATGCATTCAGGGAAGCGGTCTCCCGTATGCGGGCCGTGTAATGCAGTACAGCCCGGACACAATCAACTTGTCCTTCCTGTAATTGGGCATGGTATTGCTCAATGGAAGAATACGCGAACAAAAGCGGGAGCTTTGAGGTAAAAAGAGTGGTTAGGAAAGGCGGATCAGTTCGTGCCTTTGTCTGTTGCGCTTTCTTCGATCTCTCTCTTCACATTCGACTTGGCATCGTTGAATTCACGAACACCTTTACCCAGTCCGCGCATCAGTTCAGGGATCTTCTTACCACCGAACAACAGCAGAACGATAACTAGGATGATGATGATCTCATTTGTGCCCAGTACACCTAATAAAACGGGATGTGTCATAGTCATGAAAATTAGACGTCAAAGATAGTAACTCGCTTTAAAAATATGGGAAATATAATTTAATCAATTGTTATTCAGGGCAAAAAAAATCCCGGCACAGAAGGCCGGGATCTCAAATAGGTATAATGAACTGAATTATTTCGCAGTTTCAACAGCCTGGCGTTTTTCACGGATACGTGCGCTCTTACCGCTGCGTTTACGCTGGTAGAACAGTTTTGCACGGCGTACGTGACCAGTCTTGTTCAGAACGATCGAATCAATGTTGGGGGAGAAGTAGGGGAATACCCTTTCTACGCCTACGCCATCGGAGATCTTACGAACAGTAAAGCTCGCAGTGTGGCCAGTGCCCTGTTTCTTGAT
>JAKPSI010000124.1 GCA_029555415.1 Bacteroidota bacterium | reverse complement strand
CCCTGTCCTTCTGTACTCAAAGGTTGCAGAAATGCTTTCTGATTATTGCCGTATAAGGCATACGGATTGTAATGATAGATCGCGCCTCCAGCAAAAACATAAGGTGAAATGCGTTTTTCATACAGATCCAGCAGATAATATTCGCCCATCAGTGAGAACTCGATCAGTGATGTTTCAAAACTGAGGTTACGGAGTATGCGTCCCTGATTGGTACTGTAGCGGTCAGCGCCTCCCAGAACGGTATAGGTCAGTCCGGCACGCAGTCTTGCCTGTGCACTGAACTCTTTGCTGTAGGTAAGACCCACTGCGATGTTCGATGTCTTTTTCGGGAAGAATCCATTGGCCAGATCGCCATTATAGGCGGATGGGCCTGCAAAAATGCCGATATGCGATTGTGCAAAGAGGCAGAAAATGCTCAGGATGAAGCTCGTGGTGAGTAAAGCTCTTTTCATATGAATTGGATGTGGTTCGGAGGCAAAGATACGATCAGGTTTTATTGTTTTTTAAACGTAAAAACACGGGAATAAGTATAAATGCGGAGCCATTTCCGCCGGAAAAAACACAGGAATACGGTTTTTTTCTGATGGATGAGGAAAAACGACGTTCTGACTGAGTGTTTACCATGATATTCACCCGTTTATCAATAAATTTTCATGCCAGAATAGCTTTTGCCTATTTTTAAAAGATCAAATCAATTAAACATGAAAAAGCTTGCTTTTGCCGGGATCAGTTTAACAATTGCGGCGTTTTTTGCCGTTTCCTGTAAACAAAATGCCCCTTCAGAAAAACCTGATGCAGTGGCTGTGAATCTGGATACACTGACCCGGCCAGGTGCCGATTTTTTTCAATATGCCAATGGCGGTTGGATCCGGGGGAATGCGATCCCGGAAGACGAATCTTCCTGGGGTATCGGTAATCTTGTGATCAGAGAGAATCAGAACCGCTTAAGAGAGATCGCAGAAAAAGCGGAAAAGGCCAATGCCGCTGCCGGCACACCTGAGCAACAGATCGGTGATTTCTGGAAAATGGCCATGGACAGTGCTAAGATCGAAAAGGATGGCCTGGTGCCCTTGCAGCCTTATCTGAATAAAGTGAATGCGATCGTTGATATTCCTTCTCTCCTTGCAACGGTCGCTGAACTCAAAAAATACGGATCCAATACATTGTTCAGTGATTATGTTTCACAGGATGACAAGAACAGTGAAGTGATGGCCTACAAACTCTCACAAGGCGGGCTGGGTTTACCGGAACGTGAATATTATTTCAAGGATGACAGTGTGACGAAGAATATCCGGAATGAATATGTCAGTTACATCGTTCATGTTCTGACCATGTCCGGAGAAGACCCCACCGTGGCCGGTTCGGTCGCGAAGAATATCCTGGCCCTGGAAACCAAACTCGCCGGCGCGAGCAGAAAACTGGCAGAGCTCCGTGATCCGAACAGGAATTACAATAAAATGGCGGTTTCCGATCTGCCTAAAATGAATAAGATGATCGATTGGAAAGCCTATCTGACGCTCAATGGGATCACGAATGTGGATTCAGTGATCGTTGGACAACCTGAATTCTTTACCGAACTGGATGGTTTACTGAAAACAGTTCCCCTGTCCGACTGGAAGCAATATGTCCGCTTCAATCTGATCTCTGATTTTTCCGCAGCACTTCCTGAAAAATACGGACAGGCTGCTTTCAACTTCAACAAACTCTTTAGCGGGGCAAAAGTCCGCAGACCACGGTGGAAACGTTCTATACAAAATGAAGAGAACGTCCTGGGCGAAATGCTCGGCCGGTTATACGTAAAGGAATTCTTCAATGAAAAAGCCAAGAAACGTTATGAAGATATGGTGGAGGCCATCCGTTCTGCACTGAAGGACAGGATCGCGGCATTATCCTGGATGAGCGACAGCACCAAGCAAAAAGCCTTTGCCAAGCTTGCTGCCATTCGTAAAAAAGTCGGCTACCCTGATAAATGGAAGGATTTCAGCAGCATGAAG
Source organism: Bacteroidota bacterium (assembly GCA_029555415.1). Taxonomy (GTDB): domain Bacteria; phylum Bacteroidota; class Bacteroidia; order Chitinophagales; family Chitinophagaceae; genus JAKPSI01. Next base: position 51,759 of record JAKPSI010000124.1, on the reverse strand, counting down.
ATCGGTCGTGAAAGTTTCCTGCAAAACCTCGTTAACGCCAACAGCTGGTGGCATAATTATAATTTCAGCAAGATCGGAAAACCCGTTGATCGCGATGAATGGGATATGTTCCCGCAGACCTATAACGCTTACTACAACCCTTCCAACAATGAGATCGTATTACCCGCCGGTATCTTCACCGTTCCGGGCTACCGCGATGAAGAACTGGATGATGCGGTCGTGTACGGTTATGCAGGTGCTTCCACGATCGGACATGAGATCACTCACGGATTTGATGATGAAGGCCGTCAGTTCGATGCCAGTGGTAACCTCGTCAGCTGGTGGACAGATAAAGACGGCGCTGAATTCAACAAGCGTGCCGATGTGATGGTGAATCAATTCAATGAATTCGAACCCCAGAAAGGATATCATATCAATGGCCGGGCTACACTCGGTGAAAATATCGCTGACCTCGGAGGTATCCTGCTGGGTATCGATGCTTTCAAAAAGACCGCTCAGTACAAAGAGAATAAGACCATCGCGGGACTGACCCCGATGCAGCGATATTTTCTCGGTTATTCACTCGGCTGGCTGAGTCATACCCGGGAAGAAGCGCAACGCAGTCAGTTATTACAGGATGTACACTCCCCTGCCAAATACAGGGTGAACGGACCTTTCGCGGATGTGGATGAATTTTACACGACTTTCGGCGTTAAGGAAGGCGATAAAATGTTCCGTCCAGACAGTCTGCGCGTAAGAATATGGTAAGGGTGAATGGATAGTTGATAATGGAAAATGGATAAATGAAAATATAGTCTCTAAAAAAATATCCCGGGTGACCGGGATATTTTTTTATGGCTTAGTATAAAGACCGGTATATTTTATTCCCAATCCGGGGTCATCGGTAATGCTGATCCTGCCAAAGTCGTAGGTGATGCCGGTGGCCAGGTCTTCTTCCAGTAACAACGGGCCATCCATATCCACATGATCGATAAAGGGCAGCATCTGCGCCATGGCTGCTGAACCGATGGACGACTCATTCATACAACCCAGCATTACTTTCAGGTCCAGCTCCCTTGCTTTACTGATCATGCGCAACGCGGGTGTGATGCCGCTGCATTTGGTGAGTTTGATATTGATGCCATGGAAATGATGCAGGCAGCGTTCCACATCCGATTCATAAACGCAGGCCTCATCCGCATACAAAGGCAATGACGACTTTTCATACAGCACTTTCATCCCTTCCCAGTTATCCTTTGCCAGCGGTTGCTCCACGAACTCCACACCCAGTTCCGCCAGTTGCGGGATCAGGGCCAGTGCCGTTTCTACATCCCAGGCCGCATTCGCATCCACGCGCAGGGTGGCATCTGTATTCTCCCGTAACGCACGGACAATGGCCATGTCATCAGCTGTACCGACCTTGATCTTATAAACAGGCCATGGTTTCTCTTTCATCTTCGCCACCATCTTCTCTACCGGATCGATACCGATCGTGTAATCCGTGACCGGACATTTCGACCAGTCGCCCTTCCATAATTTCCACAATGGTTGTTTCTTGATCTTTCCCCACAGGTCCCATGCAGCGATATCCAGCGCGCACACCAGGAAATGATTCTGCGGGAACAGATGATGCAGGTAATGCCAGTAACGTTCGGGATCCGTGAATGCGAATTTCTCCACGAATGAACGTTTCGCTTCCAGATCTTCGGCCATCTTCTCAACTGGGATATTGTAATAAGCGATAGCGGGCGCTTCGCCATAACCGACCAGGCCGGCCTGTTCCAGTTCCACGATGAAAGTAGGCTGATGGGTCTTGGTCCCTTTTGAAATAGTGAACGCATGCCTGAATTTCAGGCTGAAGTTTTGATGTCTTACCTGCATGCTGCAAAAGTGCGAATAAAAACTGAATCAGCTATGCAGGAATGTTATGTTGAATGATCAGCGGCCGCTGTTCGCGATATAGCCCCTGAATTCATCATTGAAATCATCCTGCTTCATCAGTTCTTCTATGGACAGATGCATGCGGTACTGCCAGTAGTTCTTTGGATTGGCGGGATCGTTGATCCTTTCTTCCTGCGGACTCTGACGGCGAAGCGTTTCACTCATACCGAGAATATCCTGCAACTGGAAGATGCTCCACATAGCGGGAGAATACAGGTGCTGCAGCACGATGGCGCGGTTGATCCAGGACTCGCAGAAATAGGGTGCTTCACCCCACTGTCCCATAATGGTATTATAGAAATGCTGTGTACGCTCGCGGTTCTCTTCCCACCAGCCGCGGATCGTACTCATATCATGTGTGGACGGCGTAACGACCGATAAATAAGGCGCGTCATTGGGATGGAAGAATTCCTTCTTCGGATCCTTGGGCATCCGCTGAATCTCAAGACTCAGAATGCCGAGCTGCTGCATCACATCCGGCACACAATGCGGTACCATGCCCAGGTCTTCACCACAAACCAGCATATTGGTAGCGGCTTTCAGACGGGGAAGTTTATGCATGGCTTCGCGGAACCAGAAATCATCCTGGCGACGGAAGAAATAATTGGTGCAGAGGGCGGAAAGTTTTTGCTGCAGGTCACCGGATAGGAAACGGTATGATTCCGTTTTCTCCATGGCAATGCGGAAATGGAAGGATTGTCCCTGTGAACCTTCTTCTTCAAAGAGAATAACGTTGGAAATGAGATTGTACAGACCATCCCTGATCCGGTCATTTTCCGGTGTTGCTTCCAGCGTCGCGAAATGTGCTTCCACCTGACGCTGTGTTTCGAATTTCATTTCCAGGTCATAAGTCCCGAAATTATTGGTGACCAGGAAATGTTCTTTTACAGTTCCCTGTTGCTCACCGAACAGATTCCAGAGGATCTCATCATTGATAAAGGGTCTGCAATAACGCTGGTAATCGAACCAGATACCGTTCTCGCCGAATTCATTGATGTGAACGGGTATGCAGGGAACAAAACGTCCCATGATACCCTGCAAAGCGTGATCAGGAATGCTCCAGATGCGGAAGAAACCGAGGATATGATCGATGCGGAACGCGTCGAAGTAATTACTCATTTGTTCAAAGCGCTGTTTCCACCAGGCGAAACCATCATCTTCCATGCGCTTCCAGTTGTAGGTCGGGAAACCCCAGTTCTGCCCTGTAGCGGCAAAATCATCAGGCGGTGCACCGGCCTGCCAGTCCATATTGTACAGATCCGGTTCCATCCAGGCATCACACCCGTTACGGTAAATGCCGATGGGGATATCCCCTTTGATGACGACACCTTTCTTGTGGGCATAGTCTACTGCGTCCTTCAGTTGAAGGTGCAGATGGTATTGAACGAAGCAGTAAAAACCGAGTTCTTTGGCGGCGGCGGAACGGGGATCGCTGAGTTTGGCGATCTCTTCCTGCACATAAACGCTGTTGCTTTTCCAGTCCTCAAATACGGAACTGCCGTACTTATCACGGAAAAAACAGAAGGCGGAATAAGGCTGTAACCAGTGCTTATTGCCTTCATAGAATTTCTTATAATCTTCTGACCTGAAACAATCTGTGCCCATTACCTCATAAAGCTCTTTAAGTAAAGGGAGCTTCAGTTCCATGACCTGTTCATAATCCACGACCGCTAATTCATTCAGCGCTTTTTGCTTCTTTTTCAGTCCGCTGAGGACCCCCGCATGTTCCTTGCCGGCAATGGCGGGCAGGTGTACGAATAACGGATGCAGGGCAAAGGCAGAAATGGCTGCATAGGGATAGGAATCCATCCAGGTATGGGTAGCCGTTGTGTCATTGACAGGCAGCAACTGGATCAGTTTCAGTCCGGTGGTTTTGGCCCAGTCCACCAGTTGGCGGATATCATTGAACTCTCCCACTCCTAAACCGTTCTTCGTCCGGAGACTGAATACCGGTATGGCTACACCGGCCCCTTTCCAGGTATTATTGGGCAGTTGCACGAATCCGTCATGCAGGATGGTTACTTTACCGGGAGCCGCATCACTGATCACCAGCCGGTTGTTCGTTTGTTCGAAACGAATGAATTCTTTATCCTTCGTATTGTAAACGCCGTATTTATAAGAAAGCGGAAAACTGCTTCCGGAAAGATCGAGGCGAACCGTCCACCAGTCGTCTTCACGACTCATCAGTACCGGGTTTGCTGTTTCCCATTCTCCCAGTTTTTCACTGCTGCCCAGTAAACAGATCACTTCCTGCTTCTGCAGTAAAGGAGCTTTGACGCGGAATGTATGTGTGTAGGATTTATCAGCTGTGGCGCGGGTTTTGGAAGAAGCTGCCGGTAAGAGTATTTCACGGAAAGGAGCGCTGTAAAAAGTATTTTCAAATTCACCGGCATGATTCCAGGTGTCCGTCATTTGTAATTCTTCAACGTCTTTGCGGCTGGTATCCAGCATACGGTCCTGGCCCCATTCTTCCAGCAAATTGCCATCCGCATTTTTCAGCAGATATTTATAGGTAACATTCTTTGCGAGATCTTTTCGTTTGATGTCCGTAGAGAAGTGCCAGAACTCTTCGTTCAGGTAGGTCATGGGCACGGCGTTGGCCGGGTCATTGTTGCCCAGTTCTTCTGTATTTCCGCTGATCCACAGGCTTTGACCATAACTGGTATGGAATCGCAGATAAAAATGGAGCTTCATGCAATCGTTAGTAAGGGTAAACCAATCAATGTGTTTTATGGACACATTCTCTACGAAAGTAGAAAAATCTCGCAAGGTTCGTACATTTATTTGGCATAAACCCCAAAAAATCTAAAGCGGATGCATACAAACCCTAATACCTGGAACCGGATCTTTACCTTTTGCCTTGGACTGCTGATCGGTTCAGCATTCTGTATGAAGTGGATGGAGGGAGACCTGGTGCAGAACGGGAAGCTTTTTACCATTATTGGCCTGGAAATCAGCTATCCCACGGAGCAGGTGGCCTCGATCCTGGCGGGGCTGGACGACCGGTTGAAGACCATCCTGCAGTACCACCTGCACTTTGACTATATCTTCATGGTCGCGGTTTACCCCGGTATCGCGTCCCTGTGTATGATCGGGAAGGCAAAGTCCGGCTCCCGGATTTTCGGTATTATCCTGACCCTATTGGCCATACTTCAGCTGGTAGCCTGGGGTTGCGATATTTATGAAAACAAATGTCTGCTGGACTGGATCAAAGATCCCGTCATTGGTGACAATTTCGGTTTATATCATCTGATCGTTGCGCTGAAATGGATCCTGGCGCTGACGGGCGCTGCGATCGGAATATTTGCAGCGGTCAGAAAGTCTTCAAAACCTGCAACTGCTTAAAAAAGAGTTTTCTGAATCGGCTCCGGCCCTTATTTTTGCAAAAATTCAATCAAAAATGGCGCAACAGAACAAATACAGAGCAATCTACTGGCTGGTATTCCTGGCTTCAACTGCAGGCCTCATTTTCGCGATCTACAGTCACTGGGAATGGCTGACCCTCATCCTCCCCTTCGTGACCACTTCTTTCGTGAAGGCCATGGATATCATGTAAGGTTACGCCTTGAACATAACGGATCCCGTCCCGGCGCTTGATGTCAGGACGGGATTAATTTTTGTATCCGGTACAGTATTTGATAATTTTGGCAAGCAATAACATCATTAAACCAGCAACCATGAGAAAACTATTCTTACTCGCCCTTTCCTTCGTCATTTTAATTTCTGCTTCCCTGCCTTCTTCTGCCGCCATGATCGTTCCGGCCAATGGTCCCATTCATCCCGGTGAGCCTACAACAGAACAAGTAAAAGCCGCTGTTGAAGCATGGAAACATCTTTCGCATAAAGAAAAAAGAACACGTTACAAACAGGTCCGCAGTCAGTATAAGGCCTTGAAGGCCGACCGCAAAGCCGGTAAGGACACGGATACCAATACTGTCCTGCTTGCCATCCTCGCGATCCTGCTGCCACCGCTCGCCGTATTCCTGTATGAAGGTGAGATCAATAACCGTTTCTGGATCAGCCTGCTGCTGACTATCATCTTCTGGATCCCGGGTGTGATCTATGCCCTGATCCTGATCCTGGGCGGACAATAATATTCATTACACTATTTACAGACCGCTTTTCTGATGACCATCATCATCGGAAAAGCGGTTTTGCTTTATGTAACTTGGATATTCAACCGGGAAGCATATGAAAAGCAAGCTCCTCGTCATCCTGCCACTGTTCTTTTTGCCAGATCTGATATTCGCCGCCACACTGTATACCGCGCCAATACATGAATCCTCACATCGGTTATCAAATGAACCCTCACCGGCTGAAGTCCATGACGCCATCAGATCATGGAAGCTGTTGACAGGAAAAGAAAAGAGAGAGAAAATGAGAACGGTCAGGCATGCACTGCGGGCGTACAGGGCCCCCACCGGCACGGGACATCAGCGTGCTATGAAAGAACCATTGCTGATCATCATTGCGATCCTGCTGCCTCCTCTTGCTATTTATCTGCTTGAAGGCGAGATCCGGAAATGCTTCTGGATCAGCATCGTGCTGACACTGCTATGCTGGATCCCGGGAGTGGTCTATGCGATCGTGATCATAAACAAGGACTGGAAAAAGTATCACCCGCAATAGGGCACAAAAAAAGCGTACAAGTCCATTGACCGGTACGCCGGATCATTCCAATGCGGAATTATACAACTCAATTCAGGTTCCACTTCCTGACAAGGTCACTGGCCGAACGCATATTGCGGTGGCGGTTCCACATGTTAGAAGCGGTGAATTGCACGGGTTGTGAGATCGTTTCAGCTTCAGCTTGTGCGGTCATTTCATTTTCATAACGTACCGTCAGTTGTCTGAGAGCGGGCGTGTTCATTTCCTTTGCCGATGATAACAATAATGTCTTCATAGAATCAAAAGTTTAAATAGCAGATCGAATAGGCTGAGTGGATCAGGAACTTTAGCGGAGGCGGTAAGATAACCAGGAGTAGAGGTTTTCACGGGACTGGTCAGGTTACTGTCTGAGTAGTTATGTATTCACTCAGTTGAACAGGGCAAAGGTACGACAGTACTGCATTCCCGGCAATCAGTGGAATCACGTATTTCGCGAAATCTAATGAAAACGGCATTTTACTGCAGTGGCTGCAATACACCTGTTATTTACTTCAGCGGCTGTAACGAGTGGTTTGAATATTTTCAAAACAAATAACCCCGGCGTTTCTGCCAGGGTTATTTGCTATTCAGGTCTTTCAATTTATTTCACTTCTTCATACGGAACATCCGTTACATTATCGGCGCCTGCACCTGCTCCTGCTGCTTGTTCATGAGGTGCACCATCCGCTCCGGGTTGTGCAGCACCAGCACCTGCACCTTGTGTATTGTACATATCCTGGCTGGCGGCTGTCCATGCGGCATTCAGTTCAGCTACGCTGCTGTCGATGCCTGCGAGATCCTGTACTTTATGCGCTTCTTTCAGTTTAGCGGCAGCGGCTTCGATCGTTGCTTTTTTATCAGCGGGGATCTTGTCGCCATATTCCTTCAGTTGTTTTTCTGTCTGGAATACCATGCTGTCAGCCTGATTCAGTTTTTCTACTTTTTCTTTTTCCGCTTTGTCCGTTGCTTCGTTGGCACGGGCTTCCGCTTTCATTTTTTCCACTTCATCCTTGCTCAGACCGGAGCCGGCTTCGATGTGGATCTTCTGTTCCTTGCCGGTGCCTTTATCCTTCGCGGTTACATGCAGGATACCATTGGCATCGATATCGAAGATCACTTCGATCTGCGGTACGCCACGCGGTGCGGGCGGTATACCATCCAGGTTGAAGATACCGAGGCTCTTGTTATCCTTGGCCATGGGACGTTCACCCTGCAGAACATGGATCTGTACGCCGGGTTGATTATCGCTTGCTGTAGAGAATGTTTCTGATTTCTTGGTCGGGATCGTTGTGTTGCTCGGGATCAGTGTGGTCATCACACTACCCATGGTTTCGATACCGAGTGAAAGCGGTGTTACGTCGAGCAACAGTACATCTTTCACTTCACCGGTCAGTACAGCACCCTGGATCGCGGCGCCAACAGCTACCACTTCATCCGGATTCACACTACGATTCGGTTTCTTGCCGAAGAATTTCTCAACGATCTCCTGCACTTTGGGGATACGCGTGGAACCACCGACCAGGATCACTTCATCGATCTGGGATGTGCTCATGCCTGCATCTTTCAGTGCGGCTTCGCAGGGTTTGAGGCAACGTAAGAAAAGGTTATCGGCCAGTTGCTCGAATTTTGCACGGCTCAGTTTTTTCACCAGGTGTTTGGGAACGCCATCCACTGCGGTGATATAAGGAAGATTGATCTCTGTCTCGGAAGAAGAGCTCAGTTCTACTTTCGCTTTTTCAGCGGATTCTTTCAAACGCTGCAGTGCCATGGGATCTTTGCGCAGGTCGATCGCTTCTTCTTTCTTGAATTCATCGGCCAGCCAGTCCATGATCACTTTATCGAAGTCGTCACCACCCAGGTGCGTATCACCATTCGTACTCTTCACTTCAAATACGCCATCACCCAGTTCCAGTACGGAAATATCGAATGTACCGCCACCAAGGTCGAATACCGCGATCTTCTGATCGTGACGGCCTTTATCCAGACCATAAGCCAGTGCGGCTGCGGTCGGTTCGTTCACGATACGGCGAACGGTCAGACCCGCGATCTCACCGGCTTCTTTGGTAGCCTGACGCTGCGCGTCATTGAAATAAGCCGGAACCGTGATCACGGCTTCGGTCACTTCCTGACCCAGATAATCTTCAGCGGTCTTTTTCATTTTCTGAAGCACCATTGCTGAAATTTCCTGGGGTGTATACAGGCGTCCGTCAATATCGATACGAACGGTGTTGTTATCACCTTTCGCTACTTTATAACTCCAGTGGGTGATCTCCTCGCCCACTTCATCAAAACGGCGGCCCATGAAACGCTTCACACTGGTGATCGTATTCTGGGGGTTCGTGATCGCCTGGCGTTTAGCGGGATCACCTACTTTACGTTCGCCATTCTTGAGGAATGCCACAACGGAAGGCGTAGTACGGCGTCCTTCGTCATTTGCAATTACAACCGGCTCGTTCCCTTCCATAACGGAAACGCAGCTGTTCGTTGTTCCTAAGTCGATTCCTATGATTTTTCCCATAATTTTTATCTCCTTTTTGACTGCTTACGGAGACCGCAATAGCTTGTCAATCATTGTGCCGCGGCAGAAAATCTGTAAAATTGTCAGGTTTTTGGCAGAGATGGAGCAGTCGGTAGGCGTTAGTCGGCAGTCTGTAGGCAGTTTTAAGCGGAAAAATGTCCAAAATGACGCGTTGAAAGCAGTCGGTAGTCAATAGTCGTTAGTCTATTGTCCATACACCGCATAGGAACATAGGGCAGAAATCCGAAATGCTTTATCCTTATTTTCGGATAAAATTCTTTTCCATGGCCAATTCAGTCAATCCCAAGTTTAAGGTCCTGCCCGGTATGAAATTGCTGGTACTGCACGCACCTGTTGATTTCAAAAAGGAATTGGGGGCCCTCCCGGCCGGGGCTTCTGTCGCTGAAAAAGTCAAAGACCCTGATCAGATCCACTGGTTCGTACAGCATAAAGCAATACTGGAAAAAGAACTGAAGAAAGTGCTTGCGTTGCTGAAACCGGGGATCAGTTTATGGATCTATTATCCGAAAAGGACGTCCGGGATCCAGACCGATCTTTCCCGTGATCATGGCTGGGAAAAGTTACTGGAACCGGTGAACCACATCAAATGGGTCACCCTGATCTCTTTCAACGATACATGGTCCGCTTTTCTGTGCAGGCTACAGGACCGCACAACCGAAAAGAAGCCGGCTGTACGCGAGATCCTCAACTGGATCGATCCGGTGAAGAAGACCGTAAAGATCCCGCATGACCTGAAAGATGCGCTGCGCAAGAATAAGACCGTACAGGCATATTTTGATTCGCTGGCATACAGCCACCGGAAAGAATATGTGGAGTGGATCGTTACCGCTAAAAAGAGGAGACCCGCATCTCACGGATAAAGGGCACGATCGAAAGGCTGGAGAAAAAATGGAAAAACCCCTCGGATAATCAGTAGCCGTTCACGTAAGTCATCGCGGTATTTCTTCACATTTCTTTTTGGCATCTTTTGCTAATTTTAATCACTCATGAAATACCCCGCAATACGTTCTCTCCTGTTATTACCATTCCTTGCCGTGATGATCAGTTCCTGTTCACACAGGATCATGCCCGAAAAACCGGTGCTGGCCGCAACTGATTTCAATCTGGATTCCCTCCCATTCTCCGAGATCAATATACCTGTACAGGTGAATCTGAAACCCATTTTCGCGATGGCGGAAAGAACGGTGGATACGGTATTCACGTCGGATGGCTATCCGGATGGTTGGGTGCAGGAAGGTTGTGATACCCGTTACAGATACATTTTCCGCCGCAGTCCGCTGCAGATGAAGGCTTCCGGGTTGTCGCTCGATATAGGATTCACCGGGTTCTATAAGATCACCGGATCCACTCGGGTATGTGTGAACGGTGCGATCCTTTCGCCCTGGACACCCGCCTGTACCTGTGGCGCGGGCAGTGAGGGGGAACGGCGTGTGCAGGTTTCCTTTACTTCTTCGGTCAGTCTGCAACCCGATTACAAAGTGAAACTGAATGTAAAAAGGAACGAACCCAAACCACTGGATAAATGTGAAGTATGTTTCTGGGGACAGGACATCACGAAAGTGGTGATGAAAGGATTGTCAGCGGAACTGGATGTATCCAAAGACGCCATGATGGCGAGTTATGGCCAGGTGGATCTCCGTTCCCGTTTCCAGCAGATATGGGATCAGCTGAATCAGGTGAATAATGTTTACGGGCTCGGGTGGCTGCAACTGAATCCGCAGCAGATCCATATCAACAATATCTACGCAAAGAATGATTCGCTCAATATCTTCCTGGGTTTGTCCGCAAGACCGGTCATCCGGTTCGAAAAACCGGAAACCATTCAAAGTAAGATCCCGTTGCTGAGCGGATTACAAAGGAATCCGGGGTTCAACATCTTCCTGGATGCCGTGTTGCAGTATGATTCGCTGAGCAATTTGCTGAACCAGCAGGTGGCCGGAAAACAATTCGATCTGAATAAAGGCCCGGTGAAAAAGACCTTCATCGTGAAAGCCTGCAGACTGTATGGATCGGGAAATGAAAAGCTGATCATCAAAGTTGACTTCGCTGGCAGCAACGAAGGTGTGTTGTACCTGACGGGGAAACCGGTATATGATAAGGATACGCATCTGCTGGAAGTGAAGGACATTGAATTCGACATCCGTTCAAAAGCCGCGCTGCTCAAGGCTGCGGACTGGCTCTTCAATAAACGTATCATCAGTGAGATCAGCAAATACGCGCGGTATGATCTGAGCGCCTACATTGATTCAGCGAAGACGACCATGAACCAGCAGCTGAATAAGGAGTGGATGCCGGGGATCCGCAGTACCGGCAATATCAATACGATCAGACTGGCAGGTATATTCCCGCTGAGCAATCATCTGGTGATCCGGAGCAATTGTACAGGTGATCTTTCCGTGAAAGTGGATGCGATCCCGATCAGTCGCTGAGATCCTCTTCTTCCTGCGCTGTGACCTTGAAAGTGAAATGCCGGGTGGCAAAATAACTGAACAGGACGATGATCACCGTCGTGATGGTTTGGGCCAGCGGCGGGTATAAGCCGAATTCCTCCACGAAGATCTTCAGGAGGATATAATTCAGCATGAGATTGAAGGCGAAGATCATGAAGTAGCGGAACAGCTGCACCCTGCTTTTGATCTTTGATTCTGTAAAAACGATGTACTTCATGAGAAAGAACCCCATCGGGAAACTGATGCAAAATGACATGAACAATGCGGCACTGTGTCCTTTGAAAACCATGAAACCCATGTCCAGATTCTCCCCCTTCAGTATCCATCGGAAACTGACATAGTAAACGACCAGACCAAGCAGCGTATTGGCCCCACCGGAAGCGGCATAGCGGAATGTGGTCAGGTCCATCAGCCTTCTGAACGGAGGGTGAAAAAAGTCGATCAGTGGTAAGAGAAGATCACGGATGCTGTGAATTTGTTTTCGCATGATTGGCCGCAAAGTTAATAAAGCCACGGGAACGGCGTAAATCGTAAATTTGCCGTTCAAAATCACCAGGATGAGCATTGTCAACAGTATAAAGGATCAGGTGCAGGCTGCAGTCAGCAGTCTGTATGGCTATACCCTTTCGGCCCGGGAACTGACCATCAACACGACCAAGCCCGAATTTGAAGGCGATTATACGGTCGTTCTTTTCTCTTTCGTCAAGCAGGTCAAACGTTCACCGGAGCAGCTCGGAAAGGAATTGGGCGAAAAACTGTTACAGGAATACCCCGGCTCCTATTCTTCTTTCAATGTGATCAAGGGTTTCCTCAATCTCACGGTGGTGGATGCACGCTGGATCGGTTTCCTGGAATCATCCTATGCGGATAAGGAGTTTGGAAAACAACCTGCCAACGGGCAAAAAGTGATGGTGGAATATTCTTCCCCCAACACCAATAAACCGCTTCACATGGGTCATCTGCGTAATAATTTCCTGGGATGGAGTGTGGCGGAACTCCTGAAATATGACGGGTATGAGATCTTCAAGACCTGCATCTCCAATGACCGTGGTATCCATATTTGCAAAAGCATGGTGACCTGGCAATTGTTCGGGAATGGCGCCACGCCGCAGAGTACCGGCATCAAAGGTGATCATTTCGTGGGCGATTATTATGTGCAATTCGGCAATGAACATAAGAAGCAAATGGCCGAACTGACCGAAAAAGGCATGACGAAAGAGCAAGCGGAGAAAGAAGCCCCGATCATGAAAGCTGCGCAGCAGATGCTGGTTGACTGGGAAGCAGGCAAGCCGGAAGTGATCGATCTCTGGAAAAGAATGAATGGCTGGGTATATGAAGGTTTTGATGTGACCTATAAAAGGATCGGCAGTGATTTTGACAAAACCTATTATGAAAGCGGCACTTATCTGCTGGGTAAGAAAGCGGTTGAAGACGGCCTTTCCAAGAAAGTATTCTTTCAGAAAGAGGATGGCAGTGTGTGGATCGATCTGACCGCTGACGGACTGGATGAAAAAGTAGTACAACGTAAGGATGGTACTGCGGTCTACATCACACAGGATATCGGCCTGGCCGCGCAGAAACAGGAAGAGTTCGGTTGTCAGCAGAGTATCTATGTGGTGGCGGATGAACAGAACTATCACTTCAAGGTATTGAAGCTGATCTGCGAAAAACTGGGTATTCCCGGCGCGGAAGGCATTTATCATCTCAGTTACGGCATGGTGGAATTACCCACCGGCCGGATGAAGACCCGCGAAGGCACGGTGGTGGATGCAGATGACCTGATCGAAGAAATGGTGAATGTGGCGCGTCAGAAAACGGAGGATCTGGGCAAAGTGAAGGATTTCACGGAAGCGGAACTGAAAGATCTGTATGATACGATCGCGCTGGGCGCACTGAAGTTCTTCCTGCTGCGGGTGGATCCGAAGAAGCGGATGATCTTCAATCCTGAGGAGTCCATCGATTTCCATGGCTTTACCGGCCCCTTTATTCAATATACGTATGCGCGTATCCGTTCCATTTTGCGCAAAGCGGAAGGAACGGCAACGGTTTCACTGGAAGGCATTTCATTGTACAAGCTGGAAAAGGAACTGATCATTGCACTGGAACAATTCCCGGCTATACTTTCACAGGCTGTTGCGGAGCACAACCCGTCCGTGATCGCGATCTATGCGTTCAATCTGGCCCGTGCTTTCAATACATTCTATACAGAACATTCGGTAATGAACGCTGAATCGGCTGAAAAGAAGGTGTTGCGACTTCACCTGAGTGAAATGACGGCGAATGTGATCGCTGCTGCGTTCCGTTTGTTGGGGATCCGCGTTCCGGAAAGGATGTAAACAAAAAAGCCAGCAGGTTTTCACCCGCCGGCCTTGCATGCTCAGGGTCAAATATTTTTAAAGTCCGGCCAGCATTTTCTTCTGTTTGAGGGAAGCCAGGCTGGGATCCATTTCAATGGCTTTATCGCATAAGGCGATACCTTTGTCCTTCTCCCCGCTCTTCTGGTAGCTCATGCCGATCATGTACAGTGCGGATGCATTGGTCTTATCATATACCAGGATCTGATCCCAGTAATCGATGGCCTGTTTGTATTTTCCTTTGTAGTAATAAGCTTCGGCGACCATATTGAGGATGTTCATGTCGCTGGGTTTGCGTTTGAGGATCTCATTCATGATGCTCACCCCTTCATCCAGTTTACCGGTATTGAGGTAGGCGATACCGAGGTTCTCCAGATAGTCGTTATCCTTCTTGTAGCCGCGTTCTCCTGCTTGCAGAATGTATTTCAGGGCATCCTGGTCATTGTTCATGGCGTAACAGATGAGGCCGAGTTCATAGACCCAGTAATTCTTGGTGGTATCGAGTTCGATCGCTTTTTTGAAATAAGGGATGGCCAGTTTGTAGTTCATCATATCCGCATAGCTATGTGCGATCATATAAGGAACTTCCGCATTCTTCGGATCATCTTTTGCCGCTTCATTGAGGAATTTGATGGCTTCGCCATAATTATCGAGGTCGTACTGCACCTTGCCCATGAAGAAATTGATCTTCTCGGAAGGATCGAGTTCTTTCAGTTTGGAAGCGTAGGCAATGACGTCGTCATTCTGTTTCAGCTGGAAGGACAGATTCATCAGCTGTTTGTAGTTGGCAGCGGACTGGTCTCCCAGTTCCACCAGTTTTTTGAACATATCCCTGGCCTGGAAATAACGGTGCAGGTCAAGATATGCGGAAGCCAGTTCTGTGGTGATGGCTTTACTGTCGGCTTTATATTTCGCGGCCTTTTCGAAATTCTTGAGGGATTCCAAACGCCTTCCGTTCGTTTTTTCAGTCAGTCCTTTTTGCAGAAAATAATCAGCACTGTCTGTGGGAGGTAATGGCGTGATGGTTGATTGGGAATATGCAAGCGTGGTCATGCACGCGAAGCATAAGGTGAGGATGTGGCGGATCATAGGGTGTAAATTTTAAAAGCTGCACTAATCAGGTTTCTCAACACAATATTACAATTTCATGTGAACTAAAAAAATGACTTAACCGGTTTGTTCTCAGCGAATATTGTTCCAAAAAACAAACTCTGTTGTTAAATGTCAACAGGTTGGATCATTTTGTACTGGAAGTTTACATGATTTGTAAGAGCTGAAAGCGGTTTTGTCACCGCTTCACACTTGTAATAACGTAAAATGTAGGCAGTTATGATATGCTGAGGACATCATAAAACACTTATTTTCCCTGATTTATGACAGGAGTTGAGTATCAGCTGTTTCAGAATTTAATGACCTTCTCTACAGCTTGAGAAGCCGGATAGATCAACCTGATGATATAGACGCCATGGGGGTTTTCACTAATGTTTAACCGTAAATTCCCGCCTGATGAAGTGGTGAATGGCTGATCGATAATCTTCCTTCCGGAAAGATCGATCACTTCTGCCCTGCCCCTTGTTCCTGCCGGAACGTTTCGTGTATCACAATAAAATACACCACTGCCCGGGTTAGGGAACACTTTAAGTATGTTCACGGGATCCACATTTCCGATGCCTGTAGTCAGGGTCAGACTGAAATTTCGGTCACTGATATCAGTGAGTGTATTATCCGTGTTATCGGTGATCCGGATGCGGCAGGCGGATGAAACAGAAAGACCATTCGTGTTCCAGGCATATTCTCCGTTAAAAGGTCCGGTAGCTGCCGATGCGCTCACAATGGTCCAGTTGGTTCCTCCGTTCAGGGATACTTCGATCTTCACGGTATTGCCCATTCCGTTACCCGACCATTTCAGTAACTGTGTGGTACCGATACTGTATTTCTCGCCTCCGTTGGGCGTTTGCAGGTTAATATGCCTGCGGAAATCATTCGTGCGGTTCACGAAGATGCCTGAGGAAGTGCAATCACCCAGCACCCCATATACGATATCCGGATCGCCATCATTATCAAGATCTCCGGCACGAATACCATCTGATTTTCTTTGCGACCAGATCGTGAGCGGATTCACAGAATTCAGTAACTGGAATCCGGCACTGCCCTGCATGTTGTAATAAGTTTCTGATGTGTGGAACGGATATACCTCAGGATTGGAGAACAGATCCGTCCATCCGTCCTTATTAAAATCGCCGATCGCCAGATTCTGGTGGGCATTGATCGCCGGGCCTCTT
This sequence comes from Bacteroidota bacterium, assembly GCA_029555415.1. Taxonomy (GTDB): domain Bacteria; phylum Bacteroidota; class Bacteroidia; order Chitinophagales; family Chitinophagaceae; genus JAKPSI01. The sequence continues at coordinate 35,567 of JAKPSI010000124.1, read as the reverse complement.
ACCCGAAAACCGCCCCAGGCCGTATTCTCAACGAGACCGGTTGGGAGTATGAGGTCAAGATCGCCGTCATTGTCATAATCGAACCAATAAACCTGTTCATGGCTCCCTCCGTATTCAAATGCGGTGGCGCCATCATGATCGTTCACGAAACGGCCTTGTCTGTTATTCCGCAGTACATGCACACGGCCGTCTTCGGTGAATGCTACATCCATGTAACCGTCATTATTGTAATCACCAAATGCATAATTGCGTAAAGAACAGTCACCGATATAAAACCCTTCACAACCGATACCCGTTTGTTCATACAGTGCCGTGAAACCGTTCCCGTTCCATTTGTAGAGTCTGTTCGGAACGGCATACAGTTCATTGGAGCCGTCATTATCAATATCCACGACACCAACGTAATCTGACTTTTTCAGCGGATTGAGCATGCCGGTGAATAAAAGGGAGAAATTACCGTTCCTGTCGTTCCGGAATACGCGGAGCGGTTCTGCTCCGTTGGTCAGCAGAATATCGGCATAGCCATCATTCGTCACATCTCCCCATCGCCAGTGTGAGTAGCTCGTTACATTGGCACCCGGGATCGAATTCAGATCTGCAACTTTCCTCAAAATGACCATGGGCGTTTTGCGCCAGGCAACGGAGCTGATATATTCTGAAGTATTTCCTTCGATACAATCCTGTTCTTCCACTTTGCCGGCATATAAGAAATCCGGAAGTCCGTCATTGTTCAGGTCATCGGTCAGCACATCAGCATATCCGGCACCACCCAACTGATAACCGGGTAAGGGATAGCTGCAGACCCTGAAAGAGTCCGCACCATAATATTTGAGCAGAAAGCTGGCATTCAGATTATCATTACCGGCAAAGAAGATATCCTTCTTTCCGTCGTTATTGATGTTCAGCCATTTTACGGTTGAAAGTGCCTGCCGGTCGGCATTGTAGAGTAACCGGGTGAATGTACCGTCCCGGTTGTTCTTGTATAAGGCGATGTCAGTATATGCACTGCTGGTGAGCTGTCCGGACATAATCATATCCGGATCGCCGTCATTATCATAATCGTACCAATCCATATTGGTCCTGGCCCTGTTGGGAAGATTCGTTGCAAGGCGTGTGAATTGCCCGCTTCCGTTATTGATGAAGATTTCAGGTGTGAAGGGATCGAGTCCGCCCTGGGAATACACTCCGGTATTGATGATGTCCGGCTTCCCGTCCGCATTGATATCCACCCACATCACTTGTCCGTTGTTGGACTGTCTTGAATCTGTGAGTTGAATAAATGTGAAATTGCCAGTGCCATTATTCCTGTAGATACCGAATGTCACGCCCGTAACGTCATTATATCCATTCATCAGCAGATCCGGGTCGCCGTCGTTATCATAATCGGCCCAACTCATACTGCTGTACATCATACCAGGTATATTGACCGGCAGTTCCGTGAAATTCATGTTGCCCTGGTTCAGGTAAACTTTAAAACGGCAAGTATAAACTGTAGTGGTGATCGCACCGGTATAAACGATATCCAGCTTGCCGTCATTATTCAGATCGACAAGCGCACAGGCGCCACGTGTGGCATCGGGGAAAGTCGTGGAAGTAACACGAGTGAAACCCGTCCCGCCGTTATTTTTGAAGATCGCAGCGGTGGCTTTATAGATGCCGGTACTGTTCGTTTCACCGGTAATGAAAATATCTTTGAACCCATCATTATCGAAATCAAGACTGACCATTCGGGATGTAAGCCATTCTCCGATAGGCTGACGGATGCGATTGAAGATATAAGCACTGTCGTTGAAAGAATCATTCTGGAAAACCACGCCGCCCTGCAGAATGTCGGGATCGCCATCGTTATCATAGTCGGCCAGTTCTGTTTCTCCGATAGCGCCCAGTCCCTGATAGGCGGGTAAAAAATCAACAGGTGTCGCGACCGGGGTGCCACCCCTCACTCCTAATCTCCAGCCGGGATGAGAATTAGGTACTGTTACATCATTATAAACATGGAAGAAGATCGTGATCACATTGCCGGTGGAAACAACCGCGGAGTTGACGACCGTCTGACGGTTCCAGGAGGCGATCAGTGTGGCGCTGGTACTGTTTCCGTCATAGATCTTCAGGAAGTCATTATCATTCCTCAGCAACAGACTGTCCGCGAAAACATTCACGCGTGTACCGCTTGTACAGGTCAGTACGAGTATGCGGTCATTCACCGGATAATTGCCGCGCAAACTGTCTGAATCCACGATCCAGCAATTGCCGGTACTGAGCGTTCCGTTTATAATGGGATAGGCAGGAAGATTATCCTGCGCGTAGGAATGATTAAAAAAAATCAGGGTTATAATAACGGTTAGGAACTTCCGCACGGTCATACTGAAAATATTCAATAAATATAATCAATACCATCCTATTTCAAAATGACCGCACCCAGTGGGGGCAAGTTTAGTGTGATCTTGTACCGTTCTTCCTTCTTGTCAACCAGTTCTGTCCTGATATCCTTGTTGTAAACATTACCGGTTCCCCAGAATTCCACAGCATCGGAGTTGAATATCTCTTTTTTATATTCCTTCCCGGTATCCCAGATCTGCCAGTCGTTACGTACCACCGGTGTCATGTTCAGGATGATCAGCAGGTCGTCCGCTTTCTCCTTCCCTTTTCTTTTGAACACCATCACGGATTCCTGACGGTGATTCAGATCCACCCATTCAAAGCCGAACTGATTGAACTGATTCTCATGCAGCGCCGGTTCATCTTTGAGTAATTGGTTCAGTCGTGCCAGGCAATCCTTCAACTTCTTATGACAATCATGTGCCAGCAGTTCCCAATCCAGCTCTGATTTATAATTCCACTCATTGGTTTGTCCGAATTCATTGCCCATGAACAAAAGCTTGGCACCGGGATGTGTCCACATATACGTGTACATCAGTCGCAGGTTGGCGAATTTCTGCCATTCATCACCGGGCATTTTATAGAGCATGGGACTTTTGCCGTGCACCACTTCATCATGACTGAAGGGCAGCATGAAGTTCTCATCATAGTAGTACATCATGCTGAAAGTGAATTTGTCCTGGTTGAACTGACGCATGAGCGGATCGGCCTTGAAATAGTCGAGTGTATCATGCATCCAGCCCATCATCCATTTCATGCCAAATCCGAGGCCGTCCTGCCAGGTAGGCCTGGAAACGCCCGGCCAGTCCGTCGCTTCTTCCGCTATGGTCTGTGTATCCGGGAAATCACGGAAGATGGTTTCATTCAGGTCCTTGATGAAAGCGATCGCTTCCAGGTTCCCGTTCCCGCCGAATTCATTCGGCTCCCACTCTCCTTCTTTGCGTGAATAATCCAGCTTGAGCATGGAACTTACCGCATCCACACGGATCCCGTCGATATGGAAAAGATCGAACCAGTAACGTGCGCTGCTGATGAGAAAAGATTTGACCTCGCCTCTTTTATAATTGAAGATGTAACTGTTCCAGTCGGGATGGAAACCTTTGCGCATATCCGCATACTCATAGGTATGGGTGCCGTCGAACATGAACAATCCGTGTGCGTCGTAAGGAAAATGCGAGGGCACCCAATCAAGGATCACTCCGATCCCTTCCTGATGAAAAGCTTCAATGAGACGCATGAGTCCCTGCGGATCCCCGAAACGGGATGTGGCGGCAAAGAAACCGGTGCACTGATAACCCCAGGAACCGTCGAACGGATGTTCCATGACGGGCATGAATTCGACGTGCGTAAAGCCGAGTTCTTTCACATAGGGAACCAGCCGCTCCTTTATCTGATCATAAGTATTGTAAGTTTCTTCATCGTTCTTGTCCGGGCGCTGCCAGCTGGCCAGGTGCACTTCATAAACCGACCAGGGTGCATCCGAGGCATTGTTCTTTTTCCGGTTCGCCATCCATTCCTGATCCTTCCATTCATAATACATATCCCAGGTGATGGAAGCGGTATCGGGTCTTTTCTCCCAGAAATTCGCGAAGGGATCCCCTTTTGCTATTTTCCTTTTGGCATAACCGATGATATGGTATTTGTAGGCTTCTCCCAGTTTGAAATCAGGGATGAACCCTTCCCAGATCCCGCTGTTATCCCAGCGCGGAAATAATTCGTACTCGTTCTCTTTCCAGTGATTGAAATTGCCCATTACGGAGACGGCGGTGGCATTCGGTGCCCAGACGCAGAAATACATCCCCCATTTTCCATTCACCTGAATGGAATGTGATCCGAATTTTTTATACAGCTGATAATGGGTCCCTCTCTGATAATTCGCGACATCCTCATCTGATAATAAACTGTAATTCCAAACGTTTTTTGAGGTATCGACAAAATGTTCTTCTTCAAATTTCTTAGCAGCAGCAGTTGCAGGTGTTTCCATGGGATCACCTGCTTTCTGTTCGCGGATATTTTTATCTGATTTCCCTGTGGAATTACCGTTTGATGGTGTCATATGATGTTCCCGGCACAAAGCTTTAACGTTAAATTACATGAGCGGCTTTCTACCGGTAATAAATATAACTGAATTTTGCGTGTCCTGAACCAATTGTCTGCTCCCATTGCTGACCCAACCAACCTTAAACCGATGAGAAAGATCTGTCTTGTGTTCCTGGCCCTCGTTACGCTCTCCATAACTTCATATTCACAATCGATCCTGAAAGGAACCGTAAAAGATACGGTTGAGCATAAATCCCTCGTCAATACCACCTTTTCCCTGATGCGAAAAGCGGATTCTGTTTTGGTGGCATTCAGCCGTGCGGATAAGGATGGCAATTTCAGCATGAACAAATTACCGGAGGGTGAATTCATCCTGCTGGCAACACACCCCTATCTGGGCGATTATTTCGATAATGTGAAGGTCCCGGCCAATGGTGTTACCGATCTGGGAACGATCATTATGACCCCCAAAAGCAAACTGCTGGCAGAGGTGATCCTCAAAAGCGGTTCACCGATCCGCATCAAAGGTGATACCACCGTTTATACTGCGGACAGTTTCAAGGTCAGGCCCGGTGCCAATGTGGAAGAACTGCTGCGCAGATTACCGGGTATCCAGGTGGACCGGAATGGTCAGATCACCGCAATGGGTGAAAAAGTAAAGAAGGTGCTGGTGGATGGTGAAGAATTCTTTGGCTCCGACCCCGGGATCGCGACAAAGAACCTCCGTGCAGATGTGGTCAAAGAAGTGGAAGTATTCGATAAAAAAAGTGATCAGGCGGAATTCACCGGCATTGATGATGGTGTTAAGGACAAAACGATCAACCTGAAACTGAAAGATGATAAGAAGAAAGGATATTTCGGAAAGGTCGAGGCTGGTGGCGGACTGAAAGACAAATTCAACAATTCGGTCATGCTGAATGCATTCAAAGGTAAACGAAAACTGGCCGGTTACGGGATCATGAGTAATACGGGTCAAACGAACCTCGACTGGCAGGATGCGCAGAATTATGGCGGTGGCAGTGATAATGTGATGACCAGCATCGATGATGGTGGTGGCATGACGATCATGGTATCCAATGACGACGAAGGATATTATGGCGGCGCCAATGGCATCCCCACCAACTGGAACGGTGGATTGCACTACAGCAATAAATACAATAAAGACAGGAACAGTTTCAACAGCGCCTATAAATTCTCCAAGGTCAATGCGCCAGGTTTTACAGAGGACTTCTCCACTTACTATTTCCCGGACAGCAACTGGAACAGCCATAGTCGCTCGGACAAATTCAGCTCCACCGTCAAACAGGCCTTCAATATGACGGTCGATCTGTTCGTGGACTCACTGAATTCACTGAAGTGGACGACCAAAGCGAATGGCAAAACGACGGATTCCCGCGGGCACAATACGATGGAAACGATGAATGAGGCCAAGACCCGTTTCATCAACACGAGTGACAGAACGAGTACGAATCATACCGAAAATAAAGGGATCACATCCACCCTGCTCTGGAAACACAAATTCAGGAAGCCCATGCGCACCTTGTCCGTCAATACCGACCTGAACTGGGGCACAACGGATAACAAAGGCTTGTTGTATTCATTGAATGACTATTATCTGGGTGGTGTGCTGAACCGCAGGGATACGACCGATCAGGAGAATACGACGAACAGCGCCAATAAGAGCGTATCAAGTAAGGTAGTATATACCCGCCCGGTTGCGAAAGATGTTTACCTGGAATTGAATACCGGACTGAGTTATTTGAATAACAGCAGTGAGCGGATCACACGGATCAAGGACCTGAATGACAAGTATACGGGTGTTGTTGATTCACTGAGCAACAATTTCATCTTCAACCGGCTGGTCGTTACACCTGGTGTTAATCTGAAGATCAACAAGAAGAAATACAATGTCGGTTTCGGATTTTCGACCGGATTCAATCATTTCATCCAGAAGGATGTTACGAAAGGGGTGAATAAATCATATAATTTCAGCAACTTCTTCCCGATCGCCAATTTCCTGTACAAGTTCAAGGCCAGTCAGAATTTACGTTTTAATTACAGTGGTTCGTCTCAGGCACCTTCACTGGAACAATTGCAACCGACCCGGGTCAACACCGATCCGCTGAATGTATACATCGGAAACCCGAATCTGAAACAATCCTTCCGTCACAACTTCAACATCGGATACAATTCATATAATGTACTGAAGGAAAAGAACATCTGGAGTACGTTCTCCGTCACACTGATGCCGAATGCATTTTCACAATCCAACCGGGTTGATAGTCTGGGAAGGCGCGTTTATCAGACGGTGAATACGAATGGCAGCTACTCGATGAATTTGTTCGTGGATTATGGATTCAAGATCAAGGATAGCAAACTGCGGATCAATTTCGGACCCAATGTGGAGATGAATCGTAATGTAGATTTTATCAACGGGATCGAGAATACGACCACCAGCAGTGGTTATGGAATAAGGGTACAATTGGGTGAATATGTGCCTGACAAGATGAACTTCAACATTGGACCCAGTCTGACCCGCCGCATTTCCAAAGCCACGGTCAACAAGGCATCCAATGCCGAATACTGGCAGTTCGAAGCATGGGGAAATCTGAATTTCAATATCAAGAAAAAATGGGAGATCGGCACTGACGTGAATTCAGAGATCCGTCAGAAAGATCCCCGTTTCACTTCCAATAACAGCATCACGAAATGGAATGCCAGTGTCGTTCGTCATATGATGAAGAATGCACTGGACCTGAAGTTCGGGGTATATGATATCCTGAACCAGAACAAGGGTTACAGCCGCAACCTGAGTTCATACAGCTTCTCTGAAACCTATAACACAACCCTGAAAAGATTCTGGATGGTGACCCTGACCTGGAATATCTCCAAGAACGGCAAGCCGATGTCCAACTTCTTCTAAACCATTAAATATTCCGACATGCGATATATGATCATTTGTCTCCTCCTTACATTTTCACTGGGTTCACAGGCCCAGCAGTTCATTCATGAAGGACAGATCGAGTATGAAATGAGGGTGAATAATCACAAAACATTCGGGGATGGCATCTTCTCTGAAATGTTCAAGGATAAGATCCCTCAGTTCTCAACATACTATTATACCCTTTCATTCAGTGATAACAAAGGTCTTTATAAATTCAAAAGCCAGGATGAAAAAGGTAAACTCCCCTGGGGTGATCAGAATCTGGACGATAATATCTGGTTCAGCGATTATAACAGCGGCAATTTCATCGATCAGAAATTCGTGTTCGATGATGTGTACCTGCTGAGTGATTCCATGATGAAGATCGACTGGAAACTGGTACCGAATGAAACACGTGAGATCGCAGGTTTCAACTGCCGTAAAGCTGTGGGCAAGATATTCGACAGCGTATATGTATTCGCATTCTATACGGATGAGATCACTGTCAGTGGCGGCCCCATGGGCATCCATGGCCTGCCCGGCATGATCCTTGGCATTACCGTTCCCCGTATGTATACCAGCTGGATCGCGACCAAATTACAGCTGAACGGTTTCGATCCGAAAGAGATCAAAGCGCCCACGAAAGGCAAAAAGAAAAAAGCCACTGAACTACGTTTGAATGTAGAAAAAGTGGCTAAAGACTGGGGTTCCTGGGGACAGCAGTCCGTCTGGAATATCTTTCTCTGATCCTATTTCTTCAGGTCGAGTACGAGCAGGTAGTGTGGACCTACTTTCAGTTTGGCCGGCAGGTCGAATGTATTGCCGGTGGCCACGTCCGTTCCTTTGCTGAAACCTGTGACCCTTTCTGAAAAACGGTCCATACTGATCTCCGCCTCTTTGTCCTCCGTATTCATGATGCACATCACGGTTTGTCCCGCATCATAACGGAAATACACATACACGCCATTGACCGGTACGTATTGCATCATTTTCCCTGTTTTGATCGCGGAGCTGTTCTTCCTGAAATTGGCGAAACTGCGTATATAATTGAAGATCGAATTCTCTTTTTCGGTCCTTCCTCCGGCTGTGAATTTATTGGCCGGGTCACCAGCCCATCCGCCCGGAAAATCCTGGCGCACATACCCATCGTTGGGTGAAGTAAAGCCGGTCATCAGTATTTCATTGCCGTAATACATCTGCGGGATACCGCGGAAGGTCATCAGCCAGGCGAAAGCCATTTTATATTTCGTGGTGTCTTCACCAAGCACGGAATAGAAACGCGGCAGGTCATGATTATCGAGAAAGATCACTTCGCGCATGGGATCCTTGTAAAGGAAATCCTGTGCGGTAGTCGTGTAGAGCCGGTTCACCCCTTCCGTCCAGCCAAAAGGTTGTGTCAGAGCCGGCTGAATGCCATAGAACAGTTCCTGGAAATCAGTAGTCGCCTGCAAATTGCTTTTGAAAGGGATCGTGTAGTTGTTCTCGCAGAAGAAACTCTGGTTGGGGACGCCATGAACCATGGTCTCCCCGAATAAAGTGATCTTCGGATATTCATCATACAGGGCCTTGTTGCAGCGATTCATGAATTCAAGGTCATTATAACTGTAGGTATCGATACGCCAGCCATCAACCCCGTATTCTTCCACGGTCCAGATCGCATGCTGAATAAGGTAGTTCACCATGTAAGGATTACTCTGATTCAGATCGGGCATGCTGGGCACAAACCAGCCGTCCGACATCAGTTTCTTCTCTGAAGGTGCAGCATAGGGATCGAACAAGGTCTGATCTTTATAGGTAGTCTGTGTGTATTTGGGCCATTGATGCAGGAAGGATTTTTCAGGAAGGTCAATTACGAGGAAGTGGTCCAGTCCTACGTGATTGTACACCGCATCCTGGATCATCTTCATGCCTTTCGCATGCATCGCTTCGATCAATTTAGTGTAAGCTGCATCACCGCCGATGCGCGGATCAATGGTATAATGATCGGTGAAGGCATAACCGTGTTCAGTGCGGTTGGGCATGTCATTCACGATAACTGGATTGAGCCAGATGGTGGTCACACCCAGATCCTGCAGGTAATCCAGATGGTTCTGCACACCCTGCAGGTCGCCACCATGGCGGTTGAAGACGGTATCCCTTCTGAGTGTCTGATCCTTCATACCGGGCACCCGGTCATTGGAAGGATCACCATTGCTGAAACGGTCGGGCATGATGAGGTAAACAAGATCCGATGAAGTCACACCTTTTGCCCACACTGTACCGTTACCGCTTTTACGTTTGCGGAGTTCATAATTAATGACGAGTGGCTCCTGCCCTGCTCTTTTGCAATTGATCTTCAGCGTACCAGGTTTAGCGGCAGATGTGATATTGAGATCGAGGAAGAGATAGTTATCGCTTTCCAGTTTGGTCGTTTTGGTGAGACTGACACCGGGATAGCTCAGGGAAACACTGCTGACCGAGGTTTTGATGCCCGGACTGTGGATCATCAGCTGGAGTTTGGGATTTTTCATACCGGCCCACCAATGGGTCGGGTACACGTTGGTCTGCTGAGCCTGCAGGAAGAATGTGGGCAAACTCAGGATGAGAATGAGGACGAACTTTTTCATGTTATTTTATTTTTCTGACTTCGATTCCTTCACGATGATCGCACAGACTACAGCGGCGATACAAAGCAGTACCCCACCGATCAAAACAGCCAGCAAGCGGTCGTTATGGAGGTAATTGGTCATGATCTTACCAAAGAACAGAGAAGCGATGATCTCCGGCAATACGATGAAGAAATTGAATACACCCATGTAGATACCGATCTTATCTTCCGGCAAACATCCCGCCAGCATGGAATAAGGCATGGATAAGATGGAAGACCATGCGATGCCCACCATACTCATCGCTACATACAGCATCCAGTGTTCATGGATGAAATTGACAGAGATGAGTCCGATACCACCGATCAGCAGACAAGCGGTATGTGTGAGTTTCTTACCGATCTTACTTACCCAGAATGGGATGGTAAAGGCGAAAATGAAGGTGACCAGATTGAGAATAGCAGATGTTGTATTGGCATATTCCAGGCCTTTCGTAAAGACCTCACTGTTGTTCTTGGCATCCCCGCCGAAGATCTCGGTAGCCACGCCGGTACTGTAATAGAACCACATCAGGAATAAACCGGGCCAGGTCAGGAAATTCACCACTGCGAGGCGTTTCATCTGATCCGGCATGTTTTTAATGGAATCGACGATCTCTTTTACACCACCTGCAAATCCTTTATTGGTCGATTTGAGTTTCTCTTTCCAGTTCGGATCTGTTGGAGGATATTCCCGGCTCCTTAAAATGGTATAAAGTACGGCGGCGAAGAAGACCGCACCACCGATATAAAAGGACAATGAGATATTCTGAGGAATGGAGCCACCCGCTTTATCACGGGAAACACCGAACCAGTCCACCAGTTTGGCGGGCAGGTAACCTGCGATGAAAGAAGCCAGACCGATGAACATGCTCTGCATCGCGAAACCGAAAGAACGTTGCTTTTCATTCAGATTGTCTGCTACAAACGCACGGAAAGGTTCCATGCTTATATTGATACAGGAATCCAGAATCCATAATGTGCCTGCTGCCATCCATACATAAGATACATTGGGCATTATGAAGAGCGCCAGTGAACTCAGGATCGCTCCGATCAGGAAATAAGGTCTTCTTCTTCCCAGTCTGGGGTGCCAGGTACGGTCGCTCAGGTATCCGATGATGGGTTGTACAATCAGTCCGGTCATAGGTGCGGCCAGCCAGAGTCCGGGGATCTCATCGGGTGAGGCACCGAGGTATTCATAAATGGCACTCATGTTCCCCATCTGCAGACTCCAGCCGAACTGGATACCGAAGAAGCCGAAACACATGTTGAAGATCTGCCAGAAATTAAGTTGTGGTTTTGTACCGGTGTAGGCTGTTGCAGACATGACAATCGTTTTAAGGAGGAATCGGAATGAAAGATAAGGAGAATATGTAAAAAGTACACATTTTGTAACGGCCATTTAAGCACAAAAAAGCCCCCGGCTTTTGATGGCCGGGGGCTGTATGCAGAATACAATTTAAAGTTTGTTATCAGATCACATATCCATTGGGCAATACCGCTCCCTTCTTCACCACCACGATACCATCTTTCACAGTGTACAACGGGTGATCGGTATTTTCCAGGTGACTGCCACCATTGATACGAACGTCGTTACCGATACGGACATTCTTATCGATGATCGCGTTCTTGATATAACAACGGTCGCCGATACCCATGGCAGGGACACCTTTTTCCTTGTCCGCGGCAAGTTCCGCAATGGTTTCATAACTGTCGGATCCCATCAAATAGGTACTGACCACTGTGGTACCACTTCCGATGCGGGAGCGGATACCCACTACCGAATGCTCGATCCTTGAAGCGTTGATGATACAACCTTCCGCGATCAGCGTTTTTTCCAGTGTGGTGCCGCTGACTTTTGAGGGCGGCAGCATACGGGAACGTGTGTAGATGGTGCGGTCGTTATCGAACATATTGAAATCGGGTACATCTTTGGTGAGGTCCAGATTGGCCTCGAAGAAGGAATAGATGTTACCGATATCGGTCCAGTAGCCGGAATACTGATAGCTGGCTACCTTGTATTTGGCGATGGACTGAGGAATGATCTCTTTACCGAAATCCGTGGCATCTTTGAATTCCGTCTTCAGCATATCGAATAACAGGTTCCGGTTGAAGATATAGATACCCATAGAGGCCAGGTAGTTCCTGCCCGCCGCGCGCATATCATCACCGGTATCACTGACCCAGTCACCCAGTACATCTTTCTTCGGTTTCTCAATGAAGGATGCGATGAGGCCGTCTTTCGATTTCAGGATCCCGAATTCCGGTGCTTCACGTTCCGCAACGGGGATCGTGGCAACAGAGATATCAGCACCCAGTGCTTTATGGTTATCGAGCATTTCCGCGAAATCCATCTGATACAACTGGTCACCGGAAAGGATCAGGATATAATCGCTTTCAAATGGTTCGATGTGACGCAGACCCTGACGAACCGCATCCGCTGTACCCTGGTACCAGGTGGGGTTATCAGGTGTTTGTTCCGCTGCAAGGATATCCACGAATGCCTTACTGAAGGCACTGAAATGGTACGTGTTCTTGATATGCCTGTTCAGGGAGGCGGAGTTGAATTGGGTCAGGACGAACATCCTTCCGATACCATTGTTGAGACAGTTCGAGATCGGAATGTCCACCAAACGGTATTTACCCGCAATGGGTACGGCTGGTTTGGAACGGCTGGATGTCAAGGGATAAAGACGTGATCCGGCGCCACCACCAAGGATGACGGAAAGGATCTCGCGGGAGTGAGTGATAGTTCTGATAGCCATATTAATCAGGTAACAGGTTAGAGGTAAAAGGTAACAGTTTAAAGATAAAAAGTTATAGGTAATAGTTTTGTACTAAGATAGAGTTTGTTATGGTTTGGACATTTTTTGTTTGATTGTTTTGATGGTTGCGATCAGCATTTTAAAGATATTGTCGCTTTTGAAATAAATATCACTAAAAATCTCACGCTCCAGTATCTCCACATCGTTCAACAATTTCAGCCAATAGCGACATTCATTCATTTCCTTTAAAGCGACTGTGAATTTATGCAAGTAATCACGATCACTTTCTGCAAATTCAGCTTCACAGATCATAGCCCCCACTGCCGTTCCACTTTTTATCAACTGGCTCGCCAATTCGTATTCCCTGTTTTCTCTTTTCAACCGGATCGCTATTTTGACGATCCTGACACCGAATTCATAACTCTGTATTTTCAACTGTCCTTCCCTGTTCATAAAGTTAAGATTTAGTTCCATTACCAAATCTGACCTTTATTTGAAACCTTAGAAAAGTGAAAACATCATTTTTCAACGTTTTTTCCCTGACCTAATACCTTTTACCTCTAACCTATTACCTGCTTACGCCGTTCGATATAATTGAATATACCGTTCCGCCGCATTTTCCCACGAGTGATCGATCTTCATCATGAAGCCGCGCATCCAGTTGAAGAGGTCTTTTTTGTTGTTGTAGAGATCGAGGGCGCGGCCGACGGAATAGGTGATATCCCAGACGCTGGCTTCATTGAAGCGGATACCGATGCCCTGCCAGTCGCCGAAATCCGTGACGGTATCTTTCAATCCACCGGTGCTGCGCACCATAGGAACCGTGCCATAACGTAATGCATAGAGCTGATTGAGGCCACAGGGCTCGACACGACTGGGCATGAGCAGGAAGTCGGCCCCGGCATACAACATATGACTTAGTGCTTCACTGTAACCGATATAAACATTGAAATAGCCGCCGAACTGATATTTGAGCTGATCGAGCCTGCCCTCCACTTCCGGATCACCGGAACCAAGAACAAGGAAACTGACATGACCATGGTGCTGGTAAATGGATTGGCTGATGGCTTCCGGCAAAAGATCCGCTGCTTTCTCACCTACTAACCGGCCGATGAAGGTGATCAGTGGTTTTTCGGGATCGAGTCCGAATTGTTCGCAAAGCTGTTTCTTATTCTTCCGTTTTCCTTTTTCAAAGGTTTCGGCATCGAAATTCTTTGCCAGCATGGGGTCGGTTGCAGGATCCCACAACTGGTTATCGATGCCATTCAGGATACCCGAGCATTTTCCCTTTTCGTATTCAAAGAGATTTTCGAGTCCGTTGGCGGCATGGCGCATCTCTTCGAGGTAACTATTACTTACGGTGGTCACTTTTGAAACACATTTAACTGCGGATGCCAGCGGATTGATGCGGTTATTCCATTCGAGCATGCCGGACTTCCATTCATCATATGCCGGTATCAGATAGCTTTTACCCCAGTCCATGTCGCCCTGGTACTGCGCATTATGCACCGTCAGTACGGAAGGTATCCCACCCAGCCTGTCGCGGAACGCATAGCAATACCTGGCCATGAAAGGGATCAGGCCGGTATGATGATCATGGCAGTGGATGACATCCGGAAGACTGGTCCACTGGTTGATCCAGTCGCAAACAGCCACCTGGAAGGCGATGAAGCGTTCGGTGTCATCTGAATAGCCATATATCTTTTCACGGTCGAGGAGGCCGTTCACATCCACCAGAAAAAGATCGAAGCCGAGTTTATTGGTCTTTTCCCGGATCACACTATAATGGAAGAACTGCGGGCCGAGGTATTGTCCGCCTTCATGCACCAGCTCCCATTCATTATCATACAGGAATTTGGTGCGGTACATGGGCATGACCACTTTTGCAACTTCGCCAAGCTGGTTCTGGTATTTGGGCAGGGCGCCCACAACATCTCCGAGGCCTCCGGCTTTTGCGACCGGGTAACATTCTGCTGCAACGTGTATGATCTCCATGAAATAAGATTAAAGGGATTGGGTTTCAAATTAAGGGATTTTTGAAGATAGTGTTCGCCGGATATGAAAAAATAATAACGCCTGTTCGTACCCGGATCCGCCGTCCCTTAAACCCGGAAAGGCTTTTTTTGTACAAGCTGTCAACAAATCCCGATTTCGCTGATAATCTTTTTAATGCAAGCGAAATTTGTTTTACTTTCAGCACTCTTTATTTCATAAAACAACAACGATTGATATGAACCAACATGCCAAGCAACCAACTAATTACGGCGCGTTAAGTACTCTGATCACCGTTTTCTTCTTCTGGGGCTTCATCGCTGCCGGAAACAGTATTTTCATTCCCTTCTGTAAGAACTATTTCCATCTGGATCAGTTCCAGAGCCAGCTGATCGACTTCGCCTTTTATCTGGCGTATTATGTCGGCGCCCTGATCCTTTTCGCATACGGGATCTTCGGAGGCAAGGACCTGGTAGGTAAATGGGGTTATAAAAAGAGCATTATATATGGTCTGCTTTTCTCCGCCCTTGGCGCAGCGGCCATGATCCTGGCTGTAAATGGTAACAGCTTTACCGGCATGTTGCTCGGATTGTTCATTGTTGCCCTCGGTTTCTCTCTGCAGCAAACGGCTGCACAGCCTTTCGCCATTACGCTGGGAGATCCTTCCACCGGTAATACCCGTGTGAACCTGGGTGGTGGTGTGAATTCATTCGGAACAACGATCGGCCCCCTGGTAGTAGCGATCGCATTGTTCGGCAGTGCCCGTTCCGTTTGTGATTATGAAGTACAGCACCTGCCACTGAGCAAGGTGATATGGCTGTATACTTTCGTAGGTATCCTGTTCATCGCGGCGGCTGCCCTGTTCGGATTCAGCAAGAAAGTGCCTTCCGGCATCAATACCGAAGTACCTGAGAAAGCAGGTAAAGCGCTGAGCGCGATGCTGATCATCACAGGTTTACTGATCATCGTTTTCGTTCCTGTATTTTCAAGCTACCGTTCTGAAGGTGTGAAGCAGATCGAACAGATCGAATCCACTATTTCAAAAGAGAAAGATCAGATCAGTCAGCTGGAATGCGAGGCACTTAAAGTTGAAAAAGGACCTGCCCGTGAAGCAGTATATGCGCAGATCGAATCCATCAAGGAAACATTCAAGGATAAATCAGCCGAGATCGACGCGATCAAGCAACCGCTTGAGAAGAAACGTCTGACCTGGCTGATCGTAGCACTGGCCGTGATCGCAGTGGGTCTCCCGCTGGTCAGTACCATCGCTTCCAAGAAAAAAGAAGGATGGGGTGCGATGCAGTATCCGCAGCTGGTATACGGTATGCTGGCGATCTTCGTATATGTGGGTGTGGAAGTGGCGATCGGCAGTAACCTGGGTTCCCTGCTGAGTCAGAAGGAATTCGGGGGATATAAATCGTCCGAGATCGCTCCTTTCATCGCGATGTACTGGGGCAGCCTGATGATCGGCCGTTGGGCCGGTGCCATCGGAGCTTTCAACATGACCGATCAGACCAAGAAAATACTCACATTCGTTGTACCGCTGGTCGCATTCGGCATCGTACTCTTGCTGACCAAAATGGCCGGCCATGATATCGAGATCCTGTACTGGTACGTGATCTGTGTTGTTTTACAGATCATCGCTTTCGTTCTGAGCAATAACAAACCGGTAAGAACCCTGCTTATCTTCAGTCTCTTTGGTGTGGCCGCGATGCTGATCGGCACCATGACCACCGGAAAGGTCGCGATCTACGCGTTCCTGAGTGGTGGTCTCGCCTGCTCCATCATGTGGCCTTCCATCTTCGCGTTATCCATCGCGGGACTGGGCAAATACACATCTCAGGGTTCTGCATTCCTGATCATGATGATCCTGGGTGGTTCCATCATCCCTCCCGTACAGGGCAAACTGGCTGATATCATCGGTATTCACCAGTCATTCCTTATCGCGGTAGCCTGTTTCGCATACCTCGCCTTCTTCGCATTCATCGTAAAAGGCATCCTGAAACGTCAGGGTGTGGATTATGATGCAGAAGTGAGCGGCGGTCACTAATATGGATTTAATTCATTCGTATATTTATAGCCCCGTAGTTTAACACTACGGGGCTTTTTCAAACTATTGCTTATGTCAAATTCTTCTAAAAAATTCGTCGGTGGTATCGATATCGGTGGCACCAATACCAAATTTGGTGTAGTGAACAGGTCAGGAGAGATCATTGAACAGGATCGTGTATTGACCAATGCGCATACCCAGGTTGCTGATTTCATTGAAGACATCTATTCCAAACTGATGCCCATGATCGAAAGGGCCGGCGGAGTATCTCAATTCGCTGGTATCGGCATGGGAGCACCCAACGGGAACTTCTATACCGGTAATATCGAATATGCCGCGAACCTCCAATGGAAAGGCATCATCCCCATCGCGAAAATGATGTCTGAGAAATTCGGTCTGCCCGTAAAGCTCACTAATGACGCCAATGCAGCGGCTATGGGCGAAATGAAATACGGTTGTGCGCAGGACATGAAGGATTTCATCACCATCACATTGGGTACCGGTGTAGGCAGTGGTATCGTGGTGGATGGCAAGATCGTACTGGGACACGACGGTTTTGCCGGTGAACTGGGACATACGATCATCCGTCCGGGTGGACGTTTGCACAAAGGCACCGGTGCAAAAGGCTCACTGGAAACCTATGCCTCAGCAACCGGTGTACGAGACACTGCATTGGAATTACTGGCAGAGAATGAAGATACGGAGAGTCTCCTGCGTGATTTCGCGATCAATGACCTGACGAGCCAGACGGTTTATGAATGCGCTATTAAAGGCGATAAGATCGCTAATGAAATATTCGATTTCACAGGTCAGATCCTGGGTGAAGCACTCGCCAATTTCGTGATGTTCTCCTCACCTGAGGCGATCGTGCTGTTCGGTGGACTCACCAAGGCCGGCGACCTGATCATGAACCCGACCCGCAAAGCGATGGAAGAAAATCTGATCCAGGTATTCAAGAACAAAGTGAAGTTGATGTACAGTGAATTGAAAGAAGCGGATGCGGCGATACTGGGAGCAAGTGCGCTCGTATGGGATTAAGGAAATTTTGAATTTTGAATTTTGAATTATTTTAAGCCTGAATCATTTCAGTATTTTAATTAATACGAAAATGTTTCAGGTTTTTTCATTTAAAATTCAAAATTCAACATTCAGAATTTTCTTTCTAAGTCGCATGCGTGCCATGTAATGTAGCCTCCAGACAGATTATATACTTCGTCCCAACCTTCCTGACGCAGGATACGGTGTGCCAGATAGCCACGCAGGCCGGCTTCGCAATAGATATAGATCTTTTTATCATGAGGGATCTCTCCCATCCTGCTCCGGATCTCATCCACAGGAATATTGATGGCGCTATCAATATGTCCGGCTTCAAATTCCTTTACGGTACGGACATCCAGCAGCATACTGCCTGTTTCCAATGTACTCACATCTTCCTGATAAAACACTTTCAGTCTTCCGGAAAGGATATTATCTGCTATGAATCCGGCCATATTCACCGGGTCTTTTGCGGATGAATAAGGAGGTGCGTAAGCATGTTCGAATTGCGCAAGGTCATAGATCGTAAGGCCTTGCTGAATGAAGGAAGAAATGATGTCGATCCTTTTATCCACTCCGTCATATCCCGCGATCTGAGCGCTCAGTAAACGTCCCTCTTCCGGTGTAAATGCGATCTGAATGGCCATGGACCTTGCTCCGGGATAATATCCGGCATGGGAACCGGCATGATTGGTGGAAACGATATGCGGGATCTGAGCTGTTTTTAAATGTTTGGAAGCGGTTCCCGCTGTGGCAACGGTCATATCAAAAACCTTGACGATCGCGGTATTGATGGCCCCGTTATACTTTTGCTTGTTGCCGAGTACGATATTGTTGGCGCAGATCCTGCCCTGTTTGTTGGCGGGGCCTGCCAGATAGGTGTTCATGGATTGTCCCGTGATCGGATTCCTGAATTCGATCGCGTCGCCCACGGCATATACATCCGGATCTGAGGTCTGCAGGTATTCATTTACTTTGATACCCTTTGCAGCTCCGAGATCCAGTCCGGCCATGGTAGCCAGTCTGGTATCAGGCCTGACTCCGATCGAAAGGATCACGACGTCCGAAATGATGGAAGTACCGTCACTCAGCAGAACATTGATCCTGCCATTATTGTCTTCAAAGCCACTGACGGAGGTCTTTAAACGAAGGTCAACTCCTTTTGAACGGATGTGCTGTTGTACCAGGGCTGCAATGGGGAAGTCAACGGGAGCCATGACCTGGTTACCCATTTCTATGATACTCACATCCAGTCCGAGTGCATGTAAATTTTCTGCCATCTCCAGCCCGATGAAACCGCCGCCTACGACCACAGCTTTTCCGGATTTCCGGGCCATCACATAATTCCTGATCAGATCGGTATCGGTCACATTTCGCAATGTGAAAATGCCGGGTGTTTGAATACCGGGTAAAGGAGGGCGAATGGGATCCGCTCCCGGAGATAAAACCAGTTTATCATAAGTTTCCGTATACGTTTCACCGGTGAGCAGATTCTTTGCAGTGATCGTTTTCGAAGCCGTGTCAATGGCCGTTACTTCTGTGGAGATCCTGACATCGATATTGAAACGGTTCCGGAATGATATGGCTGTTTGCACGAACAGTTTATTGCGGTCTTTGATCACATCACCGATATAATAAGGTAAGCCGCAATTCGCGTAAGAGATGTATTCTCCTTTTTCGAAGATGACGATACTGGCTTTCTCATCCAGTCTTCTGAGTCTTGCTGCTGTACTGGCTCCTCCTGCTACCGCCCCGATGATGACATATTTCATACGCTGTGATTGTACTGTAAAGAGAAACAATCGCAGCTGACCGTAGTGTAACTTTTGTTACCAGCGCTTTATGATCGTGATCAGGCGATGCAGGTGTTTAACCTGAGCAAAATCAAGATGAATAATGGAGAATGGAAAATGGATAAATGATAATATGTTTCTTAGAACACCCCAGTAGCCAACCGCCAGAAACCAGCAACTTATTTTATTATAAAAACCGCCGGTACCGGCCTTTGGCCCGCCGCATCAGACACTTTGATCGTGGGTTTGCCGTTGATGAGCATACAGCTGCTGCCGCCGCCATCGAGGTTCAGGGCTTCCACACAGCCCAGATCGCGGAAGATCTCCGCTTCCTGTGTCAGGGTCGCCCCTTCAGCGATGCCCGGGAAGCGGCCCTGGATCATCAGGACGATCAGTTTATGATCTTTCGTGTAGCCCATCGCCGTTCGCGGGTGACGGTCATCAATGGCTTTGCCGGCGAATTTCAGTTCTTCGTTATTCGTGACGCGGATCTTTCCATCCTGCAACAGTACAGGCCCGCCTCCTACTGCCGTTTCCATTTTCCATCGTTCAACGATCCCGTATCGTTTGGCATGGGTGGGTGCGTGCAAAAGCCGGGGTGCGAAAAGATAGATGCCGGTATATATGTTCGAATCTTTTTTAACGATCGGATCCTTTTCAAATGCGAAAGGATATTTATGAACTGAATCTGTATATAACCAGGCTATATCCGCTTCCCTTTTTTTACTGATCCCGATGGCGCTGGTCAGCGCATGACGATATGTGAACGTATCCTTACCGCGGCCATAGACCGTATGCTGATTGAAAGCGACCAATTCTCCGTCTTTGATCACTGTATTCAGGCTTCGGTTGGTCTCAAAAGAAAAGAAGGTGCAATTGACCACCAGCAGCGGCTTCCCGTTCTTTTCATAAAAAGCGGTGGGTGTCAGTCTGCGGTCATGTGACGTATCGGCAAGGAACTGAAGCGCTTTATCCTTCAGGTCCGCGACCGCATAATAAGCGATATTGGGTTTACCACCCAGGGAATCCGTGGTTTTATATACATGCATGGATGCAGGTAACGGCGCGAACTGTTCATCGACATTCGTCCATTTGAGTTGTGCCTGGCAGCTGAATGTGATCAGCAGCAATAAAGGCATGATGTATTTCATGAGAAGAATCGTTTATCTGATGATCGTTGTACTGCCTTTCATATCATATACTTTCCCCGCGAAATCGGTCGCTTTCAGTGTCCAGATAAAGGTATCCCCCGCCTGCACGGATCCCTTGAAATAGCCATCCCATGCGCCTTGCAGGCTGCTGGTAGAAAAAACAAGCTGACCCCATCTGTTATAGACGCGAAAATAACTGACTTCTTTGATCCCCACATAATAGGGTTTCAGGCGGTCATTCAATCCATCATTATTGGGTGTGAATCCGGTCGGGACAAAGATCGCTGAACCTTTGAATACGGTGATATTCACTTCGTCAGTCGCGGAACATCCGTCAGCCGATGTAACAGTGAGCGTGTACGTGATATCATCATTCAGTGTGGCCACCGGATTGGCGATCTGCGGATCATTTAGGCCTGTTGATGGCGACCAGCTGTATTGTCCTCCTCCCGTGCCTTTCAACGTAAAAGGTACATTCTGGATCACCAGTGTATCATTCCCGGCATTCGGAAATATCTGACCGATATGGAAAGGAAAACTCATGACCGGCGTCACACAACCATTAGTGGATGTTGCGGAAAGTAACGCGGTATAATTGCCGGTCGTATTGAATGTATGTGAACTGACCGGGATACTGGCTGACTGGCCATCTCCGTATTGCCAGTTCCAGGAACTGATGGTGGTCTGATTATCGGTTTGTTGTGCCTGAAAGGATAAAGGCACATTGACACAACCGTTCGGAACTACTGCGGACAGTACCGGAACCGGTTTCATCGTAAAGTTTTTCGTTACCGGCGCGGATGCACAGCCATTATTACTGGTTGCGATCAGCTGTAACTGGTGCGGCCCTGCCGGAATACCTGTCAATTGCGGAAACTGGGACGCAGAGATATTCGCCCCATCCAGTTTCCAGGCCCATTGACTCACGGTACCGACTGAAACGGTAGAGAGATCACTGATACGCGGTGCCAGTGAAGCACAGGTATCCACTACTTTGAAATCAGCAATGGGGAAATCACCGGCGGCCACCATTTTACGCAACGTATCACTGATACAACCATCGAAAGCTGTAATGACGAGTTTCACTTCATAATTTCCGATCACCGCATAGTTATGCGGAGGCGGATTGGCCGCATTGCTGAAAGTCCCGTCACCGAAATCCCAGTAAAAAGAAGCGACCGGAGCAAACGACTGGGACGTATTCGTGAACGTGACTGTACTGCCGATGCAAAAAGTATTGGTGGAAGAAACGCTGCTGAAACCCGGATTCAATGCTGTACAGAACTGCTGCAGGTTATTCGATCCGCCGGTCGCGGCACTGAAGCCCCAGTACACCAGCGGATCATTACCAAAAACCGTTGTTACCAGGTCGATCGTTTTCTCCAGCCTGAAAACGCCGTCAAAATATGTACGCAGTAAATGTGTTACGGGGTCCCAGCTGATGCGGAAAGTATGCCACTGGCAGTCTTCAATGTTATCACTGGTGGACGAAGCCTGGATCGGGCCTGCCAGATCGTTGGTATGATTGATATTCCCGTTCGACTGAATGCTGATGTGATCATAAACAGGGTCATTATCCTGTGCATTCTGCCAGGTATCCAGCGCGATCCCGATCGAAGGAACGATGCCCTGAAAGCCCAGTCCACCACCACTTACACCAATACTGGTACTGAGCGGCTGCAAAATGAATACGATGCCATCAGCTCCATTGGCATCCGTACATCCCGGAAATACGTTGAAAACGAAATCAAATGGATT
The DNA here is from genome assembly GCA_029555415.1 of Bacteroidota bacterium. Taxonomy (GTDB): domain Bacteria; phylum Bacteroidota; class Bacteroidia; order Chitinophagales; family Chitinophagaceae; genus JAKPSI01. The sequence continues at coordinate 13,058 of JAKPSI010000124.1, read as the reverse complement.
ATTGAGACTGATCTTATTGGCGTTCCACACCGAACCACCATTGAAATTTGCGGCCGGGGTCAGCGTATAACAGTTACAGGTATTCTGTGTAGCGGAACCATTCAGGATATAAGTATTCGTTTGGGAAAATACAGGCAAGAGGAACAGGCAGGAAATGAAAACCAGAAAACCACGGAGCCTGTTCATGTTCATTGAATTGAAATGGAAGGCAATTTACAATCTATTCAGCCAATTCAGGCAGGAAAGGATCATGAACGGTTCATTTCCCACTCTTTTCTGCCGAGTCCGGGAATGACATGTCTTTCGCTATGATAGGAAGACCTGACCAGCGGACCGCTTTCCACATAGTCCAGTCCGAGTTCATAACCGATATTCCTGTAAGCTGCGAATTCATCCGGATGAACAAAACGTTGTACTGGCAGATGTTTGGCCGTTGGTTGCAGGTATTGTCCGATCGTGATCACATCACAACCGCTGTTCGCCAGATCGGTCATGGTCTGTACCACTTCTTCCTTCGTTTCTCCCAGTCCCAGCATGATACCGCTTTTCGTTCTGCGACCACCTTCTTTCAGGATCCTGATCACTTCCATACTTCTCCAGTATTTCGCCTGGATACGCACCTGACGGGTCAGCCTTTCCACGGTCTCGATATTATGACTCACCACTTCCGGCGCGGCATCAATGACGCGCTGAATGTCTTCTTTCTTGCCTTTGAAATCAGGGATCAGCGTTTCAAGTGTGGTTTCAGGATTCAAAGCCTTCACTGCCCTGATGGTATTCTGCCAGATGATGGATCCGCCATCCGGGATCTCATCACGGTCTACAGACGTGATCACCGCATGTTTCACTTTCATCAGGTGTATGGCTTCCGCGACACGCTGCGGCTCATCCCAATCCACCGGATCAGGCCTGCCGGTCGCTACAGCACAAAAACCACAACTCCGGGTACAGGTATTACCCAGGATCATGAACGTGGCTGTTCCTTCGCCCCAGCATTCACCCATATTGGGGCAATTGCCGCTCTCGCAAATAGTATGGAGTTTATGACTGTCGACCAGGTTCCTCACATGCTTATAACTCTCGCCAATAGGGAGTTTCACACGCAGCCAGGAGGGCTTTTTGAGCCGGGTCGGTTCTGTAACAACGGGTTGATCAGCCATCCGGCAAATTTAAGCGGGAATTCTGAAATTCTGCAGAACTGTAAAAGCGCAGATCCCTTATTTCCGTCTTCCGAAAATGAGGGAAATATAGGTCTGAATGAAGAGTTGTTTGTCGTTCTGTTTCAGCAGAATGGGAATCTTCGACATATAATATTCGGCACTGATGCCGATCTCGATACCGGAAACCATTTCATTGAATCTGCCATAATCGAAGCGAAGGGCGGTCTTGGCGAAGACACCGGGCTTCATTTTGATCTCTTTCCAGCCTTTGCCCAAACCTCCGCCGCCAATGATCGTATTACCGAGGAACAGAGAGCTGTCTGCTTTGGAATACTTGATGGTCTTCGTCTCCCCACTGCTCTGGTCAAATACTTCAAGATAATAAGGACGCAATAAACCAAGCGATAACCCGGCATTGTAAACCGCGGAGATCGCTACGCCGTTCTTGTTGCCTTTCTGCCCCAGGATGTATTGCTGACCTACGCCGAGCGTGACCGGATAGAAATAATTCTGTTTGCCGTAGATGTATGGATTACCAAAGAATGAACCGCCACTGGGTAATTTATCTTCTTTGAGACTTTTGATCTCAGTGATATCAAGTCTGTAGATACTGGTCTTGCGGTTGGTCTTCATTTTACCGAATTCGAAGAAACCACCGTATCCGTTGCTGCGCATTTGCAGTCCGAAAATGCTTTGTTTGGAAAATACCAGTACCCCTTCCTCCGCCTGACGGATCATGGCATTGATGTGCTGCCTTTTGGCCTCTTTTTTATCCGCTTTACTCTCCGGTTTTTTTGCGGGGTCTGCCTGAGCCATGCTGATGAAACAAGACAGAATGAAAAGACTGATAAGGCTTATTTTCTTCACGGGAGTCTGTTTAATTTCTTTAAACGTAAATTTAGGGCAAAAATTGGTAATGACCTCTACAGTAGTTTATAACGGCGGGTTGCGTACGACCTGCACCCATTTGCAAAGCGGAAACTCGTTTGAAACCGACGCTCCGGTAGACAATAATGGAAAAGGCGAACGTTTTTCCCCTACCGACCTGATGGCCACCAGTCTGGGAACCTGCATGCTCACCGTCATGGGTATCAAGGCCCGTTCCATGGGTTTTGACCTTGACGGCCTGAAAGTAAGCGTCCTCAAAACCATGAAAGCCGAGCCCCGCCGCGTAGGTGGCATTGGCCTGACCTTTGAGATCCCGGATAACCTCCTGGAACTGGATGAAAAGACCCGGATCATCATGCGCCGGACTGCCGAAACCTGCCCCGTTTGGTACAGTATCCATCCCGATATCGAAGTGACCTACGACTGGGGCAAATGGACGCCTGCGGCAGCGGAATAAGCTTACAGGTTGTCTGATATTAAAACCCGGCATGAAAAAATCACTCATTTTTTTAACGCTGACCCTACTCCTGTTCACTGCCTGTAATAAGAACAAAGAAGGTGAAGATCTGGTCATTGGTAACTGGAAGATGACGAAAATCTATTCCGGGTGGGGTCCTGTGCAGATCATTCCTGCCACTGAAACCTATTTACTGAAAATTAACAGCGACCATCGCTATCAGGAATTCCATAACGACACCCTGAAATCTGAAGGAAAATGGAAGGTTTATTCAAAGGTCCTTGCAACCACCAATACAAAAGGATGGGTATATAAAGATGTGACCCGGAATACTGATCTGGCCATTATCAGGCAGGGATCCACGCTGGAATTTTACCCGGATGGCCTGGCTGACGGCGGTGGCGTTGAATACGAACATTACTGATGACCCAGCAAATAGTTTCCGGCCGTACAGGAAAGGCAATTCTTTTTCATACAAAATTCATTGTACAATTCCAGTAAGGCCTGCGAGTCGAATGCGGTTCCAGTCCGGATACCCAGCTCCCTGAATCCCCTGATGATCTTGTTTTCCTCTCCCCTGCAACTTGACAGTAATTGCAATGCTTTTTCTTTAGCGGATCGTTCTTTGTGATACACGCCCCATGCGAACAGTAATGGTGTGATCGTATTGATGATGATGTTCTCTCCCATCGCCAACCCCGTTTTTTTGATCCGGAATGCCGATAGTTCATCGAACCGGTAATGATAATGCCAGTAATCATTGGCCTGCAGGTCCAGCCATTGCAGTATTTGCCGGTGATCCGTACATTCTCTTATACGGTCGAATAATCTTGGCGTTTGTTGCAGCAGGGCCGCTAATTGTGCCAGCCGGATGGTCGGGAAGTTATCAGGCCGCATACGAAGGAATAAGGGTGACAAGACCGGTTTACTTAACCGGTATTTCTGTTGCCAGAAGCGGTGTTCTTTCTGCAACATGACCGGATAATCTTCTTTGAAAGATCCATTCAAAAGACCTGCCTGCCCCATCAGTATCGCTTCCAGTTGTATGACCTGTGAACGGTGTTTGCTGAGGATCGAAAACGGAATGGACCTGGCCATTGCCTCAAAGCAGGCGATATTCACCCGGGCACCGAAATTCCTGGCGATCATCCACCAGCTGACCTCTTCCCAATGAACTTTATTCGTATCAAGCATGCTGAATATCTCAGCCGCTTTTCTTTCCAGTCTGGTGGCCAGCAAACTGTCAGTCCATCCCTGCCATTGCAAAGCAGGCACATCCGTGATCATATTGCCGCAGGGAATGAATGGCCCCTCAAGATGCAGGTTCCGGTAGCGTTCCAGCAGGAACCTGGGTACACGATCCCTGAGTTCAAGTACCGGCATATGTTCCGGTCCGGAATCATGCTCCCATACCACATGCAGGATCACCCGGTCATAATGATGGTCCGTCTGATGCCCGTGCTTGTTCCAGTCGGAACTCCTGATGTGGAGTTCAACCGATCCTGCCCAAACGGTCTGCCCTATGCGGATACGCGCGTTACTGAAATCAGGTCCCTGATGTGTATTGAGTATACCGGTTTCGATCACGTCAACGGCATCGCCCTGGATCGTTGTTAACGCAGCAGCATTGAAATACCGGAATCGCCAGATGAACTGGAATAGTTGTTCATTCATGATGTGGGCTATGCATGAAAGATCGTTCAGGCAACATGCTTCCGGACTGTTGCTTTCACGGAATGTTCAGGGAAAAAAAACAGAAGGTTCAGGAAAAAGACGCAAGGGATCTGACCACCCGACTCACCGGCAGACCCATTACATTATAAAAATCGCCATTCACAGACCGGATGCCTACCACGCCGATCCATTCCTGGATGGCATAGGCACCGGCTTTATCGTAAGGCTTGTATTTATCCACGTAAAAAGTGATCTGTGCTTCGGTCAGGTCATGGAACTGTACTTCCGTCACATCCGCAAATGCGGTTTCTTTATCATCTTTCATGATAACGACGCCTGTGATCACGCGGTGTTTCTCACCCGACAATGCCATGAGGATCGTGATCGCTTCTTCGCGGTGCACAGGTTTTCCGATGATATTATTATTGAGTACAACGATCGTATCCGCGGCCACGATGATCTCTCCGGGATCCACTCGTTGCTGCACGGCCAGGGCTTTATTGCGGGCGATGTGGATCGCTACTTCTTCCGGCGGAAGACCGGGCGGAAAATCTTCATCGGTTGCTGCTACTTCGATACGAAAAGGCACTTCGGCCCATTCCAGTAATTGTTTCCGGCGCGGAGATTGGGAGGCGAGGATGATCGTTCTCATAAATAAAAATAGAAGAAAGCCATCGAAAGGATGCCGGTCAGCATGACCAGTTTGGTTTGCGAACTCAGTCTGTGGAAATCAGCCTGCACCGTGGCTTTGCGCAGACTGAACAGGATATAAACAAGCGGGACAATGATCAGTATGATACTGAACAATACCGGCCACCACCAGCGGAACTGAAGACTATACACCTGGATCGCGGCCAGGGAGGCGATGAGGATAACGATCCATACCGCGGTATATACTTTGGCTGCATTCACACCCCAAACGATCGGCATGGTACGGCATCCGTAACGGGTATCACCCGCCATATCCTCCATATCCTTGATGGCTTCGCGGATCAGGGAGATGATGAATGCGAATCCGGCATACACCAGTGCCAGGCGGAAGAACTTATGCTGATTCGTGAATGAACCGCCCAGCGCGTCATGCCAGGTGACCTTAGAAAAGAAAATGATCAGGATGGTCCACGCGGTAAGCAGGGAGATGACGATATTACCGGTGAGCAGACTCTTTTTGAAGTTGGTGGAATAGAACCAGAGCAGATTCACACAAAACACATTGGCCAGCAGCAGGTACCATTTATCGCGGAAAGAGCCGAGTGCGAAAAAGGTAAGGACGAGCCCGCTGAAGCTCAGCATGAAATGCCAGGCGATGGCCCATCTGCGGCTGATGACCTTATCCACGACCATCCGCTCCGGCTTATTGACCTCATCGATATTGATATCGAAATAATCATTGATCACATAACCCGCTGCGGCGATCAGTACAGATGCCAGCATGAGGAAAATGAAATGACGGTCATCATCCACCAAAACACCTCCATTATATAAAGGGCGAAAAATACAATACTGGAACAGCACCTGCGTCAGCGCAATGAAGATCAGGTTGGGAAGCCTGACGAGTTTGAGGAAACCGGTGATTAGACGCATATTTAATTGATAATGGAGAATGGATAAATGATAATGGTTGAATCCATTCAACTATTAGATCAGTTTATAAACCTTATTTCTTATTGTTATTCTAATATTTCTTTAAGTAACTGAGTTGCTATGGCCAATTATTTTCATCTGTTTTCAAAAGTCAACCAGGCTTCACTTATTCTCCGTTCTCCATTATCCATTCTCCATTATTTCGACGCAACGTCTTCCATAAACCCCCACTTCCCGTGCAATTTCATCACTTTCTCGATCACGTCCCTGACACAGGCAAAGCCGCCATTGAGCGGTGAGATATAGTGTACTGCCTGTAGGATCTCGGGAACAGCGTCTGCGGGACATGTAGCGAGGCCTACGACCGACATGGCCTGCAGATCAGGCAGGTCATCTCCCATGAATAACAATTCCTGTTGGGTGAGGTTGTTGGCCGCCGTATAATTGAGGATGAATTCTTTTTTATTGAGAACGGACATATGAACATCGGTGATACCGAGTTTTTCCAGTCGCTGCTGTACCTGCGGTGAATGCCCGCCGGAAACGACCAATACCCTGTACCCGCTCTTTTGCGCCAGCTGCAATGCAAAACCATCTTTGATATGCATGCGGCGTGCCTGCAGACCATTGTCAAGCACCAATACAGTGCCGTCGGTCAGCACTCCATCGATGTCAAAGATGAATGTACTGATGCCGGCGAATTTCTCAAGAACGTTCATATGTCGGAATTAGGACGGGCCAAGTGATCCGTCTGACAAAGTTGGGGAAATTATTTCTGATTATCCCGCCATTCGTAAACCCAGGAGCTCTGGATCATTTCAAGATGGCCTTCATTGCTTTCTTCGCGGGTACCAACGAACCCAGAGATCTGTAATACCCACTCCAGCAGGTCCGTAAAACGCAGCCTGTAGATCTTTGATTCACTGAAATCATCCCCAAAACGCTCATACAACTTCAGGGCGATGTCTTCGTAATCATTCCAGTGTATCGGAGGTTCAAAATGTGCCATGAATATTTTTGGGTTTTGGGTTTTGAGTTGCGGGTTAAATACAATGAGTAAAAAATGTAACTAATGAAGGTTCGAACGGACTACAGACTATCGGCTAATGACTAATGACTATTCCCCAAGGAATTGCGTCTGGTCCGGGATCGTAACTTCGATCTTCCCCTCACCTTCCAGTAACAATGACTGACAGCCGAGACGTGAATTGAGGCGCGGACTCACGGCGCGGTCGATGAAGTCCTCTTCCCGGTCGCTCAGCTCATCAATGAACTCCATTCCTTTCTCCACATACAGGTGGCAGGTCGTGCAGGCACAAACGCCACCACAGTTATGGTGCAGTTCGATATCGTTCGTCAGGGCGATCTCAAGCAGGGTCTGTCCAGCCTCCACTTTTTCAAGGGTCAGGGGCTGCAGGTCTTTTTGCTCAAAATTGAATTGGATCGTATACATTTTTATCGTCGTTTCGGGTGCAAAAGTATCTTAAAAACACCCAAATCATTTACTTGTTCGGGAAAATGAGGGGAACATACTTATTTCAACCGCAGACAGCTGTCGGTATTCAAACCTATCCGCCCGAGATGGAATGTGCCAGTACTTCAAGTACGGATCTGGTTTGCTCATCACTCGCATCAACAAAAACGGGGACTTCAGGAAGTTCCGCCACACCTGAACGAAATTCCTGTTGTGGAGAAAAAACGCCGTAATGCTCGCTGATCCCTTTGAGGATCTCTTTCGGTACAGCAGCCGAGGTATGCGCCACAATGCGTCCCGGAAGCAGTAAACCGGCCGCAACTTCATCGATCGTATCATCGGAAACGGCCACTATGTATACATCGGCTTTGCGGGTGACCGGTCCCTGATAATTGGTGGAGAACGTTTGCCATTCATAGGCCAGCGCACTGGCCGCTTTGGCGTTCCGGCCCACCACCTGTGCAATATGATGACCGGCCCTGACGAACTTCCTGCCCAGCGCTGCCGCGGCATTTCCTGTTCCGATGATTACCAGTTCCATACTTATCTTTATTCTTTATGACAACCGCACAACGTATCGCGCTGGGCTATATCAGGACAAAATTCAAACTTCTTTCACTGGTCTCCAAAAAGAAAGCGGCTGAACGGGCATTCCGGTTGTTCTGTACCCCGCAGAAACGAACCGTGAAACCCCTGCCACCTGTTTTTAAAGAAGCTGAAACGCTGGAACTGGAACTGGACGGGATCCGCCTCCATGGCTGGCGCTGGAATCATCCGGCCGAAAATAAAGTACTCCTCCTCCACGGTTTTGAATCATCCGTCACCAATTTCGACCGCTATGTAAAACCACTCGTTAAAAAAGGATATGAGGTCATCGCTTTCGATGCACCGGCACACGGCCGCAGTGGCGGAAAGCAGATCAATGCTCCGCTTTATAAGAAAATGATCCAGACCATTTACACAAAATTCGGCCCGGTACAGTCATACATATCACACTCGTTCGGAGGCCTGGCGCTCGCACTGGCACTGGAAGAGATCAGCCATACCCGCGATTTCCGGGCCGTTTTCATTGCACCGGCAACGGAAACCACTTCCTCCATCGGTTCATTCTTCCGTTTCCTGCAACTGGATCCGGCACTGCGACCTTTTTTTGATATGACGATCGTGCAGCATGGCGGTGTCAGTCCCGACTGGTACTCCATCAACCGGGCCCTGAAGCATATCCGTGCCCGGATACGCTGGTTTCACGACGAAGACGATGACATTACTCCGCTGCAGGACGCGCTTGTCATCAAAGCCCAAAACCTTCCGGATGTGGAATTCGTAATTACTAAAGGACTGGGGCATCGTCGCATTTACCGCGACAACAAAGTGCACCGGTCAATTGTTGATTTTTTATGAAACAGCTCCTTTTTGCGATCGCCATGGTATTTTCGGTAAGCCCGGCTTGCTCAAAAAACGATAAACGAACAATGAACGCAACCCCTGATACAAATATTAATGCCCCCAAACCGGTCAGTTTCCTGGCCCTGGGTGATTCCTATACCATTGGCGAATCCGTTCCTCCGGAAGCGAATTTTCCCAACCAGACAGCCACCCTTTTGCAGGCAGCGAATTACTTCACAAAACCCCGCATCATTGCCCGGACCGGCTGGACGACCGATGAGCTGGAATCCGGAATTCTTGCCGCCAACCAGTCCGAACCCATTAGTGAAAACTATGATTTTGTCACTTTACTGATCGGTGTCAATAATCAGTACCGCGGCCGGACGGTGGATGACTACAAACCGGAATTCAAAGCACTGCTTGAAAAAGCGGTCAAATATGCCGGTAACCGGCCCGATCATGTGGCAGTGATCTCGATCCCGGACTGGGGAGCCACCCCGTTCGCAAATGGCCGTGACCGGGATGAAATAGCCCGTCAAATTGACGCATATAACAATGTAAATAAAGATATTACAAGAGTTACCGGAAGTTTTTACATAGATATTACTCCCTGGACAAGGGAAGCGTTATCTAATCCGGCGCTTGTTGCTTCGGATGGTCTCCACCCTTCGGCGCTGGAATATAAGAGATGGGCCGAAAAACTGCGTGATATAATCCTCCTTAAAATGCGTTAATAAGGCCGTTTTTGAACAGTAAAACAGCGTCTTATAAGCAGTATTAAATACAGGCGGACAGAACTTTCTTGAAAAATTTATTATTCTTGCTCTACCTTGCGACCGCTGAAAAGCGGTTTTGTACTATATAATAAGGAGTAAACATGGCGAAAAATCTGTTGATCGTTGAGAGCCCTGCGAAAGCGAAAACCATCGAAAAAATACTCGGAAGTGATTTCCAGGTGAAGAGTTGTTTCGGCCATATCCGCGACCTTGAAAAGGCGGGTATGGGGATCGACGTGGAGAAGAATTTCGAGCCCCGCTATATCGTTCCGGAGGATAAGGAAAAAGTGGTGAAGGAATTGCGTTCACTGGCCAAGAAATCTGAAGAAGTATGGCTCGCGACCGATGAGGACCGTGAGGGTGAAGCCATCAGCTGGCACTTATGTGAGGTATTGGGCCTGGATCCCAAAACGACCAAAAGGATTGTCTTTCATGAAATTACAAAACCAGCGATCAAGGCAGCCGTAGAATCTCCCCGTTTTCTGGATATGAACCTGGTGATGGCCCAGCAGGCCCGCCGGATCCTCGACCGTATCGTGGGTTTTGAGCTCAGCCCCGTCCTCTGGCGCAAAATGAGCATGCGGAATAACCTGAGCGCAGGCCGGGTACAATCCGTTGCCGTACGCCTCATCGCTGAACGCGAAAGAGAGATCAACGCCTTCATTCCGCAGAGCACCTTTAATATCAAGGGCCATTTCAGCGCGAACGACAATTCCGGTCGTTCCATCCCTTTCAGCGCCGATGGCAGCAAATACAGTGCATCTGAAGATGCGGAGAAATTCCTGCAGAGCTGTATCGGGGCTGATTATAAAGTGAAGGACATCCAGGTGAAGCCCGGTAAAAGATCTCCGGCCCCTCCTTTCACCACTTCCACCTTACAACAGGAAGCCTCCCGCAAACTCGGTTACGGTGTTTCCCGCACCATGCTGATCGCACAAAAATTATACGAGAACGGTTATATCACCTATATGCGTACCGACAGTGTGAACCTGAGCAATACCGCGCTCGGAGATATCACCAACACCGTCAAAAGCATGTACGGGGATGAATATCACCAATTCCGAAAATTCAAGAACAAGAACGAGAACGCGCAGGAAGCGCACGAAGCGATCCGCCCGACATACATGAACAACACCACGGTTCCTGAAGATGACTGGAACCGGCTGTATGAACTGATCTGGAAACGCACCATGGCTTCGCAGATGGCCGATGCGGAACTGGAAAAGACGACCGCTAAGATCGAGATCTCCACCAATAAGGAAGAACTCAGCGCCACCGGTGAAGTACTGAAATTCGATGGCTTCCTGAAAGTATACCGGGAAGACAAGGACGATGATGAAGAAAGCACGGATGAAACACAGGAAGGTATGTTACCTCCGTTAACGGTAGGTCAGGACCTCCCCTTGCGCGAAATGCTGGCCACTGAACGTTTCAGCCGTTCCCTTCCCAGATATACTGAAGCATCCCTGGTCAAGAAACTGGAGGAACTCGGCATTGGCCGTCCTTCCACATATGCTCCCACCATTTCCACGATCCTGAAGAGAGGTTATGTGGAGAAACGTGATAAAGATGGTGTGAAACGCGATTTCCGTGTGTTCCTGCTGAAAAAAGATCAGGTCAGTAAAGTAATGGAACAGGAGAATACCGGAGCTGAGAAATCCAAGTTGTTCCCTTCGGACCTTGGGTTGGTGGTGACCGACTTCCTGAAACAGTACTTCGATGATATCATGGATTATGGCTTTACGGCCCGCATCGAAGAAGAATTCGATGAAGTGGCGGAAGGCAAGATGAAGTGGAACAAGATGATCGATGATTTCTACAGTCCTTTCAAAAAGGATGTGGAGAACACGATCGAGAATGCGGAGCGCATCAAAGGTGAGCGTGAGCTGGGCAAGGATCCCGAAAGTGGTAAACCCGTTGTGGCCAGAATGGGCCGCTATGGTGCAATGGTACAGATCGGCAGTGCGGAAGATGATGAGAAACCGCGTTTCGCCAAGATCCCCACGGGACAAAGCATTGAGACCATCACCTACGATGAGGCCATGGAACTGTTCAAGCTCCAGGGTACGCTCGGTCAATTCGAAGAAAAAGATATTTCCGTGAATGTGGGCCGTTTTGGTCCTTATGTGAAATGGGGTGAAGAATATATTTCCATCCCGAAAGGAACGGACCTTTCATCGGTGGATCTTGATAAAGCCATTGCGCTGATCAATGAAAAGAAGGTGGCGGATGCTCCGGTGGGACTTTATGATGAGAAGCCCATCACCAAAGGCAAAGGCCGTTTCGGTCCTTATATCAAGTGGGACGGTATGTTCATCAACGTTCCCCGGCGTTTCGATTTCGAACTGCTCACGCAGGCTGAAATGAATGAACTGATCGATGCGAAAGTGAAGAAAGAAGAGAACCGTTATATCCACCGCTGGGCCGATGAGAAGATCTCCGTAGAGAACGCCCGTTGGGGTCCGATCATTAAATTCGGCAAAAAGATGGTACGTATGCCAAGGAAAGCGGACGATACCAAGTACACTGCGGAAGACCTGAAAGATGTGACCGTTGATCAGGTAAAGACCTGGATCGAAGCGGAAATACCAGGTGCGTTCTCAAAGGCGAAGAAACCCGCTGCGAAGAAAGCGGCCCGTAAAGCGCCTGCCAAAAAAGCGGCTGCTAAAAAAGCGGCACCAAAGAAGAAAGGTTAAACCATCATTCACCAATATTCAGCTATGGACCGTTCATACTGGGAACGCATCGCGCCCTCCTACGACGAAGAGATCTTCGATCTGTTGCAGAATGACAAGAAGGCGCTGGTCCGTGCGGAACTGCACAAACTGGCATCACCTGACCTGACGGTCATGGATGCGGGCTGCGCCATCGGCAAATGGTTACCCGTTCTTTCTCCCGCTTTCAAAAAAGTGATCGCGGTAGATATCTCCGCCAAGAACCTTTCGATCGCGGAAAAGAAATATCCCCTGCTGAAGAATGTGGAATACAAACGGGCCAATTTCTCCGGTAAACTGCCCGCGTTACCCGCCTGCGATGTAGTGATCTGCATCAATGCCTTACTGACCTCTTCATTACCCGAAAGAAAGAAATTCATTGCCGCATTATCCAAAGTGGTGAAGAAGAACGGAACCCTGATCCTCACCGTTCCTTCACTGGAATCATCCATGCTCACGGGCATCATTGGCCATCAATGGAAGATCGATCGCGCGTTGCTTGACCGAAAACTCAAGCCTGCAGCGGCTTTGGAGAAATGGAAACAATTACGTCAAGGGAATGCCGACATCGATAATGTGCCTACCAAACATTTCCTCCGCGAAGAACTGGAACTGCTGTTCTCACAAGCCGGTTTCCGTGATCTCCATTTCGCTAAGATCGAATACGACTGGACCACCGAATTCCGCAAACCTCCAGTGTGGCTTAAAGAGCCGCGGCCGTGGGACTGGATGATGGTGGCGAAGAAATTTTGAGATTTGAATTTTGAATGAGGCTTGTGAACCTGAATGCCTCTTTTGTAATAGCAATATCCATAACACCACATCAATTCAAAATTCAACATTCAACATTCACAATTCAACATTTTCATAGGTTATTCCCATCTGTGGAAAATTACTCCTCCTCTTCCTCGTTCCTTAATCAGATATTTACTCAAGCCAAACCGC
>JAKPSI010000118.1 GCA_029555415.1 Bacteroidota bacterium | reverse complement strand
AGCGGCGAAATACAAAGTGGTGACCCAAATGGGTAACCAGGGTGGTTCCGGTGATGGTGTCCGCCGTACGAAAGAACTGATCGACTCCGGGATCATCGGCGAGGTTACAGAAGCCAAAGCATGGACGAACCGTCCCGTATGGCCACAAGGTGTTGCAACACCCACCGGTAAATTCGATATTCCGAAAGAACTGGACTGGGACCTCTGGCTCGGCCCTGCGAAATACATCGATTACAATCCCGCTTATCTTCCTTTCAACTGGCGCGGCTGGTGGGCCTTCGGTACCGGCGCACTGGGTGATATGGCCTGTCATATCATGGACCCGATCTACCGCATCCTGCCGATCGATTATCCGGATTCAGCCGAATGCAGTGTGGCAACGGTATGGAAAGAAATGTGGAACGACAGCCAGAATCAGGACGCATGCCCGCCCGCATCCATCATTCACCTGAACTATCCCCGCAAAGATGGAAAAGGGAATATCAAAGTATCATGGCATGACGGTGGATTGCTGCCTGAACGTCCTGATGAACTGCTGCCGGAAGAACCGTTCGGTAACTGGGATGGTGGTGTACTGTTCATTGGTACAAAAGGTAAACTGCTGGCGGATTGTTATGGTGCTAATCCGCGCCTGCTGCCTACTAAACTCATGAAGGAAAAGACCCTTCCGAAAGAAACCATCAAAAGGGTTCCGGAAGGTCACTATATCCAGTGGGTCAATGCCTGTATCGCCGGTTATGGAAAAGGGGAGACCAGTTCTCCATTCGAATATGCAGGACCCTTTACAGAAAGCATCCTGATGGGTAATCTGGCGATCCGCAGCTTCCTGATGACCAATCCCAAACTGAAAGGCTGGGAAGACAAATACCTCGGACGTAAGAAATTGCTGTGGGATGCGAAGAACATGAAGGTGACCAATTTTGACGAAGCCAATCAGTTCGTGAAAAGGGATTACCGTGACGGCTACAGCATGGTCTTATAAAGGCTGAAATACGCTACAGGAAAGGATCTTATTCATCCAATAAATGAGAGAGGTCGAGCAGTTCCAACTGCTTGTACTTCTCTTTTTCATTATCAAAGCATTTGGCGAACTCTTCCAGCAATTGCTGGATCACCTGTTTGTTCTGCCTGGGCTTGAAGAAAGTAGGGTTGGGTTCCGCACCGATCCGTTTGAAATAACTCTCCACATCTTGCTGGGAAAATACTTCACCGGAATTAGGGTCGATGTAGAATTCGATCTTATGCAGCGGCTCCGGTATCATTTCATCCGAATAGCCGGGTTTGAAGTAAGCGATGATGAATTGCTTCGGGATATGGATCGCCCTGACGGGTATATCCAGCATTTCACATAATGCGAGATAAAGGATGCCATTGCTGATCTGATTGCCGCGTTTGGACTCCAGCGTCTTGTGCGGCAGGAATTCATTAGGTTCCTTGTAATTGGTTTCAGCGCCCCTTAATCCATAATAACTATACAGGATACTGGTAACGATCTTGACCTGTTCAAGGGGTGTGAGGTAGTTATTGAGTTCAAGCCAGATATTCCTTCTTACTTTTTCCACTTCCTGCATCACAGTTTCTGCTGCCAGTTCCGGATACTGGAACTTACCGGTAAGGATCGCTCCCTGCATCAGGTCATGATAGCCTGAAACGTTCCACTGGCGGAACTCTTCAGACAGGTCGCGGTAATGCAACCGGTGGATCAGGATCTCGATCCGTCCCTGAATATTTTCGTCAGGAGTGGTTTCCCAGAGATGTTCCAGGTTCGGGATGATGGGTTTACCGTAATCAATGATCTTACTGGATAC
>JAKPSI010000112.1 GCA_029555415.1 Bacteroidota bacterium | reverse complement strand
GAACGATGGCAGGATGAGTGCCAGGGCAGAAGGTTTCATGATCGCTGGTTTGAACAAAAGTTACGGATATTTCCCCAACTCAAAACTCAGCATTCAAAATTCAACATTTGTATTTCTATTCTCCTTCCAGACTCATGATCTTCTCGAACACTTTCTCATATTCCGCATTCAGTTGTTTCAATTCAGACTCTGCTTTTTTATATGCGGACTCAGCCTCCAGGAATTTCGTTTTATCCGAATAAGTCTGCGGATCGGCCAATGATCTTTCCAGCTGATCCTTCTTCGTCTTCAGTCCCGCGATCTTTTCCTCCAATTGCTGGAAGATGCGCTGTTGTTTCTGGAGTTCTTTCTTATGTTCCTTGTTGATGGCTACTGGCTGTTGGTTATTGGCCGCTGGCTTGTCCGCCGTAGCTTTAGCAGGGGCGGGGACGTTACCTTTTACCTCTTCACTTTTACCTGCTCCCTTTCCTTCTGCCTTCTGTTTACTGTTCTTCGACTCCTGACTACCGGCTAAAGACTCACGACTAGCTTTAGCCATCCTTTCCTTCCACGCCACCCATTCCTCATAACCACCTTTGAATTCCTTGATCTCGTGATCCACGATCTCCCAGATCTTATTGGCGGTCTTGGCCACGAAATAACGGTCGTGACTCACCAGGATGATACTGCCTTCATATTTATTCAGCGAATCGATCAGCAGGTCGCAACTATGCATGTCCAGGTGGTTCGTCGGCTCATCCAGCATCAGGAAATTGGCTTTGCTGACAATTACTTTCGCAAGTGCCACACGCGCTTTCTCACCACCACTCAGCACCCGGATCTTCTTGTCCGCATCATCTCCGCTGAATAAGAAGCATCCGAGCAGTCCGCGTAATTCCAGCTCCGTCATCTGACTGCCGCATTCCTTCATTTCATCCAGCAGGGTATTGTTGACGTTGAGGGCTTCCAGCTGGTGCTGCGCGTAAAAACTCTCTTCTACGTTGTGGCCCCATTTGCGCTCACCCTGTGAGAATTGTTCCACGCCCGCGATGATCCGAAGCAGGGTCGATTTACCTTTTCCGTTCGCACCGATCAGCGCGATCTTATCGCCCCGGTCGATCTCCACCGAACTGTTCTCGATGATCACATTATCGCCGAATGCTTTGGATACATTACTCAGTTCCACCAGCACCTTGCCCGGCGTTTTATCCACCCGGAAATTAATCTTGATATTCGGCCTTTCAATGGAAGCTTCTTCGATCCGTTCCAGTTTATCCAGCTTCTTCATGATGCTCTGCGCCATCGCGGCCTTACTGGCCTTGGCCCTGAATCGTTCTACCAGCCGCTCGTTCTGGCGGATATAGTCCTGCTGATTCTCGTATGCCTTCTGCTGCATTTCCATCCGGATCGTCTTCTCCTTTTCGTAATAATCATAATTGCCGGTATAGATATGCAGCTGTTGCTGGTACACCTCCACGATCTTCGTCACCATCCGGTTCAGGAAGTATTTATCGTGGCTCACGATCACTACCGAACCCTGATAATGCAATAGGTATTTCTCCAGCCACTCGATAGAGGGAAGGTCAAGGTGGTTCGTCGGTTCATCCAATAATAAAAGGTCGGGCTGCTGCAGGATCATTTTGGCCAGCAGTACGCGCATCCGCCATCCTCCGCTGAATTCTTTATAAGGACGATTCAGGTCCGCATTCGCGAATCCCAGTCCCTGTAATACCTCTTCCGTACGGTGATGCATCGTGTATCCGCCCAGGGTCTCTAATTCATGCAGTTTGTCTGAATATTCATGCAGGGTCTTTTCATCGCCGGTCTTCTCCAGTTCATGTCCCAGTTCTTCGATCTCTTTTTCCAGCTGCAATACCCTTTCAAAGGCACTCATCGCCACCTGCAGGATGGAATCATTGGTATCAAAACTCAGCAGGTCCTGGTGCAGGTACCCGATTGTGGTGCTGCGGCTTCTCTCTACCGTACCTGCCGAAGGGAGGTATTCACCCACCAACAGTTTAAGGAGGGTGGATTTACCGGTTCCGTTATATCCGATCAGCCCGATACGCTCACCCGGCTGTATATGCCAGGTGGCATCTTCCAGTAATACACGGGCACCAAACTCAAAAGTCACATTCTGTAATCCTGCTAACATGTTCTGTTCCTTATTTATACGACCGGTTCCCGGTCATGTCTTCAATTTTAACAATCCGCAAAAATAAAGCATTACGCGTTCACGTGAAGGGCGATTATCTTTGCCGGGACAAAAGTCTTTCTGGCTTAAGAACCAAATCCTCACCTGATCGTTAATATCGCATGCGTGTTGTTTTAGTGTGTTGCCTTATCCTTCTCATGGCTCCGGCCTTTTCCCAGCAAAACCCTGCCCAGTCAGGCCGTGCCGCTGCCGGAAGATTCACGTTGAATGGTTATGTAAAGGACAGTCTCTCCGGTGAATCCATCATGGGCGCCTCCATCATCGTCAATGGCCAGACAAGAGGAGTTGCCAGTAATCAGTACGGTTTCTATTCCATCACCCTCGAGGCAGGTGATTACCAGA
Source organism: Bacteroidota bacterium (assembly GCA_029555415.1). Classification (GTDB taxonomy): domain Bacteria; phylum Bacteroidota; class Bacteroidia; order Chitinophagales; family Chitinophagaceae; genus JAKPSI01. The sequence goes on along the minus strand of JAKPSI010000112.1, from coordinate 18,801 downwards.
TCAGCGCATCCCATATTTCTTATTTCAGCAAACCCGTTCAGGTTGAACTGCATAGCGATCAGTCTTACAATTTTGATTTAAGACCCAAGACCGCCCTGAATAATGATGTGGTCGTATACAGCAAGCGCCGCGACGCCAATGTGAAGAACGCCCAGATGGGTAAGATCGAACTCTCCATGAACCAGGTGCGCAGCATCCCGGCTTTTATGGGCGAAGTGGACCTGCTCAAAGCACTGCAGCTCCTTCCTGGTATCCAGAGTGCAGGTGAAGGCAACGCCGGTTTTTATGTGCGCGGTGGCGGGCCCGACCAGAACCTGATCCTGCTCGATGATGCCGTGGTCTATAATACCGGTCACCTCTTTGGTTTCTTTTCCGTTTTCAATTCCGACGCCATCAAGAATGTGTCTCTCATCAAAGGCGGCATGCCTGCGCAATATGGCGGCAGGTTGTCTTCCGTGGTGGACGTGACCATGAAGGATGGTAATATCAATAAATTCGAGACTGAAGGCGGTATCGGACTCATCGCTTCCCGTTTTTCCATTCAGGGACCTTTGAAAAAGAACAAAGCTTCTTTCATACTGTCCGGCCGCAGGACCTATATCGACGCCCTGGCCAGTCCTTTTATCAAGAAGACCAGCAGTTTCTATGGTTCCGGATATTATTTCTACGATCTCAACGCTAAAATGAACTATCGGTTTTCCGAGAAGGACCGTCTGTTCATCAGCGGTTATTTCGGGCGTGATGTTTTCGACTTCAATAACGCGAAGCGCTCTTTCAAAACGAATATCCCCTGGGGCAATTCCACCGCCACCGTGCGCTGGAACCACGTTTTCAATCGTCGTTTGTTCTCCAATACCACACTGTTGTATAACGACTATAAATTCAGCTTCAATGCCAAACAGGATAATTTCGAGATCGGCCTCAGTTCCGGTATCCGGGATGGAAGCATCAAAACGGATTTCGATTATTACCCGCTTCCGGACCATAAACTGAAATTCGGCGGATTGTTCACGTATCACCGTTTCATCCCCAATGTGGTGACCGGCAGACAGGATTCAGTGGTCTTCAAGCCGAATAATGAAGGCACGAAATACGGTGCTGAAGCGGCTTTCTATATCCAGGACGACTGGGAGATCAGTGAGAAGATCAAACTGAATTACGGATTACGCTGGAGCCATTTCACACAGATCGGACCTTATACCAAATTCAACCGTGATGCCAACGGCAATAAGCTCGACAGTACCGTGTACATCGGTTTTCAGCGGGTGAAAGGATATGGCGGACTGGAACCCCGCGCCACGATCCGTTATGCGATCAATGATGAAACCTCCATCAAAGCGGCGGTTACCCGTAATCTTCAGTTCATTCATCTGGTCAGTAACGCGGGCACGACATTACCCACCGATCTCTGGGTGCCCAGTACTTATATCGTGAAACCACAGATCAGCTGGCTGTATTCAGCAGGCTTGTTCAGGAATTTCAAGGACAATACCTGGGAAACTTCACTGGAACTGTATTATAAGGACATGCGGAATCAGATCGAATACAAAGAGGGGTATACGCCTTCACTCGCCGATCCCGAATCGGAATTCGTTTTTGGAAAAGGATGGAGCTACGGATCCGAACTGTTGTTGAATAAAGTGAGAGGACGTTTCACGGGTTGGATCGGTTATACACTGAGCTGGACCTGGCGCAAATTCGCGCAGCTGAATGGAGGGGAGCGTTATCCTGCAAAATATGACCGCCGCCATGACATTTCAGTGGTCGGTAATTATGAACAATCGAAAAAATGGAAATTCGGGGTCGTCTTTGTTTACGGAACAGGCAATGCCATCACTTTACCCGAACGTTTCTATGTTATCAATGGGGTGCTCACCCAGGAGTACAGCAAGATCAACCAGTACCGGATGAAAGCTTATCACAGGATGGACCTCTCTGCTACGTATACACCTGTTCCGAAGAAAAAGCACAAGCTCAGCAGCTACTGGGTATTCAGTATCTATAACGCATACAGCCGGCTGAATCCGTATTTCATCTATTTCGATCAGTCAGGAAGTCCGGTCAATGGCGACCTTAAAGTGGAAGCCCGCCAGGTTTCCCTCTTCCCCGTGTTGCCTGCTGTTACCTGGAATTTCAAATTCTGATATAAAACAAGCTGATCCATAAGTGATTTCCCCACCGACGAAAATCATGCTTGTTTTTATTCAATTCCTTTAACTTCCCTGCTTTCAAAAAATACTGAAAGATGGGAGTCGCTGCTGCAAAATCTGTTGCAAATAAAAAGGATCTGACCGGCTGGAGAATATTGCAAATACTGACCTGGCTGATCGGATTCGGTATTTTCTTCTGCCTTGTATTTTATCCTTCCATTGGCGTTATACTTTTCTGGAATATCCTGATACCGGTGGCACCGCTGCTGATCGTCCTTGCGGTAGGAGTATGGCGCAATGTATGTCCGCTCGCATCCGTGAATTTATTGCCCCGGCATTTTGGTTTCTCAAAGGGCCGTATCATGTCCGCATCCACACAGGCCAAACTGGGACTGATCAGTGTTTTGCTTTTATATTTCATTGTTCCGCTCCGGCATGCTGTATTCAATACCAATGGACATGCCACAGCGTGGTTGTTATTCGGCATGACCATCACCGGTCTGATCATGGGTACACAGTTCGAATGGAAGAGTGCCTGGTGCTCCACTTTATGTCCCATTCATCCGGTGGAACGTTTGTATGGCAATAATGTACTGGGTGCGGTGAAGAACGCGCATTGCGCCGAATGCATGAACTGTGTATTGCCTTGTCCGGATTCCACGCCGAATATGAATCCGCGTGTGGTGAAACGCTCGGGTTATGCAAGTGTGAGCGGATTACTCATTACGGGCGGACTTCCCGGTTTCGTATGGGGGTGGTTCCATGTACCCGATCAGCATGCGTTCCATTCACCCATGAGTTTCCTGGGTGTATATGAAATGCCGGTACTCGGACTCGCGGTCACATTATCCTTATATACCATCCTGCTTCAGTCAAAATTGATCAAAGAGTCCTGGCTGGTACGCATTTTCGCAACAGCCGCTGTGTCCTGCTACTATTGGTACCGGATCCCGTCCTTACTCGGCTTTGGGATCTATACCGGAGATGGTATGTTGTTCGATGCCCATGGCATCATCGCTGAATGGATCGTTTCTTTATTACCGGTCGTGTTCACCTTGTTCTTCATTTATTTCCTGCTGATCCGCAAACCGAACAAGAAGAGCTGGCTCATCCGCCCGGCATTCGCGCTCAGATCCCGCGCTGCATCCTGATCCGGATCAATTTTACGTTCACACCCTTCCATTTACCGGGAAATGACATCACGGAAATGACAGGCATGCTTAGTGTCTGAACATTAATTACTTGTTAAAGCGATGGCGTCCGGCAATTTATATACTGATTTAAAGGTTCATTTGCATGAACGCGCTGGCATGACATCAAACCACACACCCCGCATGTACCGTGAAACCCATCAACTCATGGGTAACCGGTTCGAAATATCCGTTGTAACGACGGATGATGACCGGGCGCGGGAAAGGGTAGAAGAAGCCGTGGAAGAGATCAGACGTATTGAAAGATTACTCACTACTTACAGTGATACCAGTGAAACAGCAGCCATCAACGCTTCGGCAGGCATCACGCCGGTAAAGGTTTCCGACGAAACATTTCAACTCATTAAACGCAGTCTTGAGATCTCCGCATTAACACAAGGCGCATTCGATATCACCTATGGTTCCGTCGATAAAAGCCTCTGGAATTTCGACCGGCAAATGAAAAGTCTGCCCGACCTTCAAACCGCTAAAGCGATGGTCAGGCTGATCAATTACCGCAATGTGATCCTGGATACAGCGGCATCCACGGTCTTTCTCCGGGAAAAAGGTATGCGCATCGGATTCGGCGGCATCGGAAAAGGTTATGCGGCTGAACAGGCGAAGGACCTTCTCATCCGCAATGGCGTGGAAAGCGGTGTGGTGAATGCTTCCGGCGACCTCGCGGCCTGGGGCCTGCAGCCGGATGGTAAACCGTGGACGGTCGGCATCGCGCACCCCGACGCGGCGGATACACCTTTTTCATTCATGCAGATCTCCGGAAAGGCGGTAGCGACTTCCGGGAACTATGAAAAGTTCGTAATGATCAACGGAAAGAAATATTCACACACGATCGATCCGCGTACCGGATTGCCCGTGACCGGGATCAAAAGCGTGACCATCATCTCACCCAATGCGGAACTCAGTGATGCACTCGCGACACCCGTGACGATCATGGGCATTGAAGCCGGATTGTACCTCGTGAACCAGTTACCCGGGGTGGAATGTGTCATCATCGACGACAACAACAAACTCTATACATCCTCTAATATTCATATCACGAAATGATCAACATGAAAAAACTGAGATCCCTGCCTCTTCTCATCCTGGTGATGGTCGCCGGCTCCGGCTGCGCTTCCGTTAAAGGCTACCAGAAGAACAAGATCAATGACGCTGAAATGGAATTGTCCGCACGGCGTACCGAAAAGAATGAAATGAGTTTCCAGACCTACCGTGAAGCATCCAGTGGTGCCAATGGCGGCAAGACCGGCGGCGGTTGCGGCTGTAACTGATCTCATCAATCCGATCTTACCACAAAACATCACACATGCGCAGGATCTGTTTATCTGTTGTTGGACTCATATTGGGATGCTTCTATGGCTATGCACAGTCCTCCGGTTCTGATTACAAGAATCTGGACCTTAAGCTAACCGAAACCAATATCATCACTGGTTATTATACTCATACGGGGAATCATTCACCGATCACCGGTGGTATCGGCACACAGAAGCTGACCGATATCTCCAATATCGTGAACCTGAAATTCGTCAACTGGGATGTATTCGATCATAAACATACACTGGAAGTGGAAGTGGGACTGGATCATCATACGGCAGCATCATCCGCTTATGTTTCAAAGACCGGCGCATCCCGCACCGGCGGTACCCGTATCTATCCTTCCATTACTTACAGCACGGAGAACAGTGAGAAAAAAACGGAATCGGGTATTGGTGTTTCCTTTTCGAGCGAATACACTTATCACTCCTATGGTATCAACGCACATTTCACGAAAAAGTCGAAGGATGATAACCGGGAATTCAGCATGCAGGGACACCTGTTCGTTGACCGGGTAAAAATGGTCGAGCCGAGTGAACTGCGTCCGGTAACGGTAGTGACCAGTGCCAGTCGCGGCGATGACGGCAACAATGTTCCCAGTAAAGGCAGGAATACACTGGATGCTACGTTCTCGCTATCACAGGTCGTGAATCAGAAAATGCAGTTCGCGGTCACAACGGATCTGGTGGCACAGCAGGGTTACCTGGGCTTGCCATTCCATCGGGTATATTTCAATGACGGATCCGTACATATCGAGAACCTGTCTTCCACACGATTCAAATTCCCGTTAGGGTTCCGTTTCAATTATTTCGCGGGTGATAAAGTGATCCTGCGCAGTTATTACCGGTATTATGCCGACAGCTGGGGCGTAACCTCGCATACCGCGAGTCTGGAAGTACCGGTGAAGATCACATCATTCGTCTCTGTCAGTCCGTTCTACCGTTATTATACACAGACCGCCGCCCATGCTTTTGCGCCTTATGAAACGCACACCGCATCAGATACTTATTACACCAGCAATTATGATTATTCTGCATTCAATGCGAACTATGCGGGCGTCAATTTCAGGATCGCGCCGGTAAAAGGCGTTTTCGGCGTCAAATCTTTCAGTGTGCTGGAATTGCGCTACGGTTTCTATGAACAGACCACCGGGCTGAAAGCGCAGAATGTATCACTGAACCTTCGTTTCAAGTAAGCAGCAGATAATGTATACAAAAGCAAAGAGCCGGTTCGCCCGGCTCTTTTAGTCTGATGTGTTACATTTTTGATGCAGGCTTCTGGACCGTATCCGTTTTCATTTCCATTCCGCCAGCAGGTGGAGTTGTTCCACTCATCATTTTCATCATATCGGCAGGTTGCATGAATGTCCAGTGTTCCACCGCCTTTCCATCCTTCCATTTCGCTACTTCGATCGCTTCCATCGAATAGGATTCCCCTTTTTTCATGCCCGGTCCGTCCACTTTCCAGGTGCCGGTCCAGTTGTACCAGGTGCTCGTGAATTCATCATTCGAAAGGTCCAGTTTAACGACGGATTTCATGTTTTCCGACATTTTTGACATTTCTTCCAGATTAGCTTTGATCGCGGCCAGTCCTTTCAGATCGCCTTTATCACTGTGATCCACCGCATTTTCATCGATGTAATCGCCCAGTTTGGACAGATCACCGGATGCGATCATTTTGTCAATGGCTGCGTTTGATTCGGAATTTTTTTTGGCAGTCGCGGACATTCCCCCGTTACCGGAAGAACAGCTCATACATGCCATGATGCACGCAATAGCGAACGGAAAAAGATACTTTTTCATGTTGGTTTATGTTTATGTGAATGAAAGAATTGCGAAATCCTGAAAACGGAATATCATCCAAAGGGATTTCAAGGGGGGCGGGGAAAGCACAAGTAAGGTAGACTTTCTCCGTCAAAAAAAGCGGTCCCCGGTATCCGTCCATCCGTTTTTCCCGCCTCCGTTCCCGAAAAAGCCTAACTTTCTGTTCACTGCTTCCTTAAAACAACCAACATGAGAAAATTCATTTCAATCGTATTAGCCGTTGCATACACGGTAACGTCATTTGCTCAGAACAGCCCGGATCCCGCCATGATGGCCCGTATCCGTGAAGAAGGCACGAAGAATTCAAAGGTGATGGATATCGCCTTCCACCTCACCGATATCAGCGGACCCCGCCTCACCGGTTCCCCCGGTTTCATGCGCGCTGCCAATTGGGCCAAAGATGAACTCACCAAAATGGGGCTCGTCAATGCCAATATCGAACCCTGGGGCGATTTCGGAAAAGGCTGGCAGCAGGAACGCTGTTATGTAGCCATGACCGCTCCTTACTATTTTCCGGTCGTTGCCGTTCCCCGCGCCTGGACTGGCAGCACACCCGGTAAAAAAATGATCAAAGGGGATATCGTTCTCGTCAAAGCGAAGGATACTCTGGAATTGATGCAATATGCAGGTAAACTGAAAGGAAAGATCGTGATGACCTGGTCCACCACCCAGCTGAAACCATCCTTTGAAGCTGATGGTGAAAGGTTCGCGGACAGTACACTTGAAAAAATGGCGAACGCTGCCGGAGCACCTGCGGCTAACCGTCCCAACCGTCCGCAAATGGATTCCGCCACCCGTGCGGCTTTCCTGAGCCGGGGTGCGGTACAGCGTAAGATGACCGAATTCTTCAACAGCGAAAAACCCGCACTCATCCTCAGTATGAATGCAAGTGGTAATGATGGTACCGTTTTCGTCAGCAGTGGCGGACAGTATCAGAAAGACGCACTGGTCGGACCCGCATCGGTCATGTTATCCAGTGATGATTACCTGCGTCTGCAAAGACTCGTTGACGCGGGACAGTCCGTGCAACTGGAAGCAGATGTGAAAACAAGTTTTTATAATGATGATATCAAAGGATACAATGTCGTGGCAGAGATCCCCGGTTCTGATCCCACACTCAAGGAAGAACTGGTGATGCTGGGCGGTCACCTCGATTCATGGCATGGTGCCACCGGTGCAACCGATAATGCCGCAGGCTGCGCGGTCATGATGGAAGCCGTTCGCATCCTGAAAACACTGGGCATTCAGCCCCGCCGCACCATCCGCATCGCATTATGGAGCGGAGAGGAGCAGGGACTTTTCGGTTCCCGCAATTATGTGAAGAATCATTTCGGTGATCCCGCTAAAATGGAACTGAAACCCGAACAAGCCAAAGTTTCTGCATATTACAATCTTGATAACGGCAGCGGAAAGATCCGCGGTGTCTATCTGCAGGGCAACAAAGCTGCCGGCTCTATTTTCCAGGAATGGCTGCAGCCGTTCAACGACCTCGGTGCCAAAACCGTTACCATCAATAATACCGGCGGTACCGACCATCTTTCATTTGACGCGATCGGTATCCCCGGCTTCCAGTTCATTCAGGATGCGCTGGAATACGATACCCGCACACACCATACCAATATGGATACCTATGATCACCTGGTGCCCGACGACCTCAAACAAGCCGCGATGATCGTCGCCGCCTTTGTATACAACACGGCCCAGCGTGATGAAAAGATCCCGAGAAAGGAATTGCCGAAAGCGGGACAGCAACGTGGATTCTAGACGGTAGTCGATAGTCTTTAGTCGTTAGTCAGTTCTAAGTAAGGAATGGCTAACGACTTTTTTTTGTTTCAAGGGGGCGATCCTGTATGCAAAATGGGATTGTTTCAATTGGTGAGTTACGCCTTTGTTGGTGCCTGTCTGCCGGCAGACAAGTCGGTAGTCATTAGTCGATAGTCAGTTCTAATATGAGTCTGACTAACGAATATCTTTTTTTAATCGGGGGAGATCCTGGAAATGATAAAGTACTGCTATGCGGGACTATTGACTACCGACTAGTGACTATCGACTATTGCTTCAGTCCGGGTTCGTAAATAAACCTCACCAGCGCATTCTTCTTCTCATCGGAGGTCAGATACAACTGGTAACGTTTCTCACCGGCATTGACGATCATCAAAGCGGTATTGGGAGGGATGGTGCCGAGATTTTCTCCTACCATGATCACTTCCTGCTGCGTACGCTTCAGGTCGATCTTTACATTCACCGTAATGGGTTTGGCGCTCAGGCGCTGGTTGGAGACCACCGGCATATTATTCACGTACACAGAGATGGTATCACCATCTATTTGTCCGTTGTCATAGAAGTCAAGACGGATCGTACCGGTATCCACTTTGATCTCGCGTACCAGTTCATTGTTACGGTTCGTAAGTGTAGGAGGGAGTTTAGGCTCAAATGCTGATTTCACGATACGATTGAGTACGATCGTACCGGGAGGACATGCTGTTTTTCCATCCATCGTTCTGCCTGTCCAGGATCCGCGCAATTGTTCTTCATTACCGCCTTTATGAAAACTCAGGCTGTATTTTTTGATACAGGGAATGCAATCTGCCGGGATATGGAAAGTAGCCACACCGGTCTCCGAAATACTGATGATATTACTGTCGGGTTTATAGACCCCTTCAAAAACCTCTTTCACATAATTGCTCGTATCAGAGAAGTGATAGGAGGTGCCTGTGATCTTATTGCCGGTCACTTTGATCTGCAGCTCCATATTATATACCGGGAAGCATCCGCCGGGTTCCATCACCAGTCTGCCCCGCCAGATACCATTGATATCCTGAGCAGGAGCCGCCAGTACGGACAGTATGATCAAACAAAAAAGTAGGGGTCTGCGCATGAGCGGTGAAAATAGAGGAAAAACTGTTGGGTCGGCGCGAAAATACAGAAACGGTCGGACCCTTCGCGGGAAGGTAAATGACCCTTAGTTTTTCTGATACCTGAACCTGACCACGGCATTTTTCTGTTCGGTAGACGTGATCCGCACATCAAAACGTTGCTCGCCGGATTCCACGATCATCAGGGAAGTATTCGGGGGGATGCGGCCCAGGTTCTCCGCCACCATCACCAGCTCGTGATCCGTATCGGATGCATCCATTTTCAGGTTGATCACCAGCGGTTTTTCGCTCAGGCCTTTCCGTGAGAGGACCAGTTTGTTGTCGAAGTACACCGAAATGGTATCTCCGTCCACCTCGCCATTGTCGAACAGTTTGACCGTGACCTCTGGATTATTCACCACCAGGCTTTTCATCAGCTGATTCTCACGGTTCACCAGTACCGCGGGCGGATTGTAAGTCGTTTTGGGTACTGGTATGTTCTCCACTTTCGGAGCGATCTTTTTGATGGAATCAACCGCGGGTTTGTTCACCGGTTGGCTGATGACAGGCGTTTTCACGACCGGCTTAGGCTTGCTGACCTGCGTTTGAGTTTTTACTGCAGGCTTATTGACTACAGGTGGTTTGTTCACCTTAGGCTTATCGGTTGTTAACTTTACTGTATTCGATCTGCCCGACAGCGAATCCTTTTTGACCGGCGCAACATTATCATATACGGGGCCGCGCGGATTCACTTTCCGGAGAAAAGGCTCCACATAAAAATCTGAACTCACCACTTTGCGGAGGTATACTTTGCCACTTCCGCAATCTTCTCCCTTCCTTGCGCCCACACCATCTTTCTCGAATTTGCTGGTGTATGTGCCTTCCAGGAATTCTTCCTTGCCCGACTTTTCATACTGGAACATCAGCTTCATGATACAGGCTGATGATAATTTATCCATTTTCAGTTCCACCGTCCGGATCTCCCTGACCAGCGCATTCTGTCCCACTTTATTGAAACTGCCCGTGATCGTTGCTTTACCGTAAAAAATGGTACTGAGATAGGAATAGGTCACCCCCGTCAGGTTATCGCCATTCTGCTTTACCTGCAATTCGAATTTATATTGCTCGAAAGATTCAGTGACGAAATAACCACGCCAGATACCGGTCAGGTCCTGGGCCGGAACAGAGAGGGTAGCGATCAGCAGGCCGGCAATGAGTAAAGCTATTTTGTTCAGTTTCCGTTTCATCAAACTCAAAAATAATGAATGATAACAATTTGTAAAGCCGGGGGTTCAGCAAGAGTTTGTTAATTTTAATGCACAGCCTGATGGAACAAAAACCAATGAAATGCCTGCTGGGACTGCTTTTGGTAGCCTGTCTTACCGCCCGGTCTCAAAGCCCTCTGCCGGGTGAACAGCCTTTATATATACTGGATTCTCTCCGGAAGACCACAGGCACCGCCCGTTTCTTTGCGGAAAGGTATTACAACACCACCCGAAAAGCCATACTTTTCGCCACCCGCAGGAAACCATCAGAACAGGCTTTCCTGAACCGCTTCGAAGAACAGTTCACAGGTTTGTTCCTGGATGCCGTTCGAAAATCAACTGCCGGGGAAAATGTGACCGGTGTCTGGTCCGATTATTTTCGATCTGATACCCTTCATCCATTACGACTGCAACTGCTGGGTATCAATGCACATATCAACGGGGACATTTGGAAAGCACTTGTTGCCTCATGCGATCCTGCTGAATTGCAACGAAATAAAAGGTGCTATTTCGCATTTAACCGTTATCTCAAAAAGGAGTTCGATGAATTCTATGAGGAAGCTGCGGATGCGGATATCAGACTGGCAGTGATCCGGGAGATCAGCCCGGGACTCAGTACAAAGGCCGGACACCGTCTTTTGATTCACTGGCGGAAAAGACAATTCAAACTCGCCCGTTTACATGACACTGATCCGGTCCGGTTCAGGGATTTGTATGACCGTATCTCCCAAAAAAGGGAATCCCTGAACCGCTTGATTTGTAACCATTTTTAGCCGCTTTTCGTTAACTTTGCACAACTTTTAAAGCCTTGCAAAGAATGATCAACATTAGTTTTCCGGATGGAGCCGTCAGGCAGTATGAGAACGGCACCTCCGCACTGGATATCGCGAAATCCATTTCAGAAGGGTTGGCCCGGAAAGTACTGGCCGCAAATGTGAACGGACAGGTATGGGATGCCACACGCCCCATCAATGCCGATGCTTCCCTGCAATTACTCACCTGGAATGATAATGACGGAAAGAATACTTTCTGGCACTCTTCCGCTCACCTGATGGCCGAAGCAGTGGAAGCACTGTTCCCAGGTGTGAAATTCTGGGTCGGACCTCCGGTAGATAACGGATTTTATTATGACATGGACCTGGGCGACAGGAAAATGAATGAAGAGGATCTGCTCACACTCGAGAAGAAAATGAACGAACTCGCGAAGCAGAACAATACCTATATCCGCAAAGAGATCAGCAAGACCGATGCCGTGAATTATTTCTCGGAGAAAGGTGATGAGTACAAGCTCGACCTGCTGCAGGGACTGAATGACGGTGAGATCACTTTCTACACACAGGGTCAGTTCACCGACCTCTGCCGCGGACCCCATATCCCTAACACCGGTTTCATCAAAGCGATCAAACTGACCAGCATCGCCGGTGCTTACTGGAAAGGAAATGAAAAGAACAAACAGCTGACACGCGTATACGGAGTGACCTTCCCTTCGCAAAAGGAACTGGACGAACACCTCGCCATGCTGGAAGAAGCCAAGAAACGCGACCACCGCAAACTCGGCAAGGAACTCGGCATCTATACCATGAGCGATGATGTAGGTCCCGGCCTGATCCTCTGGATGCCTAATGGTACCGTGATCATCGAAGAACTCGAGAAACTCGCGAAAGAAACCGAACTCGAAGCCGGATACAAAAGGGTAGTGACCCCGCACATCGCAAAAGAAAGCATGTACCTCACCAGCGGTCACCTGCCTTATTATGCCGACAGTATGTTCCCGCCCATGGAAATGGACGGCGAGAAATATTATCTCAAAGCGATGAACTGTCCGCATCACCACAAGATCTTCGATGCGGAACCCAAGAGTTACCGCGACATGCCTTACCGCATCGCCGAATACGGTACCTGTTACCGTTATGAGCAGAGCGGTGAATTATTCGGACTCATGCGCGTGCGTTGTCTGCACATGAATGACGCGCACATCTATTGCACCAAAGAACAGTTCGCCCAGGAATTCAAAGCGGTGAACGATATGTACCTGAAATATTTCAAGATCTTCGGTATCGAGAAATATGTGATGCGCCTGAGTCTGCACGATCCTGAAAAACTCGGACAGAAATATGTGAACGAACCGGAACTGTGGCTGGAAACAGAAGACCTGGTACGCAAAGTTCTTATTGAAACCGGCGTACCCTTCGTGGAAGTGAAAGGAGAGGGCGCGTTCTACGGCCCCAAGATCGACGTACAGATCTGGAGCGCTATCGGACGTGAATTCACCCTGGCCACCAATCAGGTCGACTTCGCACAGTCCCGCAGTTTCAAACTTTCCTTCACCAACCAGAACAATGAACCGGAAGTCCCCCTGATCATTCACCGTGCGCCGCTGGGAACCCATGAGCGTTTCATCGGATTCCTGCTGGAACACTATGCCGGCAAGCTGCCCCTGTGGCTGGCACCGGTACAGGTGAAAGTGCTGCCGATCAGTGACAAGTTCCTCGACTATGCAAAATCTGTTTCGGATAAACTGAAAAAAGCGGATATTCGTGCAGAGGTTGACGACCGCAGTGAAAAGATCGGCAAGAAGATCCGTGATACCGAACTGTTGAAAGTGCCGTACATGCTGGTTGTAGGAGAGAAAGAGGTGAATGAAGGCAAGGTATCCATCCGCAGACAAGGCAAAGGCGATCTCGGCGCAAAGACCGTGGATGAGTTCATTGCAGAAGCGGTGGCCGAAAAGAACGAAAGAAAAGCTGATTGATCATACGACCGTTCCCTGGCGGTTAATTAAACAAAAGTCCTGCATCAGGGAGCAGGACCTTACGTAAAAGCAATAAATGGCAGTACCTCAAAAAGGCGGATTCAGCAGGCCCCCCGGTGGCGGAGGATTCAGCAGACCTCCCGGTGGTGGCGGATTCAACAAAGGTGGCTTCAGGGGCAGATTCGCTCCGCGCAAAGAAGCAGAACACCGTATCAATCATTTCATCAGGGTTCCCCAGGTGCGTCTCGTTGGTGACAACGTGGAAGTAGGTGTGTACAGTACCCAGGATGCCATGAAAATGGCGCAGGAACAAGGTCTGGACCTGGTTGAAATTTCCCCGACAGTAGACCCGCCGGTCTGTAAGATCATCGACTATAATAAATTCCTCTACGATAAGAAGAAGAAGGAAAAAGAGATGAAGGCCAAAAGCAAGGTCTCTGAAGTAAAAGAGATCCGCTTCACGCCCAATACCGACGATCACGACTTCGATTTCAAAGCCAAACACGCGGAAAGCTTCCTGAAGGATGGCAATAAGGTGAAAGCCTATGTGCAGTTCAAAGGACGTGCGATCCAGTTCCAGGAGCGCGGACAGTTGTTGCTGCTCAAATTCGCGGAACGACTGGCAGAAGTTGGCATTCTCGAGAACATGCCGAAAATGGAAGGACGACGCATGCTGGCCATGTTCGCACCCAAAGGCAAGAAGAAAGCCTGATCCAAGGATCATGAAATTTGAATGTCCCGGTCTACACCGGGACATTTTTTTATATATGAACGCCTGACTTTACATGGTACACATGACCAGAGTTGAATTTTTTACCCTTTCACAACCCTTTTTACCGCTGGTACGATTGGAACTTCCTGAAACCCCCGTTTCCGTATATTAGCCTTCATTTAAATAACCAAACCGCCTACTATGTTTTCAAGTCACAAAAGATCCCTGTTCATGGCTTTCGCTGTTCTGCTCAGCGTTACCGCTATGGCACAGCAACCCCAAATGCCCCGTGCCGATACAGCACGCCGTGCCGGCCCTCCCAATGGGAACGGAGCCGCACAGGGCCCCAAAGCTTATAAAGATGTGATCACGGATAAAGCCAAAACGGATGATGGCCTTTTCAAAGTGCACAAAGTCGATGACAAATACTACTTCGAGATCCCCGATTCAATGTTCGGTCGTGAGATCCTCATCGTGAACCGTATCTCCAAAGCCGCCGCAGGTATGCGTGCCTCAGGCAGTTTCTTTGGTTATGGCGGTGATCAGATCGGACAAAGTGTGGTGCGTTTCGAAAAAGGACCCAACAATAAAGTATTCCTCCGTACCATTTCTTACGCGGAGTATGCGAAGGATTCCACTTCACCCATGTTCACCGCTGTGAACAATTCGAATGTGCAGCCCATCGCCGCCTCTTTCGATGTGAAATCATTGGGAAAGGACTCAACAGGTGCCGTTATCGATATCTCTGATTTCATCGGTGGTGATAATGACGTCCTTCATTTCAGCAGCGCACTGAAAAGCCAGCTGCGTTTCGCCATGATCCAGTCGGATAAATCCTATGTGGTCGGCGTGAGATCTTACCCCATCAATATCGAGATCAAAACAGTAAAAACATATTCCCGTTCCGCAGCACCCGCTGCTGGCGGATTTGGCGGCGGCGGTGGTGGCAATATGACCGTTGAACTCAACAGTTCACTGGTACTGCTCCCCAAAGTCCCCATGCAATCCCGTTATTTCGATCCCCGCGTCGGTTTCTTCGCCGTTGGTTATACCGATTTCGACCTGAACCCGCAGGGTGTGAAGAGCATCGGTCTCGTCAAACGCTGGAGACTGGAACCCAAACCTGAAGATGTTGAAAAATACAAACGCGGCGAACTGGTAGAACCCCAGAAGCCCATCATTTTCTATATCGATCCGGCCACTCCGAAAAAATGGGTACCGTATCTGATCCAGGGCGTGAATGACTGGTCCGTTGCTTTTGAAAAAGCAGGTTTCAGGAATGCCATCATGGCGAAACTCGCACCGACCAAACAGGAAGACAGTACCTGGAGCCTGGACGATGCCCGCAATTCCGCGATCGTTTACAAACCTTCTGATATCCCCAACGCAAGCGGCCCGAGCATTGCCGATCCCCGCAGCGGTGAGATCATGGAAAGCCATATCAACTGGTACCATAATGTGATGCAGCTGATCCACGACTGGTATTTCGTTCAAACTGCCGCCGTTGATCCGAAAGCACGCAAGATGACCTATGATGATGAACTGATGGGTCAGCTGATCCGTTTCGTTTCTTCTCATGAAGTGGGACATACACTCGGTCTCCGTCACAACTACGGTTCCAGCTCAACCGTGCCGGTAGAGAAACTGCGCGACAAAGCATGGGTGGAAGCCAACGGACATACTCCTTCGATCATGGACTACGCCCGTTTCAACTACGTGGCACAGCCGGAAGATAATATCAGTGAAGTAGGTTTGTTCCCCCGCATTGGTGACTATGACAAATGGGCCATCGAATGGGGGTACAAACGTTTCGAGCAGTATAAAACCGCAGAAGATGAGAAGACATTCCTCAACCAATGGGTGATCGAACGTCTCAAAAATAACCGTCTTTGGTTCGGTACGGAGATCAATCCTGATGATCCCCGCAGCCAGAGCGAGCAAGTGGGTGATGATGCGATGAAAGGAAGCATGTACGGTATCAAGAACCTCCAGCGCATCGTTCCGAATCTGATCACCTGGACAAAACAACCGAATGAGTTTTATGATAATCTGGAGAATATGTACGGTCAGGTGACCAGCCAGTTCACACGTTATATGGGTCACGTTGCCAAATATGTAGGTGGTATCATGGAAACCTATCAAACGGTGGAAGAAGGCGGTGCCATGTATGAATATGTTAGCAAAGCGAAACAAAAAGAAGCGGTGGAATTCCTGAACAAGAACCTGTTCGCTACGCCGGCCTGGTTACTGAATCAGGACATCTTCAGCCGTACCGGTCTGAATGGTCTGACCGTAGTAGGCGATATCCAGGACAATATGCTCCGTCGCCTCATCAGTAACCGTACCATGGGTAAGCTGGTTGATTTTGAAGCCGCACAAGGTGCTGCTGCATATAATATCTCAGAACTGCTGAATGATGTGAAGAAAGGAGTGTGGGGTGAACTCGCGGCACGCAAGCCGGTCGATATCTACCGCCGTAACCTCCAGAAGTCTTATGTCAATCAGCTGGATGCGATCCTGAATCCGCCTCCTCCCCAGCAACTGAATGCCGGCCCGGGGATCACGATCACCATCAGCAATGGTGGTTCCGATAAGTCGGATGTAAAGAGTGTGGTACGCGCGCATCTGGCTGCCCTCAGGTCAGAAGCCAATGCGGCAGCGGCAGCCACAACGGATACGATGACAAAGTATCATCTGCAGGATATCGTGAAAAGAATTGATAAATCATTGAATCCTAAGGACTAACAGCTGAAGGATCTCATAAGAATGAACAAATGGCCCTCTTAACCGGGGGCCATTTTCATGCATATACAAAGGTTTTGTTTTCAGGCTTTTCTGCCTTATCTTTGCACCCCGCTAACCGAAAGGTGGGCGAAGTTCTTAAAAGAACTGAATTGCCGAAGAGGTTCGAAAAGGATCCCCCTGTGGGGAGCGCCTCAAGGGTATAACAATTTAATACTGGGTAAAATGCCTAAAGTAAAAACAAATTCCAGTGCCAAAAAACGCTTCAAAGTGACCGGCACAGGGAAGATCATGCACCAGAAGTCTTTCAAACGTCACATCCTGACGAAGAAAACAAAGAAACGCAAACGTAACCTCCGTCATGACGGTGAAGTTGCAAAATCAAACCTCAAATTCGTAAAACGCCTGCTGCGCCTGAAATAAGGGCCTGCTCCGCTATTATTAACATTCAAATCATTCAGATATGCCTCGTTCAAAAAATGCGGTAGCTTCCAAAGCCCGCCGTAAAAAAATCTTAAAGCAGGCCAAAGGTTTCTATGGCAAGCGTAAAAACGTTCTCACGGTAGCTAAAAACGTTGTTGAGAAAGGTATGACCTACATGTTCGTAGGCCGTAAACTCAAGAAAAGAGAATACCGTACACTGTGGATCGCACGTATCAACGCTGCTGTCCGTGCAGAAGGTATGACCTACTCTGAGTTCATCAACAAACTCCAGAAGAAAGGTATTGAACTCGACCGTAAAGTTCTGGCTGACCTCGCCATGAACAATCCGGAAACATTCAAGAACCTCGTGAATTCCGTAAAATAATTCTGACAACCTCAGATAAGAAGAGTCCCGGCCACGCGCCGGGATTTTTTTTGCCCCGAATTTTTCTCAAACTTCTACATTTGTACCCCTGCAGGGCTCATGTTTCCCTGCAACCCATTCAAATTGGCACAAACTTATAACCCGCCGATGACCAACTCTTACCATGACCTGGTCAAGCAGACCTTTAATTTCCCGCAGGAAGGTCTGGAAGTTGAAGATGGTAATCTGTATTTCAACGGACTTGACCTCAAGGCCCTGATCGCCAAGTATGGCACCCCGATGAAGCTGACCTATCTCCCCAAGATCGGGATGCAGATCAAGAAGGCGAAATCCATGTTCGCAGCGGCTTTCAAGAAACATAAGTATGAAGGCAAATACAATTACTGTTACTGCACCAAAAGCTCGCATTTCAGTTTTGTAGTGGAAGAAGCCCTCAAGAACGATATCCATCTGGAAACATCCTATGCGTACGATATCGAGATCATCAAGAAACTCTATCAGCGCAAGAAGATCACCAAGGATATCCATATCATCTGCAACGGATTCAAACAAAAGGGCTATACCCGCCGCATCGCCAACCTGCTCAACAGCGGTTTCAGCAATGTGATCCCCGTACTCGATAATCAGGAAGAACTGAAGGATTATGCAAAGTCCGTGAAAGTGCCTTTCAAACTCGGTATCCGTGTAGCCGCTGAAGAAGAGCCGACCTTCCCGTTCTATACTTCCCGTCTCGGTATCCGTGCCAAGGATATCCTGGAATTTTATGTGGACCGTATTGAAGGTTACGAAAGCAAGTTCCAGCTGAAGATGCTCCATATCTTTCTCAACAAGGGTATCAAGGATGATATCTATTACTGGAGTGAGCTCAATAAGATCATCAACCTGTATTGTCAGCTGAAGAAGATCTGCCCCGAACTGGATTCCATCAATATCGGCGGCGGATTCCCCATCAAGCACTCACTCGGGTTTGAATACGACTATCAGTTCATGATCAACGAGATCGTGGGCAACATCAAAGCGGCCTGCAAAAAAGCCAAAGTACCGATGCCGAATATCTTCACCGAGTTCGGATCCTTCACCGTGGGTGAGAGCATGGCGCATATCTACAGTGTGGTAGCGGAGAAAGTGCAGAACGACCGCGAGACCTGGTACATGATCGATTCTTCTTTCAT
>JAKPSI010000110.1 GCA_029555415.1 Bacteroidota bacterium | reverse complement strand
CAGGGTACATAATCTGAAGAATGTCACTGTCGAAATACCCCGTAATAAGCTGGTTGTGGTCACGGGTGTGTCCGGTTCCGGCAAATCTTCCCTCACCATCGATACCTTATATGCAGAAGGACAGCGGCGTTATGCTGAAAGTCTGAGTGCGTATGCCCGTCAGTTCCTCAACCGGATGAATAAACCGGATGTGGACCATATCCGCGGATTGTCACCCGCCATCGCCATTGAACAGAAGGTCATTACCCGTACGCCCCGCAGTACCGTGGGCAGCATGACCGAGATCTACGATTACCTCCGTTTATTATACGCCCGCGCGGGCCGTACCATTTCTCCCGTCTCCGGCCGTGAAGTGAAAAAAGATGATGTGACCGATGTGGTGGAGGCCATTTGCGCATTGGATGCCGGCACAAAAGTTTTCATCCTCGCCGGTTTCCGGCAGCACAAGAACCGCGATAACAAGGAAGAACTGAACATTCTGGTGCAAAAAGGTTTCAGTCGCGTGTACAGCCACAACAGCGGCGAACAAAATGAAGGGATCGTGTACCGCATTGAAGAGCTCCTGGAATTGTCCGATAAAGAACTCAAGTCAAAACAACTCACGCATATCCTGGTCGACCGTATCGTTGTCAAAACCTTTGATGAAGACGATCTGCATCGTTTAGCTGATTCAGTGGGTACGGCATTCTATGAAGGCGAAGGGGACGTATGGTTAAAAGTCGATAGTCCGGAGTCGGTAGTCGTTAGTCAAAAACCCGCCTCAGCTAAATCAAAGTCGGGTAAACCAGCAGCCAGTGGCCAGCAGCCAGTAGCTGATCTTTTGCATTTCAACAACCGCTTCGAACTCGACAACATGCAGTTCGAAGAACCCGTCCCGAATCTGTTCTCCTTCAATAATCCTTTCGGCGCCTGTCCTACCTGTGAAGGTTTTTCCCAGGTGCTGGGTATCGATAAGGACCTGGTGATACCCGATGTACGGCTGAGCGTATATGAAGGCGCGGTGGCGCCGTGGAAAGGGGAGAAGCTTGACTGGTGGCGTCAGCAATTCGTAAAAGGCGCGAAGAAGATCGATTTTCCGATCCATAAACCGGTGATCGACCTGAGCCCGGACCAATACCAGTTATTATGGGATGGGAAGGATGGCGTGCTGGGTATCCATGATTTCTTCAAGGATGTGGAACAGCAGTTATATAAGGTACAGTATCGTGTACTGCTGAGCCGTTACCGCGGGCGGACGGATTGTCCGGATTGCCGTGGCAGAAGATTGCGGAAAGAAGCCCTGTATGTACAGGTAGGTGGCAAGAATATCGGAGAATTGAACGAATGGCCGGTAAAAGATCTGCAGACCTGGTTCAAAGAACTGCCGGCTGTTTTAAGTGAACATGAAAAGCAGGTGTCGAAAAGGATCCTGATCGAAATTGAATCCCGTTTATACACGCTGGTCAGCGTGGGATTGGGTTACCTGACCCTGAACCGCCTGGCCAACAGCCTGAGTGGGGGCGAAAGTCAGCGTATCCAGCTGACGAGAAGTCTGGGCAGTAACCTCACCAACTCCTTATATATACTGGATGAGCCGTCGATCGGTCTGCATTCCCGCGATACGGCCAACCTGATCAAAGTGCTGAAGGAATTGCGCGATCTGGGCAATACCGTGGTAGTGGTGGAACATGATGAGATGATGATGCGCGAGGCCGATCATATCATCGATATGGGTCCTCTGGCTTCACACCTGGGTGGTGAAGTAGTGGCGGCCGGTAATTATGAGGAGATCATCGCGGATCCGCAAAGCCTGACCGGAAAATATTTACGGGGCGATCTGAAGATCGAAGCACCGGCCAAAGTCAGGAAGTGGAACAGTTCCATCATTGTGGAAGAAGCGAGGCAGAATAACCTGAAGAAGATCACGGTGGAGTTTCCGCTGAATGTTTTGTGCGTGGTGAGCGGGGTGAGCGGTAGCGGAAAGACGACATTGGTGAAACAGATCCTGTATCCGGCGTTGAACAAGATCAAGGGAGAGTTCGGTGATAAAGTGGGCATGCATAAGGCGATCACGGGGGATATCGACAGTATCGGGCAGGTAGAAATGGTGGATCAGAATCCGATCGGCAAATCTTCGCGCAGTAATCCGGTCACTTATATCAAAGCGTATGATGAGATCCGCGACCTGTTCGCGCGGCAGCCGCTGAGCAAAATGCGCGGGTTCATGCCCAAGCACTTTTCATTCAATGTGGATGGGGGCAGATGTGATACCTGTAAAGGGGAAGGCGAACAGATCGTGGAGATGCAGTTCCTGGCGGATGTGCACCTGACCTGCGAGGCCTGCGGCGGAAAGAAATTCAAGGAAGAAGTGCTGGAGGTGAAGATCGGCGACCGCAGTATCCATGATGTACTGGACATGAGTGTGGATGAAGCCATGGAATTTTTTGCTTCACCGTTGGGTGGGGGCAAGGATGGCGCGGCGATCGTGCGGGCGATACAGCCTTTGCAGGATGTGGGATTGGGTTATATCAAACTGGGGCAATCATCCAATACCTTGTCTGGTGGTGAGGCGCAGCGTGTCAAGCTGGCTTCGTTCCTGGGAAAAGGATCAGCGTCCAAAAAAATATTATTCATCTTCGACGAACCGACGACCGGTTTGCATTTTCATGATATCCGCAAATTACTCGCTTCCTTTCAGGCCCTGATCGAACAGGGGCACTCCATACTCGTCATTGAACATAATACGGATGTGATCCGTTCGGCCGACTGGGTCATTGACCTGGGTCCGGAAGCCGGTGAAGCTGGTGGCGAAATTGTTTTTCAGGGTACTCCTGCAGAATTGAAAAAGAGTAAAACAGGCTACACATCACGCTTTCTCTAAGTGTTTTCTAAGGGTCTCTAAGGGTGGGGTGCTGGAACTCAGATAGTTGAATTCCAGTTCTTAGTGTATTTGAGTGGTTTTTATGAGAGAAAACGCTTAAAATTCCTTGCAGATGCGGAAAGCCCGCAGTATATTTACACTTGCATAATCGCTGGGGATTACTCTTATATCCTTTGCAAATCCGCCCCAATCATCCTTATAAACTATAGTTGATTGAATAATGCTAAGAAGATCTTTTGAAAAAAGAGATTTTCCGGACAGATAAAATAGTACCCCGGTGTACCGGGATAATGAAGAGAACGAATGAAAACTTTTAACTACAATCAAATTTTGCTGAGCATGAAAAAGTTCTACACTATTACCATGTGCGCGCTGGCCGCGTTCATGTTCATTTCTGTAACAGTTGGGGCGCAGTCGACATGGAATGGTCCTGCGGGTGGTAACTGGTCTACACCAGGTAACTGGACTCCAGTGGGCGTGCCTGCAGCGGGAAGTACTGTTACTATTCCCAACAGTAATACCCGTACATCACTTAATGTGGATCTGCCGTTCACATGTGCAAGTATTCAGATTCAGGGAGGTATTAATAATTTCACCCTTAATGTCGCTAATGGGCAGACATTGACAGTAACCGGTAACCTGAATATTCAGGCACCGAGTGCAAACAATATCAGCAAGGTTGTTACGCTTGGTAACGCCTCTTCTGTATTGAATGCAGGAAGCATCACTCTTGATGACATTACTGCTGGTGTGAATGACTTTTCCGCTATTAATGTGAATGGAGGTACAGCTAATGTTACCGGAAACTTCACTATGAATGGGAATGTTGCTGCTGAGAACAGGATCAATGTTACTTCTGGCGGAAAGCTGGCTATTGCCGGAACTCTTGCGCCAACTAATGGGCAGGTGAATTTGTCAACTGGTAGCTATGTGGAGTACAACGCAGCTGGTGCACAAACCATGCGTGCCATGACCTATTCCAACCTAATCGTATCCGGTTCCGGTTCAAAATCAGCCGCTGTTACGGTGAATGACTCACTTCTTGTAAATGGAACTGCAACTTTAGGTACTGCTGTAACTTATTCATCTGCGGTACTTGCCTATAAAGGAACTTCAGCTCAAACTGTTGGTGCGAATGAATTCCCCACCCCAATGAATACACCTGTTGTGATCGATAATACAGGTGGAGTAACGATCGGTGCAGCAAAAACAATGAATGTGGATCTCACCATTCTTTCAGGTACACTGGCTGCCGGTACGAACCTTACAATGGCTACAAATACAGCGATCAATATGAGCGGTGGTTCCATAACTGGTACTCTGCAAAGCAATAACGCTTATGATGTGTTTTATACCGGTGGGTCCTTCTCTACTTCGGGCGAGCTTTCCGGAACTGGCCTTCGTGATATCGATGTAAACCAGACAAATGCAACTGATGTTGTTACCCTTACTCAGAATTGGGCTCCTGATGGTTCTGTAGTACTTAATAATGGAACTTTTGATCTTGGAAGTTTCACTTTTAATCGTTCAGCTGCAGGTGGAAATTTTAAAGTAAAAAATGGTGCAACTCTTCGGATCGGGGGAACAAATGGTCTGCCTTCCAATTATTCATCTATCACGATGAGTTCAACAACTGCTACCATTGATTTTAACGGTACAAACCAATCTGTAGCTGCATTGCCCGGTGGTGACCAGTATACCATACTGATCCTCTCTGGTTCTGGCATTAAAGCAATTGGTGCTGGTATTACGGTTAATGTACTTTTATCGGTTCAGGGAACATCAGTTACAACTTCAGGTTCAACACCGACTTATATAGCTGCCGCCATACTGGAGTATAAAGGAACAGGTGCTCAATCCACCGGAGTTGAATTCGGCGGAGCTGGTACTAACCCTTCTAACCTGACCATCGACAACCCTGCAGGTGTAACACTTTCTGCTGCAAAGACTTTGAATGGTATACTTGATCTGAACAGTGGTTATCTGACCACTACATCCACTAACTTGCTGACGCTGGGTACTGCCGCAACTGCACCGACGCCTGTTGGTTATGTGAACGGCCCGCTGCGTAAAAACACAGCTTCCACAGCAGCATTTACTTTCCCGGTAGGTAAAGTGGGTACAGGTTTGCGTACAGCAGGGATAACACCTTCTGCAAATACTGCCAGTAACTATACCGCTGAGTACTTTGGCGCCAACCCCAGAACAAATGTTAGCAGCAATCTGGGTACCATTGATCAGATCAGCAGTTGCGAATACTGGGATGTGGCCCGCGGAGCTGGAGCTAGTGCATCTATCACCCTTTCCTGGCTCACTTCAGGTTCAAACTGCGGTTCCATGCAGTGGGGTTATGTAGGCAACCTGGCTTCATTACTCGTTGCTCACTATAATGGAACAAACTGGGTTACTGCAGGTAATGCTGCCACTTCCGGTGCCCCCGGTACCGCTGGTACGATCACTTCAACAGTACAGGCTACTTTCAGCCCCTTTACATTAGGAACTTCGAACGGTCTCCTGAACCCCCTCCCTGTTAAATTCGCGAATGTGAAAGCATTCCAGAAGAATGCAGGTGTACAGGTAGAATGGACGAACCTGACCGAAAAAGACGTAACGAAATATGTGGTAGAGCGTTCTTCCAATGGTGTTGCTTTCAGCCCTGTTGCTGAAGTACTCGCAAGAGGCAACCAAAGCAATGCTGAACAATACGCTTCATACGATGCAACTCCTGTTTCCGGTACTAATTACTATCGTGTAACAGCGATCGAGATCACAGGTAAGACGATCTACAGCAATATCATGAAAGTGGATATGGGTCAGCAGGACAAAGTCCTCAGCCTGTACCCGAACCCGGTGAAGAACCATCAGGTGAACTTCACGTTCAGCAGCCAGCGTGGTTCTTACAGCATCAATGTATACAACAGCAATGGCCAGGTGGTGTTCAGCAAAATGCTGCAGCACGACGGTGGTGCCATCACTCAGATGATCGAATTGCCTGCTTCTGTGAAGACAGGTGTTTATAATCTGAAAGTGAGCGGCGATGGTTTCAGCTCATCCAAACCTTTCATTGTACAATAAGATCTTTTCTGATTAAGCGAACGGCCCCGCACTTGTGCGGGGCCGTTTCGTTTTTATCATTGTCTGACAAAGGTTTTCTGTAATAAGGCCTTACCCGTCCGTATGATCACGAAATAGGTTCCGGATGAAAGGCGGCTGATATCCACCGCTTCAGCGATCATACCGGCCGGCTGATTCGCGGTTTTGCTGAAGACCGTAACACCACGGGCATCCAGAATACTGACAGCTGCTGGACCTGCCACAGGTTGTTGGTAATTGAGTGTGATATTCGTTGTTGCAGGATTGGGGTAGAGTTGAATGCCGATATCCGGGGTGCCGATATCAAAACGGATCACTTTGCTGTAAGTAGCTGCTGAACCGGACTGCGTGATCTCCAAACGGTAAAACACCCTGTTCGTATTTACATTCTTCAGCGAGTAGTCCATAAAGATATAATCATTGATGCCTGCGGCACCTTTACCGTTCACTTCACCTGCATTACTGAAATGCGTGCCGTCAAAACTGCGTTGAACGGTATAGTGACAAATACCTGTTTCTTTCGTGCTTTTCCAGTTCAGTTGGGCGGCTTCCCCGCGGAGCGCGCCATTGAATTGCAGTAACTGCAGCGCCAGCGGGATCTGCATATTGTTGATCGACCAGAGGTCGTTCAGTGTGCCGGCAGCAGAGCCATCATAACCAAAACCGCCAAAGAGCCAGAGATTGCCGCCGCCGTCGCTCCATGCCAGACTACCCGTACGGGAGCCGGTCTTGTTATCCGGGTCAGGCATACCCTGTACACCATATACAGATACCTGGTCCAGGGTGCTGTCGCCTTTCACCCAGGTCCACTCATTGGTAGCAGGGTGGTATTTCCAAAGGTCGTTCAGGTATCCGGCTGACTGGCCATTGAAGCCAAAGCCACCGAATATCCAGAGATCACCGTACATATCTGTCCAGGAGATCCCCATATAACGTCCGCCTGGTTTATTCAAAGCGGAATGCTGATTTCGATTACCGTATTGTGCGAACTGGTTGATCTTATTATCACCTTTTACCCAGGTCCATTCATTGGTGGCCGGATTATATTTCCATAGATCATCTAAAATGCCATTATCGGCTTCATCCAGTCCGTAGCCACCCATGAGCCAAAGGTTACCGGAAAGGTCGGTCCAGGTATGGCCGCTGTAACGTCCGCCCGGAAGGTTAGTACTGTTAGATATGCCTTGAGTTCCATAGTGACCTGTTTGGTCAATGACTTTATCACCACTTACCCATGTCCATTTATTGGTTGTGGGGTCGAATTTCCAGAGATCGCTAAGCAAGCCCTGACCATTCGCATCGAATCCATATCCTCCGAAGAGCCAGAGATTACCGGTACTGTCTTTCCAGGTCTGACTGCCATAGCGGGCACCGGGGTTATTCCTGTCCGCTGCATGACCTGCAGGACCATATTCGCCTACCTGGTCAACGGTGGAGTCGCCTTTGACCCAGGTCCATTGACTTTTGGAAGGTTCGAATTTCCAGAGTGTATTCAGGAAACCCATGGAACCATCTGCATGTCCGTATCCCCCGAAGAGCCAGAGGTTACCACTGTTATCGGTCCAGGAACTTCCGAAATAGATGGTGCCGGGATGAGTAGTGGCGCCTGAAACACCTTTATTACCGTATACGCCCTGCTGATCAGGGATCGTATTGCCTTTTACAAAGGTCCATTCGTTGCTGTAAGGATCATACTTCCAGAGATCACTTAACATGCCCTGGTCCGCATCGGCATAACCATAACCGCCGTATAACCAGAGGTTGCCGCTGTTATCGCGCCAGGTTTCAGAGAAGTCGCGGGCACCGGGTTTAAAGTTCAGACCGGCTTGTCCTTCAGGACCGTAAACTCCCGTATTGTTGATCGTATTATCTCCGCTGATCCAGGCGGACGAAAGATTGTCCGGAAGCTGGGAAAAAGCGGTCAGCCAGCATAGCTGAATGGTGAGATAGGATAGGATGGTTTTCATGACAGGATGAATTGGATGTATACAAGCTACGATGCCATACAAGCAAATCCTATGATGAAAGAATGATTAAAGATGAATTGAGCGAATACACTTACAACGATTACGGACTATGACTTAAACTGAGTGAGTGTTCGTATTTATTAAGTTTTGATTTCGATGAAATGCTTGCTGGAATTGTGTTTCATTGAAATCGTATTTTTTCAGGGCATACGTATTTCTACCGAACGTGAATTGCCGGGCATGCATGTCCGGATACATGTATGAACGCTGATGATGACGCAGTGTATCGTATTCTTTCTATGACTTCGGGGCTCTTTTGTCAAACAACTTGTATCATTTATGAACGATTTCTGATCACCATGTGTCGTAAAGTGGCAGTAAAGCAAGATGAACACCGTAGTATAAATTAGGGTATCACCTTATTTATATGAATTTGCGTAGGGTTCGGTACCCGAATGCTTGCATGTAATACTTCTACTTAGTAGTTTTACACTGTCGATTAGAAGAAGCCCTATTTATCCTACGTAAAATCCGTACCCAATCCCTCTCAATTTCATGCGTCAGATAGCTGACAGGATTGGTACCCTAATACAAGTCCTGTGCAGACCTATTTGAAAACTATCTATTAATCTAAAATTTTCTCTGAGCATGAAAAAGTTTTACCTCTCGATCCTGACTTTCGTCATCGTTGCAAGTGCTAACGCACAATTGAAACTTACTGAACAATTCGCCAACGCTACATTCACTACTTCAGGTAGTATCAATGGTATCAATGGCTGGTCATCAAGCGTTGGAACCACCGATCTTCAGGTTTCTTATCGTACTAACAATACCGGAGCGTTGGTTTACCCGGGTTACACCTCAGGTAATTCCAGTGTGAACGTAAATGGAGCTTATAACGGAACTATTGCCGCCAAATCTTTTAATGTTGCGGTAAACTCTACTGCAGTCGGAACCTTTTTCAGCAGCTTCGTTTTCAATGCTTCCGCTTTCACCAATACTACTGGTGATTATTGCTTCGCATTGCAAACGAACGGCGCCACTAACCGTATTTCCAGGTTTTATGTAAGGAAGACTTCTGCATCAGCCACGATGCAATTCGGGATCCGGATCGGCGGTAATGCGGGAACGATCACATGGACTGCTGGTACATATTCCTTAAATACAACGTACCTGATCGTTCTCCGTGAAGATATCAACAGAGGTGCTACCGGTACCGGAAACGACAATATGTATCTGTGGGTGAATCCCGCGCTGGTTTCTGAACCTGCAATTGGTTCAGCCACACTGACTCAAACCGGAAGTGTTGGTTACAGAAATACCGAAACGATCGCCCAGGCTTACCTGCGTGCCGGTAATACCTTCGGTACGGCACAGATCGATGCTATTAAAGTTGCTTACGGTACTGGTCAGGCTTCCGTTGCCGCTAACGGCTCAGCTGCCTGGTCCAACCTTGGTGCACAGGGAGCACCCCTTCCCGTAAAACTGGGAACAGTAAGCGCATTTGCAAAAAATAATGGTGTATCCGTTGAATGGACAGCCCTTACCGAACTCAGCCTCAGTAAGTATGTTGTAGAACGCTCACAGGATGGTCTGAATTTCACAGCGATCGGTTCAGTTACCGCACGCAACAGCACCGATGTAACTTCTTACACTTTCTTTGACGCTGCTCCCGCAACCGGTAACAATTACTACCGCCTGAAAAGCGTGGATATCGATGCGAAGTTCACTTACAGCAGCATCATGAAAGTGAATCTGGAAAATGTTTCAGCAGGTTTCACCCTGTTCCCCAACCCCGTAAGAGGTGGCAGCGTTTCTTTCCAGTCAGCTGAACTCGCGAAAGGTTCTTATACCGTGAAAGTGATCAGCGTATCCGGTCAGCAGGTATATGCCCAGCAGTTCAACCACAACGGTGGCGCGGTTAGCCAGTCACTGCAACTGCCCCAGTCTGTTAAGACAGGTGTTTACACCCTGTTACTTGAAAATGCAGGTACTAAAGTGATGAATAAATCATTCATCGTTCAATAATATTCCTTTGCTCAGAGGATGAAATTGGGGTCAGTAATGACCCCTTTTTTTATGCCGTTCAGCGAAGCTTATCAAGGGATTTCACCAGCTTTTCATCTTTCCTGATCCCAACAAAAGCCAGGATGAAACCCGCGAGGATAGCGGGCGGGAATAAACAGGAGAGTGCCAGCGTGGCATCTGTCAAATGCTGCCAGCCCAGATAATACAATACCAGGTTTAAAATACCCAGCGCGGCTCCGCCCAGTGCCAGTTTCATTTGTAAGGAGCGGTCCTTATACAGGAAAATGATGATCGCGGATAAAGCGACGAGTGCCACCGTTACGATCAGGATGAAGAAATCATTGGCAGCTGTGAGCTTGCTGTCGGTCAGCACCTCTTTCACCATTGCCTTACCCGTGGCAAAAGGAAAACGAAAACTGAGGATACCACTGACCGTTGATAATAACAGCCACAGCGTTTGTTTACGTTGGATCATGGGACCGTATTTTATTTTATTATCGCTTAACCCAGTTCCGGATACAGGGGGAACTGCTCCATAAAGCTGTTCACTTCCGCCTTTACTTCAGCGATCACTTTTTCATCATCCGCGTTCATCAGCGTTTTATCGATCAGTCCCGCCACGATCTCCATATGCGCTTCATTCATGCCGCGCGTGGTGATCGCCGGTACGCCAACACGGATACCGGAGGTAACGAACGGACTCTTATCATCGAAGGGAACCGCGTTCTTGTTGAGGGTGATATGAGCTTTGTCGAGTGTTTCCTGCGCTTTCTTACCGGTGAGATTCTTGTTGCGGAGGTCGATCAGCATCAGGTGATTGTCGGTACCATTGCTGATCAGGTTATAACCACGGCTCACGAAAGCTTTGGCCATGGCCTGAGCGTTCGCGATGATCTGTTTGCCATAAGCCTGGAATCCTTCACCCAGGATCTCACCGAATGCAACCGCTTTGGCAGCGATCACATGTTCCAGCGGACCTCCCTGCATACCGGGGAATACTGCCAGATCGAGCAATGCGCTCATCATACGGGTATTGCCTTTCGGGTCCTTGATGCCGAAGGGGTTCTCAAAATCATGACGCAGCATGATGATACCACCACGGGGGCCGCGTAATGTTTTATGTGTTGTGGAAGTAACGATATGACAATGATCGAAAGGATCGTTCAGTAAACCGGTAGCGATCAGTCCCGCAGGATGTGCGATATCCGCCATCACCAATGCACCCACTTCATCCGCTACCGCACGGATACGTTTGTAATCCCAATCGCGGCTATAGGCCGAGGCACCACAGATGATCAGTTTGGGTTTGATGGTTCTTGCAGTGGCTTCCAGGTGTTCATAATCCACCAGCCCTGTTTCTCTGCTGACACCATAAAAATGTGCTTCATAATTCTTGCCGCTGAAGTTGGCAGGACTGCCATGCGTCAGGTGACCGCCCATGCTCAGGTCAAGGCCCAGGATCTTGTCACCGGGTTTCAGACAGGCGAGGAAGACCGCAACGTTGGCTTGCGCGCCGCTGTGTGGTTGTACGTTCGCCCAGGATGCATTGAATACTTTTTTCAGGCGTTCGATAGCGAGGGTCTCTATCTCATCCACTACTTCACAGCCACCATAATAACGTTTACCCGGATAGCCTTCCGCGTATTTATTGGTGGCTACGGTGCCCATGGCCTGCATCACCTGCAGGGAAGTGAAATTCTCAGAAGCGATCAGTTCAATGCCATGGCGCTGGCGGTCGAGTTCCTTGCGGATGAGGTCAAAAACCTGATTGTCTTTTTGCATGCTTGGGTTCAATGATTGGGGTTAGCGGTGTTAAACCGGGATAGTTATTTTCAGACACCGCAAAAGTAAGCGAGACGGCCCTTTTACCGCCCCGGAGGGCCTGATTTTTATTTATTCCAAAATCAGTACTTTCGTTAGCTTTTGATTAGTAACCCCGGGACCCGGGCCACCAGGGGGCCGACCGGAAAAAAACCACGTAGCGGATTCATGAAAGCGATCATTCCAGTAGCGGGCGCGGGCACCAAGCTGCGTCCCCATAGCTATACACAACCCAAGGCGCTCATTCCCCTGGCCGGCAAGACCGTTCTGAGCATCATCATCGACCAGCTCCGCGAGGCGGGCATCACCGAATTCATCTTCATCGTTGGATACCTGGGCGAAAAGATCCAGGATTACGTAAAGACCAATTACCCGGAACTGAAATGCCACTATGTGCAGCAGGTGGACCGGCAGGGCGTAGGCCATGCCATCCGTTTGACCCGCAGTATTGTGAACAAGGATGAAGTGTTCGTGGTACTGGGCGATACGATCTGTGAGTATGATATCAAAGAAGTAGTGAACAGTCCATTCTCCATGCTGGGCGTCCGTAAAGTGGATGACCCGCGTGATTTCGGTGTGGCGGAGATCAATGAAGAAGGTTTCGTAACGCATGTGGTGGAGAAGCCACAGATCCCCAAATCCAACATGGCGCTCGTGGGTATCTACAAGATCCGCGAATCCGAGCAAATGTTCCAGTGCCTGGAGAATAATATCCGTCAGGGTTTACGCAGTCATGGTGAATACAGTCTCACCGACGCGCTGGATTGCATGATCAATGAAGGCTCCAAATTCAAGTCTTTCAAAGTGGAGAACTGGTTCGATTGCGGCCGAAAGGATACGTTGCTGGAATCGAATGCGTTGCTCCTGAAAAAATTCTCTCCGCCCGTTGCAACGGAAGATCAGTCCTTCGCCAATACCGTTTTCATTCCGCCCGTCAGTATCGGGAAAGGCTGTACCATCCTGAATTCCATCATTGGTCCCAATGTCGCCATCGGCGAGAATACGAATATCGATTACTCCATCGTCCGCAACTCCATCGTGGGATCGTATTCCACATTATTCGATATCGTGCTGACGGATTCCCTCATCGGCAGTGATACCAATCTGAGAGGGGAGAGCCGTTCGCTGAATATCGGAGATAATACCAGTATAGATCTGGGGTGACGAATTTTGAATGTTGAATTTTGAGAGTTGAATTTGGGCCGGCCATTCAAAATTTAAAATTCAAAATTAATACCCCCTTCATTCACTTCGCGGCTCATTGTCAGAAAACCATTAAAGAATTAACTGGGGATGTCTAAGGGCATTTACTTCGAAACCACAGGTTTCGAAGAACCTGATCATTTGTCTTATTTCCAGGTCGCCACAGGCGACAGAATAGGCTCTCAAGACTTATAAGTTTTGGGAGCGCATTCTATCGCTTGCAGCGATATCGGAGACATTGATCTGCCAGTTCTACGAAGCTTGCAGCTTCGTAGCAGAAAATAATGTTGCAATGCACGTTCATTCAAAATTCAGCATTTAAAATTCAAAATTTTAGTACCC
The DNA here is from genome assembly GCA_029555415.1 of Bacteroidota bacterium. Taxonomy (GTDB): domain Bacteria; phylum Bacteroidota; class Bacteroidia; order Chitinophagales; family Chitinophagaceae; genus JAKPSI01. The sequence goes on along the minus strand of JAKPSI010000110.1, from coordinate 10,998 downwards.
CGGACTTTTCTAATTTTGACTGATTCAAAATTGTAAAACCATGTCTTCATTTGAGAACCGCGTTACAAAACTGTTCGGCATTCAGTATCCCATCATCCAGGCCGGCATGATCTGGGCCAGTGGATGGCGTTTGGCCAGTGCGGTCAGTAATGCGGGCGGACTGGGCTTATTGGGTGCGGGTTCCATGTACCCGGAAGTGTTGAGGGAACATATTCGGAAAACAAAGGCGGCGACAGGCAAACCATTTGGTGTGAATGTGCCGTTGCTGTATCCGGATATTGAAAAGCATATGCAGGTGATCATGGAAGAAGGGGTGAAGATCGTTTTTACGTCGGCAGGTAATCCCAAAACATGGACCAGCATCCTGAAAGAAAAAGGGATCACGGTGGTGCATGTAGTGAGCAGCAGCAAATTCGCGAAGAAAGCGGAAGAAGCGGGATGTGACGCGGTGGTGGCGGAAGGATTTGAAGCCGGAGGGCATAACGGTAGAGAAGAGACCACTACGCTCGTGCTGATCCCTGCGGTGCATGATGCTGTGAAGATACCGGTGATCGCCGCGGGTGGTATCGCTACAGGCAGGCAGATGCTGGCGGTCATGGCTTTAGGCGCGGAAGGGGTGCAAATGGGCAGCCGTTTCGTGGCATGTGAAGAAGCTTCTTCGCATATAGAATTCAAAAAAGCGGTGATCGATTCGGTGGAAGGAGATACCATTCTGGCACTCAAACAACTGACTCCGGTACGCCTGCTGAAAAATGATTTTTACAGGCAGATTGAATCAGCGGAATCGAAAGGAGCAAGTGCAGATGAACTGAAAGCGATATTGGGCAGGGCCCGTGCCAAAAAGGGTATGTATGAAGGAGATATGAAAGAAGGGGAACTGGAGATCGGGCAGGTGAGTGCCTTGCTGAACGATATCCCTAAAGCCGCTGATATCGTGGCTTCCGTGTGGAACGACTTTTCCACGGCCTTGGCAAATCCGGTCAATTTCCATTAATTTTATGAACGCCCGTTCGCAAAGGGCTCACATCGGATTCAAAAACCAACCAAATTTCTTTACTATGAATGCAAGACAATTCCTGCTGGCCTTTGCTTTGCTGGGATTCAGCGCCTGTGCCAGGGCAAATGCCACTTCGGTTCCGGGTGACGAGAACGGTAAGAAGGATGATATCCTGGGTACCGTGATCAATGCTGATTCCAAAAAGCCACTGAAGGATGTGAACATCACTGCATACCTTGTTTCTAAGAAAGAAAAAACGGAAGTAACGGACGAGACAGGCAATTTCTCCTTCGACGAACTCAAACCAGGTACGTATAAATTCATTTTCGAGAAAGCCGGCTATAAGCGGGTCACACGTGAAAAAGTGGTCATCAAAACTGATGAAGCTTTTCAACTGAACGTGGAAATGGTGGAAAGCAATGATTTTGATATCATGCCTTCTCCTTTTCACTTTTCAGATGTACGCTGAGTGAACATCATTCCACAAAAAAACCGGCAATGTTGCCGGTTTTTTTATTTCAACTGTAATTTGATCAGTCGTTATTAATGTTGAAGTCGTCATCATCATTCTTGTTGACCGTGAACTTTTCATGTTTTTCCAGAAAAGAACGGAATTTGTTGTACTCCGCTGCCGGTAAGGCTTTTCCGTTCACTTTCAATTCACCGTTGCGGTGTTCCAGTTTATAATCTTTTTTCTTGTCGAGATAACCATCTGCATCCAGTCCATCCACCAGGGTCTTATAACCCTTCATTTCTTCTTTCAGGTGCTCCATTTCCACTTTCAGCTTTTCCATGCTTTGTTCCAGTTCGGGTCCCATCTTCTTCAGGTTCTCCTGCATTTCTTTCATGTTGTCCTGGAATTTATCCCAGTTCATTTCCTTCACCGACTGTAATTCTTTCTCGATCTTGTTCCAGTCGATGTCTTTCACCGCACGTTCCGCTTCCTTGCGGATCTTTTCAACATCAATGCTGGCCATCGCCTTGTCCATTTCCAGCCTGATCTTATCAGAATCGATCTCTTTGATCGCACGCGCTAATTCTTCTTTTGCTTTTTCCAGGTCTGCTTTCCAATCCGCCCGGTCCATATCTTCCAGCGCTTCGTCCAGATTGCGGATCTTTTTTTCACGCGCGGCTTTCGGAACGGTATCGGTTGTTGCGGTGGCATAACGTTTACCGCTTCCGCTAATATCCCACGACACCAGGCAGAGGGCCGTGGTCAGGATCAGTACGGGAAGCAAGATGCGGGTCAGGGCAAGTGTTCTTGGTTTCATGCTTTTCAGTTTTATTGATTGAAAGGTTTAATGACGAAAGTCTTCGTACAAACATACGATTAGTTTCGTAATTACAAAATCCTCTGCCAGCTCAATGACTATTTTAACATTTCATCAGCGAATACACCGGTAAGGGAAAAATCATGCTATGAAACCAACTCCCCTCTCCCCCTGGAGAGGGGCCGGGGGTGAGGCCCCCCGAATGCCCCGGCATACTTACCGACTATTCTTATATCTCATCAGCGAATACACCGGTAACATAAAATCATGCTATGGAACCAACTCCTCTCTCCCCCTGAAGAGCCGGGGGTGAGGTCCCCCCAATGCCCCGGCATACTTGCAGACTATTCTTATATCTAATCAGCGAATACATCGGTAAGGGAAAAATCATGCTATGGAACCAACTCCTCTCTCCCCCCGGAGAGGAGCCGGGGGTGAGGTCCCCCCAATGCCCCGGCATACTTACCGACTATTCTTATATCTCATCAGCGAATACACCGGTAACATAAAATCATGCTATGAAACCAACTCCCCTCTCCCCCTGGAGAGGGGCCGGGGGTGAGGTCCAAAAAAAGCCCCGGCATTTGTAGCCAGGGCTTTTATATGAAGCTGTAGTAGATTAATTTCTTCTGAACGCCCAGCGCAGCATCTCTTTCCAGCTGGGTTTCTTACCATACATCAGGATACCGGTGCGGTAGATCTTACCCGCGAACCAGGTGGTGAAGATGAAACCGGCGATGAGCAATCCCATCGATAATCCCAGTTGCCAGTAAGGAACGGTACCGGGTACACCATAAGGGATACGCGCCATCATCACGATCGGGGAACTGAAGGGGATGATACTCGCCCATACCGCAACCGGTCCGGTCGGGTCCTGGATCGCACTCGTCATCAGTACGATCGAAATGATCACAAGCATCGTTACCGGGAAGCTGAGTGATTGCGCCTCTCGTACATCCTCATTGATCGCACTTCCGATCGCGCCATAGATGGCGGAGTAGAAGAAGAAGCCGCCCAGGAAATAGAATCCGAACATGAACAGCACAACGGGCATGTTCACACTCGTGAAGATCGCCTGCACACTGCCCACCAGATTATTGGTGGTGCTCATGTTGCCACCGGAAGCTTTCGTTACATTATAAATGACAAAGACGAATACGATCCATAGCAGGAATTGCGTCAGCGCCACCATCGCGATGCCGATGATCTTGCCGAGCATCATCTGGAATGGTTTTACGGATGATACGATGATCTCCGCGATGCGGTTGGTCTTTTCTTCCATCACACCCATCATCACCTGTGATCCGTAGATCAGGATGATGAAATAGATCAGGAATCCGCAAGCGTATCCGATACCATTCGCCGTCTTCGCATCCGCATGGGGATCGGTGGTGTTGGTGAAATGCAGATTCAGGCGGCTGGAACTGAATACGACCTGTTTGGCCTCATCCATATCCAGACTGTCATTCTTGATCCTATCCCAAATCCGGTTCAGCTTCGCTTCCACAATGCTGGTGGAACCGGGGCCGTATGATTTACTCGCTTTTAACTGCAGGGAACTGTCGCCCTTTGCCCAATTCAATGGTGGGATGATCAGATAGGCGTCGTACCCTGCGGAATCAAAATTGAATCCGGGTCCGGCCTTCGGCACCAGACTCAGCGTGGACGACTTATCGATCATGTTCTCTTTCGCCAGCATGCTTTCCGTGAAATAACCGGATGAATCCACCACGGCTACATTCAGGTTCTGCCTTGATTTTTCCGCGATGTATCCGGTGCCGAAGATCAGCGCCATATACAGCAACGGGAACAACAGGGTACCGATGATGAAAGTACGTTTCCGTACCCTGGTCAGGTATTCCCTTTTTATGATGAGACTGATTTTACGCATGTTTCAAATATTTAAGCAGGATCAGGCATTGATGTTTTGGAACTGACGGGTCACAGGAGTGCCCTCCACCAGTTTGATGAAAATATCGTTGAGTGAGGGAAGGATCTCATTGAAAGCATTCACAGCCGCGCCGTTCTGCAACAGATATTGCAATACATCATTCGGCTTATTGCCTTCATGGATGCGGACGATCATGCGGTGTGCCTCGCTGTGCACCACATCGAACGGACGTTGCTGCTCCGGCAGACTGATCATCGGATCGATACCCACACTATAGAGGTTCTCTTTGTGGTCCTGTTTGACCGCCTTCACCGTGCCATCCAGGATCTTCTTTCCTTTATTGACCAGTACGATATGATCGCAGATCTCCTCCACCTGTTCCATCCGGTGCGTACTGAAAATGATCGTAGCACCTTTCTGGGAAAGATTGAAGATCTCGTCCTTGATCAGGTTACTGTTCACCGGATCGAGTCCGCTGAACGGTTCATCCAGGATGATCAGTTTGGGTTCATGCAATACCGTGGTAACGAACTGCAGTTTCTGCTGCATCCCTTTCGAAAGGTCTTCCACTTTCTTGTTCCACCAGCTTTCCATTTCGAATTTGATGAACCATTCCTTGATCTTGCGTGTGGCTTCGGACTTGCTCAGTCCTTTCAGCTGCGCCAAATACAGGGTCTGTTCCCCGATCTTCATCTTTTTGTACAATCCGCGCTCTTCGGGCATATAGCCGATATCACGCACATCGTTGACCGGATCGAAGGGTTTACCATCCAAACGGATCGTTCCTTCATCAGGATAAAAAATACCCGTGATCATCCTGATCAGGGTCGTCTTACCTGCGCCGTTAGGACCCAATAAACCGAAGATGCTGCCTTTTTCAATGGTCAGGCTGATATCATCCACAGCTTTCTGGGTGGCGAAATACTTTTTGAGGTGCTGGACTTCCAGTAGCGCCATAAATTTGATTTGTGTAGCAAATTTAGGTTATGTGTAACTGCCAGTGAGGAAATTCGATAAGTGGTAAATGCTACCCGGTAAAGCTGCCTTTTCAGGCGTGAATGGCCTGTTTCAACTGAGCGGCAACTCTTTCTCCGTCCATTGCCGCACTTACGATACCACCCGCATAACCTGCGCCTTCTCCGCAGGGGTAGAGATTCTGCACCTGCGGATGCTGAAGATCATCCGGATTCCGGGGTATGCGTACTGGTGAGGAAGTGCGGGATTCCGTGGCTACCACCACCGCTTCATTGGTATAATATCCTTTCAGTTTCCGGCCGAAGGTTTTGAAGGCGGATTGCAGGCGGGTATGGATAAAGCCGGGCAGGACTTCTTCCAGCGGACTGGAAACGATTCCCGGTAAATAAGAGCAATCGGGGAGGGTGGAAGAGAAGACGCCATTTGAAAAATCAGCCATCCGTTGTGCCGGGGCTTTCAGCTCACCGCCTCCTTTTATAAAGGCCTTTTGTTCCACCATTTGCTGAAAATGCAAAGCCGCCAGTGGCCCCTTGTCTGCCCAGGGCTGCCAGTCTTTGGCCTCAACTGACACCACGATCCCGCTGTTGGCAAAAGGATTATTCCTTTTGGAAGGGCTCCAGCCGTTCACCACGATCTCACCCGGGGCCGTAGCTGCCGGGGCGATGATGCCACCCGGGCACATGCAAAATGAGAATACGCCGGTGCCCTGTACCTGTTCAACCAGACTATAGGAAGCAGGGGGCAAATAGCTGTCCCGGATATTGCAATGATATTGCGCCGAATCTATCAGTTCCTGGGGATGTTCCACTCTTACACCGAGGGCGAATGGTTTGGCTTCGATGAGGATATTCCTGTTATGCAGCATGTGAAAGATATCGCGTGCGGAATGTCCGGTGGCCAGAATGACCGCGTCAGCTGTGAAGCGATCGCCTTTCGCGGTGATCACTTCTTTGATGATGTTGTTCTCCAAATGAAGATCACTGACCCTTTGTTCAAAATGGATCGCTCCGCCGCATGCGATGATCTGTTCACGCATCGCGGAAATGATCTTCGGTAATTTATTGGTTCCGATATGCGGATGTGATTCGTACAATATCTTTTCTTCCGCACCGAAATGAACGAGTAGTTGTAAAATGCGGTTGATGTCACCTCTTTTCGTACTGCGCGTATATAATTTTCCGTCACTGTAAGTGCCTGCGCCGCCCTCACCGAAACAATAATTACTGTCAGGATCCACGATCCCTTCCTTATTCATTTTCGCGAGGTCCCTTCTTCTTGCTTTCACATCTTTACCTCTTTCAAGCAGTACCGGACGGATACCCTGCTCCAGTAACCAAAGTGCCGCAAAGAGTCCGGCGGGACCTGCACCTATGATAATTACCTGTTTATCCGCTTTGCGGACATCCCTGAAGTGAAAGAACATTCGTTCGCGTTCCTGAACCGGTTCATCAATGAATGCGGTCAGGGTAAGCTGAACCCTGGCTTGCCGGCCACGCGCGTCAATAGAATATTTTTTGATGAGGAAACCGTTGATGGAAGCGGGTTTCAGGCCCAATTGCCCGGCGATCTCATTCCGGATGGCCTGATGATCCGCGGCAGCTGAGGGCAAAAGTGAACAGGTGATGGTTTGTTGCATATGGTCAGGTTTTTATCCTGAAACATGACAAAGATGCAACATTTTGCGGGATATGGCAGTGAAGATGAAGATCATGCCGTAACCGACCAAAATCAGTTTGGGCTGTCGCGCAAAAGCGAGTAACTTCCGATCCTGCTCCTTTTTATGAAACGCATTCATTCCGTAATACTCTTCTCCGTACTGCTGTTATTCGTTACAGGCAGTTGCCATACGACCTACCGGAGTACATCGGTACATTTTACGGATTACCGTATTCAGAATGGTTCCGGAATTGATTCAGGTTTGAACGCCATGATCGTTCCTTACGGGAATGAAGTGAATAAAAGTATGAATGAGGTATTGGGTGTTGCGCCGGTATCGATGGAGAAAAAACAACCGGAATGTGATCTCGGAAATTATATGGTCGATGCTTTCTTCAACATGGCGAAAGAAAAATACGCCGTGCAGATCGATGGCGCGGTTTTCAATTATGGCGGGATCAGGTTGACACAACTGCCGGCAGGGAATGTGACGCGCGGAAAGATATTTGAATTGATGCCTTTTGATAATCTTCTTTTGATACAGAAAATAAAAGGGGATGTATTGCAGCAGTTCCTGGATCATACTGCGGCAGGTGGCGGATGGCCCCTGGCAGGGATCACGATGCAGATAAAGAATAAGAAAGCGGTCAACGTCCTGATCGGGGGTAAACCCCTGGATCCGGCCGCGACCTATACCATCGCCAATTCTGATTTTCTGGCCAACGGGGGCGATAATGCGGATATGCTGCGGGCGGTACCCCGGGAAACGAACGGGTACCTGATGCGGGATGCCCTGCTGGACTATACGGCCCGCCTGAAAAGCCAGGGGAAGGCTGTAACTGCTAACATTGAAAACCGGGTGACGAATGCTCAATAGGAAGGAATTCATCAGAAAAGGCGGCCTGGCGGCCGGAGCCCTGCTGGCGGCACCTTATTTGGGGCTGGCGGAGGATTTTGGCGTTCCGGCAAAGCTGACCATCCTGCACACGAACGATGTGCACAGCCGGCTGGAGCCGTTCCCGATGGACGGAGGTCGTAACCAGGGGTTGGGAGGGGTAGCGGCAAGGGCAGCACTGATCGAATCCATACGGCAGGAAGAAGAGCTGGTTTTGTTGCTGGATGCGGGTGATATTTTTCAGGGAACGCCGTATTTCAATTTATACAGAGGCGAACCGGAAATAAAAGCGATGACGATGATGGGATATGACGCGTGTACGATCGGTAATCATGACTTCGATGGCGGTCTTGATAATCTTGCGAAACAACTCGGCGATCATGCGAAGTTCCCGATGCTGGTGAGCAATTATGATTTTTCAGGTACGGCGATGGAGAACCGCTCGGTCCCTTATCAGACATTCAGAAAAGGAAGACTGAAGATCGGGATATTCGGACTGGGTATCGAGATGCACGGAATGGTACCTGATAATTTATATGGTGCCACGAAGTATGCGGACCCGATACAGAAAGCGAATGAAATGGCGGAATTGCTCGCGAAGAAAGAAAAATGCGACATGGTGATCTGTTTGTCACACCTCGGATATCAGTACAAGGAAAGCAATAAAGTGAGTGATGAGATACTGGCGAAAGAGACGGCGGGGATCGATCTGATCATCGGCGGGCATACCCATACTTTTCTGGATGCACCGGTACTTTTCAAGAACAAAAAAGGTGAGGATGTACTGGTAAATCAGGTGGGTTGGGCCGGAATCATGCTGGGTAGACTTGATTTTGAATTTTCCAAATTTTCGGGCAAAAAAATGGTAAAATCGCACACATTATCAGTGGCAAAAAAATGATGTTAATAAAAGTTTTTTTTTATAAAATATTTAATGATATTCGCCGTCCTGTGTAGCTTTTTTGAAATGCGGAGGGTGTGGATAACAGGAGCGAATAACGACTATAGATTACACTATATAAACTGCTTACAGTCTGATGGAGAAAAATGCTGACAAAGTCTGGACGAGTTGTTTGAAGATCATCAAGGATATTGTTGAATGGCAACACTACAAAACCTGGTTTGAACCCATCAAGCCGGTGTCACTGAAAAGTAATGTGCTCGTCATCCAGGTACCCAGCCAATTCTTTTTCGAATATCTCGAAGAACATTATGTAAATTTATTAGCGAAGACACTGAAGCGCGAATTAGGTAAAGAAGCGCGTCTGGAATACCGTATCATGGTCGACAGCGGCAACAGTAAGAACAAACCGCTGACGATGGATGTAACGGGACAGGGATTCAAAACTTTTTCAAATAACGAAATGGATTTTCCACTCGTCATAAATAACCCTGTCAAGAATCCGTTCGTCATACCGGGTCTGAAGAAGATGCAGATCGACCCGCAGCTCAATCCCATTTATACATTCGAAGCATTCATAGAGGGCGATTGCAACCGCGTGGCCCGTCGTGCCGGTAAAACGGTGGCGGAGAAACCCGGAGCCAATTCCTTCAACCCGCTGGTGATCTATGGTGGTGTCGGACTGGGTAAGACCCACCTGGCCCAGGCCATTGGTAATGACGTGAAAAGGCTGCACCCCAATAAGGTGGTGCTGTATGTGAGCTCTGAAAAGTTCATTAACCAGTTCATGGACCACAGCCGGAACAATGCGATCAATGATTTCATCCATTTTTACCAGCTGATCGATGTCCTGATCCTGGACGATGTCCAGTTCTTCGCGAAAGCCGAGAAATCACAGGACGCGTTCTTCGCCATTTTCAATCACCTGCACCAGTCCGGCAAGCAGCTGATCCTCACCTCTGATAAATCACCCAAGGACCTGGAAGGGGTACAGGAGCGTTTGCTCAGTCGTTTCCGCTGGGGCCTGAGTGCCGACCTGCAGATCCCTGATTACGAAACAAGGATCGAGATCCTGGAGCGTAAGATGAAGAATGATGGTTTGGAGATGCCCAAAGAAGTAGTGAAGTATATCGCTTACAATATCAGCAGTAATGTCCGCGAGCTGGAAGGCGCGCTGATCTCACTGTTGGCACAATCTTCGCTGAACAGAAGAGAGATCGACCTCGATCTTGCGAAAAAAGTGCTGCGTAATTTTGTCAAATCATCCAGTAAGGAGATCACGATCGAAACCATTCAGCGGATGGTTTGCGAATACTTCGATGTGCCTTATGACCGCCTGCTCCAGAAGACCAGGAAGCGGGAGATCGTGCAGGCGCGTCAGATCACGATGTACCTGGCCAAGGCCTTTACCAAGAATTCACTGAAAACGATCGGTGAGCATTTTGGCGGCCGCGACCATACCACGGTGATCCACTCCTGCCAGACGGTGAAAGACCTGATGGATACGGATGGTGTATTCCGTGAGAATGTGCTGGAACTGCAGCAAAAAGTGCAGCTGGCCGCGATGTAAGCCATATCAGACGAACTAATTATAGCAGCCCCGGCCTTCACACCGGGGTTGTTTTTTTTATCGCTTTTCCTCATTTTAAGCATTGCGGTAACCCGATTTATCTTTATTTTTGCCACCCCTTGAAAAAGGGCAGCCGGTGAGGTGGATGAGTGGCTGAAATCAGCAGTTTGCTAAACTGCCGTACGGGTTAAACTGTACCGAGGGTTCGAATCCCTCCCTCACCGCGATCGTCCGCCGTAGTGCCGACGCAAAGTCAGTACGAAGGCGGATCGTTGTTTTATCTGGTTTCCGGATTAAATAGCGGAGATTTGTAAAAAGAGGAACAGTTCAGTGAACTTGTTCTATAAGATCGGGAAGTAGCGCAGGCCGGTAGCGCACCTGGTTTGGGACCAGGGGGTCGCAGGTTCGAATCCTGTCTTCCCGACTTCACAGGACAAGCTGGAATTATTTCCACTTGTCCTGTTTTTATTTTCGTTAGAACCCACGTCCATACTGTATATTAGCCTTGCCACTTCATTGATGCGATTAGTTCGAACTGAAAATCCGTCAAAAGTCATTTTTTCGGGGTACATCGAACTAATTACCTCTCGTTTCTTTTCTGTATCTCCTGTTTCATATACATAATCAAGCTTTAAGAGATTATTGACTCCTTTATTTAGCAAATCCTTAAAATCTACCTTGTCATGATTACTGGCCCCTAATTTCGCCTGTAGTTTTTCAAGCTTGGTAGTGTATTCAGTTTTCATTTCCCTGAAATCCGCAGGCTCTAATTGTCTGGAGGAAAGTAATTCTTTGATGTAGGAAAGCTTTTCTTCCAGTTCGTTAATTTGCAATTGCAATTG
>JAKPSI010000103.1 GCA_029555415.1 Bacteroidota bacterium | reverse complement strand
CGATCATGACTTCGTGCAGGTGGTCAGGACCGATGAGGCCACTGATGGCAACCGAGCCGAGATACAGGATGGATGTGAGGTTCACGAAAATGTAAAGGAACAGCCAGAAGATGGCCATGATCAGTGCTACGGTTTCATTGTAACGGGTTTTCAGGAACTGGGGCATCGTATAGATGCGGTTCTTGAGATAAACGGGCATGAAAAAGACCCCGATGATGACCAGTGAAAGTGCGGCGATCCATTCATAAGCGGAAACCGCGATCCCGACGAAAAACCCGTTCCCGCTCATACCGATGAATTGCTCGGCGGAGATGTTGGAGGCGATCAGGGACGCCCCGATGGCCCACCAGGTGAGCGATCCTTCGGCCAGGAAAAAGGCTTTAGAGTCGTGCTCCCGTGTTTTTCTTTTCAGGTATACCCAGTATCCATAGCCGGCTACCAGAATGAAATAAAGAATGAATACAATGAGGTCTTTATTGATGTTCATATGCGGTTGGGTTTGGGTGTTAACCTGAAACGGCGTTCAATCTACTGATTTTGCCGCAAAAAAAGCGGCTTAAGCACAGGTTGTTAACCTTTTAAGGGGTTAACGAATTTCAGGGAGGGGTATGACTGGCATCATGTTACAGGGAAGGCCCCTTGCATAACTTTTCTGGTCCTTTTAATATGGCAAAGACCTCCATACCATCCGCTTTTGATGCCCTGATGCAGATCCGGGGAACCGGTATTTTGCTGATCAGCAAGCAAGGGCTCATTGTGCGTATCAATGAAAGCGCAGCGGAACAATTCTGGTATAAGGAAAAGGAACTGGTTGGAAAACATATGGAAGTGCTGTTGCCGGAAGACATACGTCCGCAACACCGGAAATTTCAGGAAGCATATTATAAAAAGCCGGGTAACCGGGAAATGGGGAAGGGCAGGGTGACGAAAGGATTGAGAAAGGACGGAAAGGAATTTCCGATCCATGCTGAACTCGGATATTTTCACGAGCAGGGGGAAGAGTATGTGATGGTGCAGGTGAGCGTGGTACATGAAATAGCGCATATCGTTGCCCAGCAACAGCATGATAAGGTTTTTGCGGAAAAAGCATTTGAACTGGAGCATATCATCCGTGAATTGCATTTACAGGTCCAGGAAAGTGAAGATGCGGAGAAAGGGATGTTGTTCTTTCAGCATTTATTCTATCAGCTGGTGAATAATTATCCGGGCGGTTCGATCAGTGTGATCGATCAGGAGCTCCAGTATGTATTCTGTGGCGGAATGTCATTTGGTGACCTGAACATAAAGGCGGATCAGATGATCGGCCAGCGGGTGTTCCCGTTGTTGAGCGCGCGTCAATGGAAATCACTTCAGCCGCTATTCAAAAGCGTACTGGAGGGCGAAAAGATCACGGATCAGATGGTCCCGGGTACATGGGAAGGCCATCATTTTTCTTTTGACGCGTTCCCGCTGAAAGATTATGACGGAACGATCAACAGGATCGGCGTGATCACGCGAAATGTCTCCAAACTCAAACAGACCGTGGATAAGCTGGAGGAGCAGGTGCGGCAGACGGAGAAAAAAGACGCGGAATTGCAGGAAGCGTTAAGGCTACAGAAACTCATTTTCGATAATTCCGGTGCGATGATGGTGGTTGCAAGCAAGGATCATGTGATCCGTCAGGTGAATGCGGCGGTAGAAAAGGTACTGGGGTATACAACAGAGGAATTGGTCGGTAAGAAACATACCAATGTGCTGGTAGACGAAGAAAGTATGCGTAAGCGGGCTGCTGAAGGTTTTAATGGTGGTTTCGCTGAGTTACGTGAACTTTATGAGACCAGAATGGTCGGTAAAGGCATCATGCAGGAAGAATTCGTGTGCATCAAGAAGAACGGGACCCGTTTTCCTGCTTCGGTGACTGCAACGATGCTGAAGGATTCCAACCAGAATGAGATCGGATACTTGCTGATCGCTTTCGACATTTCGATGCACAAGAAAGTGGAAGGAGAATTACAGAAAGCGCTGAAACGGGAAAGGGAACTGAGTGAATTGAAATCGCGTTTCGTGACAATGGCATCGCATGAATTCCGTACACCGCTGAGTACGGTACTCTCATCCGCGTTCCTGCTGGAACGATATACAGAATCGGCCGATCAGCCCAAACGAAAGAAGCATACGGACCGGATCATTTCATCCGTGAATACGCTGACGGATATACTGAATGACTTCCTCTCGCTCGGAAAATTCGAAGAAGGAAAAGTGAATCTCAATCCTGTTTCACTTGAAATTGACGGGTTCGTCAATTCGGTCATTGCAGAGATGGAGAACAATATCAAAAAAGAACAGGTGATCCGGTATGAGCATCAGGGGCCATCAGCTATCCGTGCGGATATCACAATGATGAAGAATGTCCTGCTGAATTTATTGTCCAACGCCAGCAAGTTCTCGCCGGAGAACAGTACCATCCGGGTCAGCACGTTCCGCGATACGGATAAACTGATCCTGAAAGTGAAAGATGAAGGGATCGGTATCTCGCAGAATGATCAGAGCCATTTATTTGAAAGGTTCTTCCGCGGAGCGAATGTGACCAATATCCAGGGTACAGGACTGGGTCTGCATATCGTATCGAAATATGTGGAGCTGATGCAGGGAACGATCAGATGTGTGAGTGCACTGGGCGAGGGAACTGAATTTATACTTGAATTTAATATGCCGCCGCCTGGCAGTCGCCCGGGCAGTGGTGAAGTGAATAATAAACCGATCAACCATGAAAAAGATCCTGCTCATTGATGATAACCGGGAGATCCGGGAAAACACAGCTGAGATACTTGAATTAGCCAACTATAAAGTTTTTACTGCAGATAACGGAAAGTCGGGGGTGGAGATGGCGCTGGAACATAAACCCGACCTGATCATTTGTGATATCATGATGCCGGTGCTGGATGGCTATGGCGTTCTTCACTTACTGAACCAGCATCCGGAACTGCACCATACCGCTTTCATTTTCCTGTCCGCCAAAACAGAGGTCGGTGAGATCCGCAAAGGCATGTCGCTCGGTGCGGATGATTATATCACCAAGCCATTTGAAGGGACTGAACTCCTGAATGCGGTGGAGATCCGTTTGCGCAAAGCTGACCTGATCCGGAAGGATATCATGGGAGGCATAACAGGCGTGCAGCAATTGCTGAGTATTCAGCAGGGGAAGGACATTTTACATGCATTTACTGAGGACAGGAATATCAATCATTACAAGAAAAAGCAGATCATCTACTCTGAGGGCAACCATCCTTCACGCTTATTCTATATCAGTAAGGGGAAAGTCAAGACCTTCAAAGTGAACGAAGAGGGGAAAGAGCTGGTGGTGGGGTTGTATGCGACGGGTGAATTCCTGGGACATGTGGCATTGCTGGAACATGCGGCTTATAATGAGACCGCAGAAGCGATCGAGGATTGTGAGATCGCTGTGATACCCCGGGAGGATTTTGAAACATTGGTGAACAGTAATAATGAAGTAAGTTCCCTGTTCATCAAAATGCTGGCACATGATGTAGCACAGAAAGAAACCCAATTACTGGGGCTTGCCTATAATTCTCTCCGTCGTAAAGTTGCGGACGCGCTGATCTCCCTGCAGAAGAAATTCCAGCAGAACGGGGAATCCGAATTCTCCATGGAGATCACCCGGGAGAATCTGGCCACGATCGCCGGAACTGCGACCGAGTCACTGATCCGGACACTCAGCGATTTCAAGGCAGAGAAAATGATCAATATCCATGATGGTGTGATCACCATCACGGACCTGAAGAAACTGGTCAACCTCGCGAACTGATCCTGGCGTTGATGAATATTATCTGGCTGCTGTTTCCTTCAGCAGTCCTTTCTTCACCATGTCACGTGTGATCATCATCCCATATTCATGGCCCATGGTTTCTGCATTAGGCGGATCGAATGATTGACTCTGCGCGGAATACAACAGGTTGTTCTGTGACAGGTCATAGAAATTACTTTCCCAGAAATAGCGGGTATTCTCTTCGTAGTAACCCTGTACATTGATCCGGTTGTACATGGACCTTGAATAGGACCAGAAATGATTGTGATACTGGTAATAGGGTGAATAGATGACCCGGCCCGGGACATACATTTTTTCTTTTGTCTTGTCCAGCAATACGATGGTCACAACAGCATCCACTCCGGAACCGCGTAATTTGGCGATGGACTGCTCCTCATTCATATTCTCAAATGCTTTCGGATTGTACTCGTCGCATGAGCAGATGGCATCATAACCGATGTTACGGAGGTCTCCAACGAGGTGTTGCTCCATTTTTTCACGCAGGCCGCGATCCGGTTCGCGCAACAGCGCCAGGACGATGATCTTTCTGTATCCGTTATTGCTGATCCCGGAAGCTGTCCAGGAGCTGGTGATCCTGGAGGAAGGCCCGCAGGCCAAACCCGTTAAAAGTACCAGCAATACGGCGATCGCTGCTTTTTTCATGAGCTTAATTTTAATACTATAAGTTACCGCGGCGGGAAGGGCTCAATCAATGACAGCTGTCAATATTTGATGAAATGGGTGTCATACATGACCAGTATTATTGCTTTTGAGGGGGAACAATGGTAACTTTAAGTAAATACTGAATCATGGCAGATACAGAAGCGAATGAAAACCTGGGCTCCTTTTTCAGGGAGAATGCGAAGAACCTCAGGGAATACGCGGAAGCGCGGGTTGAGTTGCTGCGACTGAAATTGTTGCGGGCGGCTGCCCGTTCAGCGGGAACATTTCTCTGGATCATCATTTCGCTTTTCCTTGTTTTTCTGGTGATCATTTTTGCCGGTCTGGTGCTGGGGTTCTGGCTCAGCTCGCTGACCGGTAGTTATATCAGCGGGTTCGGTATCACCACCGGTATCCTGCTGCTGTTGCTGTTATTGCTGGCGGTATTCCGCCGCGCATTATTCATCAATCCATTCATCCGTCTGTTCATTCAGCGAAGCGCAGGCGAAGATGAAGAGGAGCAATAATCAAGTCATGTCAAAAGGAACGATCAGGAATCTTTCTTCCCTGAACCGCGAGATCCGGAGACTGGAGGATGCGGTTGAGAAAAAAGGGGAGCAGCTTGAACATAATATGGCCTATCTCCAGGAACATTATGGAAGGATGGCAATGAACAGTGTTTTCAAAAGACATGATGCCGGGACTGATTCACTGAAGGACCGGATCTTTTCCGCTGTATGGGAAAACGAGGTGGTACAAAAAGGTATTGATTCAGTAATTACACATATGGCTGAAGGGGCGACCACCCTTGTCGATCAGCTACTCAGCAAGCTTCGTACAAAAAAACCGGATTGACCGGTATCCACCTTGTATAAACTGTAGGTGAAAACTCTTAAACTGATAACTGTTCTTGAATCGTGAACGGATGTGTCCCCTGGGATCCTCTTCCATGGCTGATCCGGAGTATACCGTATAATGTAATGTCAGGTGAGGACTTGACGAACTTCATATTTGTTTTTGAACAGGTTCGGATATCAATTGCTTACTTTAGATAAGGAATAAGGTATTCATTGGTATTCACTTCATATCAAACAAGAATCTGATCAGTATGAAATTTTCTCCTGGCTTTAAGGTGACCCTGATCTATTTCGCGATCGGAATGCTCTGGATCTACCTGAGCGATCGTTTCCTCTTTGTTTTCTTCGACTTTAAAGATGAGAGCCGGCATATCATGTTCCAGAATGTCAAAGGTTTTTTTTATATCAGCATCACTGCATTACTACTGTTCAAACTGATCAGTTCATTTTATAAGGTTCAGGAAAAACGCCTTAATGAACTGGAGCAAAAACAGAATGAACTGGATCAGGTGCAAAAGATCACATCATCAGGAACATGGGAATATGATTTCGTGAACAAAACAACTGTATGGTCAGATTTGGCAAAAGAGATATTTGAGCTGGGTGATATTCCTTTACCTGTAACAGGCAGGATATTGGATGAGATGATCCTGCTTTCTTCTTCCCGTGAAAAGTTATTTAAAGCATTTACTGAGGCGGAACAGGAAGGACGGGAGTTCGACTTACAACTGGAAGTGACCACCGCGAATGGAAATGACCGGTGGATCCGTTTTTCCGGTAAACCTCATATGGTCAATGGTGCATGTACACGGATCTATGGTTCTTTTCAGGATATCACCAATGATATCCTCATTGATGTGAAGCTGCGTAAATTGAACAGATTATATGATTTCATTACACAGGTGAACCGGGTGATCGTTCGTGAAAAGGATGAACTGGCCATGTTCCGGGATATCTGTGAGATCGCCGTTTCAACCGGCAATTTCCATATGGCCTGGATCGGGCTGGTCAATGCTGAAAGTCAGCAATTGGATGCATGCGCATTTGCAGGAAATGAAAGCGGATATCTTTCGGTGATCCGCAAGATCACGCTGAAAGATGAACCGGAAGGGAAAGGACCTACCGGATCGGCGCTCCGGTTAGGAACCCATTTTGTTTGTAATGATATCGCCGCGGATCCCCGTGTAGCTCCCTGGCGTGAATCTCAACTGGAAAGAGGTTATCGTTCTTCGATCGCATTACCTATTTTTAAATTCGGCGATGTTGCCGGGGCGTTTACATTGTATGCACCGGCCGCCAATTTCTTTGACAACGAAGAAGTGGAATTGCTGAAAGACGCCACTGCGGACATTTCTCATGCATTTGAGAAGCTTGCCACAGAACAACTGAGAAGGAGCGCGGAAGCCCGCGTGCTGGAAGCACTTGACCGTTATGATATGATCTCCATGGCGACCAGTGATACCATCTGGGACTGGGATGTCAATAGTGAGACTGTTTATTACAATAAAGGGATTCATACGGTTTTCGGATATGGCCGTGAACAGGTGCAACATTCGGTCAGATGGAGGGAGATGAATATCCATCCGAATGACCGTGCATCCGTAAGGAAGTCCATTGAGGATGTGTTCGTGTTGCAGGAACAGAAATTCCATACTTCATACAGGTTCAAGTGTGCGGATGGCCGTTTCAAGATCGTTTCCGACCGTTTTTTCATCAGGTATGATGATGCGGGCAAACCGGTCAGGGTGATCGGAACCATGCAGGATATCACTCAGGAAAAAGAATATGAGCAACGGGTGGATAATGCGATCGTAAGGACACAGGAAGCGGAACGGCAGCAGGTCGGAATGGAATTGCATGATAATGTAAATCAGATCCTGGCAGCTTCCCTGATCTATCTGGGCGTTGCAAAAGATGATCTTTCAAGGGGAAAGGACGTAAGCAATGATATTGCACTCAGTGAACAATACACTCGTGAAGCTGTAACTGAGATCAGGCGACTATCACATCAGTTGGCACCAGTATCGCTTAAGGATATTTCGATCCGGGAGGCCTTTGAAAAGCTCCTCTCCACAGTGAATTCAAAGAATTTATTCAAGGTCAAGCTCAATCTTGAATTACTTCCCAAAGAATTGATGACCAACGAGCTCAAGATCAATCTATACCGGATACTTCAGGAACAAATCAATAATATCGTGAAATACGCGAAAGCTACTGAAGTGACGATCACGCTGACCCTTCATCAGGGCGTCATCAGTTTCAGTATCTATGATAATGGCCGTGGTTTTGATACAAATACTAAATCCACCGGTATCGGCATGGAGAACATCCGCCGCCGTGCCAATCTTCTGTCTGGCGAATTCCGCCTGAATTCGGCCCCCGGAGAGGGTTGTGAGATCGAAGTGGACATTCCCGTTTTTGAGTCCGAAAAAAGACAAGAAGAACTCGTCTGATCCGGAACAGTTCCCGCACGTCCGCACAGGATACCGTAAATTAGCTGCCATGAATCTCAGGTGGCTTTTATTTTCAGCGACTTTTTTTGTCAGTACGTTTTTTGCATCTGCACAATCGCAGACCGAATCAATCATGCGAGCCATCCCGCTGGGTGGGAACTCATGGGTCTCTTTACCTGCAGTAAATGGCTTTGAAACCGTATCTGAAAAAGGATGGACGAACTGGAAACATAAAGAGGCGGTATGGACCACCTGGCTGAAAGTGAATAAACCCGGCAAACTTCATGTCAGCGCCCGTTTGAAAGTGCCCTCCGGCCAAAGCAGTATACAATGGACGTTGAATGGTTCTTCCTTCACCCGGTCGGTCGGAAATGCGGGCTGGAAGGACGTCCCTGCGGGCAGTTGGGACATTCAGCAACCCGGTTATGTGAAGATCGAAGCAAGAGGTTTAAAACGTTCCGGACCTGTTTTCGCGGAAGTGAGTGACCTGCTGGTGAGCGGTTCCGCCGTTGACAGCTCGACCGCATACGTCCCGAATAATGAAGGCAATTTTTTCTACTGGGGCCGTCGCGGTCCTTCTGTACATATCAATTATGGCATGACTTCACTGAAAGAAGAAGCCGAGTGGTTCTATAATGAGATCATCGTTCCCAAAGGCAATGATGTCATCGGCTCCTATTTCATGGCCAATGGATTTGCGGAAGGTTATTTCGGCATGCAGGTGAATTCAGCAACTGAACGCCGGATCCTGTTCTCGGTCTGGAGTCCTTTCAACACCGATGATCCCAAAAGCATTCCGGATGACAAAAAGATCCTCTTGCTTAAAAAAGGAGAGAACGTACATACGGGCGAATTCGGGAATGAAGGTTCCGGCGGACAGAGTTACCTGAAATATTTCTGGCATGCCGGGGATACCTGCCGGTTTTTACTGCATGGTGTGCCGGTGGCGAACAACTATACACAATACACGGCATATTTCTTCGACATCCAAAGCCGGAAATGGCTGCTGATCGCAGGTTTCAGCCGCCCGGCCACACATACGTATCTCAAACACCTGCATTCTTTCCTGGAGAATTTTGAACCCGAAACCGGGAATATCACCCGTAAAGCTTATTACCGTAATCAGTGGATCCGCACGAAGAGCGGGGAATGGTTACCGCTTGACGGCATGCTCTTTTCCGGTGATGCCACGGCTAAAAAAGGATACCGGATGGATTACGCCGGTGGTGCGGAAAACGGGAATTTTTTCCTGCAGAATTGTGGTTTCTTCAATGTACCAGTGAAACTGTCGACCCTGTTCACGGTCCCAAAGCCTTTGCAGGCTCCTGTGATCGACTTCAATACTTTACAATAAAATACCGTTCAGATGCTTTTCAAAAGATCGTTATCGCTGCTGACCTGTTTCATTATCGTTATGTCAGCAGTAGCTCAGGATATCCGGTACGCGAGTGCCGATAACAGCTGGAATGCCGATTCGCTCGGTAACCACCGCGCCGTGCTGCAATTCAATGGTAGCGGGCCTTATGCCAAAGCCGTGATCGGCTGGAGAAGGAATGATAATGATCCCTGGAATAAAAGGATCATCGTGACCGATGCCAACGGCAATAAGATCAGTAATGTAAAAACGGGACTGATCAGTAATGAAAAAGGGGAATTGGTATTCGAACCTGTTTCCGGAAAAGGCCCGTACTATGTGTATTACATGCCTTATAAGAATGAAGGCCGGTCCAACTATCCGAAAGGGGTCTATCTGGCCCCGGAACATACAGCAGCAGCAGATTGGGAGCGGACGGCTAATATTCAGATGCCTGTAAATACGGAACTGAAGTCGATCGAATCCGTGAACACACTGAACAGTTTTTATCCGATGGAAGTCACAGCTACCGTGAATGAAACAGCCGCACTCATCGCTAAAAGCAAACGAAGCGATTATCTCGTCTTTCCGGAAGACCGTCTTTATCCCATCCGCATGACCGATCAGTTGCCGCAACGATGGATCAGCAGCGGCCCGCAAAACAGTTTCAATGCATCAGCCGCAAAAGGTGAGTACTTCACTTTTCAGCTTGGCGTGTACGCGTTGCAGCATTTGGAGGAAGTGACCGTCAGTTTCTCCGACCTGAAACAACCTGGGGGCTTAACTATTCCTTCATCGCAAATTTCATGTATCAATACTTCCGGTATCGATTATAAAGGAGAGGCGTTCACAAAAACAGTTGATATCCCGAAGAACAAAGTGCAGGCACTCTGGTGCGGGATCGATGTTCCTGCTACGGCGAAGCCCGGCGTGTACAAAGGGACCGCGACCATCAGCAGTAAGAACGCGGCACCCGCTGTGATCGCATTAATTGTAACGATCAGGTATCAATTAATGGACGATGCGGGCATCAGCGAGCCGTGGAAACAAACGAGATTAAAATGGCTGAACTCCACGCTGGCGCAGGAGAATGCCGTGATCGCGCCCTATACGGCATTGCAGGCGCAGGACACTACCATCAGTTTGCTTGGCAGGAAAGTTTTGCTGAGCAAAGAAGGATTCCCTGCACAGATACAGACATTCTTTACCGAGGAGATGACTGGTTACTCGGATCAACCCAATAACCTGCTCGCGGAACCCCTGCATTTCCATTTCACCGGCACTGATGGGAAGAACCTGGAATGGAAGAACAGTGGCATCCGCTTCACAAAGCAAACACCCGGTACGGTACAATGGGCCGCCCTGAACAGCAATGACCAGTTGCAGATGGATGTTTCCGCCACATTGGAATTCGATGGGGCGCTGGCCTATACCGTGAAGGTGACCGCATTGCAGGATGTGAACTTTAAAGATATCGTGATGCATATCCCCGTGAACCCGGATGCCGCGAAATACCTGATGGGACTGGGACAGAAGGGCGGTTACCGGCCCGATAGTCTGGGCTGGAAATGGGAAGTAGCGACAAAAAATCAGGATGGCGCCTGGATCGGTAATGTGAATGCGGGATTACAATTTTCGCTGCGCGATGAAAAATATGTACGTCCGCTCAATACCAATTTCTATTTGCAGAAACCGCTGTTGCTGCCTGCTTCCTGGGGCAATGCAGGGAAGGGCGGGGTAACGATCGCATTGAAGGGGAAGTCGGTTCTCGTCAATAATTACAGCGGCGACCGTAAGATGAAGAAAGGCGATGTGCTGTTTTATAATTTCAATATGCTGATCACCCCGTTCCATCCTATCAACACCGATTTTCAATGGGCTACACGGTTCTATCACAAATATGATAACCTGGATACGATCAAAGCGAATGGCGCAACGGTGGCGAATATCCACCATGCTACACCGATCAATCCATGGATCAATTATCCGTTCATCGAATACAAAAAGATGAAGGCCTATATCGACTCCGCGCATCAGCGGGGGCTGAAGGTGAAGATCTATAACACGGTACGTGAGTTATCGGATCACGCGTATGAATTGTTCGCGTTGCGGAGTCTGGGCCATGAGATCTTTTCCACCGGCAAGGGTGGTGGCTTCAGCTGGCTGCAGGAGCATGTGGGGGATGATTATATCGCCGCCTGGTTCGTACCGGAGATCAAGGATGCCGCGATCGTGAACAGTGGCATGAGCCGCTGGCATAATTATTATGTGGAAGGTATGAACTGGCTGACACAGAACGTGGGCATCGATGGCATCTATCTGGATGATGTGGCTTTTGACCGGGTGACGATGAAAAGGATCAAAAGAGTATTGACTGCGGACGGACATCCGGGTATCATCGACCTGCATTCTGCCAATCAGTACAATAAGAATGACGGATTCAATAACAGTGCGAATCTGTACATGGAGCATTTCCCGTATCTGAATCGTTTATGGTTCGGGGAGTATTTCGATTATCAGCACAACGGTCCGGATTTCTTCCTGACGGAAGTAAGCGGTATCCCGTTCGGTTTGATGGGTGAGATGCTGGAAGGTGGCGGCAATCCCTGGCGGGGCATGATATATGGAATGACGAATCGTTATCCCTGGGATGAACATGCGGATCCGCGCCCGATCTGGAAATTCTGGGACAGCTTTGGTATGCAGGGAACGAAAATGATCGGATACTGGAGCCGGAATTGTCCGGTGAAGACGGACAATGAACAAGTAAAGGCAACGGTATATATGAAAGAAGGCGCGGCGATGATCTCTATTGCGAGCTGGGCGACGGATGATGTAAATGTGAAACTACAGTTCGACTGGAAGGCGCTGGGGATCGATCCTGCAAAGGCAACGATCGAGGCAAAGGATATCCCGAATTTTCAACCGGCTCGTTCATTCCGGATGGATGAAGTGATTCATGTTGATAAAGGGAAGGGTTGGTTGCTGATCATAAGATGACAGTTTGTAAAGCGTTACGTATATTAAAAACGACAAATAGGCTACTAATGTCTACCTTGTGCTTTCATTCAACTTTTCAGTTAACATATGGCATCCATGCAAATCAATCCGGCAGGTCAGCCGAATAATACCGAACTGCCCAAAGGTATCCCTCATATTATTGTAGAGATCATCGAATATCTGGATAATGCGGTCGTGAGTAAAACGATCCTGAAGAAATCGACCGGAAATGTGACGGCGATGTCGTTCGACACCGGCGAAGAGCTGGAAGACAAGATCTCTCCGTTCGACAGTTTCATACAGATCATTGACGGTGCGGCGGAACTGAGGATCGAAAATAAGGTCCATCAGTTGCGTTTGGGTAATGGCATCATCATCCCTGCGCATGCGCAACACGCTTTCAGTGCGAAAGAAAAATTCAAGATCATTTCTACTGTGATCAGGAGCGGGTATGAGGAGTGATTGGCTATGGTTCGGTCATTTCCCCAACTTCATAAAAAAAAGGGTGGTCTTTAAAGGCCACCCTTTTTTATTTAATGGTGACAGTGACTAAGGTGTAAATCCACAAATTGCCAGCAGGGTCAGACCTGCAACAGCCATCAGGATACCGAAGACCCGCATGGATCTTTTATAATGCTCCGGACTGAGTCTTTGCTGTGCGATATCCGTTTTCTTCCAGATCCACCTTCTGTAGATATCAGGCTTTACAATATATAGGATCCCGAAAATGAGTAAGATGAGGCCGATCCGGAACATAGCTTTGTTAAGTTTATAAATTAGTACTCCTTGGGAATTACCCTTCAGAATCATCAAGTTATAAAAAATGCGGATTATTAAAAAGACCCTGTTGATAAGCCTGTCCTCAAAAGGGAAAAGGTTCCAATTGGAACCTTTTTTGTACCGGAGAGCAGACTTGAACTGCCGACCTTCGGGTTATGAATCCGATGCTCTAACCAGCTGAGCTACCCCGGCATTCCCGTTTAATCGGGCGGCAAAAATAGCGAATTGGTGCTAATTTTTGAAATGAAAATTTCCCTTTTTAAAGCCGGATTTTCAGGAGATTTGAGCCTTCATCTTTCTTTTTAATATGATCAGACTCGCCACAGCAGCGGATGCGGAAGGAATACTGGAGATCTATGCCCCCTACGTCCGTGACACCTCTTTTACCTTCGAAACCGAGGTGCCATCAGTTGAGTCCTTCCAGGAAAGGATCCAAAACACCCTGAAAGGATGGCCCTGGCTGGTCTGTGAATTGGACGGTAAAGTAGCAGGGTATGCTTATGCCACCCGGCACCGGGAACGAACGGCCTATCAATGGTCGGTTGAATCCTCTATTTACATCCATGACGACTACCAGCGCCATGGGATCGGTAAAGCTTTGTACCAACCTTTATTGGAGATTCTGAAACTTCAAGGCATTAGAAATGTATATGCTGTCATCAACCTCCCCAATGATAAAAGTGTGAAATTCCATGAAGCACTCGGATTCAAATATTTCACCACCTATGAACAGGTGGGTTATAAACTTGGAAAATGGAAGAATGTTGGATGGTGGAGGCACATTCTCAATGAATTTTCTGATGAGCCTGACGCACCTGTGGCTTTTTCAAATGTTCATTTAAATCAGATAGTGAGCCTGCTTAAAACAGGGAATGATTTATTACATTGATATTGGTATTCACGTCTAACTTGATGACACGATCATGACCAGATGCATGATTTTTGATCTGGGATAAGGTGTTGGTTTATAATTCATCAGTATATTCATTGTATTAATTTAAAATGAAAAACAAGTATTATTTTTTTTATTTAGAAATCGCACTAAAAAAAAAGGAGGATTTAAACGTTTATGCGTTTGAAAACATATCACATATTCCAACGAATAAATTAATTGAAATATTTAATATTAAACTTGAAAAGGACCCTTATTTACTGGAAGGATACCTGCTAACAAAAACAATGTATCGGAAACACAAAGAGTATTTGGGTCAACATATTGGTGCTTTAAACTTAGATGTTTTTGTCTATTGTTTGCGTCTGTATGCTGGAGATAGCTATAAAGTAATACGTAAGCTTTATAAAAAAAATCTATTGGAGTGAATGACAATGTCGGGGGAAGGGCTTTATATTTTTAGTAAGCTGAAGTCCCTGTGTGTTTTATGGCATAAAAAAAGGTTCCAATTGGAACCTTTTTTTATCGAATGATATGAAGCCGGATCAGAAGCTGAACGCGATCCGTCCGAATAAACGGCGGCCGTTCGTTCCCATCTGTACCGCATCCCAGGGACCACCGGTTTCATTGTTATAAGCCCAGTCTTTGGCGCCTTTTGCCACACCGAAGTCGGGGTGCGCATTCAGCAGGTTGTCGATACCCAGATACAGGGTGAGTTTTTTACCGAGGGGGTGCGCGAAATAAATATCCGGCACCACTTTACCGGTATAGTTGTATTGATCGGGAACATCGCCACTTCCGTTATCCAACGGCACCGTGGGGTTGATGCCGAGACCATCCTGTCCGTAACCCAGCAGCACCACTTTACCGAAGTAGGTCACACGTGCACCCAGCGTTGTCTTTTTGATCTCATATTCCACATTCAGTGCAGCCTTCGCATTCGGAGCAGAAGCCAGGATGAATTTCCTTTCGCGGTCGCTCAGGAAGGTCTGACGCAGGAAGTTGGAACCGGATAATTTAGCAGGTACATTGACCTTGTTGATCGTCATGTGCTGGTAGTTACCGGTCAGCAGTATTTTCAGTTTGTTCTCACGTACTTTCTTCGTGTAATCCACCACCACATCGATACCCATATTCGTTGTGTTTACCGCATTGGCGAAGAACTGAGCCAGGCTCACGTTCAGAGCAGCCATGGAAGAACGGAGGCTCGCGTCCAGGTTGGCATCGCTGCCATCGAACTGGCCGCTGAGCACCACACGGTCCACTACATTCACCCAATAACCGTCAGCCGTGATGTTGAGGCCTTTGGCCGCAGCCCAGGTCATACCCAGTGATCCGTTGTAGCTCTTTTCCTGTTTCAGTTCAGGGATACCTGCTGCTTTGGTGATCAGGCTGTAGTTCGGAGCGATCTTCACTTCCGCGATATTGCCCGCCTGCACCGTAGTGAAGGTGGAGCTGAAGTTGATCTGCTGCAGGGAAGGAGCGCGGAAGCCCGTGCTGAATGAACCGCGCAGGTTCACTTTGGGAGATGCTTTATAACGTGTCGCGAATTTGTAGTTGTGTGTGAAGCCGAAGTCGCTGTAGTTCTCCAGACGTGCGGCGAAATCAAGCAGCACTTTGGGGTCCACATCGAACTCGAGGTCCGCATAAGCACCCAATACACTGCGGTGGGCATTCACTTCATCATTCGGCTGATAACCGGGGAAGCCTTGTGAGCCGGATGCTTTCACGCCAGAGGGATCATAGTTCTTGTAAGAAGCTTCTTCACCCGCGAAGATCTTGTAGTTCTCATAACGGAACTCCGCACCCACACCCAGATTCACTTTCGTATCCAGCTCTTTGCTGAAGTTCAGGTTCGTGGTGTTCTGTGTGAAGGAGAAACCGCCATCATCAAAATGCGTCTGGCCTGAGCCGCGGGAAGCATTGAATGTTTTATCTCCGAAGAAGTGGAAGTTGTTGCTGCCGGTCGTGTTGCTGAAATCCCAGTCCCAGCCAGCGGATGACTTGCCTTTCACACCACCGGTAGTGGAGAAATCTTTGATCTTTGTCTGGATATGCGGGCTGTAATACTGATCGCCATCGCTGGCCACTTTCATGATCGAAGGAACGAAGATCAGGCTGCCGTTGTTATCGGTTGGGAAACGCTCCGGTTTCGCGGAGAAATTACGCGTGAACGCGAAGGCATCAGATGATTTGAAATTGTAACCACCGAAAGAGTAGAAGCTCAGTTTCTCATTTACGGGTACTTCCATGTTGTAGAAAGTACCTGCGAGGTCCAGTGAACCTTCACCATGGCCGCGGCGGTAGATGTTCAGGTACATCGCGTCGGGGTCATTGTAGTAATCAGCAGTCTTCAATGCCTGACGGTAGGTCTTTTCAGTTGTTGTTCCTTCAAATGTCGCATTGAAGAATCCGCCTTTCTTACCTACCGGTACACCAAAGTTGAGGTTGGCGCTGAATGCCTGTCCGTCGAAATTCTTGCCATGCTCATAATCCTTGTACAGATCGCTTGCATAAGCGGTGTTGAATTTCGGGTCATTGTATCCGGAGTAACCGATACTGCCGGTCACTTTATTGATGTTCTTTTTGAGTACAAGGTTGATCACACCCGCGATGGCATCAGAGCCGTATTGCGCGGAGGCGCCATCACGCAGGATCTCCACACGATCGATCGCTGACGCGGGGAAAGCGTTGAGGTCCGTTCCGGAGTTACCGCGGCCACGTGTACCGAATACAGCGATGAAAGCGGTCTGGTGGCGGCGTTTGCCATTGATCAGCACAAGTGTCTGATCAGGACCGAGTCCGCGCAGGGTAGCGAGGTCGATATGGTCAGCGCCATCACTGCCGGATTGTTTGTTATAGTTGAAAGAAGGAGCCGCGTAGTTCAAAACGGAAGTGAGGTCCATTCTGGCTGTGGGCATCGTAGCTGTTCCGACATTGATCACATCCACCGGTACAGGTGTTTCCACTTTCACGCGGCCGGAGCGGCGGGTACCTACAAGAACAAGTTGTCCGAGTTCACCCACAACAGGACTGAGCGTGATCTTCAGGTCACCGGAAGCGGAGATGGTTTGTGTGGCATAACCCACCATGGTGATCTCGAGTGACTGGTTCGCATCGGCCTGCACTTTGAATGAGCCGTCTGCGCCGGTCACTGCACCTTTGGGGGTTCCTTTTACCCGAACGGAAACACCGGAAAGCGGCAAGCCGTTATTATCGGTGACTTTCCCGCTCACTGTGCGCTGCGCCATGGCTGCAGTACCCAATAAAAGGAATGAAAAGAATGTCAGAAGGGCATTTCTCATAAAAGCAATTTTAGCCTTAAATATAAGTTAAAAACACAAAGTAAAAGGCATCAAAAGGCATTGGGAAATTCCCTGATCATGATCAAGTGAATAGCGGGTCAATAAGCAGGTATCGGTCAGGCGTGCGTACGGCCAGGATACTGCTCCAGTGCTTTCTCCAGACAATCCATAGCCGCATTGATGGCATCAAGGTTCAGCACATAAGCAAGCCTTACCTCTTTTTTGCCGAGTCCCGGAGTTCCGTAGAATCCGGTTGCGGGTGCCAGCATCACAGTTTGTCCGTTCCATGAAAAGCTTTCCAGGAGCCATTGACAGAAGGTATCACTATCGTCGATGGGCAGACTGGCCATGGCATAGAACGCGCCGCCTGGATTAGGGCAGAATACACCGGGCATGGCATTGAGGCGTTTCACCAGCAGGTCGCGGCGGGCCTGGTATTCGGCTTTGGGAGCATCAAAATAGGAGTCGGGCAGGTCGATCGCGGCTTCACCCATGATCTGGGCCAGTCCTGGAGGACTCAGCCTGGCCTGCGCGAATTTCATCGCTGCATCATATACCATTTTATTCTTTGTGACGAAGGCGCCGATACGCGCCCCGCAGGCACTGTAACGTTTACTGATGGTATCCATCAGTACCACATGCTGATCCAGCCCATCGAGGTGCATAGCGCTGATGTATTCACCTTGCGTGCCGTCTTCTTTCGGATAACAGAATTCACGGTAGGCTTCATCGCTGAACAGATAGAGGTCATGTTTGATACAGATATCCTTCAGGGCTTCCATTTCCTTGCGGCTGTAGAGGTAGCCGGTCGGGTTATTGGGACTGCAAAGAATGATGGCCTTTGTTTTGGGTGTGATCACTTTTTCAAAGTCAGCGATCGGAGGTAATGCGAATCCGGTTTCGATGGATGAAGTGATGGGCACTACATTCACACCGGCCGCGCAGGCGAAACCATTGTAGTTGGCGTAAAAGGGTTCGGGAATGATGACCTCATCACCGGGGTTGAGACAGGTGAAAAAACCGAACAGGATAGCTTCGCTGCCACCGGTGGTGATCATGATCTGCTCATGCGTTACATCGATACCGACCTTCTTATAATATTGTACGAGTTTGCGGCGGTAGCTTTCATTACCCGCACTGTGACTGTATTCCAGCACCCGGATATCCGCATGTTTTACGGCATCGAGTATGGCGGGAGGGGTTTCAATATCGGGCTGGCCGATATTGAGATGGTATACTTTGATCCCTTTCTTCTTGGCTGCTTCTGCGAAGGGAACAAGTTTGCGGATGGGGGAGGCGGGCATTTCCTGGCCGCGCTGTGATAATGTAAGCATGGCGCAAAGTTAAGTAAGCGGGCGGGCATAAAAAACCCCGTCCCGCATGAGCGGGACAGGGCGCTTAATTTTTTGATAGGGGTCTATCAGTTCTTTTTAGGTTCGTCTGTTTTGCCTTTTGCCTGTGCATCATAAGCATTTGCTTCGAGCACTTCACCGGTGATCTGAACCGTCTTCGGCTGGTCGATGCCCGCGAGTTTGATGTACACGTCTTTCTGGAAAGGCGCGATGGCAGCGGCATTGTAATTCACTTTCAGTTTCACAGTTGCTCCGGGTTCGATCGGTTTTTCGATCTTTTCAGGAGTGGTACAGCCGCAGCTGGCCCATGTGTTTTCCACAACAACGGGTTTGTCGCTGATATTCTTGATCTCGAATGAATACGTAACGGGAACGTTCTGTTTGATCTTACCGAAATCATGTTTTTCTACATTCAGCTTGATCACATCATCGGGTTTCGGCTGGGCCATCGCTGCCAGCGTGAACATAAAGGCAGTTGCGAGTAATACGATTTTCTTCATGATACGTTGTTTTAAAAGGTTTGTTTTTTTAAGAATTCAACAGCGGCATTGGTGGGAGCGGGGCCTTCCGGCGCTTTCCAAACAGTGCCTTTTATCTTGATCTGTTTTGTTTGATTGCCATTAAAAGTGATGGTGATGAACTTCTCAAAGTAACCATCGGCGGAAGCATTGTAACCCACTTTGATGATCGCATTGGCACCCGGGGCGATGGGTTCATGATTCCATTCCGGAGTGGTACATCCGCAACTCGCATGGACATCGTCGAGTTTAAGGGCCGTTGTTCCGGTGTTTTTGATCTCGAAATTGTAATAAACTGGCTTACCCTGTGGGATCTGGCTGAAATCATGTTCCGTTTCCTTCAATACCAGAACGTCTGCCGCATTGGCCGGAGCGAGCGGGGTAATGGTTTGCGCGCGGGAAACATGCACCGCGGCTACCAGGAGGATGATGGTCAGTAATTTCTTCATAAATCTATAAAAGGCAATGCCAAATTTAAGATAAAGATGCCATATTTTACAGCAGGGTTGCAGCACCGCGCACGTATTTTTTACGGAGCGGAAAAACCGCAGGCAATATCCCTATTTTTGCGACATGAACAGCACATCCCAGCTTGCCGCACACGACGAGGGTAAACTGTCCTTCGACCGGTTCAGGGAAGAAGTCCTGAACGACTACCGCACTGCCTGTATCAGCCGGGAAGTCAGTTTATTAGGCCGTAAGGAAGTGCTGACGGGTAAAGCCAAATTCGGCATTTTCGGAGATGGCAAGGAAGTGGCCCAGGTGGCCATGGCCAAGTTCTTTCAGCCCGGCGATTTCCGCAGCGGGTATTACCGTGACCAGACCTTCATGTTCGCCGCCGGTCTCGCCAGTGCCGAACAGGTATTCGCGCAATTATATGCGGACCCCGATCCGGTACGTGAACCCTTCAGTTCCGGACGTCAGATGAATTGCCATTTCGCATCCCGCAATGTGGATACGGAAGGCAACTTCATGAACCTGGCGCATATCAAGAATATCGCGGCCGATCTGGCACCTACGGCAGGACAAATGCCCCGGGCACTGGGTCTCGCATATGCATCCCGAGTTTTCAGGAATGTGGAACAATTACATTCTTTCAGTGGTCTATCCCATAACGGCAATGAAGTGTGCTTCGCCACCATCGGTGACGCGGCTACCAGTGAAGGTCATTTCTGGGAAACGATCAATGCGGCGGGTGTCCTGCAGGTACCGCTGGCCGTTTTTGTTTGGGATGATGGCTATGGCATCTCCGTTCCGAAACAATACCAGACCGTCAAAGCTTCCATTTCCGATGCACTGAAAGGAATGGAAAAGCATGGTGACAGCAATGGTCTCAATATCTATAAAGTAAAGGGCTGGGATTATGCCGGCATGTGCGAAGCCTTTGAGGAAGGTATCCGCCTGGCCCGTGAAACACACACACCGGTGTTGTTCCATGTGGAAGAGATCACGCAGCCACAAGGGCACTCTACTTCGGGTAGTCATGAACGTTATAAAACGCCGGAACGCCTGGAATGGGAACGTGAGTGGGATGGCATCAAAAAAATGCGTCAGTGGCTGGTGGAGAATTCACTGGCCGATGACGCCAAACTCGATGCGCTGGAAGCGGGATCCAAAGAGCATGTGCGCGAAAGCCGCGTGAAAGCCTGGGAGCGATACCTCGCGCCGATCAAACAGCAAGTGGCCCGCTCCGCTGAATTATTACAGGCTGCTGCAGCTGCGATACCTGATCTTTCTGGCGACCTGCGTCTCATGGCTGCCAGCCTCTCTGCCAGTAGAGAACCATTGCGTAAGGATGTCATGCGTTGTTTGAATGAGTCACTCGACAAAGCCGGTAATGATCCCGGAGCTGCTCCCCTGCGTGCCTGGTACCAGGAGTTGCTGGAAGAGAATGAAAAATTATACAACAGTCATTTATATAATGAAGGACCGAAGAGCGCGTTGAAAGTGGAACCGGTACGTGCCGTGATCCGCGAGGACGCGAAGATGGTCAATGGCTATGAGATCCTGAACAGTTATTTCGATCAGCTTTTTACTGCTAATCCGAAAGTGATCGCGTTCGGGGAAGACCTCGGATTCATCGGAGATGTGAATCAGGGTTTCAGCGGACTGCAGGAAAAGCATGGCAGCGAAAGGATCTTCGATACGGGTATCCGGGAGCTGACCATCATGGGACAGGGGATCGGACTGGGTTTGCGCGGTTTGCGTCCTATTGCTGAAATACAGTACCTCGATTATTTATTATACGGTCTCGAACCGCTGAGTGATGACCTGGCCACACTGCATTACCGTACCGCGGGACTGATGAGCTGTCCGCTCATCGTCCGCACCCGCGGTCACAGACTCGAAGGCATCTGGCACAGCGGCTCACCGATGGGCATGATCATCAGTGCGCTCCGCGGCATGTATGTGTGTGTGCCGCGCAACATGACACAGGCGGTGGGTATGTACAATACTTTACTGCACAGCAATGATCCCGCGATCGTGATCGAATGCCTGAACGGATACCGTCTGAAAGAGAAACTGCCTTCCAACCTGCTGGAGTATTGTCTGCCGCTCGGAGTACCGGAAGTACTGCGTGAAGGAACAGATGTGACCGTGGTGTCCTATGGTTCCACACTGCGTGTAGTGGAAGATGCCGCGAAACAACTGGAAGTACTGGGCATCAGTTGTGAAGTGGTGGACGTGCAAACATTATTGCCTTTCGATATTCATCATTCCATACTCGACTCTCTCAAAAAGACCAACCGCATCGTATTCGTGGATGAGGATGTACCCGGCGGCGCCGCGGCCTACATGTTCAACCATGTCATGGAAGTACAGGGCGGTTACCGCTATCTGGATGTGGCACCGCGTACGATCACCGGAAAAGCGCATCGCCCGGCCTATGGCAGCGATGGCGATTATTTCAGCAAACCGAATGCGGAAGAGATCGCGGCGGTGATTAAGCAAATGATGGCGGAATGAGAGAGAAGCTGATAGCTATTAGCTGTTAGCTTTTAGACGTTTCCGTTTGAACTGCTGTGCTGATTCAAAATTCAAAATTTAGAATTCAAAATTCTTCTATATATGAAACTCTCCCTTTACCAGGTCGATGCATTTACAACAAGACTTTTCGGTGGCAACCCCGCGGCAGTGGTTCCTCTCAAAAAATGGCTGTCCACTGAGCTCATGCAGCAACTGGCGCTGGAGAATAACCTGAGTGAAACGGTTTTCTTCGTTCCCTCCGAAGTGAAAGGTGCCGATTATGATATCCGCTGGTTCACACCGGAAGTGGAGATCAATTTATGCGGACATGCGACACTTGCTTCCGCTTATGTTATTTTCAATATCCTGAAAGCAAAGAAGAAGAAAATAGTTTTCAGTTCACAAAGCGGACTGCTCACTGTCATCCGTAAGAAGAATACGTTTGAGATGGATTTCCCATCATGGCCTCCGGAAAAAGTAACGGAGTATCCGGAGGCGCTGATCGCTTCCCTCGGAAACCCGGTCGTGACGGGCGTTTACAAGAGTCGCGATTACCTGGTGGAACTGGCCAATGAAGATGCGGTCAGGTCCCTTGAACCGGATTTTACACTGATGAAGAAAGTGGGAGAGAAGGTCATTGTTACTGCGCCGGGTAAAGATGTTGATTTTGTATCGCGTTTTTTCGCCCCTACCGCTGGTGTGGCGGAAGATCCCGTAACGGGTTCCGCGCATTCGCAACTCATACCTTTCTGGAGTTATAAACTGGATAAAACAGCCCTTACCGCCAAACAACTTTCCTTCCGTGGTGGTGAACTGGTCTGCGCACATAACGGCGACCGGGTGATGATCGGTGGTGAATGTGTCTTTTATATGAAAGGCACGTTCGAAGTTCCGAAGCACTAATCCAGAAAACGCGCCCGTTGTTCAGCCGTGGGGATCATGCATTGTTCCTTTTTACCGAACCAGCGGTAACGGTTCCGCGCGATGAAATTATAGACCGGATCACGCAGGAATTTCGGGATCACATTCAGTCCATAGAACAGTTTCCATCCTGTATTCAGATGAAGGCAGATCCGCAACGCGGCGGAAGACTGTGTGTACACTTTTCCGTTCTCGATAAAAATAACGGTGGAGATGTCCGTGGGATGCAGGTCGTACTGTTGCCGTAATGCAGTACCGGCGGGACTTTGCAGCGCCGCGAATTTCAGGTCCTGTTTCCCGTTATGCCGGATGGCGAACTGTACCCAGTAATTACAGAAATTACAGACACCATCGAATAGTATGACCGGTGCTTCTGACATGATCTGTAAAGTTACCGCTTTAACGGCAGGGCAATAAAAAACCCCGGTGTTATGGCCAGGGTGTTATAAGCAATTTGTTCTTTGGTTATCCCATGTTGTGGAACACTTTCTGCACGTCATCATCCTGTTCCAGTCTTTCGATCAGTTTACTCACATCTTCCGCTTGCTCGTCTGACAGGGGAACGGTGGTGGAAGGCAGCCATTCCAGCTCGGCGCTGATGGGCGTGATGCCTTTATCCTCGAGTGCTTTTTGCATATTACCGAAATCAGTGAATCCGCAACGGACCACCAGTACTTCTTCTCCGTTTTCACCGGTTCCTTCTCCGAGTTCTTCCAGACCGAAATCGATCAGTTCCAGTTCAAGGTCATCGGCATTAAGTCCTTCCGGTTTCAGTTTGAAGTTACCCATCTTACGGAACTGGAAGGCAACACTGCCGCTGTTACCCATGACGCCGCCACCTTTATTGAAATGTGATTTCACGTTGGCAACAGTGCGAACGTGGTTATCGGTTGCGGTTTCTACCAGAATGGCCACACCATGCGGTCCATATCCTTCGTACAGGATCTCATCATAGTTGGTCATTTCTTTACCCTGCGCGCGTTTGATGGCGGCTTCCACACGGTCTTTCGGCATACCCACGCTGCGTGCGTTCTGGAAGCAGCGGCGGAGTGCTGCGTTGGTTCCGGGGTCGGGACCGCCGGCTTTCACGGCGATGATGATCTCCTTACCGATACGTGTGAATTGCTTCGCCATCCGGTCCCAGCGGGCGAACATGGTTGACTTCCGTACTTCAAAAATCCTACCCATAAATAAAAGGTTATTAGTCGTTTAGCGCTTGAAACCCACCGGCATTCCATTCAATTACCTGCCGGAAGGGGCTGCAAATTTAAGGTAATGCTGGTAAATGAAAAACCGCCCCTGCGCAAAGGCCGGGGCGGTTCAGTTATCATTAAAACGGTTGACTATTCGAAGTCGGTCGCATGCGGAAGGATCTCAGACGGATTCTTCAGCTTGCTGTTATGACGGCTGTACAGGAAGTACACGATCAGTCCGAGCAGCATCCATGCAAAAGCCACTTTCAGGGTCCTGGAATCCAGTCCCACGATCATAGCGGTACAAATGATAGCACCCAGTGCTGACACCACGGGATACACCGGTGCTTTGAACGGACGCTCGATGTTCGGTGATTTTACACGCAGGATCCACACGCCGATGCTCACCAGTACGAAGGCGAACAGGGTACCGAAGCTGGTCAGGTCACCGGCAACTGAGCCGGGTACAAAAGCAGCAAAGGCGCCTACGAATACGAACAGGATGAGGTTCGATTTGTAAGGTGTTTTGTATTTCGGGTGCAGTACGCCGAATGCTTTAGGGATCAGTCCGTCGTTACTCATGGTATAGAAGATACGGCTCTGACCCATCAGCATCACCAGGATCACGGAAGAGAAACCGGCGAGGATCGCAACGGTCACGGCTTTAGCCAGCCATCCGTATCCGGTCATATAAGTACTGATCGCATAAGCTACAGAAGCTTCTTTACCTTTTTCGGGATCCACGAAATCCTTCCAGTTGGCAACGCCGGTGAGGACGTGTCCGAAGAGGATATATAAGATGGTACAAACGACCAGTGAGCCGAGGATACCGATCGGCATATCACGTTTGGGATTCTTGGCTTCCTGAGCTGCGGTACTTACCGCGTCAAAACCAATGAAGGCGAAGAACACGATACCGGCACCACCAAGGACACCGCCCCATCCGTGCTTGTTCCAGCCACTGTAATCAGCGATCACTTTACCGGCATGGTCCACTACAGGAGCGGTGCCATCAGGGATCACATAAGGTGTATAATTCTCAGGCCTGATGAACTGCCAGCCAATGGCGATGAACAGCAGAACGATCGCAACTTTAATGAACACGATGATGGCGTTCACGAAAGCGGATTCCTGTGTTCCTTTGATCAGCAGCAGGGTGAGGGCCAGCAGGATCACGAGCGCGGGGGCGTTCATGATACCTGTATGCAGTACACCATCTGAGCTGGTGAAGGTTTCAAACGGAGAGTGGCACCATTCATAAGGTATACCGCCTCCCAACAGTTTATTGAGGTATTCGCTCCAGGCGATGGAAACAGTGGCGGCACCCAGTGCGTATTCCATGATCAGGGCCCAGCCGATGATCCAGGCGATCAGTTCGCCCATGGTAACATAAGAATAAGCATAGGCACTTCCGGCGATCGGGATCATGGAAGCGAATTCAGCGTAACAGAGACCGGCAAACGCGCAACCGATGGCGGCTACTACGAATGAAAGCGTAACGGCAGGACCTGCGGCTTCACCAGCAGCGGCTGCTGTTCTTACAAAGAGACCTGCACCAATAATGGCACCAATGCCAAGGGCGATCAGGTGACCGGCACCCAGGGTTCGCTTCAGACCTTTTTCAGCATCCTCAGCCTGGCTCAGCATGTGCGACAATGATTTTTTCCTGAATAAACTCATAATTAGTTGGTTGTCGTTTTTTACTAAATTTTAGAAGTTCCTAAAATAGTGAATAATCCGGTCCGTACACCCAAATCTTTTACCTGTGGAAAATGGGTACTTTAAAAGTTTTGCGGATGGGTAATTTTTCCGATTTTCGGCTTTATTTACTCATTTTCAAGCTTATGGCCATGTCGAAAAATAACCGGCTTACCATTTATATCGTCATCGCAATGATCCTTGGTGTTGTGGCCGGTTATCTGGTGCATGAGAATGCGGGGCCGGATTTCATCGCCAAATTCAGCACCAATATCAAACTGCTGGCCACCATCTTCCTGAGGCTGGTACAGATGATCATCGCCCCGATCGTATTCGCTACGCTGGTAGTGGGGATCGCTAAACTGGGCGACCTCAAAACGGTGGGACGTGTCGGCGGCAAAGCCATGCTCTGGTTCATCACGGCCTCACTCATCAGTCTGTTACTGGGATTACTCCTGGTCACGATCACCAAACCCGGAGTAGGCATGAACCTGGCCAACGCGGACCTGGAAGGGGTGAAGGAGCTGGTAAATAAAAGTTCGGAATTCTCCATCGCCAAATTCGCTGAGCACGTGTTCCCCCGCAGTGTGGTGGAGGCCATGGCCAATAATGAAGTGCTGCAACTCGTCGTATTCTCCATATTCTTTGGTGTGGCTGTAACGGCCGTAGGCGAAAAAGGGGCGCCTATTGTAAAGGCCCTCGATTCCCTTTCTCATGTGGTCCTGAAAATGGTAGGTTATGTGATGACCCTGGCTCCGCTGGGTGTATTCGGTGCCATGGCCGCGGTGATCGCTAAAATGGGATTGAAACCACTGGGTTTGTATGCGAAATACATCGGGTCCTTCTATCTGGGTCTTCTCATCCTTTGGGCATTGTTGCTCTTTGTGGGGTATCTGGTATTGAAAAGAAGACTGCCGGCCCTGGTGCGCCGGATCTCGAGCCCTATGGCCATCGCGTTCAGTACGGCCAGCAGTGAAGCGGTGTTACCGAAACTGGTGGAAGAGATGGAGCGCTTCGGCTGTAATAATAAGATCGTTTCATTCGTATTGCCGCTGGGTTATTCTTTCAACCTGGATGGCAGTATGATGTACATGACCTTCGCGAGTATGTTCATCGCGCAGGCTTATAATGTTACTTCGATCACGGGTGATATCGGGATGCAGATCACGATGCTGCTGGTGTTCATGCTCACGAGCAAGGGCATCGCAGGTGTACCGCGCGCGTCGCTCGTTGTTGTACTGGCCACCTGCGGTATGTTCGGTTTGCCGAAGGAAGGCATCGGACTTATCCTGGCCATCGATGTATTCTGTGATATGGGCCGCACAATGACCAATGTACTGGGTAATGCCCTGGCAACTGCGGCAGTGAGTAAATGGGAGGGGGAACTGGCGAATGTCCCCGATCAGCACGTCATTCATTCTTAAAAAAAAGAGGAGCCGGTTATGTTCTTACTGGATGCATTTCACTGGACGCAGTTGTTACAGCCGCAATGGTATGTGGAGAATGGAGGCTTATGGTTGCTGCTGTTCGTCGTGTTCGCGGAAACCGGACTCTTTGTGGGGTTCTTCCTGCCCGGCGATTCATTATTATTCGTTGCCGGGATCTTTGCACATGAGATGAATGAGAAAACGCATGAACCCGGACTGGCTTATCAGTTCCTGAAACTGATCGGTCTTTCGAATGACCATCCCGCGCTATTTGATCTGATCATACTCGCAGCACTCATATCTTTTTGTGGTATCCTGGGTAATATGGTCGGGTACTGGACCGGACGAAAATTCGGTCCCGCCATGTACAGCTGGCCCGACCGTTTCCTGTATAAGAAACGTTACCTGAATGAGGCGCATGATTTTTATGAGAAGCATGGCGCCCTGGCCATCATTGCGGCACGTTTCGTTCCTTTCGTCAGGACCTTCGCGCCGATCGTTGCCGGTATCGTGCAGATGGACCGTAAGAAATTCTATTTCTTCAATGTCGTGGGCAGTATCGCCTGGGTAGTGACCATGTTGTTCGCGGGTTATTATCTGCAGCGCTGGATCCTGAACCAGTTCGGATTCGATCTGAAGCAGCACCTGGAGATCATCGTACTGGGTATCGTTCTCGTGACAACCGCGCCGGTGATCATCAAACTCATGACAGGCAAGAAAAAAACAAGCGATAAAACTTCCTGATCCAAATCTTCCGGATATGAATCAACAAAAGTCCGTTGGTATCCTCAATATCGCCGTTATTGTGGCGGCATTGGGTTATTTCGTGGATATCTATGACCTGCTCCTGTTCACGATCGTGAAAAAGAGCAGTATGCTGGGGGTAGGTGCCACTGCATCC
This sequence comes from Bacteroidota bacterium, assembly GCA_029555415.1. Classification (GTDB taxonomy): domain Bacteria; phylum Bacteroidota; class Bacteroidia; order Chitinophagales; family Chitinophagaceae; genus JAKPSI01. Next base: position 30,815 of record JAKPSI010000103.1, on the reverse strand, counting down.
ACCATGCTGGTGGACAGTACGAAGGTCATCAACTGGCAGATGTTCGGTCTGCTGCTCGGCGGTATCATCTGGGGCGTGATGGGGGATAAGAAAGGCAGGCTGTCCGTACTCTTCGGTTCCATCATTTTATATTCCATCGCTAATTTTTTCACTGCATATATCGAAACCGTGAATCAGTATGCCGCGGCAAGATTCGTTGCGGGCCTCGGCCTGGCCGGAGAACTCGGTGCAGGGATAACGCTGGTGAGTGAACTGATGCCCAAGACCAAACGCGGGATCGGTACATCGCTGGTGGCGGGGATCGGATTGAGTGGAGCGGTGGTGGCTTATTTCACATATAAAATTTCGGGCGACTGGCGCCTTTGTTATAAGATCGGTGGCGGGCTGGGTATCCTGTTACTGTTGCTACGTGTTTCTGTTGCGGAGTCCGGCATGTTCAAACAAGTAAAAGAGATGAATGTACAGCGTGGAAATTTCCTCGCTTTCTTCACGAACTGGAAACGCTTCCGGAAATACGCGTTGGCGATCCTTATCGGTCTGCCTACCTGGTATGTGATCGGTATCCTGGTGAACCAGAGCGATAAATTCGCCGGTGCGCTGTATGGCAGTACCACGCTGGATTCCGGCCGATCGATCATGTTCGCGTACGCGGCGATCGCTATTGGTGATATCGCGGTGGGATTCATCTGCCAGTATTTCAAGAGTCGTAAGAAAGGACTGTTCCTGTATTATATGCTTTGCATCGCATCACTGTTCGTATTCTTTAGTTCCGCGAATAATTCGGATGCACGCATGTATGCCATCTGCGCGTTGCTGGGCTTTAGTACCGGTTTCTGGGCCATCTTTATCACCATGGGTGCGGAGCAGTTCGGTACCAACTTGCGGGCTACTGCCGCGACCACCATTCCGAACATGGTCCGGGGTGCCTTACCGCTGATCAATATGTTATTCCTAGACCTGTTCCAGAAGAAACTCGGTCATACCCTGATCTGGAGCGGTATCGTGACCGGTATCATTGTCATGGCCATCACACTCGTGGCGTTCTACTTCACAGAAGAGACCTATCATAAGGATCTTGATTATCTGGAGTCTGAAGAAGTATTTCCATAATATTCTGATACTTTTGAGGAGCCAATTTAATTATGAAGATCCTCGTCATCCGTTTCTCCCCTGTATCCACCATGGTCATGGCTTCTCCCTTACTGCGTTGTCTTAAACAACAAGTACAGGATGCGGAGATCCATTTTCTCACTACCGAAGACAACCGTCACGCGGTGGAATTCAATCCGCATATCAGTCGCCTTCATTTACTGGCACACAGCCGTGAACTCATGCTGGAAGAACTGGTGCCGGAAGCCTACGATCTCATCATCGATCTCGAGAACGACAGTACAACCCATCATATCCATTCCGTTTTGGGTGTGAAAACATATAAGGCGCCTTCGCTGACGGGTAAGAAGAGTTTATTCCGGATGACCGGCATCAACCTGCTTCCGAAAAAGAATTACGCGGATCTGTTTCTCGCTTTGTCAGCTGAATTGAGTGTTCGCCCCGACCGTTCCTGGCTGGAATATTTCATCGCACCCAATGAAGAGACAAAGAAGGAAGATATCCCGGCTTCACACTACGCGGGTTTCATTGCTTGTGTGATCGCTGATGAAGGGGAGCGGCAGTGGCCGCATGCCTCCTGGGTGGCTTTCTGCAAGGAAATGGAACACCCGGTGATCCTCCTTGGTGCGAAGAAAGATGCCGCCCGTGGCGAAGAGATCGCCGCTTCCGATCCGGTGAAGATCTACAACGCCTGCGGTAAATTCAGTTACAATGAATCCGCGGATCTGGTGAGCAAAGCCAGGCTGGTGATCGCACCCACGACCGGATTGTTATACATCGCTGCCGCATACAAGCGTCCGCTCTTATGGCTGGATGATAAACGCGAGCCGGCCATCCTGCGCTCACCTTATTATTCGGAAGATCCGGCGGGCACAACGGCGAAACCATTTTTTGTCCGCTGTTCTTTAAAAGAGAACAACGCATCCGTACTCAAAAAAGCCAAAAGTTTTCTCTGGTAATGCACATCCGCCCCAAAGCGTAACTTTAGTAAAACCTGCCATGCGGTCCCTCATTTTTTTCTTACTGCTGTTTATTGTGATCAACTCTTCCGCACAATCCGGAAGCATCGATTCATTCCGCATTCACAATGATATAAAAGTAACGGTCGACCGGCCGGTGATACATAAAGGCTGGAAGACCATCGTTTGCTTTTTCGCGCTGCCGAACGGGAACAGCACGGAACAGACCATGGGGAAGAAGATGCAGGCGGGTGACGACTGGCATTATGATATCCAGCATATCCGTGCGCAGACCGCTTTCATCCGGCAGCGGATGGAGAAAAAGAATTTCGTGGTGATCTACCTGGAGAATACTTACAAAAGCTGGCCCTCGTGGAAAGGGAAGCATGCTGATTTTCCTTCACTGATTCCGCATCTGGTGGACTCGCTCACAAAAAGTATTGCCCTGAAAAACACGGAGATCTATCTCAATGGCCATAGCGGGGGCGGTAGTTTCATCTTCGGTTATCTGTTCGGTGTTGTTTCCATTCCCAAACAAGTGAAACGGATCAGTTTCATTGACAGTGACTATGGATACGACAGCAGTTATTATTTCAAAGTGAAGCAATGGTTGACGAATGTGAAGGGAAGCACGCTGACGGTGTTCGCGTATAACGACAGCATTGCCTTATACAACGGAAAGCCTTTCGTGTCCGCAACCGGCGGTACCTGGTACCGCAGCTGGCTCTGGCTGCACATGCTGGAGGAGGATTACAATTTCACGCAAAGGAGTACCGACAGTCTGGAGTTGTTCAGTACTTACGATAAAAAGATACTCTTTTGTTTAAAGCCCAATTATGACCGCGGCATTTATCATACGCAGCAGGTGGAGTTCAACGGATTCATCCATTCCGTCCTGTTCGGAACAAAACATGAGTCGGACGGGTATGCTTATTATGGGAAGCGGGCGTATGGTGATCTGATCCGGTAAGTAAAAGCTAATAGCTTTTAGCTCAAAACGTATATCCAGCACCAGCAGACAAAGAATACGTCGTATGCGGCGCCGTTCCCGCCGGATGGCTGTCGAACAGATAATTCCAGTGGATGTTCATCCCGAAATGCTTGCTGGCTTTCACGTTCATACCGATCTCATTCATGATCCGGTGGTCGCTGAATTTATTGATCAGAGGCTGGAAGAATGTAGTGCTGTTGAGCTCAAATGTTGAAATAGGCTTCCAGCTGAATGTGAAATAACTGCTGCTCCGCATTTCATCCTGTCTTTTTATGGGAGTGGTCAGTTCTGATTCATGTTCATACATGACCAGTGATGCCACGTACATCTTCAGCTTTTTATTTTTTACCAGTTTAAAACGGGGTCCGGTCCCCAGCAGGAACCGGGAACGGATCTGCGTGATCTTATTATTCTGCAATTGCGTGAATGCTTCCCATTTCACCCCTTTCGCGATCTTGACATTGTATCGGAAATGACTAAAGGCGCTGGATGCGAATTCCTGCCCGCCGCCTTTGAGGAAACTATAATCACCGAGTATCAGCCACATTTGACGGTTGTGAGGCGTTGTATATTCCAGATGCGCGTCCAGATTTGTACCGAAAACGTTTTGACCATTCCTGGAAAGATTCATATCCACACCCGCGCCACCCATCCAGCCGGTGGTATCGGAATGCAACCGGGAATTCTCGATGTTGACGATCTGTGCGGTTGAGTGTTGTAGCAGAGAAAGAAAAAAAATGAAAGCGATTATTTTTCTCATAATTGCAGATCTTTTATTCAAGTCCCTCCTGGAACAGCACCGGGAATTGTTTTCGTATTTTCTTTTGCTGTCCACTGCTCAGGTTCTCGAATCTTTTCTGGTGTTTGTCCAGACAATATTCCATCAGCGCTTTTTGCTGCGCTTCATGCACGGATTCCAGCACCACTTTCCGGACTTCTTCCGGCACATCACCTGCAAAGATCACTTTCAGTGCGTCATACATCTTACCAGTGCCCAGGTAGCTTTTCCAGAGCCTGCGCTGCAGTTCAGACGTCAGCTGCGTTACCGTTAGTGTATCACGGCCCACAACGGCCATCCCGGAAGGATTGACGATGATGGAGATGATCTTGTAAATGGCAGGTGCGGGTGCAGGCAGCGGCGCGGCTTTTGACTGCCAGGAAAGCAGGAAGCAGCATAGGATCGCCAGCAGGAGCCGCGCGGGGCGGACAGGTGTCATTGCCATGCTGAAAAGATAGGTAAATCGGAGAGGCTGACAAATTCCGCTAAAAAAAATCCCGGCACGGGCCGGGATCTTCATGCAGTATATGAAGTCTGTTATTTCATCAGGTCCTTCGTGGCTTCCATGATGGGATGCCGGTCAAGGTACATGCCAATGAAATCGATCTTATTCGCAGCATTGAAGTGGTTCACACTGTGCTGCCAGAATGTGAGTTCCTTTCCGTTCTTGTATTTTACATGTGTCTGAACCCAATACAGTACCCATTTGCCTGCCGGAGCGTACATGGGTTGCTGGCTGACGTTGACCTGAACGGGTAATGCGATGTCATTGGAGAAACTGATATTGTCGATCAGTTTGATCCTGCCCGCATAATAATCCTTCACCGCCTGTTTGCCGATGGCACTGTCGCCGCCGGACCAGGTGTAGCGGATGTTGTCATCATAGTCCGCGGTCATAGCATCTAAATCCTTTCTGGCGAAAGCGGCCAGCGCGTTCTTGACCGGATCGGCATTGGCCATGTCCAGCAGTTCAGAGGCTGGTTTTTTGGCATCCATTCCGGAAATAGTCTTTGTTTCTCCTGTCTTCTCATCTTTTTTGTCATTGTTACATGCAGAGATCAGCACGCAGCATGTTGCGATAATGAAAATCCTTTTCATGATCTTTTGTTTAAAAAGTGAATAAATAGGAGGGGGGATCAGCGACGGGGCTGGGTAGGAGGGCTTATCGTTACCTGAATATAACTTTTTCCGGAATGATAAAAAAACAGAATGGAACCTATTGTAATTCACTCAGTTCCAGCCAGCGGAGTTCCTTTTCGTCCAAAAGCGCGGTGACTTCCCCGATCCGGAGGCTCAGTTGCTGCAGTTCATCAAATGGAATATCACCACTGTTCAGTTTCTCCGTGATGGTTTCTTTTTCCTTTGTCAGTGCCGCGATCTCCTTACTCAGCTGATCGAATTCACGCTTCTCTTTGAAGCCCGGTTGTTTTTTGGGCGTGGCGGGTTTTACGGAGTTAGCTGATTTTTCCGTACTGATATCATACAGCGGTTTGGCATTACCATTTTCATTGGCCGTTTGCCAGATGCGGTATTGTGAATAGTTGCCGGGAAAATCGCGGATCTCTCCCTGTCCTTCGAACACGAAGAGGTGATCCACGAGCCGGTCCATGAAATAACGGTCGTGCGATACGATGAGCAGACATCCCGGAAATTCACTCAGGAAATTCTCCAGTACACCCAGCGTGGGCAGATCCAGGTCATTCGTAGGTTCATCCAGTACCAGGAAGTTGGGGTTGCGGAAAAGAATGGACAACAGGTGCAGCCTTCTTTTTTCACCACCGCTCAGTTTACTGATATAGGTGAATTGCTTATCGGGTTCGAACAGGAATAATTGCAGGAACTGTGCGGCACTCATCGTACCTCCACTGGCCAGCGGGAAATGTTCAGCGATATTCTTCACGTATTCGATCACGCGCATATCCTCTTTTACGATCAGTCCGGTTTGCGAGTAGTTGCCGAAGATGACGGTATCTCCCTGGTTCACCTTGCCGCTGTCGGCCTGCTCAAGGCCCTGCAGGATATTGATGAAGGTGGACTTACCCGTACCATTCTTGCCCACGATACCGATGCGTTCTCCTTTTTTAAAAGTGTAATCGAAGCCTTTGAGGATGACCTTTTCGCCGAAAGATTTATAGACCTTCTTCAGTTCGATCACTTTGCCTCCGAGGCGGTTCATTTTCATGTCCAGCTGCAGTTGTTCCTGCACGATCTGCTGTTTGGCCAGCTTCTCTACTTCATAGAAATTATCCTGGCGGCTCTTACTCTTGGTGGTACGCGCCTTGGGTTGTTTGCGCATCCACTCCAGTTCTTTGCGGTAAGTATTGCGGGCTTTGTCGATGCTGGCGGATTCACTTTCGATACGTGCCGCTTTCTTTTCCAGATAATTCGCGTAATCACCTTTATAAGTGTACAGTGTGCTGCGGTCCATTTCCCAGATCTCTTCACAAACGGAATCAAGGAAGTAACGGTCGTGGGTCACCAGCAGCAGCGTTACATTTTCTTTATCGAGATAATGTTCCAGCCATTCCACCATTTCCACATCCAGGTGGTTGGTGGGCTCGTCCATCACCAGTAATACGTGTTTATGATCGAAGCCGATATCGATGAGGGTTCTGGCCAATGCGACTCTTTTGCGCTGACCACCACTCAGGGTACCCACGGGTTGCTGCAGATGATGGATGTTCAGTTTGCCGAGTACCTGCTTCACTTTGGTATCGAAGTTCCAGGCATTGAGTTCATCCATCAGCATCAGGGCATGACTCATCTTATCCGGATCTGGATCTTCTTCTTCGCTGATCAGTTCAAATGCCTTGATGGCATTCATGACCGGGTGGTTATGATGGAAGATATTATCGAGTACCGACCAGGCTTCATTGAAAACGGGTTCCTGCTCGAACAGCACTACGTCCACATCCTTATGGATCCAGAGCTTGCCTTCGTCCGGGGTTTCCTTCCCGGCGAGGATGCGCAAAAGGGTGGATTTACCGGTGCCGTTGCGTGCAACCAGTGCGATCTTATCGCCTTCTTCAATGTGAAAGGAAATATCTGAGAAAAGGGGCTGGATGCCGTAACTCTTGGTCAAACCTTCGGCCGAAACATAATGCATCCTGCAAAGATAACTGAACGCGGGCCAATGACCTCAGCGGGCCAAAAGGAAGATGAGCGCAATGGCTGTAATGGCCGCCAGCAGTACGATCCAGGGCATCCACTTTTCCCGGGTTTCTCTGGAACGATGTGCTTTGATGAGCTGACCGATCTGTTGGGCCGCACCGGCGTCATTGGGCGTCAGTTTGAGTAAACGGAGCTGCAAAGTCTCCAGTTGTACAGCATGCAAGGGCTGGATGCAACGCATCAGGACCTGAAAAGCCTCCTTTAAGGTATCGGGTTCCTGAAAAACTTCCAGCGACCGGAGATCATCATCGTTCAGGATCGATTCAATTTTTTCGGTGAGTCCCTGGCGGTCCATACGATGATAATCCAGGGTGCTGACAAAGCGGAACAGACTCAGGCATTGCTGCAAAAGCAAAACCGGAGTGAAGGCTTCGCCGCTGGCCATTTTCCGGCCTGTGCTTTGCTGGTACCAACGTTGCTGGAGGTATTGTTCTTTCTTACGGGGATCGGATAATATTTCATACGCTTCCTTGATGGCGCGAAAACGGGCGTTGGCGTAGGGGTCATTGTTGGTCTTGTCGGGATGGAATTCCTGCGCCAGCCGGCGATACGCTTTTTTTACAGCGCCCGCATCCGCGGATGGCGGCAGCTCCAATGTAGCGTAATGATCTTTGGTTTCTGTCATGGCTGGTTAGCATGTAAATAACAATAATTTCGGTCAGATTCTGTCAAATAGGATTAATTTTATTACCTCCTCATAAAAAAAAATACTATGCATAAAAACAAAAAGAATACCCGCCGTGACTTCATCGTCACTGCCGGTAAAGCCTCTGTAGCAGCGGGTCTGGGCATGACGATCCTGCCAGCCATGGCGGCAGTGAAAACGAATGTCACCATGGGTTCATTCGCGGAAGAGGTGCCTTATACGCAACAGCCACTTGCATATGCGTACAATGGACTGGAGCCGGTGATCGATGCCCTGACGATGGAGATCCATTACAGCAAACACGCCGCGGCTTATGCCAAGAATCTGGCCGATGCCGTTACTGCGGAGAAAGTGGATACGAAAGCCACCTCCCTGCAGCAGTTACTCGGGAATATTTCAAAATATTCCGGCAAGCTGCGCAACAATGGCGGCGGACATTACAATCATGAATTCTTCTGGAAGTCGATGCGCGCATCTGCAGATGGCAACAAACCCGGTAATTCCTTACTGCCTGCGATCGAAAGTGCATTTGGTTCTTTCGATGCCTTCAAAACACAATTCACTGAAATCGGCAAAAGCCGTTTCGGCAGTGGCTGGGCATGGCTGGTGGTGAATGCGGATAAGAAATTACTGATCGGGTCCACACCGAACCAGGATAATCCGCTGATGGATATCAGTGACCTGAAAGGCACACCGTTACTGGGTCTCGATGTTTGGGAACACGCGTATTACCTGAAATATCAGAATCGTCGTCCTGATTATATCAATGCCTGGTGGAATGTCGTGAACTGGGATGTGGTACAACAGCGCTTTAACGCGATAGGCTGAGCCGGCCAATACGATACAGGCGGGATACGAAGTGTCCCGCTTTTTTTATGTCTTGTTGTAAAGGGAAGGTCTAGGCTTTCTTTACGTTCACTGCATTCAGGCCTTTCTTGCCATCCTGCAGATCGTATTCCACTTTGTCGCCTTCACGGATCTGATCGATCAGTCCGCTGGAATGAACGAAGATGTCCTTGCCTGAAGCATCATCTTTAATGAATCCGAATTTTTTTTCGGTATTGTAGAATTTTACGGTGCCCTGGTTTTTGTCGCTCATGTGGAAAAGGTTTATTAGATATTAAAGATAGACTTTTGGCCGGCCATCCCGAAAAAAGAAAAATCTGCCCCGGGTGACTGTGTTTTCACGCAACGGCGCAACGACGCAAAGGCGCAACGGATCTCAGGTCCCTCGCAAAGCTCGAAATACCTCCCCTGCGTACTGCCGACTGCGTACTCCCAATGAAACTCAGTTCATCAGGCATAACCGTATCCAATTAGAAAAGACTATCGACTACCGACTAAAGACTACCGACTGCTCTCAAGCTTCAACTTCCATATAACTCTCCACCGGCTCACAGGTACAAACCAGGTTGCGGTCGCCATGCGTATTGTTCACGCGGGAAACCGAAGGCCAGAATTTGTTGAGGCGGACATAATCAAGCGGGAAGACAGCTGATTCGCGTGTATAGCCGCGGTCCCAGTTGCTGCTGATGACCACATCCTGTGTGTGCGGCGCATGCTTCAGCGCGTTATCTTTTTTATCAGCACGACCTTCTTCAATGGCGCGGATCTCTTCGCGGATGCTGAGCAGCGCGTCACAGAAACGGTCGAGTTCACCTTTGTCTTCACTTTCCGTTGGCTCGATCATGATCGTACCCGGAACCGGGAAACTCATCGTCGGCGCGTGGAAACCATAATCGATCAGGCGTTTCGCCACATCTTCTGCTTCGATCTCCGCTGTTTTCTTGAACGGACGCAGGTCTACGATGAATTCATGTGCGCAGGTACCATTCGTGCCGAGATACAGGATGTCAAAATCCTGCTGCAGTCGCGCACGCATATAGTTCGCATTCAGGATCGCATATTCAGTGGCGTTCTTCACGCCTTCATGACCCAGCATGCGGATATATCCGTAGCTGATCAGCAGGATGGATGCGGAACCGAAGGGCGCGGAACAGACAGCATTGTGTGCCGCACTCAGGTCATTGTTATTCGGATCGGCGGGCAGGAAAGGGGCCAGGTGTTGTTTTACACAAATGGGGCCCATGCCGGGTCCACCACCACCATGCGGAATGGCGAAGGTCTTGTGAAGATTCAGGTGACAAACATCCGCGCCGATCAGTCCGGGAGCGGTCAAACCCACCTGCGCATTCATATTCGCGCCATCCATGTACACTTGTCCGCCATGCGCGTGAATGATACTGGTGATCTCTTTCACGGTCTCTTCAAAAATGCCATACGTACTGGGGTAAGTGATCATGATACCCGCCAGCTCTTTGCTGTACTGTTCTGCTTTCGCTTTCAGGTCTTCCACATCGATATAACCATTTTCCAGCGCCTTCACCACCACTACTTTCATACCAGCCATGACGGCGGATGCGGGATTGGTACCGTGTGCGGAGATCGGGATCAGCATTACGTTGCGGTGATGTTCACCACGGCTTTCATGATAACTGCGGATGGTGAGCAGGCCGGCGTATTCGCCCTGGGCGCCACTATTGGGTTGCAGACTGCACGCGTCGAATGCGGTGATACGGCAGAGGTATTTGCTCAGTTCATCGATGATGAATTGGTATCCGCCGGTTTGGCTGGCAGGCGCGAATGGGTGGATCGCGCTCCAGTGTGACCAGCTTAGCGGGATCATTTCGGATGCCGCGTTGAGTTTCATGGTGCAGGAACCCAGGGAGATCATGGAAGTATTAAGGGAAAGATCTTTATTCTCCAGCATCTTGATATACCGCATCATCAGGCTTTCGCTGTGATAGGAGTTGAACACCGGGTGCAGCAGGTAAGCCGACTGTCGTGTTAACGATGCGGGAATATGCAGCAGTTGCTGTTCTTCACTGAATGCGAACGCAACGGGATCCTTATCATTCTCAAAGCAATTGATCAGATCATACAGATCATCAATGCCAGTGGTCTCATCAATGGAGATACTGATATGTTTATTGTCCGGGTAGCGCAGGTTGATCTGTTGGCGTTCCGCTTTTTCACGGATCGAAGCGTTGTTCTCTGTGATGACCGTAATGGTATCAAAGAATGAGTCACTGCTGAGGGTGAAGCCTCTGTCACGGATGGATTCTGCCACTACTTGTGTCAGCAATGCCACACGTTTCGCGATGGCTTTCAGCCCCTGCGGTCCGTGGTAAACGGCATACATCGCGGCCATGTTGGCCAGCAGAGCCTGTGCGGTACAGATATTAGAGGTCGCTTTTTCGCGTTTGATGTGCTGCTCGCGTGTTTGCAAAGCCATGCGCAGTGCGCGTTTGCCCTGTGCATCGATACTGATACCGATGATACGGCCTGGGAGGCTTCTTTTGAAATCATCCTTGGCAGCGAAGAAGGCTGCGTGCGGTCCGCCGAATCCCAGCGGTACGCCAAAACGTTGCGCCGAACCAACAGCTGCATCGGCACCCAGTTCGCCGGGGGCGGTGAGCAGAGTGAGGGCAAGCAGATCTGTAGCCATCACCACATAAGCACCGGCTGATTGAACGGTACCGATGAAGCCACGGTAATCTTCAATGGAACCTTTATTGTTGGGATACTGAACGATGGCGCCGAAGAAAGACTCATCGATCTTCGCGGTTTTATAATTACCTACGACCAGCTCAATGCCAACAGGCAATGCACGGGTGGCGAGTACGGCAAGTGTTTGCGGAAAAACTTCACTGTCAACGAAAAAACGCGGACGCGTGATATGCGCGTGATCCTTGTTCAGTGCGTTGAAGAACATGGTCATGGCTTCCGCAGCGGCAGTGCCTTCATCCAGCAGGGATGCATTTGCGATGGGAAGTCCGGTCAGGTCACTCACCATGGTCTGGTAATTCAGCAGACTTTCCAGACGTCCCTGGCTGATCTCTGCCTGATAGGGGGTGTACTGGGTATACCAACCCGGATTCTCGAAAATATTACGGAGGATCACCGATGGTGTGATGGTTCCGTAATAACCCTGGCCGATATAGTTGCTGAATACTTTATTTTTCTGGGATACTTCTTTGATGTGTTTCAGATAGGCATGCTCACTCATGGCGGCAGGAATGTCCAGCGCTTCATTCATACGGATCGAAGCAGGTACTGTCTGACCGATCAGATCACTGAGGTTACTGAAGCCTGTCTTTTTGAGCATCTGGCGGGTAGCATGTTCGTCGGGTCCGATGTGACGGGATACGAATTCATTGTCCTGTTGTTCGAAACGTTTCATGATGCAAGAAGTTTAATTATTTCCGGAGCTATGATCTTCTAGAAGCGAATAGCTGTCAGCTTTTAGCTGGTAGTTATTGCGCTGCAAATTTACGCCAAGAGGGTCAATAAAAAGGGGTTGTTGAAGCTTTGGTGGATAAGCGGTTGAATAAAACCGTAAAGGCTTTACTGTGGCGGGTTTGATCTTACTGCTTCCTGCAATCTTTCCATCGCGCGGAGTTCGTCACTGGTATGGGTACTGCCATCGTGGCTCCACCCGGGAGGGCCGAAAAGATAATTCCAGCGTTGCCGGAAACTGAGCCCTTTCCGGCGAAGGTCATGGCTGATGTTCACCCACTCGTGAAAAACGATGTTCACCGGGTCTTCTTTTTCCATTGGTTTGGTGAGTCCGTAGCGGATGGGCTCATATGCTGATGCCGGCAATTCCGGCTGAAACGTTCCGAAAAGTTTATCCCATATGATGAGGAACATGCCCATGTTCTTGTCCAGGTATTTCACATTGGATCCATGATGTACCCGGTGGTGGGAGGGCGTGACAAGAATGTATTCGAGCCAGCCGAGTTTGTCCACTTTTTCTGTATGCACGAGAATACCCCAGATCTGTGTGGCTGCATAAATGAATGCGATGTCAATGGGCCGGTATCCGCACAATGCGATGGGAATGAAATAGAGGAAACGGTACAGCGGTTCCATGACAGAAGAGCGGAAACCAACGGTGAGGTTGAATTTGGGAGAGGAGTGGTGGGTAACATGGGTGGCCCAGAACAAGCGGCAGACATGGTCCATCCGGTGCAGCCAGTAATACATGAAGTCCTCAAAGACCAGCAGGCTGATCCAGTACAGCCATATATTTTCCGGACCATTGAAGAAGCGATGGTCATAGAAAAATACAAGGATGATACCGATGGAGATGGTCCTGAAAAGCAGGTCCAGCCCGCCGTTCAGCAACATGAGGTAAACATTCTGCAGGGTATCCTTCAGGGTATAGGTGGCCTGATGCCTTTGCTGGCTGATGAAGAATTCCAGACCGATGACGATGAGGTACAGCGGTGTGGTGATCAGAATGAGCAGTTGTTCCCGGGTTGTTCCCATGTGTATTCAAAAATACCGCATTGACGGTAAAACCTTCCTAATTTGCAGGCCTGACGTGTTAATCAATGGCAAAAGAATTCTTACAGAACTGGGAAAAAAGGTCGAAAGAAAGGCAAAAGATCTACAAACAATTCCTGCAGCGGCCCGACAAGAATAAAGTACTTAAACTGCTGCAGGAGCTGCATGAAGAGGCTTTCTCCAAAGTGGATTGCCTGAAATGCGCCAACTGCTGCAAGCAGTATTCCCCGCGTTTCAAAACTCCCGATGTGAAAAGGATCAGCAAGCTCCTGCGTTTACGGGAAAGTGAATTCATCGAAGAATATCTGAAAGTGGATGACGATGGTGATTTTGTCGCGAAGTCAGCTCCATGCCCTTTTCTGGGCGACGATAACTATTGCAGTATATATGAAGACCGGCCTTCCGATTGCCGCCGCTTTCCGTATACGGATGAGGACGTGCTGATCAAAAGGCCGGTGCTGACTTTAAAGAATACTTCTTTTTGTCCGATCACATATCATGTAATTGAAAGGCTGATCGAGAATCTGAAGTGAAGACAGGTTTAACTATTAGCTTTTAACTTTTAACTGTTAACTCTTCATATGCTGCCGTCAACGGCCGCTCGATCCCATCACCCTTCCACTGATCCGCACCCGGGATCGCCGTATTCTTGAGGATCTCTTCTTTGGTTTTGCCTGCTTTGATCTCGCCTTCCACGAATTGCAGCACTTTACCGAGGTAATCTCCGAATGCAGTCAGTGCGTCCGCTTTCATTACCACATCGTAACCATTGCCGGAGTGGCCACTGATGAATGTTGTTTTAGCATCGAATGTTTTGACGGCCTTGTTCAGCACTTCGATCCAGCTATGGATATTCGCACCGGCGCCGCGGTCGATATACGGATGGCGGCGGTTGAACACCAGATCGCCCATGTGTACGATGTTGGAATGCTGGAAATGCACCAGTGAATCACCGTTGGTATGTCCGGCACCGAAATAATGCAGGCAGATCTTTTCATTGCCCGCTTTCTGGCACCAGGTATCGGTATAGGTCTGATCAGGATACAATTGTTTTTCCTCTGATTTATTCGCCACCGCCACATTCTTCTGGTTCACGAGTGAATTGGCATGCGCTACCACATGGTTCACGATCCCCTTGAAAGAGATGTTACCAGCGGTATGGTCGCCATGGTGGTGGGTGTTGATGAGGGTGCTGAACGACTGGTCACTTTTCTTCTTCAGTTCCGTGATCAGGTGTTGTGACTGATCCGGGAACTGGGAATCCACGACGACGATCTCTTTTTTCGCCAGCAGGAACGCGATGGTGCCGCCTCTTTCTGTGAAAATACCCAGGGTATCGTTCAGCATCGTGATCTTCCAGGGATCTTCTACGAATGCGGCGAGGATCTGTTGCTGAGCCAGTGTCATGGCGGCTGCAGTGAAAGCAGAATTGCGGATGAATGATCGGCGGTTCATGGTAATCTTTTTTTGTTTTATTAATAACGCCTGACAGGTGAAAATGGTTGCCGGTCAGTACTCGAATTTACGTAAAGCCGGGGCTTTGAACCAGGTGGCGATCACGACAATGATGGTCATGCATCCGCCAAAAACGACTGAAGGCACTGTGCCCAGTACCGTGGCGGCCACACCACTCTCGAATTGCCCGAGCTCGTTGGAAGAATTGATGAAGATGGAATTGACCGAAGAAACCCGGCCCCGCATCTCATCCGGCACGAACAGCTGCACAATGGTTCCCCGGATGATCATGCTCACGCCGTCGAACAAGCCACTGACGAACAATGCCGCGAAACTCAGCCAGAAATTCTTAGATAATGCGAAGACGAGTATACAAGCGCCGAAGCCGGCAACGACATAGAATAATTGCAATCCCTGTTTCTTTTTCAGAGGTCTTTTCGTCAGCCAGGCAATGGCCACGAAATTGCCGAGATAAGTTGCTGCCACCAGCCAGCCCAGGTGCTGCGGGCCCACTTTCAGGATATCCGCTGCAAATACCGGGAGTAATGCAGCCGCGCCTCCGAAGAGTACCGCGAACATATCGAGACTCATCGCGCCCAATAATGATTTCTGTGAGAACACGAACCGCAATCCTTCCTTCACCGCTTCCCAGGTCCTTCCTTTATTATCCTTCCAGCTTACCGGTTTGGGTGATATTTTATGGAACAGGATCCAGGAGATGCCGATCAAAACACAAACAACGATGAACGCTATAGTAATGCTTGTATATCCGATGAGCATGCCCGCCAGACCGGGCCCTGCTACTGCTGCGGTCAGCCAGATCATACTGTTCACGGAAATGGCCCTCACCAGCGATCCCTGTTCCACGAGTTGCGCCAGGAATGAATTGAATGCAGGTCCGCTATACGCCCGCACTACACCGGATAAGAACACCATCAGATAAATGCTCCAGGGTATCCATGTCTTTGAAAGATATCCCACAGCCCAGGGAGAAGTAACGAGTAACAGTCCGGCCATAATAAAAAAATAGATCGCGATACAATGGCTGAGCAATTGATGTTTATTGCTGCGGTCCACCTTTACACCTGCGGGCAACGCGAATGCAATGGCGGGAATGACCTCCGCAAGTCCGACGATCCCCAGTGAAAGTTTACTGCCGGTGATCTGGTACAAACGCCAGCCGAGCAATACCGGTGTCATTCTTAATCCGGCGATGAACAGGAAACGGGAGATGATATACCAGGTGAATTCCGGGTTGATGACGACCGCTGCAGCACGCGATATGGGGCGCTCTGCACTCATGGCAGTGTGATGTAATGCTGTCCGTGTGTATAATCTTTTTCCAGGGCTTCAGTGATCACTTTCAGGTGCTTTTCATTGCCCAGGAAATCAGCATTGCTGGTATCCACGAAAAGTGTCTTGATATTATGTTGCTTGATATAATGTGTATAGGTCTCCTGCAGACTGAACAGATATTCATCCGGGATATTCTGTTCATAAGGGCGGTTTCGTTTACGGATATTCATTTGCAATTTCTGTACCGGAGAGTGCAGGTAGATCAGGATGTCCGGCTGTACCGTTTGCTGATGGATGATCTCGAATAAACGCTGGTACAACCTGAATTCATCTTCCATCAGTGTTACTTTGGCGAATAAAAGACATTTTGTGAACAGGTAGTCGGACACAGTAATGGTCTGGAACATGTCCTTTTGCTGCAATAATTCCTTTTGTTGCTTGTAACGTTCGGCCATGAAGAACAACTCCAGCGGGAACGCGTATTGCTTCGGATTCTCGTAAAATTTCGGAAGGAAAGGGTTGTCGGCAAATTCTTCCAGGATGAGACGCGCGTTGTAATGCTTGCTCAGCAAGTGGGCGAGTGTGGTCTTACCCGCTCCGATATTGCCTTCTATGGTGATAAAGGGATAATTCATGGATCATGGAGGTGTTACCTGCCATTGGCAAAGAAATAGGAAAAGGGTATAACGTAATTCAGAATTTCTTCACAGCTAATTTGTCAGGGCAATCCTTCAGTAATTCAGCCGCGGTTTTGCCGAGAACGGGATGCCTGACATCCGGCGCGATCTCAGCCAGGGGCAGCAGCGCAAAGCGCCGGTTCTGCATTTCCGGATGGGGCAGTTTCAGGAAATGATACCGGAAGGTCTCTTCATTGAAAAGCAGGATGTCGATATCGATGATGCGCGGCCCGTATTTTTCTTCCCGGATCCGGCCCATTTGTTTCTCGATCTTGAGGATACGGCGGATCAGCTGCGGGGCCTTCAGCTCTGTTTCCAGCTCCAATGCCTGATTCAGGAAGGGAGGCTGATCGGATTTACCCCAGGCCTCGGTTTCATATAACGCCGATGCATGGGTGATGTGGCCACACTGGGTTTCCAGCAGATCCCGCGCCAGGGCAAGGTTTACCGCCCGGTCACCCATATTGCCGCCTGTCAGTAAGTACGCTTTATTCATAGATGCCGGGTCAAATATCTTTAATTTTGGGATTCATCAACCGGTTATATATGTCGGGCTTCTTCAAGACTTTCTTCGCATCCCTGCTTGCACTGGTCATATTCACCCTGCTGGCGGTGTTCCTGCTGATCGGCAGTATTGCTGGTATCGGGTCGCGTAACAAAACAAAGATCACTGCGAGATCAGTACTGGTCCTGAATCTTGGCCTGCATTACAAGGAACAGGCACAGGAAAGTCCGTTCGCTGCCTTTAGTGATGATGCGGAAGGGGATGTGCCCGGCTTGTATGATGTGATCCGTTTGCTCGAAAAAGCAAAGACGGATAAAGATATCGCGGGTTTGTACCTCAAAGCAGGGCAGAGTGTGAATGGTTTCGCTGCCAGTGAAGAACTGCGCAAAGCGATACTTTCTTTCAAACAATCCGGCAAATTCGTGTACGCGTTCGGGGATATGATCTCACAAAAAGCGTACAGCGTCGCCAATGTGGCGGATAAGATCTTTGTGAGCCCCGCCGGTAACCTGCAGTGGAGCGGCTTCAGTGTTGAATACATGTTCCTGAAAGGGGCCCTCGATAAACTGGACATCCATCCGCAGATCTTCTATGCGGGTAAATTCAAAAGCGCAACCGAACCGTTACGTGCAGAAAAGATGACCGATGCCAACGCATTGCAGACCACGGTTTGGCTGAACGATCTTTATGAAGATTTTTTACTGACCACTTCGGATGCACGTCATATTGATACGGCCACATTGCGCAGGCTGGCGGCAGAGGACAAGATCATCAATGCCGCGGCAGCAGTGGAATATAAACTCATTGACGGTGCAAAATATGATGATCAGGTGCGCGATGAGATCAAAACGAAGATCGGTGCGGGAAAATATGAACGTATCAATTTCGTCAGCATCAGTGAGTATAATCGTAATGCTGGTTTCTCAGAGAAAGGCGACAATAAGATCGCGGTGATCTATGCGGAGGGAGATATCATTGATGGGAAAGGTCAGGCCGGTGAAGAGATCGGCAGTGATGATTACCGGAATCTCATCCGGAAAGCCAGGCTGGATCAGGATGTGAAAGCGATCGTATTCCGTGTCAATTCAGGTGGTGGCAGTTCACTGGCCAGTGATAATATCTGGCGTGAGATCGTGCTGGCAAGAAAAGAAAAGCCGGTTGTGGTGAGTTTCGGTGATGTGGCCGCATCCGGTGGATATTATATTTCATGCGGTGCTGACAGCGTCTTTACGGACCGCACCACGATCACCGGGTCGATCGGCGTATTCGGTATCGTACCCGATATGCAGGGATTCTTTAAAAATAAACTCGGGATCACTTTTGATGGGGTCAAGACGGCTCCCTTCGCTGATGCCGGTGCATATTACCGTCCGCTTACCGAATCAGAAAAGCTCAGCATGCAGGCAGGTGTGGAAGAGATCTATACCACCTTCAAGCAACGCGTGGCGGAAGGCCGTAAAAAGGATACCGCATATGTCGACAGCATCGCACAGGGACGTGTATGGACGGGCAACAGAGCTGTTAAGATCGGGCTGGCTGACCGCATCGGGGGACTGAATGACGCTATTGCCTGTGCCGCGAGAATGGCAAAACTGGATGATTATACCGTAGCAGGCTATCCGGAACCCCAGCGGTTCTTTGATAAGATCCTGGGCAAAACGAAACCGTCTAATTATATGCAGCAAATGAAAGCAGAAGTGGGAGAGGAGAACTATATGATCTATATGCAACTGAAGAAGCTGAAACAGATGTCAACCTCCACTCAGGCACGACTGCCATTTTCATTTTTCATCCATTGACGGAATTGAATACTTTTGCTGCTTAACACCCGCACATGCCTTCAAATTACAGTCAGCGCCGCGCTTTACTGGCCATCACGCGTGCCAGTTTCAAAGCGATTTTCAGCAACCCGAGCGCGATCATCTTTTCGATCCTGTTCCCGATCATCTTCATCATGATCTTCGGGGCATTCGGTAACGGAGGTCCCACTCGCAGCAAGATCGCACTGGCACCGGGGTGTGATACCACGAATGTATTTTTCGACAGCCTGACCCATAGCCCATACATCAGGATCGTTCACTATGCGGATTCCACCGCGCAGCGAAAGGATTTTGATAAGGGCGAACTGGCAGCGGTCCTGAACATCACGGAAATTCCGGGCCGCGATTCTGCGGGACCGATGAGCCGCTATAAACTCGACATCACTTCCACTTCCGCCAGTGGCAGCAGTTACGGACAATTCATGCAAACCCTGGAGAATCTGATACTGAAAATAGAATTGGGGATGAAGGGCCCGCATACCAACCACTTCATGGTGATCCCCGTTAAGAAGGAAGTGAAAGAGTTCAGACAGATCGATTTTATCCTGCCCGGTCAGCTCGGCTTCTCCATTTTATTCTCAACCTTATTCGGTATCGCGTTCACATTCTTCGGACTACGTGAACAACTGGTCCTGAAAAGATTTTATGCATCTCCCGTGAACCGCATCAACATCCTGCTGGGTATCGGCGCCAGCCGTTTGTTCTTTCAACTGATCAACGTGGTCGTGCTGATCCTGTTCGGGCATTTCTTCCTGAATTTCACCTTGCAGCACGGTGCATGGACCTTCATACAAATGCTGCTGATGACGGTGTACATGCTCTTCATTCTGATGGGCGTGGGCCTGATCTTCAGCAGTATCGTGAAATCCGATACGAGTCTGCCTTTACTGATCAACCTCTTCGGTTTCCCGCAGATGCTGCTGTCAGGTACCTTCTTCCCCATTGAAGTTTTCCCGAAATGGCTGCAGGCCATCTGTCATATATTACCCCTCACGCAGTTCAACGATGCCATGCGCAAGATCTCCTTTGAAGGACTGACCCTGCTCGATTGCTGGAAAGAGATCGGCATTCTCGGTATCTGGACGCTGGTGGTATATGGGATATTGGTGCGGGTACTGAAATGGGAATAAGAAAAATTTTGAGTTTTGAATTTTAAATTTTGAATTGGGGGGCGTTTAAAGCATGAAGTTTCCAAAATCACGCCCAACCATTATTCCATTTAACAATTTAGCCATCCCGATCGATAAACGACTTACGAACAACACGCCTCAATTCAAATTTAAAATTCAAAATTCAAAACTTTCTCCCGTGCGCTTATTCAAACTCGCCCTCATCTCCTTCCTCTCCCTCGCCTTGCTCGTCACGGTGATCTCTATGCTCATTCCTTCAACTGTACATATTTCCAAAGCGGTGAACCTGAAAGCACCGAAGGATTCAGTATTGGCACAGTTACAGGATGCGGGTAACTGGCGGAACTGGTATCCGGGTATCGATACCGCTAAACCACTGCTCGTGGATGGGGTGGTGAAAGGGGCTTTTTTCAGTAAGGATACGGTCAACCCGGTAATGTTGAAACTGGATCAGGTGAATCCTACAGGGGCAACTGCTCTGTTTACCGGCCGGAATATGAGGCAGGTAGAGAACCGTTGGACCCTGATCGAACATCCGGGCACTGACTCACTTACCGTGCAATGGTACATGGATTTCAATTTGCGGTGGTACCCCTGGGAAAAATTCGCAAGCCTCCTTTTTGAGAGTTCTTACGGTATAAAGATGGAACAAGGGCTGAACGCCCTGCGGGATCATGTGCAGCATTAGGATGAAAGGTGGCCACGATTCCGCCGAACTTCCTACATTTATTCTCTAAAAAACAAAAACCATATATGAAAAAGTTCATTCTTTTCTTCGCGATGCTTGCCGGATTCACCAGCTATGCACAACCTTCACACCCCAACAGCCCGCATGATACCCTGAGTAACGCACATGCGACCGTTACTTATGGTCGTCCTTCAAAAAAAGGCCGTGAAGTATTCGGCGGACTCGAGAAATACGGTAGTGTATGGCGTGTAGGTGCAGATGAAGCCACTACGATCACTTTCAAATCCGATGTGAAATTCAATGGTGAAGCCGTAAAAGCCGGTACCTATACACTTTTCGCCAAACTCGGTGAAAAAGAATGGACCATCATCCTGAACAGCAAACTTGGACAGTGGGGTGCCTTCAGCTACGAAAAGAATAAAGCCATGGATGTGGCTCAGACAACAGTACCGGTCACCAAACTGGACCATGTTGTGGAGCAACTGACACTCAGTTTCGGTAAAGACAATTCACTTGTCATTGCCTGGGATCAGACACAAGTAACGATTCCTTTGAGCTTCTGATAAGTACATCATTCGTATAAAAAAGGAAGGCTGTTTTGCGGTCTTCCTTTTTTTATGCCTTGAAAAGCGAATTACAAAATTTGCGGTTTTTTGCGGGTTTAAACCTTGTTTCTTGCAATATTTTGCAGGAATCCGCTTTTTTTATCGGCTTTTTTTTGATTTTTTATTGGGGTTTACACTAAATTGTCTTTCGATCATTAAAGACCTTACACTCGTTAATTCATCAAATTTTCTTTCCGTACGCACTGTTTGATCATGCCGGCAATTCATACCGGCCCATGACAATGGATTTTTTTATTTAAAATAAATACTGCCAACATGAGAAATTCATTCCGTTCGGGGCAGGGAAGACCCAAAGTGATCTTTCTGACCCTTTTCCTGCAAATGGCCTGCATCGTCGCCTTTTCGCAGGTCCGCATCAGCGGTAAAGTCACGGGAAACGATGGGAAAGGTATTCCCTTCATTTCCGTACAGGTAAGGTCCACCACGACCGGTACCGTTACCGACGCTTCAGGTGCCTACAGCTTCACAGCTGACCTGAAACCCGGGAAATACACACTCGATTTTTCCGGAGTAGGTTTTAAAACCATTTCACAATCCATTACTGCAGGTGCTGGTGAGATCACGGCCAATGCAACACTTTCTGAAGATGCCCTCCGCATGGATGAAGTAGTGGTAACCGGTGTATCTGCCGGTACGACCCGCAAGCAACTCGGTAGCTATGTCAGTACCGTAAAAGCCGATCAACTCACCAAGGGTGCAACCGGTAACGTTCTGGCAGCGCTGCAGGGTAAAACTGCGGGTGCGCAGATCATTCAGAACAGTGGTGATCCCGGTGGTGGTCTTTCCGTTCGCCTTCGTGGTATCAGTTCCATCTCTTCTTCCAGCGAACCTTTATATATCGTGGATGGGGTGATCGTCAATAACGGTACTACCCGTGTAACCAATACCAGCGGTAACTATGATGGTCAGACATTCGTCGGTGCCATCGGTCAGAACCGTCTGGCGGATATCAACCCCGCCGATATCGAAAGGATCGAAGTACTGAATGGTGCCGCAGCGGCCGCGATCTACGGATCACGCGCCAACGCGGGTGTGGTGCAGATCTTCACCAAACGCGGTTCCTCCGGCGCGCCAGTCGTGAGTTTCTCTTCCAGCCTGCTGGTGAGCCAACTCCGCAAAAGCGTTCCTGTGAATCAGTCGCCCACCAAATTCGGCGGCCCAACAGATGGACCCGGCGCACAGACACAGGATATCCTGACACCTGCGCTGACCAATACCACCAATGTGAGCCGTTACGATTACAATGACTATATCTTCCGCACCGGTATCGGTACGGACAATAATGTATCCGTTGCAGGTGGTAAGGATAAAACGAAATATTATACCTCCGCTTCTTATTATAAGAACGAAGGCATCGTGAAGAACACCGACTACCGCCGTTACAGTTTCCGCATCAATCTGGATCAGGCCATCAGTAACAAAGTGAACTTCAACATCGGCCTGAATTTCGTGAACAGTCTCAGTAACGAGAAGCCCGACGGTAACTCTTTCTTCTCTCCGCTGAACTCGATCAACATCATCGGTAACTTCCACGATCTCTTCACCCGCGATAACCTCGGTAACATCAAGGCCATCGGTGAACGCGGTCGTGTGAATCCTGTTTCCGTCATCGAAGACATCAAACAAAAACAGGAGACCAATCGTATCATCGCCAATGCGGGACTGAAACTGAAGCCATTCAAAGGACTTACAATTGATTATACACTGGGTATCGATCAGTATGCGCAGAATGGTTCTACCTACATTCCGCCATTCGCGTATAATGTGAGTGATGGTTTTTATGGTGGTGGTGCCGCACTGGATCCTACCCGTAACGGGTATGCATCCGCAGCCAACTACAATTTCTTCCAGATCAATAATGAGTTGAACGCTACTTACCAGACCAAAGTGACGGATGATATCAATTCCACCACACAGGTTGGTTATTCACAGCAATATGAAAAATCCGCTTATTCATTGTTACAGGGTCGCGGACTTGCACCTTTCGTGCAAACCGTGAATGGTGCCAGTACCCTGCTTCCTGGCAACGATGAAAGAAGTGAGATATCCATTTCCGGTTATTACCTGCAACAGAATTTCAATTACAAAAGCCTGTTCTATGTAACCGGCGCTCTGCGTGTGGATGGTTCTTCCGTATTTGGAAAGGACCAGCGTAATCAGAAGTACTTCAAAGCCAGCGGAAGCTATGTGATCAGTGAACATGATTTCTGGAGTAAATCCAAAGTGAGCAAATGGTGGAACCTCGCCAAGATCCGTATCGCTTACGGAGAAAGCGGTAACCTCACCGGTATCGGCGCTTACTCCCGTTTCAATGCATACAGCAGTAACTCATTCGTGAGCCGTACTGCATTGTCTTCAAGTGGTACACTCGCGAATCAGAATGTGAAACCGGAGCGCCAGGCGGAAACAGAGTTCGGTATCGATCTCGGTTTCTTCAACAGCCGTTTGAGTGTGCAGACCAACATTTACAAGAAAAAAGTGGATGACCTGCTCATCAACCGTTTCATTGCGCCCACAACAGGCTTCAGCAGTCTGCTCGATAATTTCGGCAGCATGGAGAACAAAGGTTTTGAAGTCGTGATCTCCGGCAAACCGGTACAGACGAAAGACCTGACCTGGAATGTAACAGCGATCTATAACCACAACCGCAACAAAGCGATCAGGATCGGTCAGGCACTCACACTGCTCAGCACCAACCAGGGCGCGCCCGTTGCCATCCTGGAAGGCCAGCCCATCGGTGTATTCTATGGTGCTTTCTTCGCACGTGACGCGAATGGTAACCTGATCAAGAACGCTTCCGGTTATCCGCAGGGTGAAAGGGGTACGCAGAACAGCGCACTCGTGATCACACCACAACGCGATCCCAATACCGGTATTCCCGTACAATCATTCCCGCTGCTCCGTAAGATCATCGGTGACCCCAACCCTGATTATACCGCGACCCTCGTGAATGAAGTGACCTGGAAAAAACTCAGTCTCCGCGTTCAGCTGGATGCGGTACAGGGTGTGGATGTGTTCAATGCCGACTGGCGTACACGTCAGGGTGTAGGTAATGGTAAAGAAGCGGAAAAAGAACAGACCGGTGTCTATCCCCGTGGTTATATCAACAGCTTCTACGGAACCGTTGAGCAATGGAGGATCGATGACGGCTCATTCGTGAAACTGAGGGAATTATCACTCAGCTACGCAGTAGGTAATGTTAAGATGTTCAGGGATATCACTGTCAGCGTAGCCGGCCGTAACCTGATCAGCTGGGATAATTATAAAGGATACGATCCGGAAGTCAATGCCGGCGGACAAAGTACCATCCTCCGCGGTATCGACTTTGGTTCTGTTCCCATTCCGAAAACATTCAGTGTAGGATTATCAGCCAAATTCTAAACCCTTCAACTACTATTATTATGAAAAATATATTCATACGCGCTGCACTGGTTGCCGGGATCGGATGCACCGCTATCATACAGACCGGGTGTAAAAAAGATTTTACCGACCCGAACAAAGCGACGGACGCGCAGGTGTTCAGCTCGCCCAAAGGTCTCACCGGTGTCGCTGTCGGTTTACAACGTGTATACGCGCTCGGCCGCGGCAGTACGCTGTACAATCTCATCAGCATTAACGGACTTACCACCAACGAACTGTTCGTGGTCAATGCCGGTAATACTTCAGAATTGCAGATCGCCGGTGGTGGTAATCTGGTGGATGGCAACAACAGTATGCTCACCACTTTCTGGACCACCTGCAACAAAGTGATCTATGATGCCAACCTGGTACTCACCAACGCGGCCACACTTGCGGATAAGAATTACGCGAGCGGTCTCATCGCTTATGCCAGCATCTTCAAAGCCATGTCCATCGGTGATATGGCGCAGTTCTGGGAAAAAGTACCTGCTGACATCGGAACCAATGTTACGTTCATCGACCGTGTGGATGGTTTCAAAAAAGCCATTTCCGTACTGGATGATGCGATCACTGCCGTCAACGCCAACGCGATCAGCAGTTCTTTCACTGCGAACATCCCTGCAGGTATCGATATCGTGAACACACTATACGCCCTCAAAGCGCGTTACTCCCTGTTCGCTGGCCTTTACACACAGGCATTGACCGCAGCCGGTCAGGTGGATATCAGCAAAAAATCAACATTCAATTTCGACGCGCTGTCGCTCAACCCGATCTTTGAAACCGCAACCTCTACCAATAACGTAGTGCAGGTGAAAGATTCCACCCTGGGTCTGCTCGCACCGTTGCAACCGGCGCTGAATGACGGACGTATCGCTTTCTATACTTCCATCAACCCGACCATTGCGCCCCGATTCCGCATCAATGGTTTCGGAGCAGCCGCTACAACGGCCTTCCCGGTCTATCTGCCCGGTGAGATCACCCTGATCAAAGCGGAATGCTACGCGCGTGCCGCTTCACCTGATCTGGTGAATGGTCTTGCACAACTGAACATCGTTGTAACGAAGAATAATGATCCGTTCAATGTCAATGCCAATCAGCCGGCCATCGCATCGGTCAGCACACAGGCTGAACTGCTGGATCAGATCTACCGTCATCGTTGCATCGAACTGTACATGAGTGGTCTGAAACTGGAAGATATGCGCCGCTTCGGCCGTCCGAACGCGGAAAGAAAACGTAACCTGATGCCTTATCCGCTCCGTGAAAGGGACAACAACCCCAACACGCCTGCTGATCCGGTATTCTGATATATTTTTTCATTAGCAGTGTTTCTTACGGGGCTACTTTTTTAAGTAGCCCCTTTTTTAACCTTTGCTTTTTATGCCCGGAGAAGAAAAGATCATTCAGTCGTGGAAAAAAAATGCCGGCAGCTGGATCAGCCTGATCGGCCGGAACGGCATCCCTTCCCGTGAAGTAGCCACCAATGCGGCGATCCTGAATGCGGTCACTGCCCTGCAGCCACAGTCCGTACTGGACCTCGGTTGCGGCGAGGGCTGGCTCTCTGCGGCGCTCGCACAGCAGGGGATCACTGTGACGGGTACTGATGTGGTCCCTGAACTGATCAATTACGCAGCACAACATATCAAGGGCATATTCCATGTGGCTGGTTATGATGATATCAGCAAAGGACGCTTCCAATTCGGGAAACACTTCGATACGATCGTCAGCAATTTCGCCCTGCTGGGAAAAGAATCCGTTGACAATATCCTGCCCTGCCTTCCTGCATTATTACAACCTGATGGGACTTTGCTGATCCAGACTTTGCATCCCTGGGCGTACAAGGGCCTCGGCGATTACTTTACCGGCTGGAAGCAGGGAAGCTGGGACGGACTCGGAGACGGTTTCACAGAACCTTATGAATGGTACTTCCGGACATTGGAAGACTGGACCGGACTCCTGCATCAGTCCGGGTTCGGGCATGTGGAGCATACCGATGTCCGCCATCCGCAGAACGGGAACCTGTTGTCGGTCATCTTTCAGTGCCGTGAAAAATATTAACAGGCTTCACAGCATTCGTTTCAACTTGCGGGTTAATTTTACAGGAAACACAGCCATATGCGTGCCCGTTTCCTCTTCACCGCAGTCCTTTTCCTTTCTGTCTTTCATTCCAGAGCACAACAGGATTCTGTTTACTATCAGCGCGACAGTGTCGTGGAAGTAGAAGCCGATTGCACCGAGTCTTTTTTTCAGCGCACGAAAACCGTTGCCGCTCCGGCGCAGACATTACTGACCCTTTCAAACGGTAAGACATACAAACTTTCCCAGTTCGTGAAACCAGCTGAATTCGGGCCCGCTCCGCAATATGGGCTTATCGATCTGGATGATGACAAAAAGAATGAACTCGTCATTTATAATTTCACAGGTGGTGCGCATTGTTGCGATGAGATCTACATCTTCAGGAATACTGCTCCCAATAAATACCAGCAGGCCGGTAAGATGTTCGCGGGTAATACATGCATCACACAGGGTAATGAATTCGTTTTTGATTTTTATGAGCAGTTCGGTTATTTTTTCACGTGTTATGCATGCGCCTGGGAAGATACGAGCGATGTGGCTACCGTTCCGGTGCATTCCATCACGCTTCGGTATAAAAAAGGCGCTTTGGTCATTCAAAAAGGCGATGCCGCGCTGAAGACGCATATTACCGATCAGCTCGCGATCCTTTCAGAACAACCTTATGAGAAAATGGAAGATGATATTTCGCAGGACAATGGTCTGCGTAAAGAATTCGCCCTCAACCTCGCTGTCTATTATTATTCATTCGGTCGTAACCTGCCAGCAACCCAGGCCCTCTTCAATAAATATTATAAATTCCCGGATGCAAAAAAGGTCTGGACATCATTCAGTGAAACACTGAAATATATCAAACAACAGAATCGTTTCTGAGCCATCTGAATTTACAGGGTACTTTATGATGCTCATTTGAACCGGAGCCCTTTGGCCAGTCTGTTCACGACCGTTGCCATCCTTTCAATACGTGTATTTTCAATGCTGGTGCTGCTGATCCAGTCGAGGTACTGCTTTTGTTCACTTTCGGACAGACTGTTGAAGAATTTTTCCGCTTTCGGTTCATCTGCCAGGCAGATCAGCAGATCCTCCGGAACGGGTAAAGGCGCATCATCGGGATAGAGTTCCACCATCACCCAGTCACCAGCCTTTTTGTTCAGTTGCTTGCGGATGGCCGCTTTTACCGGTAAGAACAGATCCCCGTTGCCCATTGGCATCAGGTGGTATTGACTGAAACTGAAGTCGTCGATCCTGCCTTTTACTTTGCGCCAGCCGAAATGATTATGCTTGTCAGGCAACACACCCGGCAGGGCCGCGTAGGTCCAGCCCCCTTTGCCGGGGAATTTTTCCAATAGTATTTTTTTACGGATGATCGGCTTTTCCATCAGGTACTAATTTAAGAAAAGCCAGGTTGCGCTGCATGCCGCTGAACTTGCTTCTTTTGAGCGGGGAGTGTCGGAATAGTTCATTGAAACGTGTTTCACTGAGTTCGTCCCAGTCGGATGCTTTCATCTCCAGCATGCCGGGCAATGCATCGAATGCCGGTTCCTGATGCGGTTTGCTGAAACGGTTCCATGGACAAACATCCTGGCAGGTATCACAACCGAATGCCCAGTTATCGAATTTTCCCCGATACGTATCAGGAATGAGTTGCTCTTTCAGTTCGATCGTGAAATAGGAAATGCATTTGCCGCCGTCAATGGTCTTGTCGGGTAAGATGGCTGCTGTCGGGCAGGCTTCCACACATTTATTACAACTGCCGCAATAGTCTTTCGCATAGGGATCATCATATTCCAGTTCGAGGTCCGTTACCAATGTGGCGATGAAAAAGAAAGAGCCGTTCTTTTTCGTGAGCAGATTCCCGTTCTTACCGATCCATCCGAGCCCGCTGCGTTGTGCCCAGGTCCTTTCCAGTACCGGCGCACTGTCAACGAATCCGCGTCCGTCTATATCGCCGAACTGTAGTTTTAATTCGAACAGGAATGTCTTTAATGCGGCGCGGATCACATCATGGTAATCCTTACCCCAGGCATATTTAGCGATGCGGGGGGCGCCTTCGGCCTGTTGCTGTGCAGGGTAGTAATTCTTCAGGAGTGTGATAACAGAACGGGCACCGGGTACCAGTTTGGTTGGGTCGGTACGCAGGTCAAAATGGTTCTCCATGTACTGCATGCCGGCGTGAAAGCCTTTATTGAGCCATGTTTCAAGTCGTGCAGCATCATCCGGTAATGCGGTAGCGCGTGCGATCCCGCAATAGTCGAACCCCAGCCTTGAGGCCGTTTCTTTTACAAAACGGGTTTGCTTGTCCTGATGCATGAAAGTTTTTTTTAAACTGAAAATACCACTAACCGGGTATAGCTTGTCAGCTTTCTTTTCGGCGATTTTATGTAAAATTGACGAATAAGTTTCATTGTTAAGGCCGGATAGTCGATAAAACCTGTTATGTCACTGATCAGTCCCGCAACCATGTAGGTTGTTCCCGGTGTTTTCTGATGGAACTGCATACTTACCACCAACAACCTGACCATGAAAAAAAATCGCATCACCCTTTTCCTCAGTACCATTTTGTTCTGCACGCTGATCCAGGCCCAGGACAAGACCAAATTCAAATTCGGCGATATCAGTCCTAAGGATTTTGAACCCAAAGCCTATAGTGTCGACAGTAACGCCAGTGCGGTCGTACTGGCAGATATCGGCTCCGGATCCATTGAAGGGAACCGTAAAAGCAGTTTCTCTGAGGTCTTTAAACATTACCGCCGCGCACGCATCCTCAATAAAAATGGGTATGATCTCGCCGATGTGCAGATCAGCCTGTATACGAGCGGCAGCAGCGAAGAACAACTCGATAAACTGAGAGCCGTAACTTATAATCTTGAGAACGGCAAAGTGGTGGAAACGAAGCTGGACCTGAAATCCGGCGTTTTTGAGGATAAGATCAGCAAGAATACCAAGGTCAAGAAATTCACCCTGCCCAATATCAGGGAAGGTTCCATCATTGAATGGGAATATTCCACGACGTCTGATTTTATCACTCACCTGGAACCCTGGATCTTTCAGGGTGCTTATCCGCGCGTATGGAGTGAATTCAGTCTGGCTATGCCCGAATTTCTCAATTATGTATTCCTTACCCAGGGCTATCAGAAATATGATATCCAGGACCGGAAAGAACGCAGGGAGAATTTCTCTGTAATGATCGACGGGGGAGCCGACCGCAGCGAGAATTATAAATTCGATGCCATCGTCACCGATTACCGCTGGGTGATGAAGGATGTACCGGAACTGAAAGTGGAGAGTTTTACATCCACATTGGATAACCATATCGCCAAGATCGAATTCCAGTTATCCGAGCAGCGTAATCCGCTCACGTACCGTAACATCATGGGCACCTGGAAGCAAGTTGCCGATGAGCTGATGCAATCAGAATATTTCGGATTGCAGCTGAAACGCGACAATGGCTGGATGAATGAAATCACGGTTCCGCTGGTAAAAGGAGTGAAGGAGCCGCTGGAGAAAGCGAGCCGCATCTATAATTATGTAAGGGACAATTTCACTTGTACCAATCATCGCCGGGTGCAGGCGGAACAGAATCTGAAGACACTGGTGAAATCAAAGAACGGAACCGTGGCCGAGATCAATTTGTTGCTGACCGCATTATTACTGCACGAGGACCTCAAAGCGGATCCCGTCATCCTCAGTACACGGGATAACGGTGTGACCTACTCGATGTATCCGCTCCTCAATCGTTTCAATTATGTGATCACGCAACTGACCATCGATGATAAACCCATTTACCTGGATGCCAGCGAACCGCACCTGGGTTTCGGTTTGCTGCCCCTGCGCTGTTATAATGGGCATGCCCGGGTCATGGATGCCATGGCCAGCGCGATCGAATTATTACCTGAATCCGTCAATGAAAAAAGTTTTGCTTCCGCATTCATCGTGAATGATGAAAAAGGCAATCTGGTCGGCAGCATGCAGTACAGTCCCGGTTATTATGAATCCTATGGCTTGCGTGAAGAGATGAGGGAGAAAGGTAAAACACCATTTACAGAAAGGACCAAAAAAGGATTCGGGGTGGACGTGGAACTCTCCAATGTCAGTGTCGATTCCCTTGACAAAGTGGAATTTCCGCTGGCCATCCGTTACGA
>JAKPSI010000130.1 GCA_029555415.1 Bacteroidota bacterium | reverse complement strand
AAATTCTTTTTTGCCGGTCAGCTGCTCGTGTACGTATGCAATAGCGTCCATATCTCTGATTTTTAGGGAGGGCAAAGGTAGGGGAAACGAGTGGAATCAGGAACTAAAACAGGGTATTTTTATCCGAAAACCCCGGATTTCAGTTGCTGCCTCCCTTTCAGACCCCTTTTTGGCCTATCGGGCTACGTTAACAGCCCTCTTTTCGCGGATGACGGTCACTTTGATCTGGCCCGGGAAGGTCATCTCGGTCTGGATCTTCTGGGCGATCTCAAATGACAGTTTTTCTGATTCCTGGTCGGTCACCTTATCCGCTTCCACGATCACGCGGAGCTCACGTCCCGCCTGGATCGCATAAGCTTTTTCCACACCATTGTAGGCCATGGCCAGGTTTTCCAGGTCCTTGATCCGCTGGAGGTACTGCTGCATGATCTCGCGGCGGGCACCGGGGCGGGCGCCGCTGATGGCGTCGCAGGCCTGAATAATGGGGGAGATCACATACTGCATCTCCATTTCGTCGTGGTGGGCACCGATGGCATTCACAACCGCCGGGTTCTCACCATATTTCTCAGCCAGCTTGGCCCCGAGGAGGGCGTGGCTCAGTTCAGTTTCTTCGTCCGGTACTTTACCGATATCGTGCAGCAGACCGGCACGTTTGGCCAGTTTGGGGTTCAGACCCAGTTCAGCGGCCATGATACCACAAAGATTCGCTGTTTCACGGCTGTGCATCAGCAGGTTCTGTCCATAAGAAGAACGGTAGCGCATACGGCCCACCATCCGGATCAGTTCCTTATGCAGTCCATGGATACCCAGTTCGATCACGGTCCTTTCCCCGATCTCCATCACCTGCTCTTCGATCTGTTTGCGGGTTTTTTCCACCACTTCCTCGATACGTGCCGGGTGGATACGTCCGTCCGTTACCAGTCTTTGCAGACTCAGACGTGCGATCTCACGACGCAGCGGATCGAAAGAAGAAAGCAGGATCGCTTCCGGCGTATCATCCACGATCAGGTCAACACCCGTTGCCGCTTCGATGGCGCGGATGTTACGGCCTTCACGACCGATGATCTGTCCTTTGATCTCATCAGATTCCAGATTGAACACCGTGATCGAGTTCTCGATCGCCTGTTCTGCAGCGGTACGCTGGATGGTCTGGATGATGATCTTACGGGCTTCCTTATTCGCTTTTTGTTTGGCTTCTTCGATGATCTCCTGTTGCAGGCTCAGCGCTTGTGACTGGGCTTCATGCTTCAGGCTCTCCACCAGCTGGTTGCGGGCATCATCAGCGGAAAGGCCGGCGATCTTTTCCAGACGGCGGATATGCTCTTCCTGGTGTTTCTCCAGTTCGGAACGTTTGATGTTCACCAGTTCGATCTGACGGTTCAGATTTTCCTTGATCACTTCGTTATCCTTGATCTGTTTGTCAAGGTTTCCTTCTTTCTGATTGATGTTTTGTTCTTTCTGACGAACGCGGGCTTCCGTATCATTGATCTTACGGTTGCGTTCATTGGTCTCTTTGTCATGCGCCGCTTTCAGCTGCACAAAACGTTCCTTAGCCTCGAGCTCCTTTTCCTTTCGGATGGTTTCAGCTCTCAGTTCAGCTTCTTTCAGGATGGTTTGTGATTGCAGTTCTGCTTCTTCTACTTTTTTGCGGGTGTTCTTCGAGAAGATGAGTTTACCCGCTACAAGCCCGGCTATGAGGGCTCCTGCACCTATCAGGATAGATAATATATTCGGATCCATGAATGTTTTTGTTTAATTGTTGCACAATGCGTTAATTGATAATTTCATATCCGCCTGTGCCAGGTGATGGCAAGCAACAGGCAGGTAATCAGCGAAGATACAAAAACAGGGCTTATATCTGAAATCCGCCTGAAGGCCGTTTTCCCGGGCCGGGAAGCCCCCTCTTTTCATTAAATTGCACGTCTTAAAACCCCTCAATGAAGAAATTAACCCTGTTCCTGGCCTTTTTACCCATGGCCGCCTTCGCGCAGCAAAAAAAAATGGATTTTCAGCTGAAAGGCAAACTGAAGAATATCTCCATGCCTGTCCAGAAAGTGTACCTGCAGTACCGGGTGGACGGGGAATTCAAACGCGACAGCGCCACGCCGGAGAACAATACATACCAGTTCTCAGGAAAGATCAATGAACCCCTGCAGGCCCGCCTCCAGGTTTTATATAAGCCTAAAGATGACGGCAAACTGGTGGCGCCGAATTTCAAACGCGACTTCGCCATGGTATTCATCGGAAAAGGAAAGACGATGGTGAACTCGGTCGATTCTTTCAGTAACATTAAAGTGAAAGGTTCTGCAGCGCATGCAGAATACATGAAACTAACTGAAAGCACGAAGCCCTACAATAGCCGGCTGGAGCCGCTTTACACGAAATATTCCGAATACAGCAAGGCAAAGGATAAAGTGAATCAGGATAAAGTGGAGAAAGAGATCGACGCGATCGATGCTGAAATGCGTGAAGCTGTTTATGGTGATTATGTGAAGAAGAACCCTTCTTCACCACTGGCGGCCTATGCACTGCAGCAATATGCCGGCTGGGATATCAACCCCGAAAAAGTAGAGCCGCTGTACGAAGCGCTGTCAGGTGACAACAAGCGTTATCCCTCCGCCGTTGAATTCAAAGAGAACCTGGAGATCGCCAAACTGACCGGCATCGGTAAACTGGCCATGGACTTCACCCAGAACGATACACTCGGTAATCCGGTTTCCCTCTCCAGTTTCAAAGGGCATTATGTCCTGGTCGATTTCTGGGCCAGCTGGTGCGGACCCTGCCGGGCCGAGAACCCCAATGTGGTCAAGGCTTTCCAGAAATTCAGGGAACAGAACTTCCATATCATCGGCGTATCCCTCGACCGCCCCGGTCAGAAAGAAAAATGGCTGAAAGCGATCCATGATGACGGCCTGACCTGGACGCATGTAAGTGATCTCAAATTCTGGGACAATGAAGTGGCTAAACAATACGGTATCAAGGCCATACCCCAGAACCTGCTTCTGGATCCGACCGGCAAGATCGTAGCCAAGAACCTGAGTGGCGAAGAGCTGGATCAGAAATTGGGGGAGTTACTGACCGCACCCAAAGCATTTTGATGAATGGACAATTGATAATTGATAATGGATAATGGATAATGGATAATGGAACGCCCCGTTGGAATGACCAGCGGGGCGTTTTTTTATAGGTAATAGGTGAAAGGTAATAGGTAAAAGGTTGTAGGTTGCAGTTTAGAACGTTCTAGTGGCTAGCAGCTAACAGCTAGCAGCTTCTCTCCCTCACAACTGCTTGTCCAGCAACGCTTCCAGCGCATTCAGCTGGCCCTGCATATTCTCTTTCTCCACGTCATGCACGCTGCCGGTTTGCTGTTCGGTGGCGAACCAGATCAGCACCATGGCCACATAATCCTGCATGTCCTTGCCTGCGAACTGGGTCTTGTACTCGATGATCTTGTCGTTGATGGTTTTTACCGTCTTCCTGACCATCTCTTCATCCTTGGGTTCGATCTTCAACCGGTAGGTACGGTCCCCGATCACTACCGAAGCCACAATTAATTCGCTCATTTGCTTTGATTTTTGAAAAACTTGTATTTACTTTAATCCCCCCATTATTTTAAACCGGACACTTTGGAAGTTTGAGTTGATCGATACCCTGCGAAAACTATCACAACCAAAACTTTTAAGGCTATGTTAGCGCGGCTCAAGTATCCGGTATTTATCGATACCCTTTACCTTCAACTCTCGTCCCTTCCGGGGAATCTTTTCCGTGGTGTGTTGAAAGACGACCGCGGTCAGGTCTGTTCTACCGTTGAAAAGGATATTTCCAATGATCAGGAGGAATTCACGTGGACCGGTCTCAATGATCTGCCTTACGGCCGTTATACGCTGGAGATCACACATGGCCCGGAAGAATTCAAGGTGCATGTGGTCAAACGCGTCTGATCAGTCTCCCAGCATCGCAATGCAACGGTCGATCTCCTTGAGGTAACTGTTGATCCTTTTCTCGAACTCTTTCTTATCCTCCGCACTCAATCCTCCTCCTCCCGCTTTCAGAATACTGATCTGTTGTTTCATGGAATCCAGGTTCTGCTGTTGTTCCTGATGCGTGCCATTCAGTTCCTTCAACTCGTCTTTCAGTTTGCCATTCTCTTTCTGCAGGGCAGCATGATGCCGCAGCAATGTTTGCAGCTTTTCCTGTATCCTTTTCAGTTGTTGTTCGGTAGCGTTCATTTTCTGATCTCCGCTTGCAGTTCATTTTCGAAGGTGGTCATGATCTTACTCATCCATCCGTCGATCTCTTTATCGGTCAGCGTTTTTTCATCATCCAGGAAAGTGAAGTTCACCGCCATGGATTTTTTACCTGCGCCGAGTTTCTCGCTTTCGAATATATCGAACAGTTTCATATCCTGCAGCTTCGGCAGGCGGATCTTTTGCACGGTTTGTTCCACTTTTTCCCAGGCCAGTTCACGGCCCACGATCATGGCGATATCCCGCTGCACCGCCGGGAAACGCGGAATGCCTTTGATGGCCGCGTTGCGGGTTGTGGCCAGGGCAGCTAATGCTTTCCAGTCGAGCCCTGCAAAATATACCGGTTGTTTGATATCGAAACGGTCACGGATCTTCTTACTCACTTCACCCGCGCCGGCAATGATCTGTCCGTTGTATTTATAAACGATATGGTTATCCAGTTTCGGTACGCTCAGTGCTTCTGTGCTGTCGTACTGCACGCCCAGTATCCGCAATGCCGCTTCCACAGCGCCTTTCAGGTAGTAGAAATCAGCGTTCTCCGCTTTCTGCTTCCAGCCCGTTCCCTGTGTTTGTCCGGTCACCAGCAAGCACAACTGATCGGATTCTTCATATTTACCCGGTCCACTCGTGCTGTAGGCGCGACCGAATTCGAAGAAACGCAGATCACTGTTCCGGCGGTTCAGATTATGGGCCACCACTTCCAGACTTGTTTCAAGCAGTGAAGGACGCAGCACATTCAGATCCGCACTCAGGCTGTTCAGCATTTTCACGAGACCGGCCTGTTCCTCTTCCGCGAAATAAGCGGGATTGGTGATGGAGTTGGTGAGGATCTCATTGAAGCCGAGGCCCACGAGATAACCCGCCAGTTTTTCCTTCAGTGTTTCTTTATTGTAATTCTCTTCTACGGAAGGTGTGATCATGATCGCGTCGGGGATCTCCACATTATCAAGACCGTCGATACGCAGTACTTCTTCCGCGATATCCGCCGGTAAACTGATATCCGGTTTATGATAAGGGACCGCTACACGCAGTTCATCAATACCTTCTTTTATGACCGTGAAGCCAAGTGCGTTAAGGATCTTGTTCACCGTATCCGGATGATAGTTCTTGCCGCTCAGTTTTTTCAGGTAATGGTATTTGATCGCCACTTCCTTCTTCGGTTGCGGATCGGGATATACATCCACGATCTCCGAAGCGATCTGTGCACCTGCCAGTTCACGCATCAGCTGCACCGCTCTTTTCAGCACAGTGACCGTTGCAGATATATCCGTTCCTTTTTCAAAACGTGATGCCGCGTCCGTACGTAATCCGTGACGGAAAGAAGTTTTGCGGATACCGATACCTTCAAAGAAAGCGCTCTCCAGGAATACATTCGTTGTTTGATCCGTAACCCCACTGTGCAGACCACCGAATACACCTGCGATGCACATGCCTTCTTCCGCATTGCAGATCATCAGATCATCTGCACTGAGTTTTCTTTCTTTTTCATCCAGTGTAATGAAGGGGGTGCCTTCCGCCAGATTCTTTACGATCACTTGTTTTCCTTTGATCGCGTCGGCATCGAAAGCATGCAGGGGTTGCCCTGTTTCATGCTGGATGAAATTGGTGATGTCAACGATATTGTTGATCGGGCGCAGGCCGATGGATTTCAGTTTCTGCTGCATCCAGCGCGGGGATTCCTTCACCGTCACACCCGTGAGGGTGATGCCGGAGTAGCGCGGGCAGGCTTTTGTATTTTCCACTTTCACATCGATCAGGAGGGGAGCGGCTTCCACCTTCAGTCCGTTGGTCAGGGGCAAACGGGGTTTCGCATCCTTTTTATCATGATGGGTGAGGTAGGCGCATACATCGCGGGCAACACCCCAGTGACTCATCGCGTCCATCCGGTTCGGGGTAAGACCGATCTCATATACCCAATCTTCATATGGCTGGAAATAATCAGCAGCGCTGGTTCCTACCACGGCTTCAGCAGGGAGTACCATGATGCCGGCGTGGGAAGCACCCATGCCGATCTCATCTTCCGCACAGATCATACCATAGCTTTCCACGCTGCGGATCTTCGCCACTTTCATGGTCAGGGGTTCACCGGTAGTAGGGTAAATGGTAGTTCCTACAGGCGCGACCACCACTTTTTGTCCGGTCGCTACATTCGGGGCACCGCATACGATCTGTAAGGGTTCAGCACCACCGGTATTTACTTTGGTCAGGGTCAGTTTATCGGCATTGGGGTGTTTCTCGGTGTGGAGTACTTCACCGATCACGAGGCCTTTGAGTCCGCCTTTCACTTCCTGGTAATGTTCCAGGCTTTCCACTTCAAGGCCGATAGAGGTCAGGATCCTGCTGAGTCTTTCCGGGTCCACCACAGGAGATTTTCCGTCGGCAGCCAGGGGCAGGTATTCGCAAAGCCATTTATAAGAGATCGTCATACGTCGCGTGTTGGATTGGCTGCGAAGATAAGGAAACCCGCCGTGGCAGCCGCTGCCCGGCGGGTTGAAATTCAGTTTGAAATGGCTTATTTATACCAGGTCTGCAGGAATTCCACGGCGTTACGGTAAAAGATATTTTCCAGCAGGTCGGCCGGACTGATAAAATCCGATACCCGGTAACCCGACACATCGGCGAATTCATTTTCCCAGGCGCTGAAATTCCTTAACAACAGTTTTTTGAAACTATCATATTGGGTCACATTCTGGCAGCAATCTACGGGGTTGATCAGTCCGTCGAAATCCGAACCGATACAGATCCGTTTTGCCACCAGCGCTTTGTTGATACTGTATTTATCGGCGATGCGGAACATATGGAATACCTGAT
>JAKPSI010000120.1 GCA_029555415.1 Bacteroidota bacterium | reverse complement strand
CAGATACCGCGACCAACTCCCAGTACACGAAATCCCTGACGGGCATAGGCGAGCGATTGTTCTTCAACGCCTTTCAGATGCGCTACACTCAGATCGCTCCTGCGCAGAATGGCTTCCGGCGCCCCTTTGGCGGCTATGATGGTTTCACCGGCTTTGTTGCGGAAAATATGGGTCATGAATGGCGGCTTGCCCCCGATCGGATATTCATGGATCTGGGTGAATGTTTTACGCTTATCCTCCTTCATCACTTTTTCATAAAGTGTGTGAATCGCTTTCTCCATCGGATCGAAAGCGGAGGTTTCACTGCTCCACATGGCATATTCGATCAAGGTGACGGGCAGTGCGGCTTTATCATCAAAATGTATGGAAGTGGCGGAAACCGCATCGAACAGATATTCGATCTTCATACGGTTCTGTGTGATAGTACCGGTCTTGTCCGTACAGATCACCGTTGCAGCACCCAGTGTTTCGGAATAGCGGGGTTGTTTGACGATGATATTCTTCTTCAGTAAACGAAAGGCACCCAGGGCCTGAAAGGTACTGAAGGCGACAGGGATCTCTTCGGGCAGGATGCTCATGGCCAGTGTGAGGCCGTGCATGAAGGCATGTAAAAGGTCGCGCGACAAATAATACTGATAGCCCACCACGATGGCAAAAGTGATGGCCCCGATCCATAACATATTCTTGACGAATTGTGTGATCTGCAATTGCAGTGGCGTTTTGGAAACGGTCATTTCCTGCAGGGAGAGCCCGATTTTACCGAATTGCGTGCCGCTTCCTACCGAAGTCACTTTTACGGTAGCACTTCCGGATGTAACGAGCGTACCCTTATAGACCAGTCGTGAAGTATCAGCGTTCTTTTGGACTGGAAATGATTCTCCGGTAAGGATGGATTCATTGAGAGAAAAATCATTGGCCAGTACGATCTCACCATCTGCGGAAACGATCTCCCCTTCTTCCATCAGGATCAGATCCCCTACAACGATATCATCTGTATCGATCTGGGTCAGTTTGCCATCCCGGTAGGCGCGTGCATGGGGTGCGGATAATTTCTGCAGTGCTTCCAGCGCATTACGGCTCCTGAATTCCTGAAAAATGGAGATGCCGGCCACAATGGCGATCGAAACCAGCATGAAGAATCCTTCCGGATAATTGCCGGTGATGAAATACACCGCGCAGGCCAGGATGAGGAGGATGAACATGGGTTCGGTCACCACTTCTTTCAGGACGCTGAGGAAACTGTGTTCTTCTTTGCCTGCAAGGATATTGGCCCCATGAGCTTTTCTGGATGCTTCGGCTTCAGCGGAACTCAGACCGCCGGCCATTTCGGTTTTGATCATGGGCTGAAAGTTAGAACGATGGCTGCTCCCGGAACCTGACTTTGGTTAATATAAAGGGGAACGCGGAGGGTAAATTGATGATCGTCGTCACGGTTGAGGGTGAGGGAAGTTGCAGGTTACGGGTTGCGGGTTACGGGTTGCAGCTAGAAAGAAGAAATCTTCCTTTATAATGGAACTGCATACTGCCTACTGCGTACTGCTTACTGACACAGCCTTTTCTTAAATAAAAAGAGCCGCTCGTTAAAGCGGCTCTTCAAAAAATGTAAGCGATTACCAGCGCCTGTTTCCGCCGCCACCGCCGCCGGAAAAGTTGCGTTTATCTTCCTTGGGTTTAGCCTCGGTCACAGACATCGGGCGACCCTCGATCTCTTTGTTGTGAAGTGCCTTCATGGCAGCCAGTGATTCGTCCTGGGAACCCATTTCTACAAAACCAAAACCGCGACTGCGGCCTGTTTCACGATCCAGGATCACTTTTGCGGAACTTACAGCGCCAAACTGGGCAAATAACTCTTTCAGGTTTTCATCAGTTGTGTGAAAACTCAGATTCGAAACGTACATGTTCATAAATAAAAAATTAACTGTTAACAATAAAAAATCGTTGACGAAAGGCGGACAAAAAGTAATGAGGAGGAAACGTTACTGAACCGAAGAGTAAGAAGTCGCGCTGATCAAATACTGAATGGAGATGCCTGGCATCAATGGTGAAAGTACAGTAATAAATCAATAACACAGGTTTTATTCTGTTAAATGCATTCAGGGAAGCACCGCCCCTGCTGTTTTCTGTATCAATGTGGTGATACTCAGGTGTTGAGGGAGGGGAAATTCTGAATTTTGAATTTTGAGTTTTGAATTACGTCCTGTACCCCCTCAACCATTTCCAGATTCAGCTGTTTTTGCTTTAATTTAAGCTCCAAACAAAAACCAATGGGTAAAGGAAGACTGGAAGCATTCAGTGACGGTGTACTCGCCATCGTCATCACGATCATGGTCCTGGAAATGAAAGTACCGCACGGCGACTCGCTGGATGTACTGAAACCCCTTTTTCCGATCTGGATCAGTTATATCCTCAGCTTCGTGAATGTGGGTATTTACTGGAATAATCACCATCACATGCTGCATGCGGCCAAACAGGTGAACGGAAAGGTTCTCTGGGCCAATACCCATTTATTATTCTGGTTGTCGATGTTCCCTTTCGTAACTGGTTGGATGGGCGAGAATCATTTCACGAAATGGCCTGTGATTTTATATGGCTTCATTTCTCTGATGTGTGGCATCGCATATTATTTGCTGGCGCTGGCCCTTTGTTCCGTTCATGGAAAGGATTCTTTGATCACTAAAACGGTTCTGGCCGATAAGAAAGGGATCGTCTCCATCGTGATCTATCTGGCCGGTATCGGACTTTGCTTCATCAATCCCTGGCTGGGATTCTCAACTTATGTGCTGGTCGCTATCATGTGGTTCATGCCCGATAAGTTCATAGAACGTTCATTGAATGAGAGCTGATACGGTCAGCATACTTAGTAATTAAGGCCGCTACCTGTACAGCCATTCATAGATCCTGGCAGATAACGGCTGAGGCACCGTTTCAAGGCCATTGATATCTCCGGTGAAGAAGATCTTTGCTTTCGGATGATGCAGTATACCGAGTACAGGCTTCGTGGCATCATGATCCAGCCATCCCAGTATTTCGATATCAGCATTGCTGCGTGTATTCTTTACGACAGATCCTGCATTATAATAATAGGATGTGCCCCCGGTTGTGACCGGATTCACCGCAAAACTATCAACATGACCATAATGCGATCCACTGAATTGAATTCCTAAATGTTCCGCCAACTGATCCTGTGCACCCGTAATCAGATATTCGCCGATCAGAAACAAGGAGCCCCCTTTACTCAGGAAGTTGTCATATGCGGTCAACGTTTCAGATGAATAAGCACCATAATTCCCGGCTCTGATCACTCCAGTGTACAGACTCAGTAATGAATCAGTTACCGGTGCATTAGAAGGTAATTCGTCCACTTCCTGACCAAGTGTTCGTAAATAATTTGCAATAGCAGTACCCTGATGGTTTACATTAGGATCAAAAGACCCGCTTTGGGGGAACCACCACACACCTCCATCATGTGAAGCATCTACCAGTATCCGCTTTTTGACCCGGTATTCAGGCCGTTCAGCGAATTCACGTTCAGAGCAGGAAGCCAGCAGTACAAGCAGGCAAAAACAGGATAAGGTGTTTCTTAAATGCATGACTGTTTTTATTTATCCTAAGATACGTATTGTTTTTCCACAGAAACAGGCGTCAATTGACGGCATGCCTATCCGGATTGGCATTTAAAGCTTTGGCCCGATCAGAATTTAATAAAAAAACCATGGCCGGATACGTTTTAAATTAATAAATTACAGCTTGCTAACCACCGATTTATGAGAAAACAAAGTTTACTTTTCTTTCTGCTGCTGCTTTGTTTTTCCACATTCGCACAGCGACAGAAAGCGGACAGCCTGAACCGGTTGTTGCAAACAGAAACCAGGGATACCGCCCGTGTCCGGCTGATGTGGAATATCGCCGGTGCCGTGAATATCTTTTCACCCGACTCTGCGCAACAGATCGCCCAGGAAGCCCTGACCCTGGCCCGAAAGATCCATGATATCGAAGGTCAATCGCGTGCCATGGGCGTGCTGGCCAACAGCCTGCGCAGCATCGGTAACTATCCCCGTGCGCTGGAACTGAATCTGCAGAAACTCAAGATCGAGGAAAAAAGGAATAAGCCCCGTAACCTGGGCAGTGTACTCATGAACATCGGTGCCGTGTATGTGGATCAGGAAGAATACCGGAAAGCGTTATATTATTATGATCAGTCAGATTCCGTGATCCAGAAATTCAATGTTGAGGAGATCAAGTATTTTGTTTTTCTGGTGAAAGGAGACGCTTACAACCGGCTTAATATTTCCGATTCAGCGCTTCTATATTTCAACCGTTCCCTGGAACTGGCAAGAGAGAAAAAGGATGGCGACCTGATCGGCGCTTCCATGACCGGACTGGGACACAGTTACCTGAAACTCGGCAGTCTTCGCCAATCCCTGCTCAATTACCGGATGGCCATCCAGTACCTGACGGCTGCCAATGATGATGAGACCTATTGTGAAGCTTCGCTGGGACTCGCCAATCTGTTCCGCCATCTGAATATGGATGATTCTTCCGCTTATTATGCTACTGCATCCATGTCCGTAGCGCATAAGGATGGATATCTTAAAAAAGAACTGGAAGCTGCGGATTTCCTGGCGGATCATTATAAGAACACCAAGAATATCGACAGTGCCTTTGCCTATCTGAATATCGTTCACACGCTGGATGATTCGGTCAACAGCCGTACCCGTGTCCGCGAATCACAGGTCATCTCCAGTAATGAACAGTTCCGTCAACTGGAACTGGAAGAGAATAGCCGGATCGCTGCTGAGGAAAGGAAACAACAGCTGCAGATGCTGCTGATCGGTATGTTCATTCCCGGATTATTCCTGCTCACGTTGTTGCTGAGCCGGGTCAAACTGCATGTACAGGCCATTCGTCTGCTCGGTGTATTGTCCCTACTCTTCTTCTTTGAATACCTGACGCTATTATTGCATCCAAGGGTGGAAAGGCTGACCCATCATACACCTGTGTATGAGATCATGATCTTCGTGGCCATCGCCTTTTTCCTGATCCCGGCGCATCATAAACTGGAGCATTGGGTGATCCACAAACTGCTTCACCATCGTTTACCACATAACGAAAAAGAGAAAGAAAAGGAACAGGCATAAAAAAACCCGCTGCCAAATGGCAACGGGTTCACTTCGTTTTTGAGATCAGATCAATCCGGTGTCTTAACGGGTTTCGTAGTATCGTCGACAGCTTTATGTGTCGTGTCGATCGGTGCAGTCACTGCCGGAGTTGCTACTTTAGTAGTGTCTGTCGGAGTTTCTTTTTTCTCTTCGCTGTTGTTGCAGGAAGTTGCTGTAACGACCAGCAGGCATCCCGCAGCGATGAAGCGCAGTAAGGTTTTAGGCATTTTGTTGATCATTTTTTACAGTTTAGGTTCTAAGGTTACGAAGATTTTACACAAATACCAAAAAAAATGTGGGCAGGGACGCACCTCCCGGAGTACTGATTTCTGTAAATAAATGTAGATTGAGATACATTAACCAATGCCTTAACCATGTTCCACCGCATTCTGCTGTTACTGCTTACGGTAACGCTTAGCTGTACTGCCGTCCGGTCACAAACGATGTACCGGCTTATTTACGGACTACCTCCGGAAATGCACCCGTCCGATGCCTTCTTCGTGATGTATGATAATGGCAGCGGTTTTGTCCGGATCAATGGGGTCGACGGTTCCCGCAGCGAAATACAATTGATGGAAGATTATGCTACGGACGCCAATGGCAATACAGACACCAGTATGCTGGTCTATCAGGGCATAAGCGGGTTAAATCTGAACGACAGCACACCGGCCGGACTGCTTTCGTTCTGGTTCAAACTGGATCTGGCAGATGGCATGTACCGGCCTTTTGCGGTCACCACACCTACCCAATCCGGCACCCCGGCAACCTCCAACATTCAAAGCGACTCCTTACTCAACACATCCCCGCTCACACCTGTTTTCGTAAAGAAATATTTCGGCGTTAAAGAAGATTTTTACCTGTCACAATTCGGCCCGCGCACCAGAGGCGGATTGACGATTGAAGAACAAAAAACGAAACTCTTCCTGATCGTGGTAGCCAGTACACATGACGAAACGATCGGCCCCGCAGTGGATCTCGATGCGCAAAAAGCT
Source organism: Bacteroidota bacterium (assembly GCA_029555415.1). Lineage (GTDB taxonomy): Bacteria > Bacteroidota > Bacteroidia > Chitinophagales > Chitinophagaceae > JAKPSI01. The sequence continues at coordinate 5,423 of JAKPSI010000120.1, read as the reverse complement.
ATCCGGATGTTCGACACTGTGGCTATGTCACTCGGCATTCGCAACAACCTGATCATCGATACCGTCTTTGGAGAACAATACAGTAAAGCGAATGTGCTGAACGCGATCAATAAACTCAAACCTGCCAAAAAGGATATCGTCGTTTTTTATTACACCGGTCACGGGTACACTGATACCACCCAACCGAAAAAGTTGTATCCTTTCATGGATCTCCGTGATCCGAGGATCCGGCCCATCCCGGGTCTCGATCACAGTAACCTGAATCTGGAAGACATTTATGAATCGATAAAGAAGAAGGGCGCCAGGGTCAATCTGGTGATCGGTGACTGCTGTAATGATAAGATGAATTCCTATGCCCGCATCCTGCCTCCACCACCGAGGCCCGGACGTCCGAGGAGTGATAGTATACTGGTCATTGAAAATCTGAAAGCCTTATTCCTGCCGAAAGCGCCTCAGTCGTTCCTGCTGGCCGCAGCGAGTAAATATGAAAAGGCTTTCACGAATACCCGTACCGGCAGTTTCTATACCAATAATCTGTTACAGACCATACGCACCCGCTTCTACCGGAGGTCTGAGAAAGTAAATTGGCAGGATATCATGACCACTGCGAAGCAACTAACCGTTTTTCAGGTGGCCGCGAAGAAAAATTGTCCCGCGCCTGGCAATCCGGAAGGACAGTGTCATCAGACCCCGTTGCAGAAAGAGAACTGATGCTATTTTACGATCCGGAACAAGAGGTTGAATGCGCTGCCCGATGCTTTGGGAGAAGTACTTTCACCCCGGGTGGAGATTCCATAGGAACTATTGAGCAGATCCTCAAGTGCGTTGAGGCCACCACTCCGGCTCGCCGCACCTGAACTGATGGCGATCGATTCCAGGTCGATCTCTGTCCGTGAAATGAACACCTTGAAGGTTTCAAGTCCAAATGGTGGTCCGATGGTGATCGGAAAGTCTGAAAAAGTAAAATCCATACCCGGCTCCACTTTCAGCAGACCTATCGGGACAGCATGATCTTTGTTGGGAAAAATGGCATTGATCTTTCCATCCGGCTGCAGATCCAGTATATTGATGTATAGTGGCACATCACCCGTATTCTTTGCACGGATCATGATCGCATCACCCGGCCTGAATTCCGGCAATCCATTCTTCAGAAATTTCCCGATCGCTTCAGGTGCGGGTTTGCCATCGATCACCGGAATGATACTGACCTGCATATTGCTGAGCGGATCCTTCAATGAAACCTGTTGCAGGTATTTATATTGTGAATAGCGCTTGAGGATATCCGTGAGTTCACCTTCGGTTGAAACATGCAGCGTACCAAAGAGAAAACCGTTCGCTGCCAGGATGAGACTATCCTTCTCCACTCCTTTCCTCAATAAAAGTTCCGGTGATCCGGTCATTTTCACGATCGGTAATGTCTTTACTTCTTTCTGAATCTGCGCGGTCTCCGCAGCTGAAAAACCGGAAGGCCTGCCTTGTGATGCAGTAGCAAGGATCACAGGCGGGATCTTATAGACCGGTTTCGTAACAAAAACCCATCCATCCGCATTCACTTCCAGTCCGGGGTCCTTATCCCAGATTACGACCGACTGATAAGCCGTTGCACTTTTCACTTTTCCGGTGGCCAGCGGTTTGGCATCATCCGGATCGTTGGTACCTTTAGGATATAAGGCAACGCCGGCGCCGGCTTCAATGCCTGACATTTGGCCCTGATCCAATGTGTATTCTTTTCCGTTCATTTCCACGATACCGGCAAATGGTTTTTGTTCCACATACCGTCCACCGAACAATTCACGGTCCAGCCCATTTCCTTCCAGCACCGGATGCTGTTCGGGCACGACCCTGTTCATGGCACTGACGATATCCGCGAAAAGAGAACGGTATGTCGTGCCGGGTTTTAATTGTACCAGCGCTTCACTGATAGCGAAACTCAATGACCCCATGGAAACACCTGCTGAATCCGACATTTCAGAATTGAGTTCCGTGGCCAGCGCACCGGAGATGATGACATAACTGGAAAGATTCGCGGCATCCGTTCCTTTATTCAGGAAAACTTCGGGTTCACTGTTGCCGGTTGAAGATTGTGGTTTAAAATTATTCGGAACCAGTGTGGGTTGTCCGCCCCTTACTTTATGCTCTCCCCTGGTTCCTGTCCCGGAATGGCAGGCATCCAGGATCACGAGCAGGTCACCTTTGGATCCAAGTCTTGCACGTAACCGGTCCATGTAAATTCCGAATTCATCGTCGCGGAAATATGCGGCCTGGTCCTTTTCAAAATGGTCACGGTTCACGGGAAATGCTGCATCATAAGTAACGATCGATTCATCAAGACCATCGGTCTCATCCTGATCATTATCGGCCACCTGTTCGCCATGTGCGGAGAAATGGATGACCACGATATCGCCGGGTGAGACCTTCTTTGTCAGATCGGTGAAGGCTTTGCGCAGGCCCTCCATCGTTACTGCTTCATCCGTGATCACGGTTACTTTATCATCCGTGAATCCCTGTGCAGTGAGTGCGGAACGGATATAGGGCACATCATTAAGACTGGAGATCTGCGGCCAGGCCTTGTATTTACCGGCCGCTACGATCAGCGCATACTTGTTTTGCGCGGAAAGCAGGTTTGAAATGACGATACTGCAAAGCAGCAATGCACATTTTATGAAAGCAGTGGACATAACGCTGGTTTAATGGATGTTCAGGCTGAACTGAACGGAAGAAAATCCTAACTGAATATAAGCTATTTCAAAGAATGAACGATGGTCCGGAAATGATTTTACCGCGTTTACTGATTTAAAAGCTTAGCTTCACCAAGTGATGGAGAGTTCTCCAAACATTTAGTTCTGACTTGTATCAATTCTTACGCCTCCCAGGTAATAATTTTTTCCTTCTCGCTACCCGATGCTGCAGCGCTTTCATCACGGACTTTTTTTTATTTGATAAATTTTTACTGATTATGAATTTGTATGCATCGAACCTGAGCGCTCATACCTCAGATGACGACTTAAGGGAATTATTCGGACAATACGGAACCGTTAGCTCAGCGAAAGTGATCGCTGACCGTGAAACAGGCCGCAGCCGTGGTTTTGGTTTCGTTGAAATGACTAAGGAAGAAGAAGGTGACGCCGCCATGAAAGGCCTGAACAATAAAGAGATCGAAGGAAGGCAAATGGCCGTTTCCATTGCCAGACCCCGCAGCGTGAATACGAACCGATATTAAATTGAACGATAAGCCTGGCAACAGGCTTATTCTTTTATAACCGTTTCTTAGAACCCCAACCCCAAACATGGCAACAATTCTTGAGATCGCAGCACTGGACAAAAATCTGAGCATTATGATGAAAGCACTGAAAGCCGCCGGGGTGGACAGCAGCCTGACCGGTATCGGTCCTTTTACCATTCTGGCTCCGATCAATCTGGCATTCGGAAAAATGAAATCCCCTGACACTTATGATCAGCTCATGGGTCAGATCGGTAAAACAACAAGAATGGCCGATGTCATGAACTGCCATATCCTCAAAGGCAAGAAACTATTGCGTGATTTCAGGGACGGACAGAAGATCCCCAACATCTTCGGAACGGAATTACTCGTTTCCGTGAAAGATGATGAGGTGAGGGTGAATGGTGCCCGCATCCTGACCAAAGACCGCCAGGGTTCCAATGGAGTGGTGCATTCCATTGATGCCGTACAGATCCCTGCATAAAAAATAAAAAGAGCATTGAAAAAAGACAGGATCATACAATTCGTCGGGTTCATCACTGTACTTGACTCCGCTTCATTCCTCCCCAAATGGAAGGAATACGTCCGTTTGCTGGGTCCGGGTCATGTCAACCCGGAACTGATGGAACAGGAGCCTGAAGGCAAGAACCGTTTCCGTTTCATATCCAAACATGAATGGCCCGATGAGTCATTTGATTTCATCACCAAGAACGGGAAAAGAACCGAGCATTTCCCGGAATTGAATGTCCGCGCTATTCACGCGGGTGGTTATGTAGCATTGTCTGACAATCCCCGCAACAGATCTGAAGCCGGTGAATTGCGTTTGATCGCATTCATCAGCCATAATGAGAACGACCTCTCCTACTACCGTGAGCTTGCCCCGGCAGCCAATCTTTCTGTTTACCAGGCTTATTATGAAAGCTGCAGCCATGGTTACATCCTGGAATTTGTTTTATCTGCACATCTGATCCCGGAACTCACCGCAAAACTGAAAGCGCGGCCCGGAACAGAGATCTGCGTTTGCCGTACTTGCGGCAAGTTGCAGACCGCCTGAACTGCTTCTTAAGAAACTTGTAAATCAACCTTTGTTTCCTGTAACCGCTTACAGGCATTATTGACCCACCTTTATATTGGCGCAACGCTCTGCTGCCATAGCTCATTGATCTGTTCACGACCCGCTTAACACATACAAATGATCGCTGTAAAAAAAGAAGGAATTTTACTGAAGAAATCAGGACTTGGTTTTGAGAACGAAGGGGTATTGAATCCCGCGGTCATTGCCGATGAAACGGGCATACACCTCTACTACCGTGCTGTCAGCAAAGGCAATTACTCCACGATCGGTTATTGCAAACTCTCCGATCCGCTCACGGTTGAACAACGAAACGACTGTCCGCTGTTATTCCCGCAATTCGATTATGAGACCCAGGGCATGGAAGATCCGCGGATCGTGAAGATCGGCGGCATGTACTTCATGACCTACACCGCATATGATGGCGTGAATGCGCTAGGCGCACTGGCTGTTTCCAAGGATGGCATCCATTTCGAAAAGCAGGGTATCATCGTTCCGCGCATCAGCTATACTGATTTCAGGCACCTGGCTGAATCCAGGGGGGTGATCAATGAAAAATATCTCCGTTTCAATGACTACAGCCGTACAACCGATACACATGGGAAGGAAGTTTATTTATGGGATAAGAATCTCATCTTCTTCCCCCGCAGGATCAGTGGTAAACTCGTTTTCCTGCACAGGATCAGGCCTGATATCCAGATCACAGCAGTGAATGAACTGAGTGATCTGAACCGTGATTTCTGGCAGAATTATTTCCTGAAGCTGGATGAATGCATCGCTATGAGTCCGCAGCATCAGCATGAGGTCAGTTATATCGGCGGCGGATGCCCTCCGATCGAAACCAAGGCAGGCTGGCTGCTCATCTATCATGGTGTGCATGATACGGTCAACGGTTATGTATATGCTGCCTGCGCCGCATTGCTGGAACTGGAGCATCCATGCCGTGAAATTTCGAGACTCCCTTATGCATTATTCACTCCGGAAATGGAATGGGAACTCAAAGGTGAGGTCAACAACGTTTGCTTCCCGACCGGTACGGTCGTGAAGGATGACACTTTATACATCTATTACGGTGCGGCGGATGAACAGATCGCCTGTGCTTCTCTGAACCTGCCTGAACTGATCGATGAA
>JAKPSI010000107.1 GCA_029555415.1 Bacteroidota bacterium | reverse complement strand
GGCACATAAGATCCTGCAGGAGCTTTCCAAAACACGCCGTGCCGGTAAAGAACTGAAATATCTCCGCCCGGATGCGAAAAGTCAGGTGACGATCGAATACAGTGATGATAATACCCCGATCCGTATCGATACGATCGTTGTCTCCACATCACACGATGATTTCGATAAGAACGACAAGAAGATGCTGGATCAGATCCGCAAGGATATCATCAATGTGATCATCCCCCGCGTGAAGAAACAGCTGAAACCATCCATCCAGAAACTGTTCAACGACAAGATCACTTATCATATCAACCCCACCGGTAAATTCGTGATCGGCGGACCGCATGGTGATACTGGCCTTACTGGCCGTAAGATCATCGTGGATACCTACGGTGGTAAAGGCGCGCACGGTGGTGGTGCCTTCAGTGGTAAGGATCCCAGCAAGGTGGACCGCTCTGCAGCTTACGCAACCCGTCACATTGCCAAGAACATGGTAGCTGCCGGTGTTTGTGATGAAGTACTGGTGCAGGTTTCCTATGCGATCGGTGTAGCGAAACCCTGCGGACTGTTCGTGGATACGAAAGGTACCGCCAAGGTGAAAATGACCGATGGTGAGATCGCACGGAAGATCGAGAAGATCTTCGATATGCGTCCCTACGCGATCGAACAGCGCCTGAAACTGCGCAATCCGATCTACGCTGAAACAGCCGCTTATGGTCACATGGGCCGTAAACCTGAATTGAAGACCAAGATCTTCAACAAAGGCAAGGACACCGAGAAGAAAGTACAGGTGGAACTGTTCACCTGGGAGAAACTGGACATGGTGGACGACGTTAAAAAAGCATTCGGTCTGAAATAAGCCGGATCTGACGATAATTGGAATGGCATACCCCGGGGTATGCCATTCTTTTTTTTAAACCTATTTTTGAGCCGTGAAAAATTTCCGCTCCCCCCAACGACCGAAGAAAAGTTCCCTGGTGATCGGGCCCCAGGCCGTGATCAGCGCGATGCAGTCAGGTAAAGCGCTGGATCGTATCTATCTTGATAACCTGTCCAAAGGCGCACTGGCCTCACAGATACGGACGGTAGCTGCCGAACACGGCGTGCCCGTGAATTATGTTCCGGCCGCGAAGCTGAACAGTTTCAACATCACCGGACATGAAGGCTGTGTGGCACAGATCGCCCGGGTGCAATACCAGAACCTGCAGGATGTGATCTCTTTCGTTATTGAAAGCGGCGAAGTGCCGTTGTTCCTGATCCTAGACGGGATCACGGATATCCGTAACATCGGGGGTATCGCCAGGACCGCTTATTGTACCGGTGTGCATGCGATCATCATTCCGGATAAAGGGGTAGGAGCGCTGAATGAAGATGCGGTCATGACTTCAGCCGGTGCGCTGGAGAAGATCGCGGTTTGCAGAGTGAACAGTCTGATGAAAACGGTGGACGACCTGCATCTGAACGGTATCCGCGTATTCGCAAGTGAGATGACCGCTGAAAAGAGTATCGGGGAATGCGATCTCAGTATCCCTGCCGCGATCGTGATGGGCAGTGAAGACAATGGTATCTATCCCGCACTGATGAAGATCTGCGATGAAAAAGTAAAGATCCCCATGGCCAATGATTTTGAATCACTGAATGTATCAGTGGCCACAGGGATCATATTGTATGAAGTGATGAGGCAAAGGGGTTAAAAACCCCGGTATATATTGCCGAATATGTTTTTAATGATGATATCGTAACCGCAGCAAGGGCAACCTTCTGCCTGCACACAAACGCAGCCCCAAATACATCCTTTGGTTCCTAGGTCGGTCAGTATATTTCTTGCGATTGATCGTTCATTTTGTGTAAAATTCACATTCGTGCTGATCCCTAGTAAACCTGATTTCACATCGTTGTTTTTCTTTTTAATCTCATTTCTGAACTTCTCGACTAATGCCATCCTGGATTGTTTTTGTTTTGAATTAAGGCTGTTCCAGTGATTTTTTATTTTCTTGAGGCGCTGGATCTCATTGTCAAAAACTTTCGCAATGATGGGTTCGTTTCTTGATTTGATTTTGAGTTTAGTGAGTTCTAGAAGTTCAGTCTCGAAGCACTGTGTTGGGTCGTATGGCCCAGTGCTGTTCGAGATGTCGCAAATATCACCGGTAATGATGATACTCCCTGGTTGCTTTTTTAGCCATTCCTTTATTTTGTTAGCATCATTTACGGATTGAGCAAAGCTTGATATGCAAGTTGACAAAAAGCAAATTAAAATGAGAACGAAGTACTTTTTCATGGTTAATTATTTTAATTGTAATAGAGTTATTAAAAAAGCCAATCAAGAAATTCGATGACGGATTGAGCTGTTGAACCTACCACACCTCCAGTAACAGCGCCAGTAACAGCACCTGGAAAGCAACCTACTTCAACTGTAGCCACACAGCCAGCTGCGGCACCTCCGATCGCTCCGTTCTTATCCGCTTCAAGAATTTCTTTTGCTTTTGACTCCAGATCTTTAAAGTCTTTGTTTTTTACACCAGGAAGCCTTGAGTAGTATTTGGCTGAATAAATGCTGTTTTTCCCGTCTTTATAAAAAGCAAGGGCAGTTTTGAGTCCGACTTTAATCGAAGGGTATTTGTCATATTTATGATCGTTCATAGCAAGGATCAGTTGTTTTTCGTATTCTTTGTTTGATTTGAAGTTATAAACACTTGTTCTTTTTATGACCTCTTTGACCATGGCTGAAAGCTCAGGCGGAATTGCGGTTTCATTCGTTAGTTTATTGAAATTCTGGAACCTAGTGATGCAGCCTTTAGTTTTTAGAGATAAATGCTCAATTTTATTTAAGGCAAAAAGAATTTCTGCACTCGTGGATTGTTTGTTGATGATTTTTTTTTGGCCGAGCTCCTTCAGATTTTCAATTAAAGACTTCATGATCACAAGATGGTCTTGTGTGCGTAAAGTCGTGAGGTTTCTTTGTGCTGAAACACTTTGAAGCATACAAATGCATGCCATCAGAAGCATAGTGACTTTTTGTTTGATTCTGAATGTGTATGTCATGTTTTTTGGTTTTATTTTTTTTGAAACTTAATTATTGATCAAGGCAGGTTGAAAAATGTCTTGACGGCATTGTAATCCGACAGGTCAGGCATGACCATGCCATTCTTTCCTGTAACGGCCAGATTTGCTGGAATGACAATTACCCTGAAGGCATCAAAACTTTCAGATCCACTACCTGTTGCCATTTTAACAGTCAGAACGGCATTTAGGGCCGTATAGCCAATGAATATCCGGTATTCTCTGGCCCCGAGATAACCATATCCGGGGATCTGATACCATAGATTACTGGATAAACCATAACAAAGGATGAGACTTTTGTCAGCGATCTCTTTAGTTATACCAGGCAGCGTAAGCTCAAGAGGTTGATTAAGGGTAATCGTTTTCGCACCAAAGTTGATCTGAGTTACGTTGGCATTCCCCGTGTCTCCTTTGGGGCCGGCCGGGCCGACGTCTTTTTTACAGGAGAAAAGGAAGAGGCTTGTGATAACAACAAGCATTGAAATTGTCTTTTTCATATTTAATGTTTTAATGGTTTGCCTACTCTTTCACAGGTTTTCGGCGATCCCTGTTTTTTTTTGAAACTTTTGAGAACATTTACTGCAGCAAAACTCATTACTTATGTATTTGATTTTGATGGTCTTTTGATCAGAAAACAGTACATGAAAAACGGGGAAGGATACCGTTAAAAAACGGGTGAGGTGGGTTTTATGAGTTCATAATTTTATATTTAATAGATTAATCACTAAACCATTCTATTATGAAAAAAATGATATTAGCTATTGTCGCAGGGCTGTTATTGTTTGTTACTGTACAAGGATTCAAAGGCGGAACTGGAAAAGGTGCGGGGGAATTGCCGGTTGCAGATACGATAATACGGCCAACTGGTTTTCAACCCTCAAGAGAATATTATATGGCTTTTTACGATACAGCAAATAAGCCATTGGAAGGACTCCTTACTGCAGATATTGCTAATGAAATGTCGAAACTTTATAGTAATGATGTCAGGAAATCGACGATAGATGGCAAAAAGAAAAACTCTTCTAATCTTGATGCTACTTCGATTTGGTTCGATTTAAATACGCTTAAAAATTATATAGCGAGGATTGAAGGTTCACTTAAAGGAGCTCAGTGTGCACCTAGACTTGGCATCCGGATCTATTACGCCAAATACCCCCAAAACCTTGACAGAAATCGCCTTGCTGATCTGTCTGATAGTGTTAAAGGCAGGCATACGGTATTCATGATTCCGACTTATGACATTTCGCTTGACAATCATATTGATTTTAGTATTGATACCATTGGTTCAAATCCATGTCAGCCGGTACCTTTTTATAAATTGATAGGTATAAATAGAAAAACACCTATTGTTTTTGTTCCAGGTGTTACCCGGGAAACTTATGTGAACGCTTCAGGACATGGAGTTTATAGAGTTGGGGATGAATCAGCATTGAATCATGGCGGTTTGGCGCCTCCTCCTGCTGGCACAGGAACATTCCCGACTCCTTCTTCGGACGGAACAACATTAAGAATCAGAAATCGCTGATCATGGACAAATACACAATACTCAGAATAATCCTTGTCGGCTTTGAAATCCTCGCTGCTGCAACGGGCTTGATTTGTTTCAGAAGGAACTGGACCTTGAATAAGAAATTGTTCGTGGTTTATCTAATTGCAATCGCAATACTTGAGATCATTGGCAATTCAATGTTCATCATTTATAAACAAGATAACCGCTGGTTATATGGATATATTGTGATCCCGCTTGAATTCATGTTCGCATATTGGTTCTTTTTTCATGAAATGCGGGTGAACGGTAAAAGCCGTCTTGCCCTTATCTCTGCTGCACTCTATGTCGTTGCTTTTCTGGCTGACCAGTTGTGGCTGAGCGAAAAAAGATTTTCCTTCAGCTCGTTTTCCTACACGCTGGGTAATCTGCTTTTACTCATCATTCTGCTTGTTCACTTTCTGTATTTAGTGAATCGTTCAGGAATTATTGGATTGGGAAGAAGTTTCATTTTCTGGGTCTGTTTGGGGATGCTTGTTTTTTATCTGGGAAGCTTTCCTTTCTACGGCTTATGGAATACGCTTTTGAATTATCCGGTATTGTTCAATAATTACTGGATATCACAGATGTATCTTGATTTTATGATGTACTTGTGTTTTATAATAGCATTCAAATGGGGCAAGGAGAACTGACAAGGTTTATCATACTCGCCAATGTGATCATACTGATCTTCATTTCTGGTCTTGTTGTCTTCATTTTGCAATACCGGAAAAGGAAGATGATGCATGAAAAAGAGAAAGATGACCTCGCAGAGCGGCATCGTGTTGATATGATGCAATCCCGTCTGGATGTCCAGCAACAAACCATGCAATTCATAGGCCAGGAGATCCATGATAGTGTTACGCAAAAACTGACCTTAGCATCAATTTACTCCCAGCATCTTGAATTTGACCCGCAAGACCCGGGGAATGACCAGCGGCTTGCGGCAGTTGGACGAATTATTAACAGTAGCTTGCTGGAACTCCGTGAACTAAGTCGCAATCTTACGGATCCAAGAATGCAGGAAGCCAGCCTGTCGGAACTGATCAGAATGGAATCTGATCAGTTGAAGGCAACAGGGGTTTGCAGGATCGAAGTGGATCTGGATGAGAGTGCAAATCCTGAAACACCAGTAAAAAGTAATCTGATCAGAGTGATCCAGGAGTTCTTCCAGAATAGTTTAAAGCATGCCGCCTGCGGTCTGATCAAAGTTCAGTTGCTGACTTTGAACAATGGCATTCAGTTGATACTGGAGGATAATGGTAAAGGATTTGACCCCGCAGTCAGGAAAGCAGCGGGTGTTGGTCTCGAAAATATGAAAAGGAGGGTCCAGTTCGCAGGCGGCGATTTTCAGTTATTTAGCGGTGCCGGGAACGGTACAAAGGTGACTATTTTTATTCCGGACATGAATGTTACCTCAAACGAAATCGGATGAAACAATCAGTTGTAATTGTGGATGATCATACACTTATTGCAAAAGCGATCAGTGCTGTTATTGATAAGTTCTCTGGCTATGAAGTTTTGTATGAAGTGGAGAATGGTCAGGAACTTATCAACCGGATCGACAGCCAGGCCAGACAGCCGGACATCATTTTGCTGGATATTTCCATGCCTGTAATGGATGGCTTTGCCACTGCTGCCTGGCTGAAAGATAACTATCCTGCTATCCGGGTCATGGCATTGACCATGCAAGGTGATGATGATTCTCTGATCAGAATGATCCGTGCAGGTGCTTGTGGTTATCTCAATAAGAATGTACACCCAACAGAATTGGAAAAAGCACTGGAAGCGATCGTCCAAAAAGGCTATTATTACCCTGATTGGGCCACAAACCGTGTCATGCAGGCACTTGTCAGGGGAGATGAAAATGCAGTAATAGAAATTCGGCTCAGTGCACGCGAAAAAGAATTCCTTTCTTTTGCATGCACCGAGCTGACCTATAAAGAGATCGGAGAAAAGATGTTTTGTAGTCCCCGTACAGTTGAAAGTTACAGAGATGCCCTCTTCGAACGACTCGGTGTTAAAACCAGAGTCGCACTGGCGTTATTTGCTGTTAAAAGCGGTATTTACAAGTTGTAGAAACTCATGTACATTTGAGCCGATATGCTTCACCTTTCTGGTTCAAACATCAAACTCATCGAATGTCCCCGCGATGCCATGCAGGGATGGAAGCATTTCATCCCTACCGAAAAGAAGATCGCTTATATCAATTCACTCCTGAAAGTGGGATTCGATACCATTGATTTCGGCAGTTTCGTTTCTCCGAAGGTCATTCCGCAAATGGCCGATACACGTGAAGTGCTGGCCGGACTTGATCTTTCATCCACCAGCTCCAAACTGCTCGCGATCATCGCCAACACCAGAGGCGCGCAGGACGCCGTTACTTTCGATGCTATCCGCTATCTCGGTTTTCCCTTCTCCGTTTCCGAAACATTCCAGCAACGGAATACCGGTTCCTCGATGGAAGAGTCTCTCATTCGTGTACAGGAGATACAGGAGCTTTGTGTGAAGAATGATAAGGAGCTGGTCGTCTATATTTCCATGGGTTTCGGGAATCCTTATGGTGATCCATGGTCAGAAGAGAACGTTTTTGAATGGGTGTACAAACTGACATCCATGGATATCAATATCATTTCACTGGCCGATACGGTCGGACTTGCCGAACCACAGCAGATCTATGATATGGTGACATATCTCAAAGAGTCATTGCCCTCCGCAGAGATCGGCGTACATCTGCATTCCGGTCCGCTGAACCGGCTTGAAAAGTTGCAAGCTGCTGTGCAGGCAGGCTGTACCCGTATCGATGGCGCATTGAAAGGGATCGGGGGCTGTCCCATGGCGGATGATGAACTGGTAGGCAATATGGATACGGCCTGGATGATCGGCGTATTGTCGGAACAACACCGTGTACCCGGATTGGATATGGAAGCACTTTCCGGATCACTCCGCATCGCGGATGAAATCTTTCAGTAATGGAGATCAGGATCATACGTAAACAGAATGGCCACGGGATGCTGCATTGTACCCGGGAAAATGGCAGTGCCACCTGGTTGCCGCTTACTCCATTTTTCGTTATTCACGATCTCTGCCATTATGCAGTAGAGACTACGCTGGGATTGCGACATGCTTTTTACGGAATGCTCGCAGCCGGGACCGATATACGGGACTTCGAATTGCCCAGAGATCAGCGCCCCTTTGAACTGACCCCGGAGGCATTACAGGCCGAGCAGCTCGTCAATCTCCTGGTGATCGAATACAGCCAGGGCTGGATGGAAAATTTCCTTGAAGAACTGGATCAGGTGAACCGGATGAATAACGACAGGCAACAGCCTGTCAGCCTTGATGAGCCCACGCTTGAAAAGATCAGGGTGGCATTTAACATGCTTACAGAAAGATGGCATTCTCTTTCTGAAAATGAAAGCCTGGTGCTTAATTTTACGAACTGAACATGCAATTCCAGATCCCCATACAAATGAACAGCCCGGAAGTTCCGGTGAGCTATCACGACCGCATCCTGCTGGTGGGATCCTGTTTTACGGAGCATATCGGCAACGCGCTGGAAGAAATGAAATTCCCGGTACTGCAGAATCCGCACGGGATCCTGTTCGATCCGGAAAGTGTATGCGAAAGCCTGATCGCGTATGCGGATAACCGTAAGTATACAACAGAGGATCTTTTTGAATTGAATGAGGTATGGCACAGCTGGCATCACCACAGTCGTTTTTCAAATACGGACCGAGATGCCGCTGTACAAGGGATCAACGCATCCGTGCAGGCCGCGCATGATTTCCTGAAAACGGCGACCTGTGTGATCATCACGCTCGGTTCATCCTTCACATACAGATTAACGGAACAAGCGGATCGCGCTTCACTTCCGGAAGGCGCGGGTGTAGCCAATTGTCATCGTGCCCCTGCACAATGGTTCAGCAAACAAATGCACAGCACCGAACGGATCCATGCCATGCTGAAGGATTGCTGTGACCGTTTGCTGGCATTCAACCCCGGACTTCGTTTCATCATTACCGTCAGTCCGGTCCGCCATATCCGTGATGGGGTAGTGGCCAATAACCGCAGCAAAGCCAGACTCATTGAAGCGGTGCATCAGCTGGTGGAAACGGACAAGCGCTATCATTATTTCCCCGCTTATGAACTGGTAGTGGATGTGCTGCGCGATTATCGTTTCTATGATATCGATCTGGTGCATCCCAATTTCGCGGCCACTTCATTCGTACTGGAGAAATTCACGGAAGCCTGTATGGATAAAGCGACCAGCGAACTGATGGAAGAGATCAGGAAGATCGTGATCTCGCGGAAGCATAAACCGTTTCAGGCTGAAACGCAGACGCACCGGAATTTTCTGGCAACGCAGTTGCAACGGGCGACCGCTTTGCAGCAACAATATCCATTCATCGATCTGTCTGAAGAGATCATATTCTTTCAACGATCAAACTGACACTTATGGCAGAGAACCGTTTCATCAATGGATGTATCATTGCAGCGCTCTGGCTCCTGGCTTTTGCGGCACCGGTACTTTTCTCCGTTGTACTGGCTGCCATTCTGTATTATGTTACAGGATCAGAGATACTCGTGATCATCCTGTTCATATCAGGTGGCCTGGCGGGTATCATGCTGGCGGAATATATCCGCCGTACTCATGGTTTGGTGGAATATTTCGGAAAGGTCTACGGACCTGCTTCCCGGAATGACCGTGCCAAAAGGGATCAGTGAGTTACCTTATACAAAGTCTTTGAATGATAGATCTGTCCCGGTCGCAGTACGGTATCGGGGAAATGCGGAATATTGATCGCATTGGGATGGATCTGTGTTTCCAGACATAAACCTGAGAAAGCTCCATACGCATGTCCATTCTTTCCGTTCAGCGGCGGTATCCATTTACCGGTATAGAAATGCACGACCGGATCGGAAGTATAAACCTGCAACAGCAGGCCATTTGGCTTGAAACGCAGTTCCGCCGCCAATTGCAGGCCTTCTTCATTTTGATGACCCAATGAAGGATCGATCTCGAAACTTTTATCGTATTCAGGAACGTTTGACAGTCTTTCGCCAACTGATGTAAATGTCCGGAAGTCGAATTCCGTTCCTTCAACAGGAATGAGTTTGCCTGTCGTGGACAAAGATGCATTCTGTTCGAGGATCTTCGATCCGCATACATGCACTTCATGATCATGGATCGTTCCACTGCCGTTATGGAGATTGAAATAACTGTGGTGCGTGAGGTTGACCGCGGTGGGCTGATCGGTCTCCGCAGTGTACGTAAAACTCAGTTCATCCTGATCGTTCAGTTCATACACGATCCGGATCTTCAGGTTCCCGGGGTATCCTTCTTCTCCGTCCGGACTTAAATATTCCAGTGTCAGCGTTGCAGGGTTCTCATCCTGCTGAATGAATGTCCATACTTTCTTATCGATCCCGTTATTGCCCCCGTGCAAATGATCGGGACCCATATTGGCGTGCAGTGGATAGTGTTTTCCGTCGATACTGAAAGCGGCTTTACCGATCCGGTTGCCGTAACGACCCACAGCAGCGCCGAAGAACGGGTTCTGTTTCATGTAGGCATCTGAACGGTATTCCCGGATGTCATCGAAGCCCAGTACAATATCATTGGTGGTTCCGTCGTCCTGGCGTAATTTGAACGCGGTAATGATCGCGCCGTAATTGGTAACGGATACTTCAGTGCCTTTGGCATTACGGAGGAAGTAAAGGAAGATCTCTTTTCCATCCTCATTCGTGTAGCAGTAACGGGGTGATTGCATGATTAAATTTCCGTTTTTTTATTTTATGAGCACAGCACTTGAAAAAGAATTCTCAAAAAGATACGGACATGAGCCCGAAGCCATTTATTTCTGTCCGGGACGCATCAATCTGATCGGCGAGCATATCGACTACAACGGAGGGCAGGTCATGCCGGCCGCGATCAACCGGGGCACCTGGCTGGCCATTGGCCGGAATACGGATAAAACCCTGCGTTTTCAATGCCTGAATTTTCCGGAAACGGCGGCACTGCATCTGCAGGAAAGCTACACAAAGTCGGGCCATGAATGGTTCAACTTCCCGCTGGGTGTGATCGACCGCTTCTTATCGGAAGGGCATGATCTTTCAGGGATGGACCTGCTCATTTACGGGAATCTTCCTGTTGCAGCCGGGCTTTCTTCAAGTGCTTCTATTGAAGTGCTGACGGCTTATGCACTGAGTGATCTTTTCGGGAATCAAATTTCGCGGGTCGACATCGCATTGCTGGCTAAGAAGGTCGAGAATGAATTCATCGGGGTCAATTGCGGTATCATGGATCAGTTCGCCGTTGCCATGGGCAAAGAAAAACAGGCGATGCTGCTGAATTGTGATACACTGGCGCACGCGTATATACCGGCCGCATTTCCGGGATACACGCTGATGATCATCAACACGAACAAACCACGGGCACTGGCCGATTCTAAATACAATGAACGTTTCGCGGAATGCAGGCTCGCGTTGCTGCAATTGCAATCCGTATTCCCTTCCAATCATCTTTGCGATATCAGTCCCGCTCAGTTCGAAGTGATCGCCCCTTTCATTACCGATGAAACGGTGCGAAAAAGAGCTCAGCATGTGGTAACAGAGAATGAAAGGGTGATACTGGCGGCCGAAGCACTGGCTGCGGGCAGGGCAGAGGACTTTGGTGATTTGTTATACGGATCTCACCGCTCTCTCAAAGAATTATATGAAGTGTCCGGCAAGGAGCTGGACACGATCGTTGACTTCGCGGGTACATTCAAAGGCTGTATCGGTGCACGCATGACCGGCGCGGGTTTCGGCGGTTGTGCGATCGCACTGGTGAAAGATGACCGGGTGAATGATTTTAAAGCGGGATTGACACTTGACTATACGGTGCGTATCGGTTATGCACCAGAGATATTTGAAGCGGAGATCTCAGATGGTGTGAAAAAGGTCAGGCCCTGAAACCATGTTCCTGTTCCAGAAAGGTTTCAAGTTTTTCCAGTAAGATCAGCTGATTCAGTGCCCGTTCATAATTATGTTCGGGGTGAGTAACGCGGTAATAAATGTCGTTGTTCAGATAATCGGCCAGGAAACGTAATGCCTGCATATAGATCATGATGATGCCCGCGTAATGGATATTCTTTTTCTCTTCCGCTGTGAACTGCGTATCCATTACTGATAAATAACCATCCAGGATAGCCTTGTAAAAATCACCGCGGATACAGAGCGTTTCAATGTCGGTGCTGTTCTCATCAGCACAGGGGGCCATGGAACGGATCATATCACCCAGATCCGAAAAGAAGTAGCCGGGCATGACCGTATCATAATCAACAGGACAAACCACTTGTCCGTTTTTATTATCAAAGAGAATATTGGCGATCTTGGCATCGTGGTGCATGACACGAAGCGGATAAGCATCTGATGATCTCACCGTTTCAAAAAAATGTACATACCGTTCCCGGGAAAGCAGTGCGGAGATCATCGGCGCTGCTTTATCCTTCCTTACTTTATTTCCGCAAGTTAATGCGTCACTGAACTGGCGGTATCGCCAGGCCAGATCATGGAACCCGGGTATCACCGCTTTCAATACGGTCACATCCATGTTGCTGAATGCGGCAGTGAATCCCGCGAAAGTTACCGCTGTTTCTGCCGCCTGCGCGGGCGTTTCAGCCACGGGGAATGCTTGTGTATCCCGGAGGTATTCAAAGGCGCGCCAGTATTGTGAAGCACTGTCCTGAAAAAGCAGTTGCTGATCCTTTGTCAGCACAGGAGCGGGGAGTCTGAATACCGGCGCTATTGCTTTTGCGTATTTCCAGATATGCATGTAATTGCCCTGCACATCCTGAGGAGCGGGGAAAACCGTGGTATTGATCTGTTGCAGGAGAAAGACCGGTTCGTGATCCTTCATCACGCGATAGGTGTGATTGATGAGGCCACCACTGAGTGGTTCCGCATGATAGTGGCTGTCATTTCCATTAACGGAAAAAGCCTGTATGACGGGATCAGTGACCTCTTTAATCATTGGTATGCATGGCCGTTAGGTCATGGCCCGATAAAACTAATATTTAAATCCATTACAAGAATGGTTCAAACGATTGCGTGAAATGAGGTCAGTGGATACGGTCACCGCGGACCGCCATTTCCTGCATCACACCCGCTTCAAATTCCAGCCATTGCTGCCAGCGGGCGCGTACTTTTTTGGGGGCGATGTATTCTTCTGACAGTTCAATGAAGAGGGTATAGTGACCGGCTTCGCTTTCCATGAAACGCCGGTAGAAGTTGCGCATATATTCGTCGGCCAGTCCTTCACTGAGTCGTTTGAAACGTTCGCAGCTCCTGGCTTCCACAAGGGCCATGGTCAGGAGTCTGTCCAGCATATGGTCTTCGCGACTGCCGCCTGTAACCTGAAAACCGATCAGTGCGTTCACGTAAATGTCTTTTCGTTGTTTGCCCAATTTGAGACCGCGCTTCTGCATTTCGGCCAGCACCATCCGGAAATGGCCCCATTCTTCCGTAACGATGGGGGCGAGTTCTTTGACCAGGCGCTCCCGGTCGGAGAAACGCTGGATCAGGGAAATGCAGGTTGTTGCGGCTTTTTGTTCACAATAGGCGTGATCGGTCAGGATCTCGGTCATGGATAAACTGGCCAGATCGACCCAACGGGGATCGGTCGGAAGCTGCAGACCCAGGATATTTTTGACATCATTACTGAATTCCATGATAAAAAATGTTGATAATCAGCAATATGAGACTTGTTTCACTCTAAAAACAAGCCAAATATACGGCAAGGGCAGGTTGGTTTTTTTAAGGGCTCAGGTTCAGATATTTGTGGGGGCCGCGGGGTGTGGTAACTGCCTGAAAAATAGGGGGCAACCCTTTGAGAATATTCAGGATTGCCTTACCTTTGCCGCCACAAATAATCGGATAACAAATCGGATGCAATCCAAAAAAAACAAAAGATGCCTTTAACAACAGAAAAAAAAGCAAACATCATTAAAGAATTCGGTGGTAACGCAGCTAATACGGGCTCCATCGAAGGTCAGATCGCTTTACTGACAGAACGTATCAGCCAGATCAGTGGCCATCTCCAGCAAAACAAAAAAGATTTCTCTACCCACCGCGGTCTGATGCAGCTGGTAGGAAAGCGTAAACGCCTCCTGAACTATCTGCAAAAGCATAACCTGACAGGTTACCGCCAATTGATCGAGAAACTCGGAATCAGAAAATAATCATTGCTAAAACCTCCTCATGCAGGAGGATTTTAGTTTATACAGGTACGGTTTTGCAGCTGGCAGTTCAGCAGCGTGCCGTTACGTACACATGCGGGCCTGTATGATTTTCGTTCCTTCTTTTCACTACTAATCTGAAATTTTATGTTACAACAACCCATTCGCAAAACCTTTGATATAGGTGAAGGCCGTGAGATCACGATCGAAACAGGTCGCCTCGCACGCCAGGCCGATGGATCCGTTACCGTATCAAGCGGTAAATGTATGATCCTTGCTACCGTAGTAGCCAATAAAGAACCCAGAGAAGGTCAGAGCTTCTTCCCGCTGTCTGTCGACTATCAGGAGAAATTCGCTTCTGCAGGACGTATCCCCGGTTCCTTCTTCAAGAGAGAGACCAAACTGAATGACTATGAAGTGCTAACCAGCCGTCTGATCGACCGTGCGCTGCGTCCGCTGTTCCCCGAAGATTATATGTGTGATGTACAGGTACTGGTGACCCTGATCTCCAGCGATCCTGAGATCATGCCTGATGCCATGGCTTGTCTCGCTGCCTCTGCAGCCCTTGCTGTGTCAGATATTCCCATCAAAGAGATCATTTCTGAAGTACGTGTATCACGTGTGGACGGCAAGTTCGTTGTGAACCCGACCCGTAGTCAGATGGAGAAATCCGACTGTGATTTCATCATCGCTGCAACAGAAAAGAACCTGATGATGGTGGAAGGTGAAGCCAAAGAATGCAGTGAAGCTGATCTTTGCGAAGCCCTGCAGGTAGCGCATGACGCGATCCGCATCCAGGTGAAAGCGCAGGAAGAACTGCGTGCGCTGGCAGGTGTTACCGGCAAACGTGATTACACCAAGCCCGCATCTGACGATGTGTTGAAAGAAAAAGTGGAGACCTTCGCACGTCAGAAAGTATACGAAGTAGCGAAAGGGAAATACAGCAAACACGAACGCAGCGATAAATTCGACGCCATCAAAGTTGAACTGATGGAATTCCTGAAGAAGGACGCGAATCTGGCTGAAGGTGAATCACTGCCCGATCTGACCAAGAAACTCGCTTCCACTTACTACGGCGATCTGCAGTATTATGTGGTACGTGATATGATCCTTGATGAGCGTGTACGTCTCGACGGACGCGATCTCGAAACGGTTCGTCCGCTCGATATGGAAGTGGATGTACTGCCTTCTCCCCATGGTGCAGCCCTGTTCACACGTGGTGAAACACAATCCCTCACTACGGTAACACTCGGTACACCGCTGGATGAAGTACTGGTGGAAAGCGCCGCTAAGTCTTATGATTCCAAATTCTTCCTGCACTATAATTTCCCCCCGTTCAGTACCGGTGAAGTGAAAATGATGCGCGGCCAGAGCCGTCGTGAAGTGGGTCACGGTAACCTTGCCCAGCGTTCACTGAAGCAAATGATGCCGGGTGGTGATTTCCCGTACACGGTACGTGTGGTGAGTGATATCCTGGAATCAAATGGTTCTTCTTCCATGGCTACCGTTTGTGCCGGTTCACTGGCACTGATGGATGCGGGTGTGGGTCTTCCCAAACACGTATCCGGTGTAGCGATGGGGCTGATCTCCAAAGGCGACAAATTCGCGGTCCTGACCGATATCCTGGGTGATGAGGATCACCTGGGTGATATGGACTTCAAAGTGACCGGTACACGTGATGGTATCTGCGGTGTGCAGATGGACATCAAAGTGGATGGTCTGAAAATGGAAGTGATGCAGCAGGCCCTTGATCAGGCACGCCGCGCACGTCTCCATATACTTGACGCC
>JAKPSI010000085.1 GCA_029555415.1 Bacteroidota bacterium | reverse complement strand
TATCAGTTCATCGCGTCAGGAAGGATGCGGATCTCTGTTGCTGAATCCGTAGGCTGGATACTTCCTTATTTCCTCATCATCGCCGGGGTTGGAAGTATCGTATATGCACTGGACTTCTTCGTACTCGATCCGCTGCACATCGGGAATTTGCTGTACATCATCATTGATGGAATTTGCGGACTGGGTCTCTATGCAGCCGCGTTACTGATGTTCAGGATGGAGGAAGTTGATACACTTAAGATCGTTGCACGCTCAATATTTAATTTCCGGAAGTCATGATGAACATTCTTCTTGTTTCACAGATGGACCTCAGGTCGACCACGGGCGTAGCCACCTACTACCGTGCGCTGAAGCAGGAACTGGAGGCCGCCGGCCATTATGCTGAGGTCATAACGCCCGAGCACACACCGAAATGGGTATCTATTCTCCTGAAAATGATCCGCCGGTCCAGGCTCGTCTTCAGGTCGGATTATGCTGCATTGTATATTTCTGAGCTGGTTTATTTCGTTTCTGTTTACTTTGCAGTAAGGAAAGTAAGGAAGAAGAGACCCTGGGATGTGATACATGGTCAGGACCCTAGCTCTTCCTGTGCGGCACGGAAAGCAGTACGGGGCAAGATCCCGGTACTCACCACCTGTCATTATAATGACACTCCTGTTGAAGAAAGAAGATTGAAATATAAACTCTCAGCCAAACAGCTGGGTAAGGTGACGAATTGGTTCCGCTTTCTTTTTTCGCGCCTTGATACGCTGATCTTTGTTTCTGAATATATCCATAACAAATCCGTTTACCTGCTTCCACCTGAGGTAAAGTATCAGGTGATCCCTAACGGGGTTCGCTTTTATGATAAAACGAAGATCAATGAAACACCGGCCCTCTTTACGATCGTGAATACCGGCACACTTGAGGACAGGAAGAATCAGGCATTGCTCATTGAAGCTGCGGTTCATTTGAAAGCGAAAGGTCACCTGTTCAGGATCCAATTCCTGGGAGAAGGACCGGCAAGGAAAAAGCTTGAACAAATGGTGAAAGAGTCAGGACTCGAAAATCAAATTGAATTCAAAGGGCACGTTTCCGGCATACTGGATATATACAGGAAAGCAGACCTTTACGTTCATACATCTTTGAATGAGTCATGGGGATTATGTGTTACGGAAGCATTCTCAGTAGGGTTACCGGTACTGGCAGTGGCGAACGGTGGTATCCCTGAACAATTTCCGCCAACGAAGGACGGACTGCTGCGGCCGGAGATTAATGCAGAAGAACTTGCAGCACAAATTAATATATGTTATAATTTCAATATACGTAAACAATTGCAGCAGGTGCAATATGCGTATGCTTCTGCACGTTTTAGCAGCGACCATATGTTAAAGGAGACCCTGAAGTGCTACGAGGGGCTTCTTTTAAATGTTTGACAGACAATAATTTAAGTATATTTTATGAAAAAAATCAAGTACAAGATCCTCTTCATCACCGCTACCATTCTGGAAAAATTGGTTGCTTTTGCAGGCTTTAAGTTCAAAGAAGACGGCAGACCGCAATGTGATTTTCCGGTTGTTTATTTCATGGGTAAACGCGGCATCACGCCCCTGAATGCTTCCCTGCACTCCATTTATAAGAATTGGAA
>JAKPSI010000083.1 GCA_029555415.1 Bacteroidota bacterium | reverse complement strand
CCACCACCACCGCCACCGCGACGGTCATCACGGCGATCCGGACGGTCATCTCTTCTGTCACGACGGTCACCACCGGCAGCACCTGCTTCCTTACCACCAATGAAGTTCGGGTTCAGATCACGCTTAGCCAGTACTTCACCTTTACAGATCCATACTTTGATACCGATCTTACCGTAAACGGTCAGCGCGAATACATTCGCATAATCGATATCCATACGGAACGTATGCAGGGGAACACGACCTTGCTTGATCTCCTCAGTACGTGCGATCTCCGAACCACCCAGACGACCAGCGATCTTTACCTTGATCCCTTCAGCACCCATACGGAGCGCAGAAGCGATGGACATTTTGATCGCCCTTTTATAATTGATACGGTTCTCGATCTGACGTGCGATCGTGTCACCTACGATCATCGCATCCAGTTCAGGACGGCGGATCTCCAGGATGTTGATCTGTACATCATCTTTACCGGTCAGCTTCTTCAGCTCTTCTTTGATACGATCCACTTCGCCACCACCTTTACCGATGATGATACCGGGCTTGGACGTGTGAATAGTGATGATCAGTTTGCCGAGGGTACGCTCAATAACGATCTTCGAGATACCACCCTTGTTGATACGGGCATTCAGGTAAGTCCTGATCTTGTTATCCTCGATCAGTTTGCCGGCGTAATCTTTCTTGCTGCCGTACCAGTTAGATTCCCATCCACGGATGATACCTAAACGGTTACCGATCGGATTTGCTTTTTGACCCATGTTTATTGGTTATTCGTTAATACGTTTATTATTTAGTTTCCTTCGCGTCCACAATTACAGTAACGTGATTGCTGCGTTTGCGAACACGGTAGCCACGACCCTGGGGAGCCGGACGCATTCTTTTCAGCGTACGTGCGCCATCCACGAAAATGGTCTTGATCACCAGCTGGCTCTCATCACCACCTTCATTCTTTTGCTTCCAGTTGCTGATCGCACTCAGTACCAGCTTACGCAGGGGCACTGCAGGGTGCTTCGGGTTGAACTCCAGCTCAGCCAGCACCTTCTCCACTTTTTGACCGCGGATCAGATCGGCCAGCAAACGCATTTTGCGGGGCGATGTAGGATAATTTCTCAGTTTTGCTACTGCTTCCATTGTTTCAGGTTTTTTGCTGCACCGTTTCCGTCACAGCTTTATATTTTATCAGTCTACTTTCTTGCTTGAGTGTCCTTTGAACTGGCGGGTGGGTGCAAATTCACCCAGCTTATGACCTACCATGAACTCGGTAACATACACGGGGATGAACTTGTTTCCGTTGTGTACCGCGAATGTATGCCCAACGAAATCAGGCGTAATCGTGGAACGACGGCTCCAGGTTTTGATCACCGCTTTTTTGCTTTTGCCTTCGTTGATAGCGACTACCTTTTTTTCAAGGTGAGTGGCCACATAAGGACCTTTTTTAATCGAACGAGCCATTTATAATGACATTTAGTGATTGAGTAATTGTTGTTTTCTTACTTGCTCAGCTTATTACCATTACGGCGCTGGATGATCATTTTATCAGATCCTTTACCGCGGGTACGTGTTTTCAGACCACGAGAGTACTGACCGTTCCTGCTACGAGGCTGACCACCGGAAGCTTTACCTTCACCACCACCCATCGGGTGATCCACAGGGTTCATCGCTACACCACGGTTACGCGGCTTGATACCTTTCCAGCGGTTACGACCTGCCTTACCCATGCTCTGCAGACTGTGATCACTGTTGCTCACCACACCTACGGTAGCGAAGCAATTGATCAGCACCTTGCGCAGCTCACCAGAAGGCATTTTCAGGATCGCATATTTCTCTTCCTTGTTCGTCAGCTGAGCTGAAGAACCCGCACTGCGGGCCAGCTTACCACCCTGACCAGGCTGCATTTCAATATTGTGAACGTTGGTACCGAGGGGCATGTTCTTCATCTGAAGTGCATTACCGATCTCAGGCGCTACATCCAGACCGCTGATCACTTTGTGACCAACCTGCAGTCCCTGGGGACAAAGGATATAACGTTTTTCACCATCTGTATACTCGATCAGCGCGATGAAAGCGGTACGGTTCGGATCGTACTCAACGGATTTAACCGTTCCTTCCACACCGAATTTGTTACGCTTGAAATCAACGATACGGTATTTCTTCTTGTGACCACCGCCGCGGTAGCGCATGGACAGGTGACCAGATGAGTTACGGCCACCAGTACGGGGCTTGGGCTCAAGCAGGGTCTGCTCCGGTTTGTTCGTCGTTACCTCAGCATACGCGTTACCGATCCTCCAACGGGTACCGGCTGTTACGGGTTTGAATTTTCTTAATGCCATTTTTTAATTTCTTTTTAGTTCAACATTAGCGGCTGTTGAAGCCATTCTTTGAAAGGGATCAAATGTTAGAATACAGATCGATCGCCTCTCCTTTTGCTACGGTTACATAAGCCTTTTTGTACGCAGGCTTGCGGCCTGAGATCACACCGGCTTTCGTAAAGCGGCTTTTATTTTTACCGGGAGATACGCTCGTGTTCACGCCTGTTACGGTCACCCCGTAAAAGCTTTCCACGGCTTTCTTGATCTCCAGCTTGTTTGCTTTCCTGGCCACTTTGAAAGCATAACGCTGCAGTTTTTCCTGCTGCGCATTCGCCTTTTCGGTCAAAATGGGTTTTATCAGTACTTCAGAAAGTTTCATCGTTTCCTGGTTTGAATGTTTTTAATTAAGCTTCTGCTTTTTCTTCATCTGCGAAAATCTTCGCCGCGCTCTCCGTCAGGACCAGCACCTCTGAATTCACGATATCATATGTATTGATATCGGCCAGCAGTACACCCAGTACAGAAGGAACGTTGCGGATGGACAGCTGCACGTTGTCATTGTACTCAGGAAGTACGAACATCAGCTTCTTATCAGCTACTTTCAGGTTGGTCAGGATCTCCATGAAACCTTTGGTCTTCGGCGCATCCAGGTTGATATCTTCAACGATCACGATCGCATTCTCTTTCGCTTTGTAAGAAAGCGCAGAGATCTTGGCCAGATCTTTCACCTTACGGTTCAGTTTGAAATCATACAGGTGGGGCTTGGGACCGAAAATGGTACCACCACCTTTATATAACGGGTTACGGATATTACCCTTACGGCTACCACCTGTACCCTTTTGACGATGCAGCTTGCGGCTCGCACCCTGTACCTCGGCACGGGTCTTCACCTTGTGCGTACCCTGACGCTGTGCAGCGAGATATTGCTTCACGGCGAGGTAGATCACGTGGTTGTTCGGCTCTGTACCGAAGATCTCTTCGGGCAGTTCCACCGTCCTGCCGGTCTTCTTTCCTTTCGAATTTAAAACTTCAACTTGCATGGTATATCTTTTTGGGTGATGCAGTTAAGCACCACGGCTTTATTTCTGGATTAACACAATTGAACCGATATGACCCGGTACTGAACCGCTGACCAGGATGTAGTTCTTCTCAGCGAAGACCTTCACCACTTTCAGACCTTTCAGTTTCACACGGTCATTACCCATACGACCGGCCATGCGCACACCTTTCATTACACGGCTCGCATCAGATGAGTTACCGAGTGAACCCGGAGCACGCTGACGGTCATGCTGACCGTGCGACTGCTGGCCCACACCATGGAATCCGTGGCGTTTTACAACACCCTGGAAACCTTTACCCTTGGTCGTACCTACCACTTCAACAGCATCGCCTTCAGCGAAGATGTCTACAGTGATGGACTCACCGATATTCTTTTCAATGGAATAGTTGCGGAATTCTTTAGTGAATTTCTTTGCAGGAGTACTCGCTTTTGCGAAGTGATTGATCTCTGCTTTAGTGGAGTGCTTCTCTTTCTTATCACCGAAAGAGAGCTGGAGTGCATCGTAACCGTCAGTCGCTTTGGTCTTGACCTGAGTTACAACGCAGGGACCCGCCTCAATGATCGTACAGGCGGTCTGTTTGCCCGAAGGATCGAAGATGCTGGTCATCCCGATTTTTTTCCCAATAATACCTTTCATTGTTGTTACAATTTATGCCTGCAGGATTATTGGGACATTCCCGACCTGGCGGTCAGGACTTCAATCCCCGTTTGCTGCCGACCTTTTCCTTTCTGGGGAAGTACCGGCAGTAAACAAACCCTGAATGGCTTGTTTTATGTGAATTAACCAGAGCTCTTTTTTCACGATGCATTGCACATCATGATTGAGAGATAGCAATGTTTAAATTTTTATAAGAACTAATGTCACACTCACCCTGCTCCTCAAAAGCGTACTACGCTTTGATCTCAACCTCAACACCACTGGGCAGGTCAAGCTTGCTCAGTGCATCTACCGTACGACTGGAAGACGTGTAGATATCCAGCAAACGCTTATGCGTTGCGAGCTGGAACTGCTCACGGCTCTTCTTGTTCACGTGGGGTGAACGTAACACGGTAAAGATCTTACGGCGTGTAGGCAGAGGAATAGGTCCTGTTACCACAGCACCGGTGCTGCGTACTGTTTTCACGATCTTTTCTGCGGATTTATCCACCAGATTGTGATCGTAAGACTGTAATTTGATTCGGATGCGCTGAGACATATGTCAAAAACCCAAATTTTATTGGGAGTGCAAAGGTAGGGGCGCAGGCCATATCCTCCAAATAGTTATGAAAGAATTTTATACGCTGTTGATAAACTTATTGAACCCAGGATAGCCTTATTGTAACTTATTGATTTTCAGTGATAACGTAGCGAATCCCCCCAGTTCCAGATGTTCCACCCTGAAATGATGCTCCCCGCCCAGCTTCAGTCTCAGCTTTTTATGCGGCGATTCATCGAATTTATAAAGCCCTGGATTCCACTCATTCAGCACCATTTTCTCATCCACATACACCCGCACCGCATCATCCCAGGTCACATCCAGCTCATATTCCCCCGCCTCCAGCACCGCCGTTGCCGTAGCCTGCGTAATGAACTGCACATGCTGCACATTACCCGCCTTGATCCCGCCCCACCAGGCATATTCCAGCCGGTCCGCCTTTTCCTCCTTAAATGGGGCCATCCGGGCCGTCGGGGAAAATAAAGTCCCCGTCCTGACCGGATTATACTGCATCGTATCCATCGGATAAAACAACACATTCCAGTCCAGCGGCTGAAAATACTTCCGGTACACAAAAGGCACCGCCTTGCCCGCCGCCACCTTATTGCCGAAGGGATCCGTAAAAGCTTCTCCCTTGTACAGGAACTGCACCCGCACATCCGTCTTCGCCCCCGCATCCTTCACGATCAGCACCGTATCCGGGAACACACCCTTCCCCGGATCCAGCACCCGCGCACCTCTCAGCGTTCCCAATTGCCATTTGCCCGCCGGACCCAGTAATCCCAAACGGATCGTATCCGACTTTTCCGCCACATTCAGCTGATGCGCCAACGGATACCGGTAATCATAAGGACCCCACTCCCCCACAATGATATGCTGCCGCCCCGCGAATCTGCCCGCGCCCTTGAAAGGATCATACGGATCCTTCACTTCCGGAATACTCACCGCTGAATCCGACGAGATCCTTTTCACCTGATCTTCGGTCAGAACGGAATCTATACCGGTGACAGTAGAATCCACCTGCAGGAACTGTTCCACCGTTCCGAACAGATTACCGAACAAATGCAATCCATCCGTATGATTCACATTCAGTACTTTTTTTACGCGACTGAAATTGTTATACGCGATGATATAATCACGGCTCTTCGTATCCCGCGCTTTCGCGTAACCCCAGTCAGACGGCTGTTCCGTCCTTGCCCACAAACGCATCGCTTCCTTACTGTCGTAAAAGATATTGTACGTGATCTCATTCTCCTGCCCATGCTCGATCGCGATATCGATACGGTTATCACGGAATTTATTATTACTGATCGTGCTGTTGTAACTGTATCCGCCCCAGATGCCATGATCACATCCGAAGATGCGGTTATCACTGATCGTATTGCGGCTGAACGTCACTTCCACCCCATTCGTCGGCGCCCATGAAAAATCATTATTCATCAGGATATTGTCATTGCAGCCACCCTGCCCGTTATCCATCGTGCTTTGTCCGGCCCATAAAAAGAAACCATCACCCCCATGCGTAACCGCATTTTTATAGAACAGATTATGGCTGCTTTGTTCATACACCAGGATGCCCGCACTGTCCTGCCCGCGGTTGTACACACCATGACTGTAACCACGCACATTGAAGATGATCCGGTTGTACATCACGTTGTTGCCGCTGCTGCGGTACATACCGATGCCGATGCCTGAATTGAAAGAGAAATCATTGTTGATGATCATCCCGCCATTGCTTTCCGTCATCATCAACCCGTTCTGTCCGCCTGTTACCCTGCAATCCCTGATCAGCACCGAATCACAGCCACGCAGATAGAACGCAGCTCCATAACGCAACCATTCATCCTGTTCATTGTGATGATAACTCATCCAGTCCGACAGATCCTCCTTCTCCGGCGTACTGTTCAGATGCTGCCGGTAATTATAACTGCCGTCACACCGTTCCATTACCAGATGATCGGTCTTGATTACTTTAATAGCGACCTTATAACCTCGGATGGAAACATTCTTCAGCGTAACATGACTGCTGTTCCGCACCAGCACCGCCACACCATGGAACTGATCCGGTGTTTCACCCGGCTTCGCGCCATCCAGCACCAGATCATTGAAATCGACCGTGATGTTCTTCCCTTCAATGATGATCAGCGGATCCTCTTTCAATACGGGTAATTGTAAATGATAGATGCCTTTCCGGAACTGAATGCTCTTCTTGATAAGCATCCCTTTCACCGGCGCTTTTTGCTGCCCGGAAACGGATAGCATGAACACGATCAGGAAAAACAGTGCCGCCGCAATTCGTTTTATCATCAATTTGGTTTTACTTGCAACAATTTACATCAACAAATGGAGACCACACAGCAGGCAGGATCAAAAACAGGCAAATGGCTCAAGCTCTTGCTCAAGATCGTCATCACCGTGTTCTGTCTCTGGTACGTTTCGCGCAAGATCGATTTCTCCGCCGCCGGTAAAGCACTTTCATCCGCCAACTGGTTCCTGCTGTTCATCGCGCTCATCGTCTTCATCGCCTCCAAAGCCGTTTCCTCCATCCGTCTCAATATCTATTTCCATAATATCGGTGTGCCGCTTACGGAATGGAAGAACATACAGCTCTACTGGCTGGGCATGTTCTATAATCTCTTTCTGCCCGGTTCCATCAGTGGTGACGCATACAAAGTGATCCTGCTCACAAAGAAATATGAAGTGCCTTACCGCAAAACGACCGCGGCCGTGTTGCTCGATCGTTTCAGCGGATTGCTCGGCCTCGGCCTCCTGCTTGCTATCTATGGTTTCTTTGTATTGCCCCAAGGCTGGTATCCCTGGCTGCTTGCCGTGGGTGCTGTGCTGGCGGTAGCCGCACTCTGGATCGTCATTCGTTTCTGGCTGCGCGATTTCATGCCTTCCTTTTTACCCACCCTGCTGCTGGGTATCGTTGTTCAGGCACTGCAGGTCATCTGTGCCTACTGCATTATGGCCGCATTGCATCTGCCGGTAACGGAAACGGCTTATCTCTTTTTATTCCTGCTCTCTTCCGCTGTAGCAGTATTGCCGCTTACGATCGGCGGACTCGGCGCACGCGAGATCGTTTTCCTGGAAGGTTCGCGTTTCTTCGGACTGGCACAGGAACATTCCGTGCTGATCAGTCTCCTTTTCTACCTCATCACCCTGCTCACCTCTGCCGCCGGCCTCTGGTATGTATTCAGGGACCCCTTACAAAAAGAAAGGACTCCAGTGGAGTCCTCGCTTTGATCTGCTTGCGCAGAGCTGAATATTGGTGTCTTTCATCAGAGCCTTGGCCCGGGAAATTGGGATTTAAAAACGGGGAGGGGGGATTCGCGTTTTTGTTGCAAACACAGTGCCATACCCGCTCCTTTCGCTTGATCCGGGTTAAGTAATGGACAAAAAAAGTCCCGGCAAATTATGCCGGGACTGGAACTATCTCAAAACGCTTGTATTAAGCGTTCACTTTGCCTTTCACTTTCGCGATCACTTCTTCCGCGATACCATTTGGTGCGGGAGCGTAATGCGAGAATTCCATGGTAGAAGAAGCACGACCGGAACTCAGGGAACGCAGCTGGGTCACATAACCGAACATTTCGCTCAGCGGAACTTTTGCTTTGATCACCTGTGCACCTGCACGGCTGTCCATACCTTCCAGCATACCACGGCGACGGTTAAGGTCACCCGTAACATCACCCATGTACTGGTCAGGAGTTACCACTTCCACCCTCATGATGGGCTCCAGCAGAACGGGTTTCGCTTTGCGGGCCGCTTCACGGAAACCTTGCTTGGCGCAAAGTTCGAAGGACATGGAGTCAGAGTCAACCGCGTGGAAGCTACCGTCGAATACACGGATCTTCAGGTTCGCTACAGGGTAGCTCGCCAGTACACCGGTCGTCATGGACTGCTCAAATCCTTTCTGAATGGCAGGAATGAATTCACGGGGAATGGATCCGCCGAACAGATCGTTCACGAACTGGTATGATTTATCAGGGTTCTCTGCCTGCCATTCAGCATCAACAGGACCCAGGTTGAACACGATGTCGGCGAATTTACCGCGACCACCGGTTTGTTTCTTCAGGGTTTCACGATGTTCAACAGTAGCATTGAATGCTTCCTTGTAAGCAACCTGGGGAGCACCCTGGTTCACTTCCACTTTGAACTCGCGTTTCATACGATCAACGATGATCTCCAGGTGCAGCTCACCCATTCCGCTCAGGATGGTCTGGCCTGTTTCTTCATCGGTACGTACACGCAGTGTAGGATCCTCTTCCACCAGTTTCGCGATGGCCATACCCATCTTATCAACGTCAACCTGTGTTTTAGGTTCTACCGCTACGGAGATTACCGGCTCGGGGATGAACATGTTCTCCAGCACGATCGGATGATCTTCATGACAAAGGGTATCACCGGTCTTGATCTCTTTGAAACCTACAGCCGCGCCGATATCACCTGCTTCGATGAAGTCGATCGGGTTCTGTTTGTTCGCGAACATCTTCATGATACGGCTGATACGCTCTTTCTTACCACTGCGAACGTTCAGTACATAAGAACCGGCATCGAGGTGACCGGAATAAACCCGGAAGAACGCGAGACGACCCACGAAAGGATCGGTCATGATCTTGAACGCCAGGGCTGCGAATGGTTCTTTTGCATTCGGCTCACGTTTTACCGTTTCACCGTTATCAGGATTGATACCTTCTACCGCCGGGATATCCATCGGGCTGGGCAGGTAACGGCAAACTGCATCCAGTGCGGTTTGCACACCTTTATTCTTGAATGAAGAACCGCACATCATCGGAACGATACTCAGATCGATCGTTGCTTTGCGGATCGCTTCATGCATTTCATCTTCAGTGATGGAATTGGGATCATCAAAGAATTTCTCCATCAGTTTGTCATCATATTCCGCTACGGCTTCCACCAGGTGAGCTCTCCACTCATTGGCTTCCGCAACCATATCAGCGGGAACGGGGATCTCATCGAAGGTCATACCTTCTGTTTCCATGTGCCAGATGATCCCTTTCATTTTGATCAGGTCAACCACACCTGTGAAATCATCTTCCGCACCGATAGGAAGCTGCAGGGGAACCGCTTTGGAACCCAGCATTTCCTTCACCTGTTTTACCACGTTCAGGAAGTCAGCACCCGCACGGTCCATTTTATTCACGAAACCGATACGGGGAACACCGTAACGGTTCGCCTGACGCCATACAGTTTCAGATTGGGGTTCAACACCGTCAACCGCTGAGAACAGGGCGATCAGACCATCCAGAACACGCATGGAACGCTCTACCTCAACGGTAAAGTCCACGTGACCCGGAGTATCAATGATATTGAAATAATAACTCTTTGTATCCGGTGAAGCTTTTCCGAGCACGGTCGGGAAATTCCACTGGCAGCTTACCGCAGCTGAGGTAATGGTGATACCTCTTTCTTTTTCTTGCTCCATCCAGTCGGTAGTAGCGGCACCATCGTGCACCTCTCCGATCTTATGGATCATACCGGTATAACGCAGGATGCGTTCGGTAGTGGTTGTCTTACCCGCATCGATGTGCGCGGCGATACCAAAGTTTCTTTGAAATTTTAAGTCGGCCATGACTTGTTTATTTTCAGGTGTTTAGATTCAGAAATAAACCTTACGGTTTTGGAGGCGCAAAGGTAGGGAAAATTACCGGAAAATAACAGCCTCGCTCATTTCGTGGACGCAATGGGGGTAAAATAAGGAAGCCGCTGATAATCAGCGGCTTCCGGAAGACTGTTTTATACCATTATTATACTGTCCCGTTCACTTCAAAAACATCCATGAAAACCAGGCGCTCTCCGTACTCATGGATCACCGCATTGGTCAGGGCCTTCTGCTGCACCCGCAGCGGGTCATCCTCATGTAATTCATATTCCCGCACCACCACCCGGTAAGGTTGTCCCGCCCAGGCCGCCGGCAATTCGATCCGTTGCAGGAAATCGATCGTGCCATTACGGACATCCCTGTACGTCAGGTCGAAGTCCTTCGTAAAGATCATACTCGATCCCTGCCTGCTGATGATGCTGACGAACGCGTCATCCGTTTTCGGGAACATCGTATTCTCTACCGTGATGTTGATCTTCACCCTGGCATTATTGGATGCGCCCGGGAACTGGTCCGGATTACTGCTGAACGGCGCCACACCCTTCACCGAAACACTGAAGTTGTTCTTCGAAGATTCCTGCTGCAGCGATGTGATCCTTCCCGCCACCACCTGCATCCAGTCGGTCACCACCATATTACTCAGACAGCAATCCTTGCCATCCTTTCTCACGGAATGACGCTGATAACGCGCCAGTGAGAATTTAATGAACGGAAAATATGCGAACCCTGTATTCACCGGAATGTCCGCGTAATGCAATTGCTTCTCCGCATCGAACATCACTTTGTACGCCGCAACCGCCACCGTTACATCCTCTTCCGCCAGTTTCACATTATCATAATCCGCCGCGAACGGGAAGTGGTCCACCTGCGGATAATTGCTGTTGTTCAGATCAGGTGCCAGAAACACAGGGTCCTTACCCCACACCGTACAATATTTCTTCAGCACCGGATTCCGCAGCGGCTCCGCTCCTTTCGGCGGTAAGATCACCGCGATCTTCTCCTCATCACCACTGCTGTACCAGGGCCTTTTCAGGTACACCCGGATATTCGCCGTACGCACGTGATTCATCACATTGCCCTTCTGTTCCCGGATCCAGTTGAAACTCGGCACCAGATAATCCACCACCGGGATCACCGGCCGTGCGGAGCTGAGTACATTCAGTTTGATCGTTTCACCGGTCTGTGTCAGCAGGAATTTATCCAGCGTACCATTCCGTTTCGCCGTTTCGATCACACCAGTGAAATACTCACGGTAACGCGTAGTCGCAACAGGAGTATAATTCACCCATCGGTGTTTCGTATCATTGAACGAATGACGGATCATGGGGCGGACAGGTCCCTGCGGGAACCGGCCCGGCGATAAAGAACAGGTCAGCAGTTTATCCGCATAATCCACGGGCAACGTATCCACATGGGTACGTATATCTATTTGTTTGGGATGTAACTCCGATACATCATCCACCATCTCCTGCCACGCCGCTTCAATATCCGTTTTATCCGTACTGCTGCCATGCACACTCACTTTGGTATTGATCGTCGCGAACGTATCATTGAACTGCTTGCCGATCGTTGTGGCCCCTTTATCGAACGCAGGCTTCTCCAAAGGCTGCTGCACCGCATGCACCAGTCGCAGCATACGCCAGGGACTGAACATCCAGTGCACTCCACCGCGCGCATGTGCGATCGATCTTCCACCGCCCTTGACCAGGCCCGGTAAGATCGCGGATACTTTATCCAGATCCGCCGGCCGCCAGAAGCAGGCATAATTCACTTCGATCTTTGCCGACTTCGGCAACGGGATCGTCAGCACACGCCCCTTCCATTCAGGAAGACCATGACCTTCCACCATCCTGATCTTGAAAGAACGCGGACTGCGCCACTGATCACTGCTGTATTCTTTATTGACGTTGCCGTCCGTTACTTCCTCATCAAAATAAAAACTGAATTTACGGCTCACCCCTTTCGGCCACGGGGTTTCAAAACCGGTAGCGGACTTCAGTGTAAAGACCACACCTGCCGCCATCGGATCGGCCAGATAATCGATATCCACCTGTCCAGTTGAAACCGGGATCTCCGCAGCTTTCGTGGAACCATCATCTTTCCATTCCTTATCCTTCGATTTGATGAATGCATAAGCTTCCTTCGCGCCTTGAGGTGTACGGAAAGCGTTATCGAACATGCCATGCACTTCCGCCATATGCTGAGAAGTACGCGGAGCCGTGAAGAAACGAACGGCCTCCGGTAAATAGGTCAGCGTGCCCGCCGCCGCACCATTCAGTACGATCGTGGTCACATTCTTCTTTTCATAATCTTCCGTACTCACACCCACATTGCTGCGGATGACGAGGTGCTGCAGTGATTCGCCGTCACGGGTGCGCATCTTACTCCGGTCACCACCGGCTACTTCATCACCCTGTCTGACCACCGGCGTCGATAATGGTTCATACCGCAGGTACTTGATCCCGGCGCGTACCGCGATGGCCGGATTCTCCGGTTGTACATCATGCGGCAATCCGTTGCCGGCAATATCCACCGTCCTGACCTTGATCCGGTACAATCTTCCGAAACGCAGGGAAGGCAGACTCTTCGGCGCAGGACCGATCTTCACCTGCAAACGGAAAGGCATATCCTTATCCAGATCGTATTTACTTTTTTCATCCGCATCCGAACTCACTTCGGTGCCGGTATTATTCAATCCTTTACCGATACGGGGGACGGATAAACTCCATCCCTCCCATCGCGCGATCACTTCACTGATCTTCTGGTCCTGCTCCGGATCATTATCATCCTGTGCCAGGGAAAGATGGATACATCCTTCATCCGTTTCATCACCTGCATCGGGAACGATGGGCTGCTCCGTTCCGCCTACCGGAACGAATGCATAACTGTTCTTTCTTTTATGCAATGAATACCAGGTATCCGGTTTATCATCGTATGCGATGTCAAGCCGGTATCCGAAAACGAGGTCATCCGCATACAGGATCTCAGTTGCTACGGGGATGATCGCAGGCTGACGGATCGCTTTACCGATGTCCGTCATACGTGCGACGGGTATCTTCCGGATCTGTTGTGCATTGATCACTTTTCCGCCTGCAGCATTCGGTTGTGTGACCGGTGCACCGGGAACATTCGCAGTAGGTTGTGTTTTGATCGCCGAAGCATCCACTTTATTGAACAACGCGGCGTTGTTAGTTGTGAATGCGGGGTTGATCATGATCTTGTAGATATCCGTATTCCTTACGAATTTCTTCACCAGGTGTTCGGCCAGTCCGTTCTTCACGATACCGATACCCGCGCTCCGCAAAGAAGGCAAAGCTTCATCCGTATCCTGATCATCATCTTCTGCAGGCTTATCATTCACGGCGGGTTGCGTGCCCGCATCGTTCATGAATACGAGCGGCGTGATGAAATTGCTTTTCATCACCAGCGATTTCGCCAGGTTCAGATTCACGGTGTCCGCATGTGAAGCCAGCTTCATCGCGGCACCATCCGTATCCAGCTGGATCACGGAGAAATCTTCGGTGTTGACGCGCAGCATCCCTTTCTCGATGAAACTGCCCGGTTTGGATGCGGCGAAGAATCCATTGCCCGTGTATTGATAGGCTGAAGCGGGGCTGGATAAGGTCACATCATTCACGAAGGAAAGATTGGCCGGCAGGATACGCACAGTTCCGCTTGATGCGGGCGGCGGACCTGCCAGTTCAAAATCGATCACCAGTCCCAGCTTGCGCAAAATGAACGGGTACGAAGTGATGATCGATAAGATATCATGGTATTCGAATTCCGGTTTCGGAATGAAGGGCGGTGCCTTCCATTGTGTTTTATCGACCGGTGAATGGAAATTATGGAACTGACCGAGGTCCATATCAGGATTAGCAGTCTTGGAGAAACCGATCGCTTTGTTCTGTTTCACGGATTGACGCGCCACATCCCTGCCCGCATTGCCCTTTACCACAAAATCATTGATGGTGGCGGCATTCCGCTTGTTCGTGATCGGTTGCGTTTGACGGAGCTGCACCTGTGTCAACGGTTTCAGTCCGGTGTATTCGGTATGATAAAAAGAGGACTTCGGCAGTTCATCCGTCTTCATACTTCCAACGGTCTTGTATGTATCCATGATGAAATCATGCACATGGATCGCCGGATAGGATTTGATCACCAGCTTTGATATATCAAGCGGCGCGAAAGACTTCACATTGATATTGCCATGGAATAATTTTTCATACAGCGCTTTGTC
Source organism: Bacteroidota bacterium (assembly GCA_029555415.1). Taxonomy (GTDB): domain Bacteria; phylum Bacteroidota; class Bacteroidia; order Chitinophagales; family Chitinophagaceae; genus JAKPSI01. The sequence goes on along the minus strand of JAKPSI010000083.1, from coordinate 6,924 downwards.
CCACTTCGCATTCAGCGGTGTGATATCCGCCGGTACATTATTATCCCACTGCACAAAAAATGTGGCCTGCTGCAAACGGTCCATCCAGCCCTGAATGTCCGGGAAAGCTGACAACTTAGTGTCCGCTCCTGCATCCAGCTGAATACTCATGTAAGCGGAAAGCATCCATTTGTTCTTCTTATGGTCTTTCCAGGGCGATGTGGTGACGATGATCTTTTGAGACATAAAGAGAGGTTTAGCGGCAAGCTATAAGCCATAAGCTACAAGCCATGCTATGAAATATTTTATTAGAAGTCTTCATCATTGATTTTTGACAGTGCTGATCCGTGTGCTCCCTTGCAGCTTAAAGCTTAAAGCTTGCAGCTGTTTCTAAGCGGCGAACGAATCACAATAATCCGCCCATTCCCCTTCACTGATCATCATCGTGAATGTCGGATCCGCGCCGGCACCGGCGAATTGTCTGGACGTTTTCAGTTTCACGGTCTTCGAGAACATGAAGATCTCGATCTTGATCTTCAGACTGGCTTCACCCCATACACGGGCCACTTTCTGTTGTCCGCCCACATCCTTCATCTCAGCGGCAAGTGTCAGCAGGAATTCGATCGATGCGGTGATGAGTCCGAGTACGGACAACGCGCCGTTGATCCGCACATATCCTTCCAGTTCGTAGGTTTTTGTTTCGCCCGACACACTCATCTTGAAATAGATGCCACCCATGATGCTGACGGCTCCACTGGCCACACCCAGATCGATCGAAGCGCAGGCACCGAATTCAAGTGCGGCTTCCAGACTGCGCAGTCCTTTCATATCGAATTCGATCGCGAAGAATCCGCCGCCACCCAGTGCGGAAATGGTCAGCGTGAACGGCTGCTGCTTCTCACAGAAATTGAAACGGAGCGTCAGCGGATCACCATTGAAAGGCAGATTGATCTCCGCACCCAGGTTGATATTACTCAGTGTAAAAGCACCGAGCTGGATATTGGGTAACGCGAGTGTATAGCCGGTACGGATACCACTGGTGCTGATATCTAGATACGGCGGATCGCTGAAACCATCATCCGGAATATATTTCTGCAGGTCGTTCACGAATGATAAGGCGCCAAGGAAACGAAGTGGCTGTTTCGCCATATCGATGCTCACATCCACTTTGGCATTGCTGTTGGCACGGAACGCGACCGATTTGAAATCAACGGAAGCCAGACTCGCGATCTCGATACCGAAATCATCGATATGCGAATTCACTTCCAGCGCCATCGATTTGGTGGGGTCCTTGTAACGGTAGAGTTTCGTTTCGATCACCACCTTTCCTGTAGCGTCCGGCGAATGCGGCTGGAATTTCACGAACGCATTACCCCAGGGTTTGAGTTTGGCGGCGTTCCAGGAATATTGCGTGATCAGTGCTTCAGGCGTATCGATATTCTTCAGTGCGGGAATGGGCGATTGTACCGTACTGCCATTCACAAATGCTACAGCGTTATCTACCGCATGGATGATCTTGCCGAGTCCGATCACACCAAACAGTTTGGCCGATTCATCGAAGAAAGCTTCCGGATCGAACTTCATGTTCTGCAGATCCTCGATCTTTCCGCCCACCGCGCCTAAAGTTTTCGACAGACAGGTGATGCTGAAATTGGGAGACAAAGAACCGCCCGTCTTGCTGCCACTGCCATTGAAATTCACATCGGCCGCATCCAGCAGTTTCGCAAAAACATTACCCTTGTTCTTGCGCTGCGCTTCGGCTTTATTCGATTCATCATCCACCAGCGAAACGCGCTGCGCCTGCCTGCGGCCGATGATGTTCTCCACCGCGGCGATGAAGATCTCCAGTTCCTTCACTTCCGGACGGAATCCCGGACGTTCATCAATGGTGCCGTGTGAATAGAACTGGATCGTTTTCACTTCAAAAGTGGTGTCACCGTCCGTATGACTACGTGCCAGGGCCATCTTCTGGTTATGCAGGCCGATCTTGTTCTGAATACCGGTGGCACTGTTATAGCAATTGTTGATGGCACCGATATCTTTCAGATTATATCCGCCATCACTCATGTAAGTGATATCTGTGGTCACGAATACCATCGGCATTTCGAAATCCACTTCATTCCCTTCCAGGTCATAGGCCATCATCTTGAACAGAAAGTCCTTTCCGCCCACACGGGGAATGAACTGATGGTCCGGTTGCATATCACTCACCCCGGCGCAAAAACGGGCCGGCGGATCGATGGTGGGCGTCGCGGTACTGATGAAACGAACGGTAGAGAACGGGAAGGATTTGAAATTCCCGTTATTGGGATTATACGGATTGTACTTCTTCTCTTCTTCATTGATCACAATGAAATATCGCTGACGGTTCACCGCGTAATTCTGCTGCGGCTTCCTTTCGGTTACGCGTACCAGTGAAGCTTCATGTCCGAACGGCAGCATATTACCGGCATACACCACTTCCACATAGTGGTCACGGGCCAGCGTAGCGATATGTTTCCATTTCAGCAGGTTCAGCTTGCCGATGATATTGCTGGATTCCAGTTCCTTCCTTTTCACCAGCAGTTCCGCATCCAGCCAGGCGCCAAGAGTGCTCAGCATCAGATTGGAGACCTGAACGGGTTTGGGCACAAAGCCACCGGGCAATGCCCAGTTACTGCTTTCGTGAACGATACAGTGCCGGTCATCATTGTACAAAGAGGTCTTGAACTGATCGGCACGCAGGGGTTTATCACTCCAGGTACCATTGATATCGGAAGCCCAGAGGGCCCGGACCGTTTTCAGTGCATTATTCGCATCCGTGATATCGCGGGCACCGGTGCAGTTCTTGCAGAACAGCCGGCTATGCCATAATTCATAGGTCTTGACCTGGGTGGTGGCCTCATCTTCCCGAAGCTTCAGTTTGGTTTCATGGTACCAGGCTCCATACTGGTTGGGGGAAATGTAAAGCCGGTAAGGCATTTCAATACAGGTCTCCGATTCATCGACCGGTCTTGGAGTTTTACCGTAACGCAGATTTGAAATGGCACCGATGATGCCTTTATCCTGTTGCGTGACCATCGCATCGCGCGGGGCTTCCCGGCGCTGGATCGCCTGCTGTTCATCTTTGGTGGCACCCCTTAATTCCCGGTTCACCTGTAACTGACGGACCGTATCGGCGGGAACATTGTTCACCCGCATATTGGGTTGGTTCAGGGTCCTGATCTGTTGATTGGATGGGTTCTGGACCGGCTGCCGGTTGATGGGCTGTTCATTTTTGACAGGCGGATTGACCGGAAGGTCATTTGCCTTGATATCATTCATTTTCACATCCTTGATCAGGATGTTATTGAAATCACCCACATTATCCTGGGCGTTGAAGACGGGTATGATATTCGGTGCCGCGGCGCGGTTATTGACAAGCGGGCGGAAGCGGTCCCAGCCCAGCAGGTCCTTCGCGGTAAGCGGTATGCTGCTGATATTACCCGGGATCTCAAAAACCAGGCGGCTGTTGCCGGACAAATAACTCTTGGCGGGTAGCTGCAGGCCTCCGTTACCGGGTACAGATTCCTTTCCCTGACCGTTGATCGCGTTCAACGCACTGACGGCCTTGCTGTCAAAGTCGTACCCGTTCTCTCCCCCGCCTTTTTCTTCATAAGCCTGTTCGGCAATGGACTGTGGTTGAAAAACAACGACCAGGAAGCGGGGATTGGATGTAGCGGTAAGGGAACGGTTATCGGCTGATTTCTGAAAACCAACGAAGTTGAGATCCAGTTGCAGCAGGTCTTCCGGCCTGTAGAGGGTGACCCTGACCGAATCATTGATAAAGAGAGAAGCTGCATCCAATGTTGCTCCGGAGGCCGCGAGCCCTTTGCCCGCGCCGAGTCCCGCGCCAAGACCCATCATTTTAAGCAGTAAACGCCTGGACTTGTCTTTCGGTTGTTCGGATGTCGGGTGAGGTACAGACCCGGATTTGATTGGCATAGGCATCAGTTAGATTACCCTATGAATGTAGTCATGATTTTTTTTACGAAAGCATGATATCGGTCGATGTGAATAAAATGTACAAACTGCCAAAGGAATGGTAAAGCGTTGACCACCGGACACTGATTTTACTTTTAATATTTGTAATAAAATGGGAATGGTCGTAATTTCATCTTCCTCACAAATATTTTACACTGCATTATTAACCTCAAATCATTAACTATGGCAACCCGCAAAAAAGCTAAAGCCGCACGCAAACCCGTAAAGAAAGCGGCGAAAAAGATTCCCGTGAAAGTGGCAAAGAAAAAATCAGCCCCGAAAAAGAAAGCAAAGAAGGTTGTCCGGAAAGCAGCAAAGCCCGCAAAGAAAGCCGTGAAAAAAGCGGTGAAGAAAGCGGCAAAAAAAGCAGCTCCTAAAAAGAAAGCCGCTGCAAAAAAACCGGCAGCTAAAAAACCTGCAGCCAAAAAAGTTGTGGCAAAGAAAGTCGTAGCAAAGAAACCAGCTCCGAAAAAGAAACCGGCAGCCAAACCTGTTGTTCAGGCACCAGCTCCCGTTGTTGAAACATATGTTGTGGAGACCATCGTGATCGAACCCGTGACAGAGAACGGAAATGAAGGTCCGGTGATGTAACGAAGATGATACTTATTGGAAACCTGGTTGAAGATGATTCAATCAGGTTTTTTTATGCTGCTGCAAGCTATAAGCTGCAAGCTGCAAGCGGGTCGTTCAAAGCAGAAATATTCCGACAGCATCGGACACACTAATACATTTAAACTTAGTATTAACAGGTCATGGAAATTTACAAAGCGATCTCGGAGAGAATGTCAATTGAGTCAGTTGGTGCTCTTAATACTAAGTTTTCTTAACTGCACCTTATTTATCCGACGAAGACTCTTGCAGCTTGTGGCTTGTAGCTTGAGGCCACTCCAAAAAAAAAAAGAGTCTTTGCTATTAACAAAGACTCTCTTTAAAATTCGGTATCTCTCAGTTACACCCTGAAGTGAGCGAAAGCCTTGTTGGCTTCAGCCATACGGTGTGTATCTTCTTTCTTTTTGAATGCAGCGCCTTCACCTTTTGCTGCTGCTACGATCTCGCCGGCCAGTTTATCAGCCATGCTGCGACCGTTACGCTCGCGGCTATAACGGATCAGCCATTTGATGCTGAGGGAGATCTTACGGTCGGGGCGAACCTCCGCGGGGATCTGGAAGGTAGCACCACCGATACGGCGGCTGCGTACTTCAACGGCCGGGGTAACATTTACCAGGGCACGTTTCCAAACTTCATAACCTTCTTCGTTGGTTTGCTTGGAAACTTTATCCAGCGCGTCGTAGAAAATATTGAAAGCTCCGCTTTTCTTACCCTGCCACATGAGGTTGTTCACGAAACGGGTAACCAGTTTGTCGTTGAACCGGGGATCCGGTGCTAAAGGGAGTTTCTTTGCTTGTGCTTTCCGCATTGCTTGATTACTTTATAAGTCTGATTAGATTATTTCTTAGCCTTTTCACGTTTAGTACCGTATTTGGAACGGCTCTTCTTACGGTCTTTTACACCGGCAGTATCCAGTGAACCGCGTACGATGTGATAACGTACACCCGGTAAGTCCTTCACACGACCACCACGGATCAGCACGATAGAGTGCTCCTGGAGGTTGTGACCTTCACCCGGGATATAGGCGATCACCTCAACTTTATTGGTCAGCCTTACCTTGGCTACCTTACGGAGGGCGGAGTTCGGTTTCTTAGGCGTAGTCGTGTACACACGGGTACATACGCCCCGGCGTTGCGGACACTGATCGAGCGCCCTGGATTTGCTCTTGGCCCGGATGATTTCTCTTCCTTTACGTACTAATTGTTGAATTGTAGGCATTCTGCTCTTGTATTTTATCCCGAATTTTGGGAGGGCAAAGGTAAAGGTGACAGGGGTAATCTCCAAAAAATACCTTGCTGATTTTTCTGATTCATAAGGGTTTGGGGAAAAAAGAATCCCGGCGTTCCGGCCGGGATCCCGATATTTTTCCGAACTCGCTCATTATCAGCGTTTAAACTTTATACATCCAGTTGTACTTATCAACCCCCTTTCCTTCCCGGATATCTGTCAGGATGTCTTTTACCCCCGGAGCAGCCTTCCATGTGTCTACATCAAAATTCATCACGAAGTCTTTATACCGTAATTCCTTGATCAGTGAAACCGTAGCCGCGGTACCCGCCCCGAACACTTCTTTCAGCTCGCCGGACTTGTACGCGTCAATGATCTCATCGATGCTCAGATCGCGTTCTTCCACTACATATCCCATATCCTTCAGCAGGGTCATGATACTGTTCCGCGTTACCCCTGCCAGGATCGTTCCCTGCTCCAGTCCCGGTGTAATGGCCGTATTTCCGATCACAAAGAACACGTTCATCGTTCCGCACTCCTGTACATATTTATGTTCCGTTGCATCCATCCATAATACCTGATCGTATCCCTTTTCTTTCGCCTCCGCGGTAGCCAGCATCGCTGCACCATAATTACCGGCAGCTTTTGCATAACCCACACCACCCGGTGCAGCACGCACATATTTCTCTTCCACATAGATCCGCATGGGAGCCGCATAATAAGGGCCGGTCGGACTCAGTATGATCAGGAATTTATAATTCTCAGAAGGACGCACACCGATGATCTCATCCGAAGAGAACATGAACGGACGGATATACAATGAATGATCATGCGTCTGCGGGATCCAGTTACGGTCGATATCGATCAGCTTCCGCATCCCTTCCATGAACAATTCTTCCGGAACCTGCGGCATCTGCATGCGCGCGGCGGAAATATTGAAGCGTTTGAAATTATCGTGCGGACGGAATATAAAAGGATTACCCTGCTGGTCCTTATAAGCCTTGATCCCTTCAAAGATCGCCTGACCATAATGCAGTGCGGCTACAGAAGGACTTAACAACAATGGCTGATAAGGCTTGATCTCCACGTTCTTCCACTCACCGTTCT
>JAKPSI010000075.1 GCA_029555415.1 Bacteroidota bacterium | reverse complement strand
ACACCATCGTTACGAAGAGGACCTGTATGAATACCCAGAACACGATCTTCCAGAAGGAACTACTGTCCAGCACGACGGTCTTGCTTACTTTCACATCCTTTGCCGGATCGGCTTTGGTCACATCCGCATGGATGGTTTCTTTCTTCACTTCCTTGTAAGTGGTCCCGTCTACATACACTTTGTTGGTGGTGGTGGTGCGGACACTGTCCGTCGCTACTTTCTCATCCACGGCCATCTTTACATCCACTTTCGTACTGGCCACCACTTCCTGTTTGGTTTTCACGCTTCCAGCATCATACATCGCGCTGTAGATATAACGGTAGCTGAGCACAGCCACCAGCATGCCGATCATCATGATCCACTTACGGCCCACTTTATCCGACAGCCAGCCGAAGAATACGAAGAAGGGTGTACCGAACAGCAGTGACCACATGATCAGTTTACTGGCCTGTGCCACATCCACACTCAGCGTGTTCTGGATAAAACTCAGCGCGTAGAACTGACCGGTGTACCATACAACACCCTGTCCCATCGTGGCACCGAAAAGCGCCAGCAGTACGAATTTGAAATTCAGTTTATGACCGAAACTTTCCTTGAGCGGGTTCGTGGAATGTTTGCCTTCTGCCTTCACTTTGGCGAAGAGCGGTGATTCGGACATACGCATACGGATCAGGATCGAGATGCCGACCATGATGATGCTGATCCAGAACGGAACACGCCAGCCCCAGTCGCCGAATGATTTTTCGGTCATTGCGCCTTTCACACTGATGATGACCAGCAGGGAAACGAAAAGACCGATCGTTGCGGTGGTCTGTATCCAGGAGGTCCAGAAGCCGCGGCGTTCAGCGGGAGAGTGTTCAGCCACATAAGTTGCGGCTCCTCCATATTCACCGCCCAGTGCCAGGCCCTGGAGCAAGCGGAGGACGAGGACCAGTACCGGTGCGAGATAACCGATCGTTTCATAACTCGGGATACATCCGATCAGGAAAGTGGACAGACCCATGATCACAAGCGTGAGCAGGAATGTATATTTTCTTCCGATCAGGTCACCCAGCCTTCCGAAGAAAAGGGCGCCGAATGGACGGACCACGAAACCGGCCGCGAACGTGGCCAGTGTGGAAAGCAAGGCCAGCGTTTGGTTACCGGCTGGGAAGAACTTGGTGGCGATGATCGTTGCCAGACTACCAAAGATGTAAAAGTCGTACCACTCGATCAGCGTACCGACCGAAGAGGCCGCAATGACCCCGGCCAGTCCTTTTTTTTCTGTTTGAAAACTCATATCAGTTGTGTTTGTAGATTGATTTAAAAGGAGAATGTTGTGGTGAACAGTAAGCGTGTGTTACTGATGTTGTCAGTCGTACCGTTCACTTTCGCGTTGTTCGACACGGTGCCATAATGAGCTGAAGTGTATTCGATCTCGGTACCCAGTTTAAATTTACCGGAAATAATTTCAAAACGTGGCGATATCCTGAATACATCTTTCACGCCTCTGCCACTCACTACGATCCCGCGGCCATATGCGGCGTTTGCGCCATCTTGCGCACCGGCATTATTGGTGAATCCCGCGAAGATCCCGGGGATGATCTTTTTACCAGTACCGCTCATGTCCAGCCAGAAAGAATTCGTGGTGGTGGAATGATAGGTTTCTACCGCGCCTGGTGCGGCCGTGTAACCAAGGTATCCACCGATCATGACATGGTCGGTCAGGTTCTTGCCACGAACAGCTTCTGCTTTGATGGTCAGTCCGGGTGTACTGATCTTCATATATCCGATCAGGGAGAAACCATCGGCTTTGGCTTTTGAAACAACCGCGGGTGTGCCGGAACTCAGACGGGGACGGATCGTTTTGTAATCAATACCACCACCGATCAGGAAATGCGCGTCCTTGTACTGTAATTGTGCATGGAGATTGGGGATGGCACTGTTGCGTAAGGGATCGGTCGCGTTGTAACCGGAAGGTGCAACACTGGCGAAATCCCTTTGTGAGATCGCGGCCAGGATGAATGAAGTTTTTCCTTCTGTACCCAGTTTCTGCGTGAGCCTCACCTGCGGACTCCTGTTGAAAGGCTGGAAAGGCATGCCGGTGTTGAAGTCGATCACACCGGGATAGCAATCCGTGACGAACATTGGATGCCAGTACTGTCCGAATGCCAGTTGCGTTTTTGGCCAGTCGAGCTTGGCCCATGCATGGCGTAACCGGAATTCATTGATGTCAGCATCGATGTTACCGAAGAACTCGGCTTCAAGGATCGCAGAAGTTTTAGCACCGAAGGCATCCGGGCCGGTGATCGTGCCGCCGAGGCGGGAAGTGATGGCCAGCATGTGGAAGGTAGGGGCGGCGTTGATGTCCTTGCCGTTCACATCATTGGATTTGTCCTTCGGATAAAGGGAAAGATCGCCTTCGCGTGCGGATACGAGCTGGCGGGAATCGAACATGATATCATTCCGTACGAAGCCGTACAGCTTGATCCCCCAGTTGGCGGAGTTGTCAGCAGGTTTGGCCTGGGCCATGAGTTTACCTGCAACGGGAAGCAGTGCGGCGGCGCACAGCAGGATTGCATTGCATGCAAGCTTTTTCATAATCGTTAGTGTTTTGATGCGGCAGTTGCCGTAAAAAAGATGGACGATCCAAATGTTGTCCAATTCACCAACGAAAAAAAAGGAGAGATATATTCCTGCTAAAACGGATACTCAGGAAAAGGGATTTTTGCGGAACCGTTCCCATTTGATGACCATGAATTTGTCGCCCAGTTCCGTGATCATACAGCCTGCTGCTTTCAGCTTTTCACGGTCTTTGAAAAAATCAAGAAGCTCCGTGTGGTTCAGTACTTTGTAGGTAGGCCGGTATTCATAATTCTCGGGCGCGGTGATGTGATACTTCTTCACCCAGTTCATGACGGAAACATGGCTGATACCGAGGATGCGTTCGATCTCGCGGTAGGTGACCCCTTCAATGTACAATTGCAGTGCTTTGATGACATAGTACGGGTCGATGTTCTTCCCCTCTTTGAGTACCGTGAAAAAGTAGTTGCACGATTTACAGCGAAATCGCTGCCGGCCCTTGACGATGCCGCTTTTGATGAGGTCCTCACTCTTGCATTTTGGACAGGCGATCTGTTTCATATTGGCAGTAGTGTACTGGTCAGCTATACCAGTTTAGCATAAATATACTTATTTAGCAAACAAATAACGAACGGCTTTTGATCTTTCTTTATTTTTAGTCCATACAAAAAACGATCGCTATGTCATATCCCTATCAGATCAAAAATGCGGAAGAGTATAAAGCCGCATATAAAAAGAGCACCGAAGATCCGGAAGGATTCTGGGGAGAAGTCGCTTCTCATTTCCAGTGGAGGAAACCCTGGGACAAAGTGCTTGACTGGAACTTCAGTGAGCCGAAAATAGAATGGTTCAAAGGAGCGAAGCTCAATATCACTGAAAATTGTATCGACCGCCACCTCGCCACCATGGGTGATAAACCCGCCATCATCTGGGAACCCAATAATCCGGAAGAGCGTACACGCGTGGTGACCTATAACCGTCTTCATAAAAGGGTTTGCCAGTTCGCGCAGGTACTGACCAATCTGGGTGTGAAGAAAGGCGACCGTGTTTGTATCTACATGGGCATGGTACCCGAACTCGCTTATGCGGTACTGGGTTGCGCAAGGGTAGGAGCCATTCACAGTGTGATCTTCGGCGGATTCTCCGCACAAAGCATTGCCGACCGTTTATATGATGCCAATGCGGAGTACATCGTAACCTGCGATGGTGCGTATCGTGGCAATAAGGATATTCCGCTCAAGAGTGTGATCGATGATGCCCTCATCGGTAACCGCACCGTAAAGAAAGTGATCGTGTACACACGTACCCGCACGCCGGTGTCCATGCTCAAAGGCCGCGATGTGTGGTGGGAAGATGAAATGGAACACGCGGAACAGCAGGTGGAGAAAGATGGCAAGGTCTCATTCCCCGCTACGGAAATGGATGCCGAAGATCCGCTCTTCATATTATATACATCCGGCTCCACGGGAAAACCCAAGGGAGTGGTACATAGTTGCGCGGGTTATATGGTATACACCGCCTACACTTTCGTGAATGTATTCCAGTATCAGAAAGAAGATATTCATTTCTGTACAGCGGATATCGGATGGATCACGGGACACAGCTATATCCTGTACGGCCCGCTGAGCGCCGGCGCCACGTCGGTGATGTTCGAAGGCATTCCCACCTGGCCCGATGCAGGTCGTTTCTGGGATATCATCGATAAATACAAAGTCAATATTTTGTATACAGCACCTACGGCCATCCGCTCACTGATGGGATTCGGACTGGGTCATGTGCATGGTCATAAACTCGACAGTCTCAAAGTACTGGGTACCGTAGGTGAACCGATCAATCAGGAAGCCTGGCACTGGTATCATGAGAATATCGGTAAAGGCAAATGTCCGATCGTGGATACCTGGTGGCAAACCGAAACCGGTGGTATCCTGATCTCCAATATGGCCGGCGTAACACCGGATAAACCCACGTACGCCACCTTGCCCTTGCCTGGTGTGGATCCCATCCTGGTGGATGAGAATGGAAAGATCATTGAAGGCAATAATGTCAGCGGCAATCTTTGTATCCGCCACCCCTGGCCTTCGGTCATCCGCACCACTTATGGTGATCATGAACGCTGCCGCCTGAATTATTTCTCCGCTTACCCGAACCTGTATTTCACCGGTGACGGCGCTTCACGTGATGAGAACGGGAACTACCGCATCACCGGCCGTGTGGATGATGTACTCAACGTGAGCGGTCACCGCATCGGCACCGCAGAAGTGGAGAACGCGATCAATATGCACGCGGGCGTGGTGGAAAGTGCCGTGGTAGGCTATCCGCACGATATCAAAGGACAGGGTGTTTACGCCTATGTGATCTATGATCATGTGCATGGCGACGAGAACCTTACCCGTCAGGATATCCTGCAGACCGTTACCCGTGTCATCGGGCCCATTGCGAAACCGGATAAGATCCAGTTCGTGAAAGGTCTGCCGAAAACCCGCAGCGGTAAGATCATGCGCCGCATCCTCCGCAAGATCGCGGAAGGGGATACGGGCAACCTGGGTGATACCACTACCTTACTTGATCCGGGTGTAGTGGAAGAGATCAGGAGTGGCAAATTGTAGTAACCTCAGATAATTTAACCGCCGCTTTGAGATGAAACTTTGCGGCGTTTTTTTATTTTATAGAAGTCCGGAGTCTTAGACTCCGGACTCTTTTATTTATAAGGAATATTTCACGAATGCACATGAAGGTTTGCGAATGCACACGAATTTTTCCCTAAAGCAGGAGGAGTGATATTTAATCAGGCGGCTGGCTTAACAGTGCAGCTGCGTATTGAAAGGTATTTACCAATTTAAACGGCTCATTCGTGCCCATTCGTACCCCTTCGTGTTCATTCGTGTTAAACCTGATCTGTGTTAATCCGCGTCAATCTGTGTTAATCTGCGTCAATCTGTGTAACAAAAAAAGCAGCACGGATGGGCTGCTTTATCAGGTTTTTCGAATTCGTTTGCGCAAAAATGCGGACTATTCTTTTTTCATAAACACGACTGGAAAAAATGTCAACAACTATTTGCGGATGTTCACCGGGGTCCCGACCGGTATGATGGTATACAATTCCTCCACATCAGAACGCTTCATCGAGATGCATCCCATGGTCCAGTTCTTGTATTTGTCGATCACAAAGTCCTCATGCGGCCAGGTGCCGTGGATGCCGATACCCCCGCCGATCTTCGCATTGGCAGGGATCTCGCCGCGTTCCTTGCGCTGACGGAATTTTTCATAACTCGCTGCGGTGGGGTAATTGATGGACATGAACCGGTCCCATTTATCGTGTACTCTTTTCGCGATGATCTTGAAATCACCTTCAGGGGTGTTATTGTCGCCCTCCATTTTTTTATCACTCAGACTGTTATTGCCAAAAACAACCGGGTAGGTGGCATACCAGCCTTTTTCATCGTAGATGTTGAGCTCGTAATCCGTTTTGTCGATCACGATCTTTACCGCACCAATGGGTCCATCTGAAGCCGCCGGCCGCCGGAACGCCGTGATCCTTACGGCACGGGATGGGGCGATACGGGTGGCGGTCAGGGAACTGCCCAACAGCAACAAAGCCAGCACTGCAACACTTTTCATAACACGCTATTTTTTAGGTTGGCTGTTGCGGAACTGGTGGGAGGCCCCGCAACCGGAATATGATCACCGTTCTGATTCAAACGTAGTGCCACGAAATTTTATTTCACCCCCGGGAGCGGTTTTAACGGCACGTTTAGAAAATATCCGGAGGGATTATCCCGGGGAAATTGCTTTGCATCAATAAAAGAGCCGGCAGTAGAGACTGCCGGCGTGTGTGATCTCAAAAAGATCACATGAGAAATATGTTGAAGGATTACCAGTTGCTGAAACGGAAACCGAATGTGTAAGGGGTCATATCCAGTCCGCGCTCATACATCTTACCCATGGAATAAGTGCCATAGAAACGAACGGGTCCCAGCGAAAGCTCAGCCACATAAGCCAGTTTCCACCTTTCCAGTTCAAAATCATCCTTGGCTTTTTCTTTATGCTCGTCAGAAGTGATGGTCTTGTTACGGGCACTGTACAGATAGCCTGCACTGATACCGGCGCTGAAACCGAAACCATCATGACGGTGCGGCGTAAAATTGAAGTTGATCATCATCGGCACGGTCAGGTAATCCGCAGCCAGTTTATCCTTTTTGTAAGTGCGGCCAGGAGTGGCATCCAGAACGACACGGGGCGGATTCGGAACAGCCAGGGTATTCTCCTGATAACGGATATGCTGTTTGTATGCATAGTTGTTCAGCTCCAGACCCAGACCATACTTCAGGTTCACCACATGTTTGATCATGTTCAGGCGCTGCATGAAGAACCACACGTTCACATTGCGGGATTTGCCGTCCTTCAGGTCGAACCAGCTGCTGTTGCTGCCGGGCGCATAAGCTTGCGCGGCCAGACTGCCATAGTTGGTGTTGTCCTTGTAGTTGGAGAAACCCAGGTCGAAGATCCACCAGTTGGTGCTTACGTTGGAAGGGTTATTGATCCGGCGGCTGCGCATGCGGTATTCACGGTCGTGTACGATCTCGCGGGAATTGCTGCCTGCTTTTTTGATGATGATCATACCGCCGATACGGATGGTGTCACTGGTGTTGTTATTACGTGTGCTGTCTGATTGCGCGTTCAATGCTGTCATCAGGCACAGAGCGGTACAGAGGGTCAAGATCCTTTTCATGTTCTTAATTTAAATGAGTTGATTGATTATTTAAGCCGGATGGCGAGGCCTCCTACGAGTAACCTTTCCTGATCATCGGTGGCATTGATATTCGTTTTCTTTTCAAAGGTCCGTGTGACTTTCCGGAAAAATCCGCGGAGCTTATTCTTGTTGCCTGATGACTGTGCACCATCTGTATAATCTGACGGATTGATATCTGATTTTGTTACAGGATAACTTACATTGATCACATCGGCGTTCTGCTTTGTTTGTCCATCAGGCCTTTCGATCGTTGTCAGCGGATCGATGGAACCTGTAGTGGTCCTGCCGGTCCTGGTATTGGGATCATCATAAGGCTGGGGCAGATTGTTCGAAGGTCTCGTGTCATTATTCATCGCGATCGCGTTCTGCTGATCATCCTTTTGTTGTAAAGGCTGCTGCGCGATGACCGGTTCGGGTACATCATTCTTTATTTTATCAGAAGAAGTATTGCGTTGCGTTTGAGCCGTTACCGCATCGGTCACACTGTTCTTCACGCCGGGCAGTATCTGCTCCTGTTCATTATTGTTGTTTTGTTGCGGTGTACCGGATGCCACTTCATTTTTCTGTTCTTTGTTGCTCCCGTTATTATTCAACCCTGCTGTATCAATTTTGCTCTGCGGTGTCTTCCGGTTCAGGTACCAATTCATGGTCAGTCCGAGACTCAGCAACAGCACCGCTGCCACCGCGATCCGGCGCCAGTTGAAATAAACGATCCGTACTTTTTCTTCCTTACGGTATAAGCTTGATTTATCCGGGAATACAATGGATGTATCCGGTTGCAGTTTCGTTTGCTGCAGACGGCTCAGTTCAAGATGAACAAGCGGGTTGGCGTTCGCCTGTGCTTCCACTTCAAAGCGGCCGGCCGCATCCAGTTCATCATCCGTATATAAAAGGAGTGATCCGAGCAGGGCTTCACTGATCTCCGGTTCGGAACGCATCAGTTCTGCTTTCGGTTCATAAGTGATATCCGTATCAGGTTCCAGACGGAACTGGCTCAGGAGTTCGAGCTCTTCTTTAAGGTCGGGGTGCAACTGCACGAAAGATTCCACCGCTTGGCGCATTTCAGGGCTCAGCTCATTATCCAGGTACAGCAGAAAATAATTCTCATAGTTCCCGCGTGTGATCACCGGATCCCGTTCTGCGCCGTGGCCTTGTTCGTTATATAGGGTGGGATCAAATGACATTTTCAATTTTTACGAGGTACTCTTTCAACTGAAGCCGCGCACGGTGCAGGTATACTTTCACCTGACTTTCATTCAGCCCGGTAATACGGCCTATTTCTTCGTAACTATAACCTTCATAATCTTTCAGCAGCACAAGTGAACGCTGTGTTTCACTCAATCTTGCCAGCGCAGTTTCCAGTACCTGCTTCAGGTTGTTGGTCTGCTTATGCTGCACTTTCGTTTCTTCCCCGAACTCTTCCTTCAACTGGATCCTTTTCACTTTGCGGATATGGTCGATCATCTGGTGGTAAGCGACCGTGAACAGATAGGATTTGCTCTTCGTTGCATCCACTTCCTCCCGGTTCCGCCACATCTTTTCAAAGGCCGTTTGCACCACATCCCGGGCATCCTCCTCATGGCGGAGATTTTTCAGGATGAAGCGGTATACATTATCTGCATACGTGCTTACACATTCGTTGTATTCCCTTTCGGTCATGAACAGTTGGTCGTGTGGTTAAAAATAAGCATTCGGCCTGCTTCTATAGTGAAACGGATGGCCGGACGGTTAGTTACAGGGATGAAGAAAAAAAATCGGTAAGATAATTCTTTGATAATCAGTAGGATGATGAGATAGAGAAGAAGGAACGCGACAGATTTTCCCACATCATGCCCCCTGAACCGGATACTTTCTGGTTCGGCTGGCTGCAGTTCATGGATTCCCGGCAGCTGGCCTCCTTTTTTGCCTGACCGGTTCCGTGCAGCAGCAGGAAGGAACTGAGGAGCAAAAGGGCGATCAGGCCAAAGCGGAATAAGGTTTTGCGTTGCATGTGCTGGTTTTGCGGTGGGACGAAGCTATTAAGCATCATGTTACAGGAAAGTGAAAGTTTTTTCCTGCCGTTCCGCCCATTCCAAAATGAGTTCCTTTACGGTCAGTTATATTTGCTCCACAAATCTGCTATATGAACGAAAAATTTGTACAAAGGATCTCAACAGAAGTCAATGATATTCAGCAAGCCGGACTGTTCAAAAAAGAAAGGATCATCACCAGTCCACAGGGTGCTGAGATCACAGTGAACGGCAAGACCGTTCTGAATTTCTGCGCGAATAATTATCTCGGCCTCTCTTCCCATCCCAAAGTGATCGAAGCAGCACATAAGGCCATCGACGAACGCGGTTATGGCATGAGCAGTGTCCGTTTCATCTGCGGAACACAGGATATCCATAAAGAACTGGAGCAAAAGATCTCCGCCTTCCTGGGTACGGAGGATACCATTCTCTACGCTGCCGCATTCGATGCCAACGGCGGTGTGTTCGAACCACTCTTCAATGAAGAGGACGCGATCATTTCCGATTCACTCAACCACGCTTCCATCATCGATGGTGTCCGTCTCTGCAAAGCACAGCGTTTCCGTTATGAGCATAATGATATGGCGGATCTGGAAGCGAAACTCAAAGAAGCGGCCGGTTGCCGCAGCCGCATCATCGTGACCGATGGTTCCTTCAGTATGGATGGTACCATCGCACAGCTGGATAAGATCTGTGACCTGGCCGACAAGTATGACGCCATCATCATGGTGGATGAATGTCACTCTTCCGGTTTCATCGGCAAGACCGGTCGCGGTACCCATGAATACCGCGGCGTGATGGGCCGCATCGATATCATCACCGGCACACTGGGTAAGGCCCTGGGCGGCGCCAGTGGCGGTTTCACGAGCGGCAGGAAAGAAGTGATCGATATGCTGCGCCAAAAATCAAGACCGTACCTGTTCAGTAATACACTGGCACCTTCCATCACCGGTGCTTCCATCGCGGTGCTGGATATGCTGACCGAAACCACCGAACTGCGTGATAAACTGGAATTGAACACGAAATATTTCCGCACCAAAATGACCGAAGCGGGATTCGCCATCAAACCCGGTGAGCATCCCATTGTGCCGATCATGCTGTATGACGCGGTGCTGGCACAGACTTTCGCGGCCAAACTGCTGGATGAAGGTATTTATGTGATCGGTTTCTTCTTCCCCGTAGTAGCGAAGGGGCAGGCGCGCATCCGCGTGCAACTGAGCGCGGCGCATGAAACCCATCATCTGGATAAAGCGATCGCAGCTTTCACCAGGATCGGCAAAGAGCTGGGTGTGATCAAATAACGGAACATTCCTCCATAAAAAAAGCGACCCCGCATCACTGCAGGGTCGCTTTTTTATTGAAAAACACTTCTTATTTGATGTTCAGTTGTCCCGCGATATTCTTCAGGCTTTCCGCGCCCATGTGCCGGCCCTTCAGCATGACCAGAAAACGTTCACCACTTACATAGGTGAGTTCGCAATTACTTCCGTCTTTCTGACATTTTTCAAGCGCCTTGCCACCATTGAAGTCGATCGTTTTGGAATATTCGCTTTCCGTTTCAGATTGCATATTGATCATTCCGAAATACTGCATATTATACAGACCATAACCGGCTTCACCGGCGCAGTCGAAAATCGTCAGTTCCAGATCGGTGCTGTCATTGATCTCATATCTGGCTTCTGCCATGGCAGTACCCATTGCTGAATTGGCAGAATAGCTTTTACGCTGACCGCCTACCAGTGTTTCGGGCATCATGGCTTTTAACTGATCCAGTGTAACGGGAGTCAGGGTTTTGAGCTGCTCTGCTTTTTTCTGCATTTCTGCAGCCGCGTTCTGAGCCTGGTTCAGATCAACGGTCACTTTTTCTTTTCCGTCGCCACTATCGATGGTAATGGTGTTCTTAGGCTTAGTATTACAGGCTGCCAGGATCAGGGGAGCTGCCAGCATCAGGGCAAAAATGCGTTTCATGTTTAAAGGTTTTGATTAGTGAATTTAAAGGTAAACAAATTGGGGTTTTTACGATATCCTACTTTTGGGGGGTATTTTTGAGCTGAAAATGTGGTTTTCTGCAAAAAAACTCGTTAAAATACTATGAGAAGCAATTAACGCGTATTATTTTCGTTCTCCTTCTGATGAAGAAACTCTACAGATCCTTCCTTTGAATCTCCCCTAATTAATTTGTTGACCCTAACTTTTAAAAAAGAGTATGAAAAAATTATTGCTTTGTGTTGCCATGGGAGCCTTTATGGTGTCTGTATTTTCTTCCTGTGCCGCTTCTAAAAGAGATTGCCAGGGCGTACGCCACTACAAGCAGAAAGGCGGATTTTACCTCTGATCCTTTCTTTGTTTGAAAATCATTCCATCCCGGGCTTCCGGGATTTTTTTATTTTAGCCCATGACTCATTTCATGAAAACATTTTTCTTCGTTTGCCTTCTGTGCAACATGATGTTCGCACAGGCTCAGACAGATGATTTCCCCAAAAGCTGGGCCGGTAACTGGAAGGGTGAATTGTCCTGGTATTCCGGCAACAGCAAAGAACCCCGCAAAGTCAATATGGAACTGCGCATCGCAGCGCTGGATTCCGTGAATATGTACTCCTGGCAACTCATCTACGGATCCGTGACCGAGGACAACCGCCCTTATGTACTCAAGCCTGTGGATATGGAAAAAGGTCACTGGGTGATCGATGAAAAGAACGGGATCGTACTGGATCAGTACCGGATCGGTGACCGTTTCATCGGTTCGTTCACCGTACTAAAGTCCACCATTGTGAACAGTTACTGGATGGAAAACGATAAAATGATCGTGGAGTTCTACAGTTATTCCGCAACACCCGTAGCCACCACGGGAAACGGCACGGATGACAGCCCCAAAGTCGACAGCTACAGGGTCGGTAGTTTTCAGAAAGCAGTGCTGCAACGCAGCCATTGATGAATTACCTTTGCGCAAATCATCAACCGATCATGCGCGGACTCTTCTATATGCTTTGCGGCGTTTTATTCCTGCAAGCCTGCACGCCGAATAATGTTAAGAAAGACAATAGCCTTAAAAAATATTTCGATGAAAACAAGGTGGATGGCTGCTTTGCCCTGATGGATAATGCCGGCGGTAAATTCACCGTGTACAACCTGCCGCGTTACCGCGACAGCAGTTATCTGCCCGCATCCACTTTCAAGATCGTGAACGCGCTCATCGGACTGCAAACCGGTAAGATCAGCAGCGACAGTATGATCATCAAATGGGATGGTGTGACCCGCCGGGTGGACGACTGGAACAAAGACCTTACCATGTACGATGCCTTCCGCGTTTCATCCCTTCCTTATTTTCAGGAAGTCGCCCGCCGCATCGGGAAAGACACCATGCAGCAATGGCTCGACAGTCTGCAATACGGGGCTAAGAAAAAAGACGATCGTTTCGTGATCCGCAGTGCCGTGGATTCATTCTGGCTCGACAATACACTGAAGGTCACACCCGATCAGGAACTGGGTCTCGTGAAACGGCTTTATTTCGATCAGCTCCCTTTCTTCAAAAGCTATCAGGAAACCGTGAAAAGGGCCATGCTCTTCCAAAATAATTCCCTGTACCGCATGGGTTACAAAACAGGATGGGGCTTCAATGAACAAGGCGATAACATCGGCTGGATCACTGGCTGGGTGGAAGAGAACAATCACCCTTATTTCTTCGTACTGAACCTGCAATCGTCTGACAAGAACATCGACCTCTACAATATCCGCATGAAAATGCTGAATGATATCCTGAAACAACTGGGCTTTTTTCAGGGTAAAATGTGACCGCAGCCCCGGCTGGTTTGATTTTTGCGTTACCCGGTAAGACAAATGCCTTTTGAATTTCAAAATACCTGGCTTATTTACCTGCTGGCGGCCCTGCCGTTACTGGCAGTTATCTATTTCCTGCATCTGGCCTGGAAGAAAAAGGTCAGGCGACGGATGGGTGACAGCCGGTTGATCGGTTTACTGACCGCCGGATTTTCTTCCGCCCGTGTTCATTCCAAATTCATCTTATTGTCCGTGGCTTTTGCACTGGGTTCCGTGGCCGCCATGAATCCCCGTCAACCCGGCACTTCGGATCCCGTGAACAGAAAGGGGATCGATATCGTGGTGGTGCTCGATGTCAGCAAAAGTATGATGGCCACGGATCTGGCTCCCAACAGGCTGGAGCGCGCTCGTCAGTTCATCCGCAAACTCATGAGCGAAATGCCGGATGACCGCATCGGTCTGGTGCTCTTCGCCGGCAAAGCATATCTGCAGATGCCGCTCACCGATGATCATGGTGCGGCGGGCATGTTCGTATCCACAGCAACACCTGAATCCATTCCGCAACAAGGCACCGTGATCAGTGATGCACTGAAGATGGGTGCCAGCGCGTTCGCCGCGGGCGGTACATCCTACAAAGCAGTGGTGCTGATCTCTGACGGAGAAGATCATGATGACCAGGCCCTGTCGACCGCAATGGATCTTTCAAAGCAGGGGATCATGATCAATGCCATTGGGGTTGGATCACCCGAAGGGATCCTGCTGACCGATCCTGTTACCGGACAGCCAAAGAAAGATATCACCGGTAATCCTGTTATTTCCCGGCTCAATGAACCTGAACTCGAACAACTGGCACAGGCCACACATGGCGTGTACACTCGTTTACAGGGCAGTGATGAAGCAGTGGCCATTGTGAAAAAACAGTTATCACAGATACAGGCAAAAGCCTTCACAGACCGTTCGCTCATCAATTACCGCACCTGGTTCATGTGGTTCGCGGGAGGTATGTTACTGCTACTGGTCATTGAAATGCTGATACCGGAGATCAAAAAAGTGAAAGCATGAGATATGTGCTCACAATCATATCATCCTTGCTGATGTTCAGTGCTGTTGCACAGGACAGAGACCCACAGGGCATCCTGCGTTCCGGTAATCAATGGTACGCGGCGGGTCAGTTCGAAAAGGCTGCAACTGATTACCGCCTGGTTCCGGTAACGGACCCAGCACATCATCTTGCACAATATGATCTGGGGGCGGCTTTGTATAAGTTGGGGCAAACAGATGAGGCATTACAGTCGTTCACCGCTACCGCGGAAAATACAAAGGACCGGTCCCTGGCTGCCAAAGCCTGGTATAATAAAGGAGTAGCGCTGAGTAAACTTCAGCGGACCGAAGAAAGCATCGAAGCGTACAAGAACGCGTTACGTCGTGATCCCAATGATGAGCAGGCCCGGGAGAATCTTCAGAAAGCGTTGCTGGAACTGAAAAAGAAAAAACAGCAGAACAAACAGCCTAAAAAGCAACAGCCCAAACCCCAGCAACAGCAGATGAACCGAAAAGAGGCCGAGGAAAAACTCAAGCTGCTGGAGCAAAAGGAAAAGCAGGTGCAGCAGCGCATGCAGCAGGAAAAATCAAAAACCGGGAATGGCAACACCAAAGACTGGTGACCGGGCTCAACTTTCCTTCGTATTCATTTGTTACTTTTGAGTCCATGACGGTATCGTCGTGACCCTTCCACTATGCAGGAATATTGTACTTCTCTCAGCCAATACCATCGTCTCCCTACCCGTGAAGTGTCCGTAGGCGGCTTACTGCTGGGTAATTTTCATCCCATCCGCGTGCAAACAATGACCACTACTGATACCATGGACACGCTGGCCACGGTAGAACAGAGTATCCGTTGCATTGAAGCCGGTGCCGAACTGGTGCGTATCACTGCGCCTTCCAAAAAAGAAGCGGAGAATCTCGCGAATATCAAAGCGGAATTGCGCAAAAGAGGATACCATACGCCGCTGGTGGCCGATATCCATTTCACCCCCAATGCCGCGGAGATCGCTGCCCGCATCGTGGAGAAAGTGCGGGTGAATCCGGGCAATTATGTTGACAAGAAGAAATTTGAACTGATCGAATACAACGATGCGGAATACGCGGAAGAGATCGACCGCATCCGTCAGCGGTTCACGCCGCTGGTACAGATCTGCAGGGAACATGGTACGGCCATGCGTATCGGTACCAATCATGGTTCACTGAGCGACCGCATCATGAGCCGTTTCGGCGATACACCCATGGGCATGGTGGAAAGCGCGATGGAATTCCTGCGCATCGCGCGTGCGGAATCCTATCACAACATCGTGCTGAGCATGAAGAGCAGCAACCCGCAGGTGATGGTGCAGGCTTACCGTTTACTGGTGCAAACCATGTTTGGTGAGTTCGGTGAGATCTATCCGTTGCACCTAGGTGTTACCGAAGCCGGTGATGGGGAAGACGGGCGCATCAAAAGTGCAGCCGGTATCGGTACCCTGCTGGAAGATGGTCTCGGTGATACGATCCGTGTTTCACTCACAGAGGACCCCGAACTGGAGATACCGGTCTGCCGTGACCTGGTGAAAAGATATACGAACCGTTCTGCTTCACAGAAAGGTCAGGTGCCGGATGTGACCACACACAAATACGATCCTTTCAATTATCAGCGCCGCCAGACATTCGCCGCCGGTAACATCGGTGGCAAACAAGTGCCGGTGGTGATCGCGGACCTGAGCAAGATCGCGAAGATCGGCCCGGAACACTTACGCAGCGCGGGTTACAGCTATGACGCCGTTACGGATAAATGGACCATCGGTGATATGGCCGCTGATTATATTTTCACAGGACATCAGTTGCTTGACTTCGCGATACCCGGCACACTGGGTGTGATCGTTTTTCCCGCGACATGGGAACTGAGCCGCGGCCAGATGAAAGCGGATGATGCACGTCATTATTTCCCCATCTTCGACGCGGGTGCTTTTCCGGAAGCGGAGCATAAAGATGATACCCTGAATTTTGTCATGCTCGATTGCTTCAGTGATGAGACCAGCATCAATGATTTCACGCATCTGGATGAACTGGCGAATGATCCAACCGTGGTCCTTTGTCTCAGCAGTACCAATCCGAACGCGATGCAATCGGTCCGCCGCATGTTCATTGAACTGCAGCAGCGTGAGATCGATAACCCCGTTGTGCTGATCACTGACAGTAACTGGCGCACGCCGGATGAACACCTCATTCATTATGCAACGGAAACAGGCGCATTGCTGCTGGATGGTTTCGGTGATGGCATTTGCCTGGGCATGACCTCCGAAGCGTACAAGCATGGAACGGAAGATGCGGCGCAAATGAATGCGAGCGGCAGGAATTACGCGGAGAACCTGAACATCGAGCAGTTCGTGAATACAACGGCGTTCAGTATTTTACAGGCGACAAGGACACGCATTTCCAAAACGGAATATATCAGTTGTCCGAGCTGCGGCCGGACCTTATTCAATCTTCAGGAAACGACCGCGAAGATCCGTGCGGTGACCAATCATCTGAAAGGGGTCAAGATCGCCATCATGGGTTGTATCGTGAATGGCCCCGGCGAAATGGCCGATGCGGATTTCGGTTATGTGGGCAGCGGTCCCGGCAAGATCACCTTGTATAAAGGAAAGGAAGTGCTGAAGCGGAACGTGGATAGTGAGGAAGCCGTACAGGAACTCATCACCCTCATCAAAGATAAT
This sequence comes from Bacteroidota bacterium, assembly GCA_029555415.1. GTDB lineage: Bacteria > Bacteroidota > Bacteroidia > Chitinophagales > Chitinophagaceae > JAKPSI01. The sequence goes on along the minus strand of JAKPSI010000075.1, from coordinate 15,337 downwards.
GGGGCGTGGGTGGAACCATAAATGCTTACCATGCGATATTATTTCTGGGTCTTCTTATTCATTGCCGCGCTGGCAGCTGAAATAACCGGCGTTCAGTTGGAGAATGAAACCATGCAGCTCATCGCCAAACCGCTGCTGATGCCGCCATTGGCGATGTTCTTCCTGTTCAACACGAATAATGACCGTACCGCACTCAGGCCCTGGATCCTGTTCGCATTGTTCTTTTCATGGGCGGGGGATATCCTGCTGCTGTTCCAGGAAAAGCAATCCCTGTTCTTCATACTCGGCCTCAGTGCTTTCCTGCTGGCCCACGTCTTCTACATCGTTTATTTCCATAAGGTGCGCTTGCGTGAAGGCATAAAGCCCAATCCCTGGTTCCTGGTGCTGGTCGTGATCTACTACGCCACACTGATGACGATCCTTTCTCCGTATCTCGGTGGTATGAAACTGCCGGTGCGGATCTATGGCATCGTGATCAGTTTCATGTTCATGCTGGCGATGCACATGCTGTACATGCGCGGGCAATTATCCGGATACTGGATGCTGGCCGGCGCTTTCTATTTCGTGGCTTCAGATTCCATCCTGGCGGTCAATAAATTCTATGCATCATTCCCTGCAGCAGGCTTCGTGATCATGATCACGTATGGCCTCGCGCAGCTTTTGATCGTGGAAGGTGCAGTACGCTACGCCCGTGCGGCAAATTCCGCTTAATTTTGTCAAATGCAGCAAACGGATTTTTTAGTGATCGGCTCCGGTATCGCGGGGCTCACCTATGCGCTCAAAGTGGCGCATCAGTATCCTGATAAGAAAGTACTGGTCATGACCAAGGCTACGGCCGATGAAACCAATACCAAATACGCGCAGGGTGGCATTGCCGTGGTGAATGATACGGAGAATGACAGTTTCGAAAAACATATTGAGGATACCCTGATCGCGGGTGACGGACTCTGCAATAAACAGGTAGTGGAGATCGTGGTCAAGGAAGGTCCGGAGCGTGTACAGGAGATCATCGACTGGGGCGCCCGTTTTGACAAAGAGGAAGATGGCGATTACAAACGCGGTAAAGAAGGTGGTCACTCTGAATTCCGCATCCTGCATCATAAGGATGTAACGGGTATGGAAATGGAGCGGGCACTGATCGATGCCGTCGCGAAACAAAAGAACATCGAATTCGTGAAGCATTGTTTCGTAGTGGACCTCATCACGCAGCACCATCTGGGATATCTTGTAACGAAATCAACGCCGGATGTGGAATGTTATGGTGTGTATGTGCTGAACCTGCACAGCAATAAGATCGAGAAGATCCTTTCACGTATCACGGTACTGGCAACTGGTGGCAACGGACAAGTATACCGCACCACCACCAATCCTTCCATCGCTACCGGTGATGGCGTGTCCATGGTCTATCGTGCTAAAGGCCGGATCGAGAACATGGAATTCATCCAGTTCCATCCCACTGCATTATTTGAACCCGGTGTACGGGGTCAGGCCTTCCTGATCACAGAAGCGGTGCGGGGCGATGGCGGTATCCTGCGTAATAGTTCCGGTGAAGCCTTCATGGAACGTTATGATTCGAGAAAGGACCTGGCACCCCGTGATATCGTGGCCCGTGCGATCGACAGTGAGATGAAGCGTACCGGTACGGAACATGTCTGGCTCGATTGCCGTCATTTCAGCAAGGAAAAATTCACGGAACATTTCCCGAACATTTATGAGAAATGTTTATCCATCGGTATCGACATCACCAAAAACATGATCCCTGTTGCACCGGCCGCGCATTACAGTTGTGGTGGTATCAAGACCGATGAATGGGGCCGCAGTTCCATCCGTCGTTTATATGCCTGCGGCGAATGTGCGAGTACGGGGCTGCATGGTGCGAACCGGTTAGCCAGTAACTCCCTGCTCGAGGCGATGGTGTTCGCGCACCGTTGTTTCCTGGATACAATGGCATCACTGGATAACGCGCAGTTCAGGGATGATATCCCGGACTGGAACGCGCAGGGCACCGCTGAGCCGAAGGAAATGATCCTGATCACACAGAGTCTGAAAGAACTGCAGTTGCTGATGAGTGATTATGTGGGTATCGTCCGGAATAATATCCGTTTACAACGCGCCTCCCGCCGGCTCGACCTGCTTTGGGAAGAGACCGAGCAATTATATGAGAACACATCGCTTTCCCCCCAGTTACTGGAATTGCGCAATATGATCACGGTCGGTTACCTGATCGTGAAAGGCGCCGGTTTCCGCAAAGAGAGCAGGGGCCTGCATTTCAACACCGATTATCCGAACAAGAGCGAACTGGTACAGAATATCGTACTGTAGCATTTATCTTTGCAGATCATATGTATTACATCGTTTACGGAATATTGTACGCTTTTTCCTTACTGCCAATGGCGGTCCTGTATCTGTTCTCGGACCTTGCGTTCTTCATCCTGTACCATCTTTCCGGTTACCGGAAAAAAGTGGTGATGGACAACCTCGAAAGGGCCTTTCCGGAAAAGAGCCCGGAAGAAAGGAAGAAGATCGCGAAACAATTCTATCATCATTTCACGGATACCTTCATTGAATCATTGAAGCTGATCTCCGCCGGGAAGAAATTCCTGGATAGTCATGCCACCGGGGATATGGAACTGATCAATGATCTGGCGGCAAGAGGATATAATATCAACCTCATGGCGGCGCACCAGTTCAACTGGGAATATGTGAATCTGTATTTCTCAGCCTATTCACCGATCCCTTTCGTGGGGATCTATATGCCGCTTAACAATAAGATATTCGACAGGATCTTCCTGAAGATGCGCGGCAAGTTCGGATCCAACCTGGTATCCGCACAGCAATTCAAGCATAAACGGAATGAAGTGTTCCGTGAACGTTACATGCTGGCACTGGCGGCCGATCAGAATCCCGGGAATCCGGCCAATTCTTACTGGATCAAATTCATGGGTCACCCCGCGCCATTCGTCATGGGTCCCGCCAAGGGTGCGGTGCTGCAGAAAGCAGCGATCGTTATGACAGGCATGCACCGGGTTAGCCGGGGGAAATATCATTTCTCCGTTCATCTGATCATGGAAGATGTTACGGGTCACTCACCTCAGGAGCTGACCGTGTTGTATAAGAATGCCCTGGAAAAAGTCATCAATGAAGATCCTTCCAATTATCTCTGGAGTCACCGCAGATGGAAACACGCGTGGAAGCCGGAATACGGAGCGGTGATGGAGTAGGTAATAGGTAATAGGTAAGAGGTGACAGGTAAGAGATAATCGTTTATAGAAAAAAGGTGAGTGGTATAAGTTTTAAAACTTTTTGCCACTCACCTTTTAGCTTTTAACTCTAACCTCTTGCCTCTTACCTTTTCGCTTTTCTTTTCAGCTGCAGATAATCCAGGAAGTAGATCACTTTAAGGGATAGGTTATTGTTCTGATCTGCACTCACAGTATTCTTCAGGTTCCTGAAATAGCCGTCTTCCACATGGTCCCTGAAATCGACCACGGAGTTCTTCCATACTACATTCAGGAAACTGCCCGGAGCGAACTGCCAGGTATAGACCATGTCGATATTGAAGAAATTCACGTTCCGGTCCACATTCTGGTTAAACAGCGCATTCGGATTCAGTTTGCCGTCCTGCTTCAGGGTAAAGAATTCCTTGAAGTGTACGGAACTGGTATAGTGACGGGTTCGGAACGTGATCCCGGTCTTGTTCGTGAAATTGTATTTCAGACTCAGTACATTCTCCACAGTATTGACCTTCCTTCTTCCGAAGATGATGCTGGTCGGGCTTTCCTGGGCTGCGAAACCCACACTGTTGAACCGCGGCAGGAAATTGAACTGATGGCTGACGGAGAACTTCTGCGTGAAGCGATACGACTGCCTGATATTTATATCCAGTGCTTTGAAACCATAGAAATTAAAGAAGGTACGCAATGCATTCTCTGTTGAGAAGACATATTTTTTCGCATCATTGCTTTCGAACCAGGCATCCACCACGGTACTGGCACCACGGCGGAAGTACCAGCCTTCCACGCGGGGTTCATAGAAGTCATTCTGCTTTGGAGTATACGACAGGAAGATGCCGAAGAAAATGAGTTTACGGGTCTGCGCATTCGCATTCACATTAATGTCCATCCGCTGGAATTTAGTATCAATGTTCCCGATTTTAGATAACAGGTAGCTCGTATGGGCATTGAAATTGATCTGTACGCGGTTATACCAGTCTTTAGGTTTGGACCAACGGTATCCGAACCATACACCATGGTCGATATAGTTGTTGTTCGTAAAGAACCCGAGGTCGCGGTGCGTGTATTTCGTATCGGTCAGGTCCTGGAAAATGTTGAAGTTGAAACGGCCGCTGGTCTTACCGAAATATAGATTCTGGCTGTATCCGGTCAGGGTTTTACCATTCGGTTGATAACCGATCAGGTTACTGACCGCCGCTTTGCCACCCAGGTTGTACATGTTCTTCTTGTCGTTGAAATCAAATAATGCCGCCGTCACATTCGCATCATAATCCTTGCCACTGCGCCATACATTGGTATTCACGAGTGATACGCTGGAGTTGTGTTTGAGTGTCTGGTCCAGCACGAACACATTATAGTTCGTCAATGGATCGGTCATTTCCTTGCGCTGATCTTTGGTCGTGGTGTTCTCGATCGTTGCATATTGTGTATTGGTCAATGCGTTCAGCACACCAATGCCGAGTCCTTTTTGTGTACGGCCTGATAATTTGGAAGCGTTGATGAGTTTGGATTCAGAAGGATTCTTGATCACCACCTCATTAGGCCCGAGGCTGGAATAGGGGTCGCCATAATGTATCGGCGTGGTACTGCCGATCCGGCGGGAATAGAAGAGTCCTCCTTTGCTGAATAATTCCGTTCCTTCAGTGAAGAAGCTCCGGTTCTCATTGAACTGCACTTCAAAAGGAGTGAGGTTCAGTACCTGATTATCACTCTGAACCTGCCCGAAATCCGGGATCAGTGTAGCATCCAGTGTGAAGGCCGGAGTAACACCGAATTTCACATCCATACCACCATTGACCTGGCTCGTGAGGTTCTTCACACCCGGCAGATTGGACGGATAATGATTCGCGTAAACGGAGAAATAGGGAGAGAACTGCAAACGTAATGGCGGTTTGATCTTGTTCAGTCCGGTCCAGTAACCTTCCTGCGTCAGGAATCCGTTCACGTTCACATCGATCGGGTTCCACATGTATTGCTGACCGGTTTTCTGCCGGCGGCGGGTAACATTCAGTCCCCAGTCCTGTATGTCCGCCTTTCCGAAACGGATGGCGGAAAAAGGAAGGAAGAATTCGAAGGACCAGCCATCTGCATGGATGACCGCGCCGCTCTTCCACACCGCGTTCCAGGAAAAATCCTCACCGCCGTTATCACTGTTCTGTCCGGGCGGCGATACTTTGGAATCCATTTGCTCATTCAGGGGCGTGATGAAATATTCAAAGCCATTGAGATGGTCCTTATATGTATCGAAGATGATCCCGATGAAATCATTGGTGCCGAATCCATCGCGGCCCACGAGCTCTTTGGAGATGCTGTCCTTGCTGCGTTCATAGCAATAACCGCCGAAATAGATCCCCTGGTCATCATACATGATATAGCTGACGGTTCGCGTCGCACTGTCTTCTGCAATACCCATATGGGGCCTGAATTCAGTCAGGTGAACGATAGGTGTAGCTTCTTTCCAGGCTTCATCATCCAATAAACCGTCGATCTTGACGGTTTTGGTCGTACGGATTGCAGGGATCTGTCGCGCAGGAGCCGGAGCCTGGGAAAAAGCGGTCGCACAAAGCAAAAGCATCAATCCCGGCAGGAATAAATTGGTCGTTGGTTTCATGGTTTTCCGATTATAGTTTAGACGAACGGTCAGGTAAAAATGTTACTGTGGGTGTGTGGTTCGCTGAACTACTAATTCTTTCGTAGTTTAAAGATAGAAGCGGCTTACTGATTCCTTGTTTGAAATATGGGAAGGGGAGTAAAAACAGGACGAGTGGTTAAAATCGAAGGACGTTAACTTTTCATTGGCAAATACGTTTTGATCAGCTGAACATAACTGAGTTCATTTATTCTGATATATTCCTTAATTTGATGTACTCAAATCACCTCAAACTTTATCCATGTCTTCAACATTCTGGCCGCACAGTGAACACTGGTCCGTTAAGATCCCTTTACAAACACCTCATTACCGTATGCCTGTTCTGGAAGAGAAAGGCTATGCCATCATGAAAACACTGGATCTTGATATTCCCACCGCAGAGTGGGAGGACCTGGTGTACATGGACTGGAAAAGCGGCGGGGACACCAATTTCGCGCCACTGGCTTCCTGCGACGGCACGATCGAGTGCAAGGGATTCTGGGAGAATGGCAAGCCTGATAAAGGCGCCATCTTCACTTCCAACGCGGCGTTGTCACCCAAACTGATGGAATACATCAATACGATCCCAGCCAATTTCGGACGCGTGCGGATCATCAAATTATTGCCACAGCAATTCGACCAGGCCTTACGTTCCGTTCACCGCGATGACAATAACCGCCTTAATCCGGAAGATGAAGGCTGGGTCGTCCGTATGTGGATCGAACTGACCGATAATCCTGACAGCTTCATGCTGCTCTATGATTCCGATGAGAACGGCCTTCCCATTAAAGGATCGGAAGCGCATGTGCCCATGCCCCGCGGCGCCCATTTTGTTGTCGACTCCCAGCGTCTCTGGCACGTAGGTGTGCACAACGGTGATAAGCCCCGTTATGCCGTCATCATCAGCGCGGAAAGCACACCGGAGCTGAATGAGTGGATCAAGAAGAAGATGTGATCATTCCAGGATTTATGTATAAAAAAATGTCCGGAGTTCATCACTCCGGACATTCTCATTTAATGGTTCTACTCCGCGCTAATCTGTGTTAATCTGCGTAAATCTGCGCTATCTGCGCCAATCTGCGTAAATCTGCGTTCTCAATTCAGCACACTCTTCTCCTTCACCACCACCGCTCTTTTCTCCTCTTTGATCTTATTCCACCCGCCCACGATGTTCCGGAGATTATGCAATCCCTGGCGCTTCATCATGGATGCGGCGATCACACTGCGGTAACCACCCTGACAATGCACATACAGGTTCTGCGTTTCCTCCAGCATGGCGATCGTACCCGGATCGGTCATTTCATCCAGCGGAATATTTCTTGCATCTTTCAGGTGTCCGTCCGCGAATTCCGTTGGCCTGCGTACATCGATCACCAGGAGGTTGGGATCATGCGGGATGTCCATCATCAGTTCATCCGCTTCCACTTCAATGATCATATCGATGTCTTCACCGGCTTGCTGCCAGGCTTCAAATGAACCTTCGAGATAGCCTTTCACATTATCAAATCCGACACGTGCGAGACGGATGATGGTTTCTTTCTCCATGCCTGCGTCTGTGACCAGCAGGATGGGGGCTTTAAAAGAAAGCAGACTGCCGGCCCATTCCGCGAAACGTCCTTCCAGTCCGATGCTGATGGAGCCCGGAACGAAGCCCTGGGTAAAGGTTTCGGACTTACGGGTATCCAGGATGATCGTATCCTCATTGATGGCTGCTTTGAATGCATTCACGCTGAGTGCCTGCATACCCTCTGCGATCACATCACTCAGATCATCATATCCTTCTTTATTGATCTTCGCATTGATGGGGAAGTAATTCGGGGGAGCCTGGATGCCATCTGTCACTTCTTTGATGAAGATCTCTTTGGTGGCGGCCTTCATTGCATAGTTGGTCTGTTTCTCTTCACCGATCGTACTCATGGTATTCGGGCCGAGGTTCTTGCCGCAGGCACTGCCGGGACCATGCGCGGGATATACGATCACATCATCCGCCAGCGGGAATAATTTGCTGTGGATGCTGTCGTACATCATACCGGCCAGATCTTCCATGGTCAGTGTTTCTCCTTTCTGTGCCAGGTCCGGGCGGCCTACATCACCCACGAATAAGGTATCACCGGTGAATACACAGTGGTCTTTTCCATTTTCATCTTTCAGTAAATAGCAGGAGGATTCCAGTGTATGTCCGGGTGTATGCAATACTTCAATGCTGATATCACCGATCTGAAAACGTTCACCATCCTTCGCAACATGCACGTCGAAACCGGCATTGGTTTCAGGACCGTACACGATCGGTGCGCCGGTGGCTTTGGCGAGGTCGAGGTGACCGCTGACGAAGTCGGCATGAAAATGTGTTTCAAAGATGTATTTGATGCTGGCATTCCGCTCTTTAGCGAGGGAAAGATAGACATCGATATCCCGGAGGGGGTCGATGATGACGGCTTCGCCTTTGCTTTCTACATAGTATGCAGCTTCGCTCAGGCAGCCGGTATATAATTGCTTGATGTACATGATCGTTGGTTTAAAGGGCGAAATTACCGAATTCATCAAAAAAAAGAACCCGCCGGAGGCGGGTCAGTCTGTTAAATCGATCTTAGTGTCAGTTCAGTAACTCTTCCACAAAACGGTTCATCTCTTCTAATCTGCTTGCATTCACCGAGTAATAGATGAATTTACCGTCACGTGTGGTGTTCACAAATCCTGCTTTGCGGAGGATGGCCAGGTGCTGGGAAGCCACAGATTGTTCCAGTCTTAATTTGACATAGATCTCTGTAACGGTCATTTTCCCCTGTTCATCGATCAGTTTAAGGATCTGCTGGCGAAGTTTGTGATTGAGAGCACGGAGTGTAAGCGCTGCTTTCTTGACATTGAGGAGATCAATAGTGAGTTGCGCTCCTTTCTGATCTGCTGTTAAAGTCAGTGAGTAATTGTTCATAATCTGAGCCGGTTGAAAAATGCAAAAATATCGTAGTGAAATTTGGTATGAAAAAAAATATTGATGATTGGACGTACAGCCGGCTTATTTTCCTGCGTTGGGAAAATAAAAATCTTTAATATATAAGGGTGCTGAATAGGCCAGATCCGCAAAGTTTTTTTGAAGGTATTCATCCGCTGAAAGCCTTGCCAGGTGGGCAGCTGATGGCTTTGCAGTACTGAATGACGCATTGGGGTGCGATAACATATTTTGCAATTTTTGCATACCATTACCGCAAAAGAGTATCTTATGAGTACTTAGTTCGGCTGTATAGCTCTTCTCATCAAGCACTTCCGCGTTTGCAGCTCTGATCTCACTAAGTGTTTTTCCGTAAAAAGCAGAAAAAACTTCCATACGTCTTGCATCAATGAGCGGACAGATCCATTCTGTTGCTTCACTAAGTGCGGACACTGCAATTACTTTAAGTGTTGGCACTGTAATGAGCGGTAACCCGGCAGCGTAACAAATACCCTTTGCAGTGGCCAATCCGACACGTAATCCTGTGTATGATCCCGGGCCGATACTGACCGCAACAGCGGAAAGGTCCGCCATCTTCTTCCCGTTCAGTTCGAGTAAGCGTGCAATAGCAGGATGCACCCAGGAAGCATGGTCCTTCTGAGCCCCATTTTCCTCCATGCTGATCACATTCGCTCCATCTGCCAGGCAAACGGAGGCTTGTTCAAGAGCGGTGTCGATATTGAGGATAAGACTCATGCCTGTAACGCCTCCTTTATTAAACTTTCAGCCGGTGTGTATCTTGTCTCGTCAGCAGATAAACGCACCAGCAATTCATATACTTTTTTCGTTCCGATCTTACCGCACCATTCAAAAGGACCGAAAGGATATCCGGTTCCCAGTTTCATGGCCGTATCGATCGAGCTGCGGTCGCTCACCAGCTCCTGCGAACCGAGATAAGCTTCATTGATGATCATGGATACGATGCGTGCAGCAATAAAACCGGGAATATCTTTCACCCATTGCGGTGATTTTCCGAATACAGCAAGTAAGGCCGCAACATGATCTTTTAAGGTTTCATTGCTGCAGGCTGACTCAATGATATTTTTTTCTGCAAAACCAGGCCAGCCATTGAACCTCGCGAAAGTGGTTGGAAGCTCAGCACAAGTGACCGTTATGGAACTGACCAGGCAACAAGCAGGTGAGGAACTGAGTAAACTGCTGATCCTTTCTGCACTGCCATCGAACAACAGATCCAGGACATATGAACCTGAAGGAATGTTTGCGGTATTTTGCTGCCAGCTGACGGCAGCCGGATCCGTCTGCAAAGCGCTCCAGTGTTCCTGTTGTTCCATATTGCCGATCACAATGACCTTCATCCAGCTATTTTTTGCAAAGAAAGTACATAAAGCTAAATTCGTCCGGTAATCCTTTCAATAAAACAATATGAGCAAGTCCATCATCAATACCCCGAACGCACCTGCACCCATCGGCCCCTATAATCAGGCAGTGCAATCCGGCCCCTTTCTTTTTCTCTCCGGTCAGGTTTGTATCGATCCTGCAACCGGTGAACTGAAGAACAAGGATATTTCAGAAGAAACTCATCAGGTGATGCATAATATCAAGGCAGTGTTGCAGGCAGCGGGGAAAGACTTCAGCCATGTTGTAAAGACCACCATCTTCCTGACGGATATGCAGCAGTTCAGCGAAGTGAATGCGGTCTACGGAAAATATTTTGATGGCGATTTTCCTGCCCGTGAGACCGTTCAGGTTTCCGCCCTTCCCAAGAACGTCAATGTTGAGATCAGCATGATCGCCTGCTGAACACTACCACTTCGTGGTATTTTCCCCGCTTAGACAGGGAAATAACTAACATCAGTGGAAAAAATTACGATATTTCAAATGAAATAATTGAAGTACTGTCCCCCTATGGCCATGTAATTCAGCTATTTTTATATATTGTTACCACCTATATTTAATCGCCGCTCATGCGGCGGTCCACCAAGCACAACATTATGAAAAAACGTTACCTCATTTACCTGCTTACCATTACTGCCATTTTCTCAGCCATTCTTTTCTTTCAGTTACGCGGACATCATGAATCTGAAATGATCGAAGCCGAATCTGAAGAGAACGATATGTATGATGGTCCGGATAAGGCCATCCAGTTCGAGATCGAACGGACCAAGGACCCGGCCACCGGAAAAGTTCCATGGGATAAATTATGGCTGGCCATCGATCAGACACGTGCCGCCAAAGACCGTGCACGCAATACTTCCAGTCTGCTCACTCCGCTGGCCTGGATAGAAAGAGGTCCGAACAGTGACGTGGTCGGTTCATCCAATGGTAATACCCGTGCGAACTCCGGCATCACTTCGGGCCGTATTCGCGCAGCGATCGTGGACTCAGCTGACGCTACACACAAAACCGTTTGGGTCGGTGGGGTGGATGGCGGTCTCTGGAAAACCACGGATATCACTGCTTTCCCCGCTACATGGCAACTGGTGAATGACAACCTGAGTAACCTCGCGGTATCCGCGATCTGTCAGGATCCTTCCAATAATAATATCATGTACTTCTGCACCGGTGAATCCTATTCCAATGCGGATGCGGTTTCAGGTGTAGGCGTATTCAAGAGTACCGACCATGGTGTGAGCTGGTCACTGCTGCCCAGCACCACATCATTCACAGCCGGTACGCGTATCCTTTGCGATTACCAGGGCAATGTATACCTCGGTACCCGCAATAACGGTCTGCAGCGCTCCACTAATGGTGGTTCTACCTGGACCAATATCACCCCCACAGGATTAAGCAGCAACATTTGTGATCTGGAGATCAGCACAACAGCGGCCGCAGGCAGACTGCACGTTGTCAGCGGTATCTTCAGTACACAGGGTTATCGCTTTACTGATATTCCCGCAACAGTAGCTGCCGGAACATGGACCGCACCTACGGCTGATTTCGCTTCCGGTGCTCAGCGCGCGGAACTCTCCATTCTCGGGAATACTTTGTATGCACTCCCCGCGAATGCATCTTATCAGGTCCCAACAATCTATAAATCGACTGATGGTGGTGACACCTGGGCGCCTACTGCCGGACAACCCACCAGCGGCTGGGCAAGTCAGCAAGGCTGGTATGCACTGGCTACCGCTATCAACCCGGCTGATGCTAATCAGTGCATCGTGGGAGGACTGGATTGTTTTAAAACAACGGATGGTGGTGCTACCTGGACAAAAATTTCCGCCTGGGTGGGTACTGCCGGACAATATGTTCACGCCGATCAGCACAATATGCAATGGTGGGATGGCGGTAATAAATTACTCTTTACATGCGATGGCGGTGTACACTTCTCCGCGGATGGCGGTACTACGATCCGCGACCGCAACCAGGGACTTCGCCTCAAACAATTCTATTCCGTTGCGATCCACCCGTCAACGACCAACTATTTCCTGGCCGGTGCACAGGACAATGGTACGCACTCATTAAGCAATGCAGGGCTGGGCGGTTCCGTGGAAGTGACAGGTGGTGATGGCGCCTATGTTGCCATCGATCAGGACGAACCTCAGTATCAGTTCGGTGCTTATGTATATAATCAATACCGCAGAACGACCAATGGTGGTGCTTCATGGGGCAGTGTGAACTTCAGCGCATCCGTTGGCCGGTTCATCAATCCGTTTGATTATGACAATTCCGGTAATTTGCTGTATGCGGCATATGCCGCAGGGCAATACCTGCGCTGGGATAATCCCCAGACAGGTGCAACGAACGCGATCGTCAGTGTCACAGCATTCAATGGCGGACAAGTTTCTGCCGTACATGTATCTCCCTACACCGCCAACCGTGTATATTTCGGAACGGGCAGTGCAAGGGTCGTTCGGGTCGATAATGCCAATACCGCAACACCGACCGAGACCAATATCACACCTGCCGGTATGTCCGGTTATGTGAACTGTGTAGTGACTGGGGCATCTGATAACAATATCATCGCTTGCGTATCCAGCTTCGGGGTCAATAATGTGTGGCTCACGAATGATGGGGGTACTACCTGGACACAGTGCGACGGAAACCTTCCCAATATGCCTGTAAGATGGGCGCTGTTCCATCCTGATGATAATACAAAAGCTTATATCGCCACCGAGACGGGTGTTTGGGAAACCGACCTTCTCAATGGAGCAAGTACTGTCTGGAATGCGAACGCATCCTTCCCGAATGTCAGAACGGATATGATCAAATATCGTACGTCAGACCGGACCATCGCGGCCGGTACACACGGACGGGGCGTTTGGTCAGCCACCGTTCCGAGTTTTGGATGTACGCCTCCTTCCATTTCTTCCCAACCTGTTTCCTCTACCGTATGTAATAATGCAAACGCAAGCTTTACAGTTACAGCTGCGGGTTCTGCACCCTTCACTTACCAGTGGCAGGTGAGTACCAATGGCGGTTCCACCTGGGCCAATGTATCAGGTGCCACAACAGCTACTTATTCGTTTACAGCCACTACGGCACAGAACAGCTATCAGTACCGTTGTATCGTAGGTAACTGCGATCCTTCAACAGTAACTTCCAATGCGGCTACGCTGACCGTGAATGCCTTGCCAGCGGTCACCGCGCAACCGGCGAACAGTACCATCTGCGCGGGTTCGAACACATCATTCACAATTACTGCTACCGGCACGGGTATCACCTACCAATGGCAGGTCAGTACGAATGGCGGTTCCAGTTTCTCCAATCTTGCGAATGGTGCACCCTACAGCGGTGTAACAACAAATACATTAGTGATCACGGCGGCCACTGCGGGTTTGAATACCTATCAGTATCGTTGTGTCGTGACCGGTACCTGTACGCCTCCGGCCACTTCCAATGCCGGTGTACTCACGGTGAATGCGGCTCCTGCAGTAACAGGACAACCCGTCAACGCGAGTATCTGTGCAGGTAATAATACCAGCTTTACCGTTACTGCATCCGGTGGGTCACTGACCTATCAATGGCAGTTAAGTACGGATGGCGGCACATCATTCAATAACCTGACGAATACGGCTCCATACAGTGGTGTTACGACCGCTACACTGAATGTTGGCGCTGCCACGGCAGGAATGAACAACTATCAGTACCGTTGTGTAGTTACGGGTTCCTGTGCGCCTGCGGCAACTTCTGCAGCAGCCACCCTCACCGTCGGAAGTGCATTGTCGATCACTGCACATCCTGTTGATGTAACGGTCTGTGCCGGCAGCAATACAAGTTTCGGTGTTACTGTTAGCGGAACAGTGATCAGTTATCAATGGCAGATCAGCACGGATGGCGGATCTACATACAACAACGTAGTGAATGCCGGTGTATTTACCGGAGCGAACACCGCTACGCTTGCTATCACTGGCGTAACCGCGGGCATGAATGGTAACAGGTTCCGTTGTATAGTGACCGGAAGTTGCCCTTCCATCAATTCCAACGTGGCATTACTGACCGTTACAACGGCACCGGCCATTACGACACAACCTGCCGCAAGCAGCACGATCTGTTCAGGCTCCAATACCAGTTTCACCGTTGCGGCCAGTGGTACATCACTGACCTATCAGTGGCAATTGAGTACCGATGGCGGAACCACCTACAATAACCTGAGCAATACCGCGCCTTACAGTGGTGTAACAACTGCTACGCTGAATATTACCGCAGCCACACCGGCATTGAATACGTACCGTTACCGTTGCGTGATCAATGGTGCCTGTGCACCTGCAGCAACCACAACGGCTTCTTTGCTGACCGTGAATACACCGGTCAGTGTAACGGCATCGCCTGTTGCATCCACACTTTGCGCGGGTGCTAACACCAGCTTCACTGTTACTGCAACCGGTACGGCACCCACCTTCCAGTGGCAGGAAAGTACCGATGGCGGAACTACTTTCAATAACGTAACGAATGGCGGCGTATACAGCGGTGTTACAACCGGTACGATCACACTCACTGGCGCAACAGCTGGTATGAACGGTTACCAATACCGTTGTGTAGTGACCGGCGCAGCTCCTTGCGGAACTGCTAATTCAGCGGCCGCGACCCTGACCGTCAATACCGCTCCGGCGATCACCGCACAGCCTGCGGCCACTTCCAATATGTGTTCCGGTAATAATACCGGTTTCACCGTCACCGCTACAGGCACTGCATTGACCTATCAATGGCAGGTAAGTACGGACGGAGGCACTACTTATAATAATCTGGTGAATGTGACACCGTACAGTGGTGTGACCACCAATAGTCTGGTTCTTACAGGCGTGGCCGTGCCCATGAGCGGATATCGTTTCCGTTGTGTGATCAGCGGTACTTGTACACCTGCTGCAACTTCGAATGCATCTGTGCTCACGGTTTATACGCCCGTCAGTATCACCACGCAACCGACTGCTGTTACACTTTGCGAAACCGGTAATGGCAGCATGACCGTGGTCGCCACAGGTACCTCACCCACCTACCAATGGCAGGTCAGTACGAATGGCGGCACTTCATTCTCTAATATCGGTGGCGCAACATCCGCAACACTGTCACTGAATGCGGTCACACCGTTTC
>JAKPSI010000074.1 GCA_029555415.1 Bacteroidota bacterium | reverse complement strand
GGCACTGGAAGTGGCCGCCAGGATCCCGGACATCATCAGTGAAACGGAGATCAGCCAGCGGCATGATGTCAGGAAGATCTTCACCATTACCATCGATCCGGTGGATGCGAAGGATTTTGATGATGCCATCTCTTTCCGCGTGCTGAAGAATGGTAATTATGAGATCGGTGTACATATCGCGGATGTGAGTCATTATGTGACCCCCGGTACGGCGCTGGATGATTTCGCATACAGCAAGGCTACATCGGTCTATTTGCCCGACCGGGTGAACCCGATGCTGCCCGAACATATTTCCAATGTACTCTGTTCCCTGCGCCCGCATGAGGATAAACTGACCTTCTCCGCCATCTTCCAGATCAATGCGAAGGCGGAAGTGAAACAATACTGGCTCGGGAAGACGGTCATTCATTCCGATCACCGCTTCACGTATGAAGAAGTACAGGAGATCATCGAGAAGAAGGAAGGATTGCATAGTGAGGAAGTCCTTGTCCTGAACGACCTCGCGCAGCAGTTCCGCAAGAAACGTTTCCGTCATGGCGCGATCAATTTCTCCTCTCAGGAAGTACGTTTCAAACTGGATGAGAAGGGTGATCCCATCGGCATCATGATCAAAGAAAGTAAGGAGGCCCATCAGCTGGTGGAAGAATTCATGCTGCTGGCCAACCGGACGGTGGCGGAGAATATCGCGGCGCTGAAATTCAACAATAAACCCTTGCCATTCCCGTATCGTACGCACGATGATCCGGATAAGGAGAAGCTCATTCCTTTCGCGGCATTCGCCAAGAAATTCGGGCATAAATTCGATATGTCATCACCGGAGTCCATCGCCACTTCATTCAACAACCTGTTGAAAGATGTGAACGGAAAGCCCGAGCAGCATGTGCTGGAGCAATTGGGTATCCGCACCATGGCCAAAGCGAAATATACCACGGAGAATGTGGGTCACTACGGACTCGGCTTTGAACATTACTGCCATTTCACTTCACCGATCCGCCGGTACCCGGATGTACTCGTGCACCGGATCCTGCTGGATGTGCTCAGTAACGCGATGAGTCCGGACAAGAAACTGGAAGATAAATGCAAGCACTGCAGTGAACGGGAGCGTGCGGCGATGGAAGCAGAACGTGCGGCCAATAAATACAAACAGGTGCAGTTCATGCGCAATTATATGGGCGAGGAATTCGACGGTGTGATCAGTGGTGTCGCTTCCTTTGGATTCTGGGTGGAAACGGTTGAACACAAATGTGAAGGACTGGTGAGCGTGAACAGTCTCCTGGAATACGATGAATTCAGACATGTGGAGTCCGACTATTGCCTCGTGGGTATGCGCAGTGGCCGTAAATTCAGGATGGGCGATAAGGTACGGATCAAAGTGATCGCCGGGAACCTGGCCAAACGACAGCTGGATTATGAATGGGTGCTGGGACCGGATTTGGGTGCTGATGAACCAGAGTTTGAAAAACCGAAAACCAAAAAGAAAAAATAACCGAATTTCATCCGTATGCAATCATTTGAATTATTGTCAAGGAAATTCGCACTGTATTTCGATAAGGAACATTTTCCGGGCGAACCGGCGACGTTGTATCGTCCCAATGATTATTTCCTCAAAATGGGAGGGAAGCGGATCCGTCCGGTACTATGCCTGATGGGCAATGAACTGTTCGACGAGATCCGTGAAGATGCCTGGCCGCTCGCATCTGCGATCGAGCTGTTCCATAATTTCACGCTCATACATGATGATATCATGGATAAAGCGCCGCTGCGCCGCGGCATGGAAACTGTTCACGCTAAATATGGCGAGAATACCGCGATCCTCGCCGGTGATGTGATGCTGGTGGCGGCTTATGAATACCTCAACAAAGTGGACAGTGGAATTCTGCCATCCTTGCTGACACTCTTCAACCAGACCGCCCGTGAGGTCTGTGAAGGCCAGCAATGGGATATGGATTTTGAAAAAAGGGAAAATGTCACGATCCCGGAATATATCCGCATGATCGAATTGAAGACATCGGTCTTACTGGCCGCCAGTCTCAAACTCGGCGCCATCATGGGCGGAGCCGGCGAACGGAACCAGAATCTCATTTATGAATTCGGCCGCAAACTCGGCATTGCCTTCCAGGTGCAGGATGATTACCTGGATGCATTCGGTGATCCGGAAAAATTCGGTAAACAGGTCGGAGGTGATATTCTCGCCAATAAAAAGACATTCCTCCTGATCCATGCCCTGGAAACGGCTGCCCCTGCGGCCAAACAGGCCTTGCAGGAACAACTGGCGGGACATGCGCCGGATAAAGTGGAGAAAGTGCTGCAGATCTTCCGCGACTGTAAAGTGAATGAATGGGCACTGCAATTGCAGGACCGCTACCTGGATGAAGCCATGCAACACCTGGAAGATGTGGCCGTATTATCCAAACGCAAAGAACCCCTGAAGGAACTGGCGCAATTCCTGGTCAAGCGGGACCATTGATCCGGAAAAATGTCTTTTTTCTGCAAGCATCTTTTTGCCTATTTTGATCACTAAAACCAAGGCAGATGCTCAAATCCCTGTTCCGCACAAAATCGATCAGTACGCTTGTAAAGGACGCGGACCTTCCCGCCGATGATATACACCAACATGGTTTGAAAAGGGTGCTCACGGCCCGTGACCTTACCTTTTTCGGAATAGCCGCCATCATTGGAGCCGGCAGCTTCAGCAGTTTGGGTGCGGCCGTGAATGCCGGCGGGCCAGGTGTGGTATTGCTTTTCGTGATCTGTGGAATCGCATGCGGGTTCACTGCTTTGTGTTATGCAGAATTCGCCAGCCGTATACCTGTTTCAGGAAGTGCTTATACCTACGCTTATGCTTCTTTCGGGGAATTCCTGGCCTGGATCATCGGCTGGGCGCTGATCATGGAGTATTCAATCGGGAATATATATGTGGCATTTTCCTGGAGTGACTATTTCACCTCCCTGCTTCATAAAATGAATGTGCATGTACCCGATTATCTCACCTGCAGTTATCATGAAGCCCTGATCGCGATCAAAGCAGGCACAACGGATAAAGAGATGCTGAGCGCCTGGAATAATGCGCCCATCGTTGGTGGTTTTAAAATGATCTTCGACCTGCCTGCACTCATCATCAACCTGTGTATCTCATATCTCGTATTTCGTGGTGTAAAGGAAAGCCGGAATTTCAGTAATGTCATGGTGATCCTCAAACTCGCTGTAGTAGCACTGGTGATCATCGTAGGCGGGGGGATGATCTTTTCTAATCACTTGTTCAGTAACTGGACACCGGCCAATGACAGCGGTGTACACACCTTTATGCCGAATGGTTTTGGCGGCGTGATGTCTGCCGTCAGTGGTGTATTCTTCGCTTATATCGGATTTGATGCCGTCAGTGTGCTGGCGGAAGAAAGTAAGAACCCGCAACGCGATCTGCCGAAAGGTATGATCTGGTCACTCATCATCTGTACGATCATCTATATTTTATTATCACTGGTGCTGACCGGCGCGGTGGTCTATTCCAAATTCGCAGGGGTGGGTGATCCGCTGGCATTCATCTTTGAAAAAGAGAACCTTAACCTGCCCTGGATGCAGATCCTGGTGGCATTCTGCGCAGTAATCGCCATGACCAGTGTATTGCTGGTATTCTCCATGGGACAACCTCGTATCTGGATGAGCATGAGCCGTGACGGTCTGTTACCGCCTGCATTCCAGAAGATTCATCCGAAATTCAAAACGCCTTCGTTCGCAACGATCGTATCCGGATGCGTTGTTGGTATCCCGATCCTGTTCACAGATAAAACTTTCGTACTTGACTTCACGAGTATCGGTACTTTGTTCGCCTTCGTGCTGGTTTGTGGTGGTCTTCTGATCATTCCCCGGCGCGAAAAGACACACACGGGTTTCAATATGCCCTTTGTGAACAGTAAATTCATTTTCCCGCTGATCCTCATCGCGACATTGGCATTCATTCAAATCCAGTATGGAAGTTATTTTAAAGAGCTCCTCAATGGTGATCTGACGGATCATAGTGCCGATGCAAATGCACCCAGTTACTTTTTCATGACACCTGCCATGAAGATCGGAACCATCGTATTCTGGTTGCTGTGTATCCTGCTCGCCGTTTTAAGCTGGATCAGGACATTCTCACTCATTCCCTTATTGGGTCTGGTTTCCTGTCTCTACCTGCTCACCGGAATGTCGGGTACCAACTGGAAATGGTTCGGTATTTGGTTCGCGATCGGCATGGTGCTGTATTTCCTCTATGGATACAAAAACAGTAAGCTGGCTAAAGAAGCTAAAGCTTAAGGATATATTTCAGTCCAATTACTGACATGCCCGTCTATTTCAGACGGGCATGCGTATTTTTGCAGGATGAAGTATCAGGTAGGTGATAAGATCCTTATTCTCCATTCCAACGAAGAGGCGGTCATTATTGATATCATCAACAAAGAGATGCTGATGGTCGATGCTGGTGGCGTGCAGTTCCCGGTTTATATGGACCAGGTCGATTTTCCCTATTTCAAACAGTTCACGGAAAAGAAACAGATCGCTACCAAAAAGGAGAAGCAATTCGTGGATGACCTGAAGAAAGAGAAGAAGGTGAATGAAGTGCGGGTGGCGGATGGCATGTGGCTCAATTTCCTGCCCGTACTGGATACCGATGAATTCGGTGATGAAGTGGTGGAAGCATTCAAGATCTATCTCATCAACCGCACCGAACAGCGCTACGATTTTACTTATACCCTGCATTTCTTCGGCAAAGCGGATTTCGATCTGAAGAACCAGCTGAATCCGTTCGAGAATTTCTATATCCACGATGTCCCGTTCGCGAACTGGAACGACAGTCCTTCCTTTGAATTCGAATTCATTCTCGATCCGCCTGATAAGAAAAAGGCGCCTCATTTTGAAACATCCCTGAAACTCCGTGGCAAACAAATGTTCGCGAAGATCGATGAGATGCGGAAAAAGAATGAAGCCAGTTTCAGTTATAAACTGTTTGAGACCTATCCGGACAAACAGCATGATGATTTTCTGGAAATGGATAAGTTGACGGCAAAGGGTTACAAGGTCTATAATGCCGCAAATGCACGTCAGCACCTGGATCCGCCCCGTTCAGTGGTGGACCTGCATATTGAAAAGCTGAGTGACGACTGGAAACATCTGCGCAATCATGAGATCATGGCCCTGCAGTTGCGCACCTTTGAAAAATATTATGACCTGGCACTGGCCCATCACCAGCATTCACTCACCATCATTCATGGCGTGGGAGAAGGGGTGCTGCGCGATGAGATACACGCCATTCTGCGGCTCAAAAGGGAGGTCAAATCCTTTGTGAACCAGTATCATAGCCGTTATGGATACGGTGCAACGGAGATCTATTTCCAGTACTGAGGCCGATAATCATTAAATTTGCAGTCCGTTATTTGAAATCATTGTTACAGGCCGGGCTATCGCTATCCGTTTCGGCGGGTGGAGGAAAGTCCGGACAGCACAGAGCGATGCACCGGTGAAGAGCCGGGCACCGGGCAACCGGTGACAGAAAGTGCCACAGAAAATAACTGCCCTGGTGTTTACCGCCAGGGTAAGGGTGAAAACGTGGGGTAAGAGCCCACGATGGTTCATGGTAACATGTTCCGTGGGTAAACCTTGCATGCTGAAATGCCACGTATAGTAGCGTTGAAGGGCGGCTCGCCCGAATTCTGCAAAGAATGCGTTACAGGGTAGGCAGCTTGAGACCGGTGAGTAATTGCCGGTACAGATAAATGATGGCCCAGGGAATTGTTTTCCGCAAGGAAGATGAAACCCGGACAGAATCCGGCTTACAGGCCTGTAACTTTTTTTTTACTTCCACGCATTCCCGATATATCCCCCGATCTCCATCAGCCACGCAATACCCAGGTGTACCATCAGGCCACCAAAAATGGAACGCGTATTGAATACAACGATCCCCAGTAACAGCCCTCCGAAATAAGAACTGATGCATTCACCCAGTGGTTTGCCAAAATGTATCGTACAGTAAAAACAAGCCATGGGAAGGATCGCGTCCTTGCCGGCCCATTTCGCAAATGCGAGGACGAGGAAGCCCCGGAAGAAAGTTTCGATCGTAATGAAATCACTTCCGTAGGATAATTCGAAGAGTGCTTTCTGCCAGACAGCAGGTTCACCTGAAGCATAGACTCCGGAAATGAGCTGAAGTTTAGGGTAGTGGGAAAGAAAATCTTTCTGCGTGGATGCCGCCGCGATCAGGGGTAACATGATCAGTAACATCATCCAGTAAGGACGCCAGTCCATTGCTTTGGTTTTCCACCCGTAAAAAGGCTGGTCTTTATCATTCCATTTCCAGGTGAGATACAATAAGAACAAGGTGATCAGCAGCAAAACCGGCCAGTGAAAAACACGGTTCCAGTACACATTCCATCCGGGATCGTCTGAAAACGGCAATGGCAGATTCAGCGCGGTTTTCAGGGCGAAAATGGCGGGGGCGAAGAACAGAAGCAAAAGGAATCTTTGCTGCCTGAAATAGGTGCGGTCACCTTTTAAATAATACAGTATCCAGGGTATGCAAAAGGCCGTCAGGTAAATGAGGTAACGGCCGGTAAAACTGTACAGGAAGTCATAGTGATGCGTGATGTCATTGTCGATCCCGAAATGATAATTCAGGAAGATCAGCATGGCCATGAGCGGAGTAGTAATGAAAAGTACACCGGCATCCATCTGCTGGTAATAGGATCGTATATAAGAAATGATCGTTCGCATCGATCCGTAAAATAAAATAATTAATCGGTTTTAAACTTTCGTTCCCGTGAAAGTTCAAAGCTTACGTTAATATTCCTGAACCATTAAACAAAAAATAGTATTACCATGAAAACTTTATCAATGAACCTTACGAAACTTACCGTGTTCTTAGCAGCATTCACTTTTGTGATCGTGTTGTATTCCTGCCAGAAAGAATCCAGTCAGGTCGCAACAGAAACTGCAGTGACCGAAGAAGCAGCCGCCACGTATTCCGATGAAAGCACACAGACCGAAGCCAGCTTCGACGATGTGGAAGATGTGAGCATGACAGCCGCCGAGGAAGAAGTGGGCAGCCCCACAGGCCGCGGTATCCCCACATTCGATGAACTGCGTCTGCGTATCGGCAGTTGCGCTACCATTACGGTTTCCCCGAACGACAGTACCTATCCCAAAACAGTGACCATCGATTTCGGAAGTGGTTGTGTATGTGCTGACGGAAAATTCCGCAGTGGTGCCGTGATCGTGTTCCTGACAGGCCCCATCCGCCGCCCCGGTTCCGTTATGACCATCACCTTGCGTGATTTTTACCTGAACCGCAAGCATATTGAAGGTACCAAGACCGTCAGTAACCTGAGCGAGAACAGTAACATCAAATTCACAGTGGAAGTAGTAGGTGGTAAAGTGACCTTCCCCAGCGGACGCGGTTATACCTACAATGGACTGAAATATGTGAAACAGATCGAAGGTGGCCAGACCCGTATCGTACGTGATGATGTGTACAGCATCGAAACACGCTCCAAAACAGAATTCAATAATGGCATCACGGTGAACCTGAACACCGAATCACCACTGATCAAAAAAGTGGCCTGCCCCTGGATCAGCGACGGTCTGCTGAAGATAAAGATCAATAGCCGCATCCTGTTCCTGAATTACGGCGCACCCAACAATGGAGACTGTGACGACAAAGCCCTCCTTACCTGGGATAACGGGAACAAGCACAGGCTGATCACCCTTCCATAATACCGGCCTTTAACAGCAAGCATAGATGGAGCCCGTTTCCGAAAGGAGCGGGCTCTTTTTTTTATTAGTTGAGAATGGAAAATGGAGAATGGATAATAGATATCAGTTCATCAATGCGCATTTGATTTAGCTTAGAACATACTTGAAGCTTGCAGCTTGTAGCTTACAGCTCCTCTTAAATGAAAACGGCCCCTGGAAAGGGGCCGTTTTACCGTCCGGAAATCTGTAGTCGAAAAATATCTTATTCAAAATGGAATGCAACGAGTGTGGAAACCTGCTGCAGTTTGAGTGTCCTTGTACCCATAGGCGCTTTCTCCTGCGTGTAGCGGATCACACCAACACCGGGTTTGAAATACACCTGATCCTTACGATAGTTGCGCGCGTTCTTCTCATAAAGGATCCAGTCGTTGAAAGTTGCAGCCGGGGTCTTTACCGGGCTCTGCATTTTCACTGAACGACCCTGCGCCGCCGCATCATCAAAACTGGTCAGATAACGAAGTGAATCACCTTCGAATAAGCCCAGGTCTTTTTTAGCGTCGATCGTATTGGGTGTGAACATACGCTCAGAAATACTGAACAGGGAAGAGTCGTTCGCATAAACCATTGAAGGAAGGCCTACCTGAATATTAGCCTGCCACCAGATGAGGTTATCGGAAAGCGACTGGTATGTAGAAGTAAAACGGAGTGTATCGTATTGTACGGAAGCAAGAATGCCGTCGTTGAAAATAGAATCTTCATATACCCAGTAATTCTTACTGCTAAGCGGAATGATGCCGCAGTTCTTTTTAGCATACATTACCGCAACTACTGAATCAGAAGAATATGTTCTGCCTGAAGGATTGTCGATCTGGGAAAAACAGGTATCAGCAGGGATATTGCTGATCTTTTCTTTTGCACAGGCTCCGAAAAGGAGACTAGCGAATAGTACGGGAAGGATTAATGCTTTCAAGGTATTGTGTTTAGTTTTCAATGGAACGGGAGCACAAAATAGAGTCGGGTTTCCGTATTTCATAACTTTTACTTAGGAAAACTCCGTGTTTTCCGCACCGTAATTTCTGCAAACTCTCTTAATCATTTGTTTTACAATTCAATACAGATTATAAATCGGTTCAAAAAAAATCGTAAATTTTCTAAACACAACAGGAAAAATACGGAGCAAATCGGCCCATCCGGCGTATTTCTACGAAAAAACAGCCCTCATTTTTGCCTATTTTTGACCATAAAACCGGCAGAATTTAGCCCATCAGAATTCAAGTATCGGCATGATGAAAAACGGGTATTTTCAGCCTGAACTCATTAGGGGCCATGACAGCAGTCAACTGACTACCTGCCTGTCCCTTATAGCTTTGTCTCAGAAAAATTGCTTGCTATGTCATTACCCCTCAGTCCGGTTGCCGCTATGGCACTGGAAAAACTCGGCCTCAGGCCCGATCAGATCATTACATATGGAGATCAAAAAGCCAAGATCAAGGCCCATGCTGCACCCGCAGACCCTTGCGGTAAACTGATCCTGGTTACCTCCATTACCCCTACAAAGGCAGGGAACGGCAAAACGACCACTTCGATCGGGTTGGCTGATGGACTGCGCCGTATCGGTAAAAAAGCCATTCTGGCCTTGCGTGAACCATCCCTGGGACCCTGCTTCGGTATGAAGGGCGGCGCCACCGGTGCCGGCCAATCACAGCTCGTTCCGGCAGATGAGATCAATCTGCATTTCACCGGCGATTTTCACGCGATCAGCTCCGCGAATAATATGCTTTCAGCCTTGCTGGAAAATTATAATTATCATCAGCAAGGCACTCAGAATGAGATGAAAGACATCTATTGGAGAAGGGTCATGGATGTGAACGACCGCTCACTCCGTTTCATCATTACCGGACTGCACGGAGAGAAGAACGGCCTGCCCCAGGAAGCCGGATTCGATATCACCCCCGCCTCAGAACTGATGGCCATCCTTTGTCTTTCCGAAACCCTGGAAGAACTCCGGACCAAAGTGGATGATATCCTGCTGGGTTATACGGCAGGGGATACTCCGTTCACGACCCGCGACCTGAAAGTCGGCGGCGCGATCACCGCTCTGCTGAAAGATGCATTCCTTCCGAATCTGGTGCAGACCCTGGAAGGCACACCCGCGCTGGTGCATGGCGGCCCATTCGCCAATATTGCGCATGGATGCAATTCCATCATCGCCACCCGCACCGCATTGCAACTGGGCGATTATGTACTCACCGAAGCCGGTTTCGGCAGTGATCTCGGTGCAGAGAAATTCTTCAATATCAAATGCCGTAAAGCAGGCTTCAGTCCCGCACTGAGTGTATTGGTCATTACCACACAATCCGTCAAACTGCATGGTGAAGTACCCGCATCAAAGATCAAAGAACCCGATCCGGCTGCCTTACAACTGGGTATGCGCAATGTGGAGAAGCATATCGGTATCCTCCGCTCTTTCGGGCAGAAAGTACTTGTCGTGCTGAATCGTTTTGATTTCGACAGTGATGAAGAGATCGCTGCGATCCGCAACTGGTGCACTTCTCACGCGGTTGAATTCGCGGTCAGCAATGCCTATAATGAAGGGGGAAGCGGTTCCATGGAAGCTGCTGAAAAGATCGTTGCAATGACTCAGGAGCCGCCTGCACCCATACAGTTCACTTATGACCAGGATGATACGGTGGAAGAGAAGATCAGGAAGATCGTCACCCGCATCTACGGCGGCGCAGGCATCCATCTGGAGAAAAAAGCACGGCAACACCTGAAAAGGATCAAAACACTCGGCTTCGGCCATTTCCCGGTCTGCGTTGCCAAAACGCAGTATTCCTTCACGGACATACCGGAAGAATTATACACGTATAAGGATTTCGAGATCACAGTCGATGATGTGGTCGTGAATGCCGGTGCCGGTTTCATCGTGGCCGTTTGCGGTGAAATGATGCGGATGCCGGGACTGCCCGCCACGCCTTCAGCCATGAAGATCGATGTGGTGGACGGCGTCATTACCGGATTGACCTGATCGGCCCGGGTGACGGGCGGCTGTTGTTTCGTGACCATTAATCGTAGATTTGGTTCGCGAACCAATTCTGCCAACCGATCAACTGATGGCCTCCTGTCTGCGACCATACCTGTTGCTGTTTCAATTGTTCTGCCTGATAGATGTTTCAGCA
>JAKPSI010000048.1 GCA_029555415.1 Bacteroidota bacterium | reverse complement strand
GCCCGGTTATATTTCGAAACCACCTTGCTGCGCCCGCTATTTGAATTGTACAAAATGAATCCGGTCCAGTTTGATCTTATTCCTGACTGGTTCTTCCTTTCGGATTCTCGGGAAAGTGCCATTGGTTATGCCAGTTACTGGTACATGCAGACCAATTATGTACTGGACTCGCTGGAAGAATTCCCAACTCGAGAAGGCAATTATTTCGTATACGCGCACATCAACGCACCTCACGGGCCGTATGTGTATGATGCAAATGGTAATTTCCGTTACACTTACAATCCAGAGACTGCAGAGGGGAACATTCCCCCTTATCTCGATATGGTTTCTTACATCAACAAACGCGTGTTACAACTGGTTGATACCCTGATCGCAAAATCAGATGTGCCGCCGATCATCATTATTCAGGGTGATCACGGGGCGCACATGATCACCACGGGTTTAAACAAACATAAGATCCTTAACGCATTTTATCTGCCGGCTGACGTGCAGAAAGATCTCTATGAAACAATCACACCAGTGAACACCTTCAGGCTGATCCTGCGCGACTACTTCAAAGAGGATATCGAGCTGCTTCCAGATATTCTTTACGCGAAGATCCTTAACGATCTGGAACCTGTTCCATCCACTTGCCCGGTTCCGACAAAATAAATCTTATCGAACCTTTCAGTAGATCTGCGCACAGGGCTCGTGGATGGGCTGCTCCACGGGGTAAAAATTGGCTGCCTGAAATAAGATATAATCCGCTTGAGCACAGCATATCAATAAGTGGAAAAAATCTTCGACGGGCGGTTTTTTGACCATGAAACGACTTCCTCAAATTGTGTACGACCTGTTGATTTCTCTGGCTTCTGCGTTAATCTTAGCTGCAGCAGCCGCGTTCATGCAGCCTGGGCCATGGATGAATGCGTGGCTGGCGACTGGAGTGCTGTTCTGGCCTGGCTTTTTCATCGGTCTGAGGGTGTGGCGTGGATTGAGCGGCGAAAAAGCGCTGGCCATCATGATGATTACGGCGTTTTTGCTGAGGCTGCTCACAGGGATCTTGTTACATAACGGGCTTCCGGTGCTGGGATATGATAACGAGGTCCAGAATGCCGGCTTTGTTTATTCTGATGCTTATACGCGCAATGTTCAGGCATTCGCATTGGCATCAAGTGAAGATTCCCTTTTCACCGCCTTTTCTAATTCAATTCAGGGTGATCAATACGGCGGCTTACTCTTTATTACTGCCTTAATTTACCGGTTTCTCAGTCCTGATGTGGCCAGGCCGCTCCTGATTACCATCCTTGGCGCTTTATTGATGTCCATTGGATTGGGTTTCCTGTTCCAGTTTGTGCAAAAACGCTGGGGGCAATTGGCGGCAATGGTTGCTGGATGGTTCTACGTACTCTATCCGGAGGGCGTGTTACTGGGTAGTTCACAGATGCGCGAACCGTTTCTAATTGGCCTTTTTTGCATTGGTTTATGGGCAGTATCGAACTGGCGCCAAAAAACTATTCAAAAAGCGCTGAT
>JAKPSI010000031.1 GCA_029555415.1 Bacteroidota bacterium | reverse complement strand
TCTATCCGGGATCCGGATCACCAGTTTCGAAGGATTGTTCGGGATCACTGACCTGACCATTTCCGCGCAATACACGATCACCGTACTGGCCATCGTGGGCATCACCAATGCATTCAACCTGATCGATGGGATCGACGGACTCGCCGGCGGACTCGGCTTCATGAGCCTTATGATCCTGGGTATGTTCCTCACCCTTTCTGCCGATGCCAATACCGCGCTGATCGCATTCGCATTATCCGGAGCCCTGCTGGCATTCCTGTATTATAATTTCAACCCTGCACGCATTTTCATGGGCGATACCGGATCACTTGTACTCGGCTTTGTGGTCGCGGTACTCTGTATCCGTTTACTGGAAGTGAACCTGGTCTCCGCCAACCCCGTTCTCAACCACGCTCCCGTTTTTGCGGCAGGCATCGTTCTGATCCCGGTCTTTGACGCCACCCGCGTTTTCGCGATCCGGATCTGGAACGGCAAATCGCCTTTCGTCGCGGACCGCATTCATATTCACCACATCCTGACCAATACCGGATTCAGTCACCTCTTTGCATCACGCGTCATCTGCCTGGTGCACGGTATCGTTCTGTTGCTGTGTTACTGGCTGCGCGACCTGCGGCCTGAGATCAGTCTGGCCATTCTGGCGCTTTTTATGCTGCTCGTTTGCTATATCTTCAAGCAAATGGGGATCTGGAAAACGAAACAGGCCATGATGCATGGCACCAATGCATGGGGTAACAAGATACAGGCCGACTCAAACACACCTGTAACCAAGGACTGACAGCCCTTTCTAGTGTTTTACATCAAAAGTCACTCTCCTTAAAATAGTATGGAACATTGGCACCAGCTTCACCATTCCGGTTTTGCCTGAAGCCGGATCGTACATCTGTGTATTGAATTCCATTTTCTGTGGATCCGGTTGGGATACAGCCTGGTCATTATATTGCCATGCAGCGGTGCTGACGGGATAATAAACAGATTCACGAAGCTCAGATACAGGATAAACTTTAGTGATCTTTTGAACACCTTCTACCGGATTACAAAGGACCAATGGGCCATTCATAAAATATACCTGCCCGGTACGGGTCAGCTTCGTGCTTGTCGCGGTTTGAAAGCTGATCTCCAGTTCATCTTCCTGCTTCCAGCTCTTTTTAAAGACGAGAAAACCTCCGGACTCACTATAAGGCGCAGAAGCTAACACTCCGGTTGCCCAGGCTGGCCTGCGTACTTTGATAGTGGTTGAATGTGCTTCCCTGGCAGAGATCAGAAAACGTATATGATGTTCAAAAGGATACGATGTAACTTCTGTGATCCGGATCTCCTTGCCTCTGACACTTGTATTGATAGTGCAGGGTCCAAATAAAGTGGCTATCAAACCTTCCTGATCTGACATCCACATGTGCCCGATATACTCAGGGCCGATCCTTCCCGCATTGGGCACACAACATACAGCAGCCTCTTTGTGCACAGGAGAGTAACGGTAACGGGTTTGATTCTTATCAGTTGTATCTCCGTGCTTGCCACCTGTAAGATATAAGGCATTATCGGTCTTCAGATAACAGATCGCACTCTCCTCAGGATGTACGGCACCCATGGCTGCGTTGAAGTACAACTGTTCCGCTCTGTCGCCATATTCCGTTGAGCCTGTCTTTGAGAACAGACTGATCCATCCCGACATCAATTCATGTAGCGAACAGAATTCATAGCCGGTTTCCGTAGCGTCTGCCTTACGGCCTCCGATGAATTCATCTCCGGCAGGTCCGCCCGAAGGGTTCAGTTCCACACCGATCTTCACCAGAAAAAGATCCAGCGCATGCTTCAGGGAAGGATTGCCTGAGATCTGATATGCTGCTGCAATAGAACGCAGATGTTCATATACATGCACCCCATGACCCATCAGGGACTTTTCCGGGTCCATCAGCTTTGCGAATTGCGCATCCTCATTCAATGTTTCCTCAGAGAAATTCTTGTATAAAAAAACAATGTAGTCAGCATATACTTTCTTCCCTGTAAGTTGATATAATCGCTCCAGTACATCCGTAAATGCCAGGCCATGTGTGACGCCTCCCGCATTGGGGTTCTCTGACCGGAAAGGCCTGGATGCATTGACAGGATAATGACTCATCACATCGGCCACTGCTTTTTCGATAGCTCCCAGCACATTCTTATCCTTCGTGAATTCATACCAGCCCAGCAAGGCCCGGTATAAAGTTGTCTTTGACCATAATTCACCATTCTCATTATTAAAATGATAACGGAGTTCTTTATCATAGATCCCTAAATACCCGTCCGGGTCCTGCGTAGACAGAAGCCAGTCTGTCAGCCACTTTACCTTTTTTAGCTGTGTCTTATCATGAAGTAATGCAGCCGTGCGGATGAATCCGTCAAGCCAGTTGCTCTGCGTTTCACTGTTCCACCATAGGAACTGGGTCTGGAAGGCGCCATCATCCGACAATGCACCTACATCCTTATGACGTATTTCTTTTTTCAGCCGGTCCTTACCATAAATATCATCGCGGGAAAAAAGTTCAGGGACAAGACTATCAAGCTGCCCGGTGAATCCTGCAAGATTACGTCTGAGTTCATCCTTCAGCCAACCATCCGGCTGAATGTCACCAAACGGGACCGGAGAGACCGCAAGCGGAATTTCTTTGATCTTACTAAAGGGGGAACTTCCCATGTGCGATTGAGCATTTACCTGTTTGTTGCTTAGAACAAAGCAAATAATCATAATATTCCTGATCTTCCTAAGCATAGAGGAAATTAAATGCTTATCCTGTATTTTCAAAAAAAAGCGGATGTTTCAGGATCCTCAGTATCGTCCTGCTCTTCACAATTGTTTAATATAACAGCGCCTCCTCTTATGCTGTTCCGCATCAAAATACTGCCACAACGCCTGCACCTTCACATTCTCTTCCAGCTCCGGATTTGATTCCGCGAAACGGATCCCTTTATTGATATAAGAGATCGACAATTCATTCATCAGGATCGCATTCAATCCTTTTCCCTGCAGGTCTTTTCTGACCGCTACCAGCAACAGGTCCGCGAATTGATTCTTGCCGAATGCACGCAGCATATGTAAGAATCCGGTGGGATACAGTTGCCCGCCTGCTTTTTGCAGGGCGTCAGAAAGAGAAGGCATCGTGATGCCAAACGCGGCCAACTTATCATCTTTATCCAGCACGATGGAAACATACTCCGGCCGGATGAACGTGAGGTATTTCCGGGTATTATAAGCGATCTGCTTTTCATTCAGGGGCACGAATCCGAAAAGCCCCTCATAAGCTTCATTGATCAGTGTAAAGATGTCCTTCCCGTATTTCAGTAAGGCCTTTGTCTTCAAGGCGCGTACGATCTTCAGGTTATTCCTTTTCTCCACGATCCCGGCCAGTTTAATGAGTCGCTCTGTAGGCTTTTCAGGCATACGGATCTTATATTCCACCCAATCCACTTCGCCTGCATATCCTGCCGCTTCCAAAGCCGTGATATAATACGGGTAATTATAGATCGTGGCGAAGGTCCCTTTCTGGTCATATCCCCTGGTGAGGAAACCGGCATAATCAAAATTGGTGAACCCAAGGGGGCCATGTACGCCTTCCATACCTTTCTCCTTCGCCCATTTCTCTACTTCCGCCAATAACGCTTTCGCAATGGCCGGGTCATTCTCCATATCCATCCATCCGAAGCGCATCATTTTCTTACCCCATGTGCGGATATACGCATGATTGATGATCCCCGCGATCCTCCCGACAGCAACACCCTTTCGGTACGCCATCCAGTAACGTGCTTCACAGAATTCCAATGCCGGGTTCTTCGCGGGATCGAATGTAGCAGCCACATCCCGCTTCAATTGCGGTACATAGTACGGATTGCCCTGATAAAGTCTGTATGGCAGATCGATGAATTGTTTCAACTGCTTCTTTCCGGAAATTTCACGAACCTCAATAGCATCTGCCAGTCCGGGTTTTACTTCCAGGCGATCAACACCGATCACATCCTTTACTTTTTGAAGGAGCAGATCTGTTTCACGCTGGCTGACCGCAATATGGTCTTTATTGTCAACACCCCAGTCCGACAGATCGATATGGATATCCGGCGATAACTTATTTTGAAGCAGACAAACCTTTGAACAACCCAGGCTGCATCCGTCAATGGCGATGATCTTTCTTCCGGAAGCAGCGGCTCCAAGCAATGGTTCCACTTTACCACCCACCCCTGCGATGCAGGACATCTCCGCGATACCTTCTCCCGACAAACGCACCGCGATCGAATTGGCCAGTTGCCCGGCATGGGTACTTCCTGAACATGAATAAACGACCGGCCTTTTCAATTTGGGATCCTGCTGCATAAAAAAGAGAATAGTGAATGTAATTGTGGGACCGGCAAGTTAGCACTGAATGCAGAGAACACAGGTGACCGTGGTCATGCTAATTGAAAGTGGAATAATTTTTTCCGAATTATTTTCCGATACAGAATTTACTGAATATATAATCCAGCATATCCTCATTCGTTACCTCTCCGGTGATCTCGCCCAGGAAATGAAGACAACGGCGGATGTCCGCGGCAAGCAGGTCGCCGGGTAATTTCTTATCAAGTCCGGAGCGGATCTCCAGCAGGGATTTATCCGCTTCTTTTAATGCATGGTAATGGCGGGCGTTGGTGATGACGGTATTTTCGGTACTCACTTCTCCTTTCAGGACGCTGTCCACCATTCTTTCTTTCAGTACTTCCAGATGCCGGTGATCTTTGGCTGCAATGAAGATCACACCGCCCGGAATATTGAATGCTGCACGGGTTGCAGCTTCATCCGTTCTGTCGAGCTTATTCGCCACCAGCAGATAATTCAGGCCCGCTTCATCCAGCTCGGCTTTTTTCGCCAGCACTTCTTCAACCGGATCCTGACAATCGAACAAATAAACCACCAGATCGGAGCCGCGCATTTTATCCAGACTGCGCTGCATACCCGCGGATTCAATGATATCACTGGTGCCGGTGCGGATACCCGCGGTATCGATGAGACGGAATAAGATACCGTCTATATTGATCAGTTCTTCGATCGTATCACGTGTCGTGCCGGGAATATCACTGACGATTGCGCGGTCTTCCTGCAGCAAGGCGTTCAGTAATGTTGATTTTCCGGCATTCGGTTTTCCGATGATCGCTACGGAAACACCATTACGGATCACATTACCCAGACGGAAGGAAGCGATGAGTTTTCCCGTGACCTGTTCCATTTCCCCGATCAGCGCATAGAATTGATCCCGATCCGCGAACTCCACATCTTCCTGTGAAAAATCAAGTTCCAGTTCGATCAGTGCCGCGAAACGGATCAGTTGTTCCCGGAGAGCCCGGAGCTGTTCAGAGAACCCGCCCCGCATGGTATGGATGGCCGCTTTACGGGAGGCTTCGGTGGAACTGGCGATGAGGTCCGCCACGGCTTCCGCCTGCGCCAGATCCAGTTTGCCATTCAGGAATGCCCTTTGTGTGAACTCTCCTGCCTTTGCCAGTCTGGCGCCCCGCTGAATGCAGGCATCTATGATCGTTTGCTGTATGAAAGGAGAACCATGCGCACTGATCTCCACGACATCTTCTCCGGTGTAGGACTTCGGACCACGGAAAAGGGATACCACGGCCTCATCGAGTATCTGATCACTGTCGCGCAGCAGACCAACATGGATGGTGTGGGAGGATTGTTGCAGCAGGTCTTTACTGCTGAACATTTGGGCCGTGATGGGCCAGGCCTGTTTACCGCTGAGGCGGATGACACCGATGGCACCCACGCCGGGCGGAGTGGCCAATGCCACGATCGTGTCGTCCCAGCCGGTAAGCCTGTGTGTCATGCGTTCAAAATTAGCTGAATTCGGGCGATTGGCAGGCTGTCAGGCCCCGGCAGGGCATAAAAAAACCTCCCGGAATGCGGGAGGTTTTATGATGTAAAGGGATCCGGTTATTCACCGGTAACCACGAACGTGATCGGTTGTTTACGGTAAGCTTTTACGTTACGGCCGTTCTGAACAGCGGGTGTCCATTTCGGTCCTTTTTTAATAACACGCATTGCTTCATCTTCCATACCGAAACCATGGTTGGTGAGGGGGCGAACATCGGAGATATTGCCTTCCTTATCCACCACGAACTGAACGATAGTTGTGTAGGTTCCTTCGGGTGCACCGTTATCGGAAGCTACCTGACCATTACAGTTTCTTTCCAGGTACGAACGCCATTTGCCTTCGCCACCGGGGAAGCCGGCTTCAATTTCTACCTTATCAAAGATCTTGTTTTCGTCGTCTTCTTTCTTTTCTTCAACGATCTGTTTACCCTCGTCGACCTTTTCAGCTACGATACCCTCATCTTTCACACCTTCCTGACTTTGAACGTCGATCTTGGTGTCTTTCAGGTCTTCAACCACAGGGGGGATGTCCTCTTTCTTCACCTCTTCATCTTTTACGATCTTGGGAGGTGTGAACTTGGTCATTTCCACTTTGGGGGGTTCTTGCTTGGGCGGGGGCGGCGGAGGCGGCTCCTCTTTCTTTTCTTCCTGTTTGATGTCCTGAAGGGTCACTTCGGTCATCTTCAGTTTCTTGGCGCCGTTGTTTTTCAGGGTGCTTGCCAGGGCCGAGCCGATCAGCGCGAGCAGCGCCACGGATGCGGTCATGATCAAAGCCCTGGTAATCCGCCTGTTATAGGTCTTACGCAGATCGTAAGCCCCATATTCCTTGTTCCTGTCTTCGAAAAGCAGGTCAAGAATGTCGGCTGAAAGTATTTTATTGGCTTCCATTATTGAGTTTGTTTAAAATTAGATTCACTAAGCGGTGATTTCCACACCACTTTGCATTATTTAATGCCTGCGTTTGCTTCAGTAACATTGATCAGCTGCTGCTCAACATCAAGGATCTTCACCATGGCAAAACGTTTTACCCTGTTGATCGTCATTTCGTCGAGGATGTCCACTGTGTTCTTATAAGTGGCTTCTTTGTCAGGCTTGATCACCACCACGAAGTCCTGCTCCGCACAGTCACTCACCGGTCTTCCTTTCTCACGGGCTTTTGCCTCACAATCGGCATCGGTCCTGTAAGCGCTGATCACAGATTTTTTCTTACTGATGATCTCATCACGGATCCCTTTGAAAGTGGTCTGTTTGAAGTTAGAAGCATCGGGTAAAAGCTGGCCTTCATAATAGTAGACCTGGTCGCCTTTTCCCAGCAGGACCGTCAGCGCACCTGATTCCTTTGTCTTGTTCAGCTCTTCGTCCTTATTCGTATCCTTGGGCATGTTCAGGTCCATTGTTGTAGGACTGCTCATGGTAGTCGTAAAGATGAAGAAGGTGATCAGGAGAAACCCCAGGTCCACCATGGGCGTCATGTCCACGCGGGTAGAAAGTTTCTTGGCTTTCTTGACCCCCGGTCCTTTTTTGTGGCCACTATCGCCACCACCGGTATCTATACTTGCCATATCAATTACGTTTTATTAATTAAAATTAATTTCTATTTTTTAGCGTCCGCAGGCTGTGTTCTGTTAAATACATCCAGGGCGGAGTTGGCCGGAACATCTTCCGGAGCTGTCACCAGGTTGTATTTGAACTGATCATTGCGCTTAAGGGCACTTACCACCGCTTCAAAAGTGGGGTATTTCGACTTTGCATCTCCTTTAATAAGATACCTCAGCGCTTTGCCGGAAAAGGCACTTTGCGCTTCGGAGATCCACCAAACGAGCTCATTGGTCGCGGAGTCCATAACAGGAATACCAGGCTGATTAACGTTCTTCTGATCATCCGGAGCTACACCGAGCAGGGATTTCAGACTGGAGAAAGGAACGCCAACTGAAGCTGTTTTCCTGAAATTGACCATTTCCTGATTCGTAAGATTCAGGTTCTTCTGCGTATTCAGATCCTTGATGATCTGATCGAAAACGCCCGGGTCTTTCTCAGAAAAAATAGAGAAGTAAACCTTGTCGTTTTTATCGATCGTGATCATCACCGCGTCGTTCTCCGGAAGTGGTTCTGAAGAAACGGAATTCGGTGTAGTGATCTCCACCGGTTCAGGCGGCTTGAATTTTGTTGCCAGCATGAAGAACGAAAGAATGAGGAAGGCAATATCCACGAAAGGAGTCATGTCAAAGTCAGTGCTTTTCCTCGGTATTTTAACACTTGGCATGATTCAATTTTTAATTGTAAGATGATTAGGATTCATTTTTCCATACAGTTCCGTCTCTCTTATTTGTAAAGAGAAGCGAAGCTCTGTGTCAGGGTGAAACCAGACTCATCAATGCCATAAGTGATCGCATCGATCTTAGTGGTAAATACGTTGTACATGATCAGGGCCAGCGCGGATGTACCGATACCCAGTGCCGTGTTATACAGGGCCTCAGAGATACCAACCGCCAGTTTACCGGCAGCACCAGCACCACCTTCTTCACCAAGGGCAGAGAAGGATTTGATCATACCGATTACCGTTCCGAGAAGGGCGATCAGGGTACCCACTGAAGTGATGGTAGAGAGGAACACCAGGTTCTTCTGAAGCATCGGCAGCTCAAGTGCAGTAGCTTCTTCCACTTCTTTCTGGATAGCCAGAACTTTTTGTTCAGTATTCAGGTTGCCTTCAGAGATCATTTCTTTGTAACGGCGGAGACCTGCTTTCATTACATTACCAACTGAACCGCGTTGTTTGTCGCACTCAGAAAGAGCCGCGTCAATGTTACGGTTAGCCAGGTGATACTGTACTTTACGGATGAAATCAGAAATAGAACCGCTTCCGAGCGCTTTACGGATCGTCATGTAACGCTCAATAGAGAATGTGAATACCATCAGCAGCATACCGATCAGCAAGGGAACGATGATACCACCTTCGTAGATCCTGTGCAATGCATCTTTCGGCTTGCTGTGATCAGGCCAGAACCAGCCGGAACCTTTCACTTCAAATCCACTGGGGTCGCCCAGGATAAAACGCCAAATTGAATAACCTGCCAGAATACAGACTACGGGTGCGATCCATGAAATGGCATTGCTCGTTTTCTTTGCCTGAACGGAGGTAGCCTTAACTGATGCAGTTGGTTTAGTCTCAGCCATGATCTTTGTTTTTAGTGTTTTTTAAAAATTAAAAGGAATAACTTTTTTCGGAGCTACAATTCTAAGAAAAAAGTGGTTAAAAAAATTTCTTTCCCCCTCCTTTTATATGAAGGGGCTTCAAGTTAAGGATTTTTTGATATGGAACAAGTCCTTGATAAATAATTTGATAACAAATTGACTCCCCGGTTCCGGGTTTACTGATGACCGTCAGTAAACTAACAGTTATTCGTACCGGAGTGCCTCGATCGGATTCAGCCTTCCCGCCTTCAGGGCAGGGTATAAACCAGCGCCCAAACCGACCAGTGTACATATGAAGATGCCATAAAACACCCAATTCCACGGAACAACGAAACCGGTGTGTAAAACCATGGAGAATAAATTGCCTACGAACACCCCCAGGATGATCCCGAAAAAGGCGCCCAGCATACTGATAATGATCGCTTCCATCAGGAACTGACGCCTGACCATCACGCTCTGCCCGCCGATCGCCTTGATCAGCCCCACTTCCTTGGTCCGCTCAGAAACCGACACCAGCATGATGTTCATCAGTCCGATCGCCGCACCGATCAGCGTAATCAGGCCGATCACCGTAGCGGATATAGTTAAAAATCCCAGGCTGTTCATGGCTTTTTCTGCTACACTGTCACTCCGGTCGATCACAAAATTGCTTTCCTCGGTGGTCGACAATTTCCGGATCCCCCTGAAACTGGCTTCCGCTTCACCCATCGCGTTTTCAACCTGGTGCAGGTCTGCCACCATGAGTCCGATCGTATAAGAGAATCCTGAAGGGAAATTTCTGTCGACATTGGTATAGGTGGTCAGTACCACATTATCGCGACTGAAACCGAAACTCGAGCCCCTGCTTTCAAGTACACCTAATACGCGGAACGGAATACTGTTGATCCGTACCACTTCATTCACGGCACGCTCACTGCCTTCCCTGAAAAGTTTTTGTGCCACGTCATATCCAAGGATACAGACATTACGTCCCGATTGTACATCCGTTACATTGAAGTTCCGGCCATATTGCAATGAGAACCCATTCAGCAACAGGAAATTTTCATCCCCACCGAACATCATCACATTCGGACTGGTCTTGCGGTTGCCTGTTGAAATGATATTGCTCCTGTTCGCGAAAATGGAAACACTTTTCGTAGCGGGAAATGTATAAGACCTCAGGAACTGTTCCACTTCTTCTTTCGTAATGATCTTGCCGAGGTTTGATTTCTTTTCTTTTTTCTGTCCTTTTTTGGAAAGCTTGAGTTCCGAATTATTCCCACCGCCGCCAAAACGGATATTCCTTTCCTTGAAACGTATGGAAAATCCATTCGCGCCCATGGTAGAAAAACTTTCGGTGAACTTTTGATTCATCGCCTTGATAGCGGTAATGATACCGATCAGCGCCATGATACCGAATGCGATAATGGACACGGTTAGACCGGTCCGCAGTTTATTACTGCGCACAGTGCGGAACGCCAGTGAAAAGATATCTCGGAAATTCATACTGTAACCTCACCCCGAAATTAGTGAAAGATGGGGCAATCCGGCCGGATTCGTTATGAACGGCAAACACTAAAAATAAAGCCAGGCGAGCAGCAGGTTCGGGAAGATCCCCAGCAGGACCACCAGCGCCGCCAGGGCCACCAGCGTATACCTGAAAGCCGGGGTCACGGTTAGGGTTGAAGGTGTGCTGCTTTCCCTGAAATACATGGCCTGAATGACCCGGAAATAGTAAGAAACGGATACCGCCGCCATGACAAGTGCCAGAATGGGCAGCCAGAGCAATCCGGAATTGTACATCGCCGCTTTGATCATATAGAATTTGGCCATAAAACCAGCCGTGAGCGGGATACCGGCCAGGGAAAGCAGGAAGATCGTGGTAACGGCCGCCAGCAATGGTTGCTGTTTCGCGAATCCGTTAAAGCCATCGAAAGTATAGTCACTCATTTTGATAAGGACCGCAAAGATGCCGATCGTTGCCATGCAATAGGCCGCAGCATACAGGATCAGACCTTCTTTAGAATCCGGACTCATGGCATACACGGACAATAACATGAAGCCCGCTTGGGCGATACTGGAATAAGCCAGCATGCGCTTCACACTCTGCTGGAATACGGCAGTGATATTACCGATCAGGAGTGTTGCTGCAGTGAGGATGGCGATGATCAGTTTCCATTTGGGTTGCTGTGACGCAAAGCCCTCATCGAATAAACGGATGAAAGCGATGAATACACCCGCTTTCACGATCGTAGCCATGAAGGAAGTGAAAACGGTCGGCGCGCCATCATACACATCCGGTGTCCAGAAATGGAAGGGCGCAACAGATACCTTGAAAGCCATGGAAAACATCAGCAGCAGCATTCCCGCGATGAGCAGCGGAGAGATCGCCCCGTTCACCATATTGATACCACTGGTATAGAAAGTTCCTTTTGCACCATAAATAAGCGCGATGCCCATCAGCATCAGTCCGGTAGAGAATGATCCCAGCAGGAAATATTTAAGGGAAGCTTCATTGCTCTTCAGGTTAAGCTTATCACTGCCCGTCAGAATGTACAGGGGGATGGAGATGATCTCAATACCCAGGAACAGGATGATCAGCGAGCGGAAAGATGAAACCAGCGCGATACCGCAAAGGATGAAGAAAATGAGCGCCAGGTATTCGGCATAATTCACCCCTACCTTTTCCATATCCCTTGCGGACAAGGTCAGGTACAGGAAGGTTGAGAAGAAGATGATCGAATTGAACAACAGTGCGAAACGGTCGAAGCCGATCATGCCTTTGGAATCAATGACAAGGAACACGGTCCCGTTCATTTCAAGGATATTCACCAGCAGCAGTGCCAGCATGCCTGCGATCGCAATGTTACGGATGGCGGCTTTGGACTTCAGCACGATACCGCTGAACATCATCACCACACCCATTAAAGCCGATAATAATAATGCATTCATAATTTCCTGTAATTAGTGCTTTCTTATATAGGGCAGCACATCTGCTTTATTTAAAATAGAATGAGCGGTCTCCTGTACGGTATTGAGCAGCGTTTGCGGACAAACACCCAGCCAGAGGATCAGGATAACGATCACTCCCAGTGCCAGTTGCTCATTCCAGCGGATATCCTGTGCACCGGCTGTCAGCGCATTGCTTTCACCGTAGAACACTTTGCGGATCATATTCAGCGTATAGACCGCGCCGAAGATGATACTGAGTCCGCCCAGTACCGTGAACCATAAATAATATTGCGTTACCGTTGAACTGAAGATGCCATTGAACATCAGGAATTCACCAGGGAAAGCATTGGTAAGCGGCAGCGCGATATTGGCCAGCGCCACGATCACCAGCAGGATCGCCATCGCGGGTGCTTTCTGCGCCAAACCACCGAGTTCAGAGATCTTGCGGGTACCGAATTGTCTTTCGATCATTTCCACGACCAGCCACAGACCGATGATATTGATACCGTGGTTGAACATCTGGATCATCACACCCTGCATGCCACTCTCTGTTTCAGAGAAGATCGCAGCGCACATGAGTCCGATGTGGGCGATGGAAGAATAAGCAACGAGACGTTTCAGATCATCCTGCCTGATCGCGATCAGCGAGGCATAGATCATTCCCGTTATGGCCAAAGTAGTGACCACATCACCCCATGCATAGGAAGCCAGTGGCAATACCGGCAACAACCAGCGGATGACCGCGAACACACCCATCTTGACCATCACACCGCTCAGGACCATGGTCGTGGCCGTTGGTGCCTGTTCATAAGTATCCGGCTGCCAGGTATGGAACGGGAAGATGGGCATCTTGATCGCAAAGGCGATGAAGAAGAGCCAGAATAATTTATTCTGCTGCGCGTTGCTCAGACCCGCGTTATAAAATGAGTTGATGGAGAAGGACTGATCCTTCGTCATTCCGTACACATACAGGATACCGATCAGCATCAGTACGGAACCGAGGAAAGTATAAATGAAGAACTTGAAAGAAACACGGATCCTCTTGTCGCCGCCCCAGGTAGAGCAGAGGAAATACATCGGGATCAGCGCCAGTTCCCAGAAGAAGTAGAATAATAATGCATCCATGGAAAGGAATACACCCATGAGACCTGCCTGCGCGAGGAGCATCAGCGCAAAGAAATTCTTTGCATTGGCATAAGTTGCTTTCCAGGTTCCGAGGAAGATCACCGGGTAGGACACGGCGGTCAGCAGACAGAGCAACTGCCCCATACCGTCGAGCTTGACGGAAAACTGCGCCCCCAGTGCCGGCAACCATTGCGCATGGGCCTCCAGGTTAGCAGCGCCTTTCAGAAATGTGATGCCGGCCACAGCACAACCCAGCGTGAGCAGGGATGCAAGCAAAGCCCATGACCTGGCGGCTTTTTCATCACGGATGAAAAAGGTGGCCAGGCCGGCCAGTAAGGGAATTGTTATCAGTAAAACAGGGATCATATGAATGTTCTAAATCCTAAATTATTTTCTCAGGAAAAACTGTAAGACGAAGATCAGCAGCATGCTCAGCACCATCAGCAGTACATAACTGCCTACCTGTCCGCTTTGCAGCAACCGCAGTTGCCGGCTGCTGTAACTGACCGCACGGCCAACACCGTTCACGAGTCCGTCCACCACCGATCTTTCAAAAACATCATTCAGGAAACTGCCGAATTGCTGCAGCGGTTTCACGATGATCTTTTCATACAGTTCATCCACATACCATTTATTCTCGAGTACTTTAGCAAGACCCTGCGCCTCACCTTTTCGCTGATACCCGCGGAAACGGAACCAGGAAAATGCGATCACTGCAAGGACCGCTATGGTGGAAATGGCCATCAGCGCCAGTTCCGTGCTGTGCCCCGGACTTTCACCTTCTTTAACAGGGATCACCGGCGACAGGAAGGCGGAGAGTTTATCCCCTCCTTTCATGAACACTTCCGGAATACCCACCCAGCCACCGGCAAGCGCCAGTACAGCAAGGATGATCAGCGGAAGGGTCATGGACAGCGGGCTTTCATGTACATGATGCGCCTGATCTTCCGTTCCGCGGAATTTTCCGGTGAACGTGATGAAGAATAAACGGAACATATAGAAAGCCGTGAGCAATGCACCGAGCAATGCCACCGCATATAATGCTTTGTTTTCTTCAAAGGCGCTCAGCAGGATCGCATCTTTGGAGAAGAAACCGCTGAACGGAGGAATACCGGCAATAGCGATACAACCCATCAGGAATGTGAAGGAGGTGATCTTCAGTTTCTTTCCGAGACCGCCCATATTACGGATATCCTGTTCACCGCTCATTGCATGGATCACACTACCACTGCCGAGGAAGAGCAGGGCTTTGAAGAAGGCGTGTGTCATGACATGGAAAACCGCTGCTGAGTAAGCACCGAGACCCAGTGCCATGAACATATAACCCAGCTGACTCACGGTGGAGTAAGCCAGTACTTTCTTGATATCATTCTGCTGAACCGCGATCGTTGCGGCCAGGATCGCTGTCGCGAGTCCCACATAAGTGACCACATGCATCGTGAGATCGGAAAGCGAATAGAGTGCGTTGCTGCGGGCGATCATATAGATACCCGCTGTGACCATCGTTGCGGCGTGGATCAGTGCGGAAACGGGTGTTGGGCCCGCCATCGCGTCCGGCAACCAGGTATATAAAGGTATCTGTGCGCTTTTACCGGTAGCACCAACGAACAGCAGTAAAGTGATCACCGTGATATCTGAAGCACCGAATTTCCCAGCTTTGGCGAAAGCGATCACATCCGCATAATTGGCATTGCCCACTTTGGCAATGATCCAGAAGATCGCGATGAGGAAAGCCAGGTCACCAATGCGGTTCATGACGAAAGCCTTGTTCGCGGCTTTATTGAATGCGACATTCTTGAACCAGTATCCGATGAGCAGGTATGAGCAGAGCCCTACACCTTCCCAGCCGATGAACATGATCACATAGTTGGCGCCCATCACGAGCAGCAACATGGAGAAAACGAACAGATTGAGGTAAGCGAAATAACGGCCGAAATGTTCCGGCTTCTCTTCATGCATGTAAGCGGTGGAATAAACGTGGATCAGGAAACCTACGCCGGTGATGATCATCAGGAAAAGGGAAGACAGTTCATCCACCTGCAGTGCGAAGGGGATCTTCAGTTTGTCGACAACAATGAAGTTGAAATAATCCGCCACATAACCGCCGCCCTCACGCACATGAATGAATACCCAGATGCTCATGAGGAAAGACGCGAGGATCACGCCACAGCCAACGATACTGACC
Source organism: Bacteroidota bacterium (assembly GCA_029555415.1). Lineage (GTDB taxonomy): Bacteria > Bacteroidota > Bacteroidia > Chitinophagales > Chitinophagaceae > JAKPSI01. Next base: position 53,689 of record JAKPSI010000031.1, on the reverse strand, counting down.
ATTGCTTTGGGCATGTATTTCCTGCCCAGACCATTCACCAGGAAACCCAGTAAAGGAAGGAAAGGAATCAGCCATACTATTTGGAGCACATTTTCCATACGGGAGTTCTAAGTCCGATTAATGTTTTAACCTGTTTAAGAAATTCACATCCACCGAGTGGATACGGCGGTACATCATGACGATGATGGCCAGTCCCACACTCACTTCAGCGGCAGCCACGACCATGATGAAGAATACGAATAATTGCCCGTCGATCCCCGCTTTGGGCGGATGCATCTTGGAGAACGCCACCAGCAGCAGGTTCACTGCATTGAGCATGATCTCGATGCACATGAAGATGATGATCGCGTTCCGGCGGGTCAGTACACCCACGATGCCGATGCAAAAGAGGGCGAGTGACAGATATAAATAATAAACGATAGGCATGTTATATGTTGCTTGTTATCTTTCTATGTTATCAATTATCCATTACCAATTATCCACTATCAATTATCCACTATCCACTATAACTATTCTTTTTTTCCGATCACGACCGCACCGACCATCGCGCTCAGGAACAGGATGCTGCTGATCTCGAAAGGCACCACATACGTGCTGAACAGTTCCTTTCCGAGGGTTCCGATCAGTCCGATATCCCCTTCTTTCACCTGGGCCATTGCTTTGATGTCGCCGGTGTGCAATGCCGCAACGATCACAAGCAATAAACTTCCGCCTGATAAAACTCCGGCCAGTTTCAGCCATTTGTTCTTCTGGGGTTCCGTTTCACGGTTCAGGTTCATAAGCATGATAACGAACAGGAACAATACCATGATGGCGCCCGCGTACACGATGATGTTCACGATCGCCAGGAACTGAGCGTTCAGCACGATATAATGTCCGGAAATGGAAAAGAAGGTCACGATCAGCCATAACACACTATGCACAGGATTTCTGCTGATGATCACCATCAGCGCACTGAAAAGTGTGATGACCGAAAGACTGCCGACAAGTATTTGCGTAATGTTCATTTTCTCAAAGCGTTGGTGCGCGTATTAATTTTACTTCACTTTTCCCGATTTCTCTTCCCGGGCTTTCTGGTAGCCCTGCGGATCATTCACCGGGTGAGGTATCAGTAATTCATCTTTCTTATAAATGAATCCTTTTCTTCCGTAGTTGGCAGGCGCGAATGTCTGCGACAGATAGATCGCGTCTTTCGGGCAGGCTTCTTCACATAATCCGCAGAAGATGCAGCGCAGCATATTGATCTCGTATTTCGCCGCATATTTCTCTTCACGGTACAGGTTCTCTTCTCCGGGCAGGCGTTCTGCTGCTTCCATCGTGATGGCTTCAGCAGGACAGGCTACCGCACATAATCCGCATGCGGTACAATTCTCACGGCCTTCTGCATCACGGTTCAGTACGTGCAGTCCGCGGAAAACCTTGGAAAAACTCCGGGTCTGTTCGGGATAGTTGATGGTCGGACGTTTCTTGAACAGGTGCGTAAACGTGATCCACATCCCCTTGGCGATATTCCACAGGTAGAGGCTTTCCACGAAAGTCATGGGTCTGCGGTCTACCTGTTTTGCGCGCTGTGTTAATTGCATGTTCTGTTTACTTGTTGCTGGTGAGCAATTTATTTTCCGGGGTTCATCCCCTTATTTTTTTATTTTTTAAGCCATAAGATCACGGCTGCAGTGACCACCATATTGATCAGTGCGAGCGGGATCAGTTTTTTCCAGCCCAGGTTCATCAGCTGATCGTAACGGAAACGCGGGATGGTCCAGCGGATCCACAGGAATACGAACAGGAAGAAGAACGTTTTGGCCATCAGTACCGCGAAGCCGATCAGTGCCAGCAGATTGGCATCGATGTTCCATGCTGCTTCATTCACGAACGGGATATCGTATCCTCCGAAATAAAGCGTGGACATCACCGCACTGCTGATGAACATATTGATATACTCCGCAAAGAGATAAAATCCGAGTTTCATGGAAGAGTACTCCTGGTGATAACCGAAGTTCAGTTCATTCTCCGCTTCCGCTAAGTCGAACGGTGTACGGTTACATTCGGCCAGCGCGCAAACGAAGAAGATCAGGAAACCCAGTGGCTGATAGATGATATGCCAGCCATTCGCTACCTGATTCTTCACGATCACACTCATCTGCAGGGAACCGGTCATCATCAGCAATGCGATCAGGGCGAGACCCATCGCCAGTTCATAAGAGATCATTTGTGACGCGCCACGGATGGCAGCGAGCAGTGAGAATTTGTTATTGGAGGCCCAGCCACCGATCATGATACCATAGACACCGAGACTCACGACACCAAAAATGTACAGGATACCGATATTGACATCCGCGATCTGTAAAGAGATATCGCGTCCGAATAGATGCAGGGAGGTGCCCCAGGGAATGACGGCGCTGGTCAATGTTGCCGTGATCATGGCCAGGGAAGGCCCGAGGATGAACAGGAATTTGGAGGATGCGAGCGGGATGATCTCTTCTTTGAAGAAAAGTTTACCTCCATCCGCCAGCGGTTGCAGCAGTCCGAAAGGACCCGCACGGTTGGGACCGCGGCGGTCCTGCAACCAGGCGGCCACTTTACGTTCCGCGTACGTTGTGTACATCGCGATCACCAGAGAAAGGGTAACGATGACGGCCACGAGCAGGAATTTCTCCAGCACAAAAGCCCAGTCGATATAGATGTTTAACAACATGTCGGCAGTTATTGATTCTTCTTATCAAATGTTTTACTGGTGGCAGGTCCGGGCAGCGCACTGATATCAACGCTGTTCACGTCACTGACACTGTGAATATCCATCAGCAGTTTGGGTGCTCTTCCGCCCATCACCGCCTGTACGGTCTCTTTCGGTTGCTGCAATCCGACATAGTGACCCTGTGAGATCACGGAATGACGGTCGATCTTCGTGGGCCCTTCAATGACCCAGTCCGCTGTATGCTTCTTATCAAAACGGCAGGTATTGCAGATCCAGCCGGGTTTACCATCATAGCTCTGTACTTCACCCCATTCGTCCTTACGTGCAGTGACGCGCAGTACATCATCACCTCTTTGCCACAAGGTCACTTTACCGCAGCAGGTAGGACAATCACGGTGTGCGTCAACCGGCTTGGTGAACCATACACGGTTCTTGAAACGGAAGGTCTTATCGGTCAGTGCACCAACGGGACAAACATCGATCATGTTACCGCTGAATTCGCTGTCGATCGATTTGGAGATATAAGTGGAGATCTCCGCATGATCGCCTCTTTCGAGTACACCATGCACGCGGTTATTGGTCAGCTGATCCGCTACATAAGTACAACGATAGCAAAGGATGCAACGTGTCATATGCAACTGGATATAAGGACCGATATCTTCTTTCTCGAAAGTGCGGCGTTTGAATTCGTAACGGGTACCCGCTTTACCATGTTCATAGCCGAGGTCCTGTAAATGACATTCACCGGCCTGGTCGCAGATCGGGCAATCCAGCGGATGATTCAGCAGCAGGAATTCCACCACACCGGCGCGGGCATCCAGAACACGTTCACTGGTGATGTTCTTCACTATCATCCCGTCCATGACATTCGTACGGCAGCTGGCTACCAGTTTGGGCATCGGGCGCGGATCGGCCGTGGATCCGGCGGATACTTCCACCAGACAGGTACGGCATTTACCACCACTGCCTTTCAGCTTGCTGTAAAAGCACATGGTGGGAGGCGCTACATCTCCGCCGATCTTACGGGCGGCCATGAGGATCGTTGTTCCCGGCTCCACTTCCACCGTGATATTGTCGATGGTTACTTTGAATAATTTCGATGGTTCTGACATGCGCTACGCTATTTCAATGAATTTATTTTTTTTGTTTCTTTCCGGTATTCAGCGAAAAACCGATCATACCGGTGAATTGAGTATAACAGAATGCCTGATGGGCACCACCCTTGATATCGGATGCGTGCAACAGAATATCCGGCATATTGATATACCCTACTTTATTCTCCAGTTTCGCGAAAACACGGTCCATGAATGTCACTCTTACACCCGCTCTGGCCGATAATCCGAAACCGGTCACATGGAATTGGTCATTCTCCGGATAATCCATCAGGGTCACATCGGTCTTGGGATACAAGATCCCGGTACCGCCACCCAGGATACCACTCACCTGCGTGCCTTTGGCGGAATGATGCCAGGTATAATATTTCTCGATCTCCACATTCAGGTAATTCAAACCGTTGGTATGTTCGAAAAGCAGAAAATCACGGGTCAGTGTTTTCGGGCCTGAATAAGTGCCGAAGAATTTGCCCGGTCTGGTGATCGTTCCTTTCATCATCACATCCTGTCCGTTATCCATGACATATTTCATGTGATCATCCGCGATCACGATCGCCAGATTGTCCTTGATGAAATAACCCATCCGGAAATTGGTCTGTGGAATGGTCAGCCGGTTCGGCTGCAGGTAATTATGATAACTGACAGGGAATGTAGGTCTGTCGTGTGCTTTGACCTGATACAACACGAAATTATAATCGCCGCCTTTGAACCAGATATTGCTGTTCGTATAGATGGCGCGGTTCCATCCCCATGAGATGTAAACACTTCCTTTGGAAGTACTGCTGTGACGCGCGGCGGATTGCGACCAGCCGGTTGCCATGAGCATCATGATCAAGAATATGAGAACGGTCCTTTTCATTTCCTTCTTTATACTGAAGCCGGAGCTACAGGTAATTCATTGGCATAATGTGCCAGTCCGAAATTCCTTGTTTGTGATTCCGCCGCATTGGTCACATGCCATTCAAATTCATCGCGGAAGTGGCGGATCGCCGCAGCAACGGGCCATGCGGCCGCATCACCTAAGGGACAGATCGTATTGCCTTCGATCTTGCGCTGGATATCCCAGAGCAGGTCGATATCGCTTGATTTTCCTTTTCCTGATTCCAGGTTCCAGAGGATCTTTTCCATCCATCCGGTCCCTTCGCGGCAGGGTGAACATTGTCCGCAGCTTTCATGACGATAGAAACGGGCCAGTGTATAAGTATGACGAACGACGCACTGGTCTTCATCGAGTACGATGAATCCGCCGGATCCCATCATCGAACCGGTCGCGAAACCGCCATCGCTCAAACTTTCATAATTCATGATGCGCTTTTCACCTTTCGCAGTTTTCAGCAGCAGGTTCGCGGGCAGGATGGGGACGGAAGAACCGCCGGGGATACAGGCTTTGAGCCTTTTACCGTTCGCGATACCGCCGCAATATTCGTCACTGTAAATGAATTCTTCCACACTGATGGTCATGTCGATCTCGTACACGCCTGGCTTTTTGATATTGCCGCAGGCAGAGATCAGTTTGGTTCCGGTGGAACGGCCTACGCCGATCTTGGCATATTCATCACCGCCTTCGTTGATGATGGGCACGACCGCTGAAATGGTCTCCACATTGTTCACAACGGTCGGGCAATCCCACAGACCTTTTACGGCCGGGAATGGTGGTTTGATGCGGGGGTTACCGCGTTTGCCTTCCAGTGATTCAAGCAATGCGGTTTCTTCACCGCAGATATAGGCACCGGCACCACGCTGCACATAGATGTCGCAATCAAATCCGGAGCCGAGGATATTCTTACCGAGCCAGCCGTTCTGACGGGCTTCAGCGATAGCCTGTTCCAGGATACCAACGATCCAGGCATATTCACCGCGGATATAGATATAAGAGCGTGTTGATCCCAAAGCGAAAGAAGCCACGATCATCCCCTCGATAAGCAGGTGGGGGATGAATTCCATCAGGTAACGGTCCTTGAAAGTACCCGGCTCTGATTCATCGGCATTGACAACGAGATAACGGGGAACGCCTTCCGGTTTTGCCAGGAAGCTCCATTTCATACCGGTGGGGAAGCCGGCACCACCGCGTCCGCGGAGTCCGCTTTTCTTGACCTCTTCGGTTACGGCATCAGGGCTCATACTTTTCAGCGCTTTTTCAACGCTTCTGTACCCGCCGTTCTGACGGTATACATCATACTGCCTGATGTTCTCAACGTGTGCTTTGTCTAATAATAATTTTCTGCCCATAAAATTGCTGCTAGCTTATAGCTGTTAGCTACTAGTTCGTTCTATTTAACTCCTTCTTTATTTCAACGCTCCTTACCTTTTACCTCTTACCTTTTATCTCTTACTTTTCACCTACTCACTCCCATTATCCATTCTCCATTCTCAGTTATCAATTCTCAATTATCAACTCTCCATTATCTCACCGCTTGCCTTGCAAACAACAACCACCTGTTCCCTTTCCTCACCCAGACCTCCAGCACTTTCAGATGATAAGCGCCCTGGTTTCCGTTCAGTGTTGCTGCGATATCGGCCACAAAACGGGCGTGCGCCATATTTCCGTTGATCGTCACTTTCAGGCTATCCTCTGTAAAGCTTCTGTAGACCATGTACCCTGTTTCCAGGTGGCTGATCAGTTCCGCTTTATTCTCTACCCATCCGTTGCTGTGTCCGTAACTCAGCGCCTTATCCGTTTGCTGGTTGACCGATACCGTATTCTTCGCGACAAGAGCCGCATGGAATTGCTTTATCGTCAGCGACAGCTTTTCTTCATTCGTTTGCGCCAGACAAACAAGGCGGCTAAACAACAACAAAACGAAAAAACTCATTCTCATTTCACTGGACTTTAGTGGCTTGTCTTCTGGTCATTTTCCAATCTTTTTTCTCTTTCACCCAAACCGTCTCGATCGACAGGTTCAGCAACGATTCCGTTCCATCCACTTTCTTTTCTGTTGCTTTGAACACATGGACCACGACCGCAGAATCCCCTCTTGTGGAGAATTGATACGGAAAAGCTGCTGCCGACTTCGTGTACACCGATCCGTTATGAATGATCCCGTTCAAAGCTTCGGTCCTTGTTTCTGTTTTCCCGCTGGAATGGATATAGGTCACATTCGCAGCGAATAATTTATCGATCGTCGCACTATCCTTCGTTCCGAACACCGTCTGCTCCAGTAACCGGGCATTACCCAGCACTTTGATCTGATCTTTGGGCTGAGCCATCGCTCCGATACCCAGGAAGACGAATAATATGTTCAGCAACCCTTTCATCAGTTCTGTTTCGCGGCTTGCTGTGAACATTCAGCGATGATCGCGTCCACTTTCTCTTTTGTAAGGTGCTCCCGGTAATGTTTCCCCAGTTGCATCATCGGCGCATAACCGCAGGCACCGAGGCACTCAACGGTCTTCAGCGTGAACATACCATCAGCGGTCGTTTCACCGGGTTTGATACCCAGTTTCTGACCGATATACGCGATGATATTATCACTGCCGTTCAGCATACAGGGACCGGTCTGGCAAACTTCGAACATGTATTTACCAACCGGCTTCAGGTTGAACATGCTGTAAAAGGTGGCCACTTCATACACTTCGATGGGATCCAGCTTCAGCAATGAAGCCACATAGTCCATGGTGTCAGAACTCAGCCATCCGCCGAATTCCTGTTGTGCCAGGTGCAGTACCGGGATCAGCGCGCTCTTCTGCTTTCCTTCCGGATAAGCGGAAACGAGCCGTTGAAACTCATTTAATTTCTCTGGAGAGAAAGTTGTCATTGTCTTTATTTTCAGAAGCTCCAAGCTGTTAGCTTGTAGCTGTTAGTTCGTTCTAAATCTCTTACCTTTTATCTCTTAGCTCTTACCTTCTATCATGCGTCCAGTTCACCCGCGATCAGATTCAAACTACTCATCGTCATGATCGCATCGCTCAGCATGCCGCCTTTGGTCAGTTCCTCATAGGCCTGATAATAGATGAAACAGGGCCTGCGGAAGTGCAAACGATAAGGAGTACGGCCGCCATCACTGATGAGGTAGTATCCCAGTTCACCATTCGCGGCTTCGATAGAATGATATACTTCACCGGCCGGGATCTTTGTTTCTCCCATAATGATCTTGAAATGCCAGATGAGTGCTTCCATCTTCGTATAAACATCTTTCTTTTCAGGAAGGAAGTATTCCGGAACATCCGCATGGAATACATCCGCCTCAGCGCCTTCGAAATCCTGGATCTTATGCCAGGCCTGTTCCAGGATGCTGAGTGATTCCCACATTTCGCGGCTGCGGACCATCCAGCGGTCGTAATTGTCGCCAGTGGTACCCACAGGTATATTGAACTGAAAATCTTCGTAACTGCTGTAAGGTGAATGCACCCGCACATCGTAGTCCACGCCTGCTGCACGCAGGTTCGGGCCGGTGAATCCATAATTGAGTGCACGTTCCGCACTGATGGCACCGGTAAGCTTTGTCCGGTCCATGAAGATGCGGTTGCGCTGGAAGAGATTCTCGAATTCTTTCAGCACACCGGGATATTCTTTCAGGAATTTCTCGAGTTTCTGGAATGCGATATCGTTGAAGTTGCGTTCGAATCCGCCGATGCGTCCGATATTGGTGGTGAGGCGTGAACCGCAGATCTCTTCATAGATCTCATAGATCAGCTCTCGGTATTGCATCACATACAGGAAACCGGTATAAGCTCCTGCATCCACACCCACGATCGAGTTGCAGATGAGGTGATCGGAGATACGCGCCAGTTCCATGATGATGACACGCAGGTAATCGACACGTTTGGGGGTTTTGATACCCAGTAATTTTTCGCAGGTCATATGCCAGCCCATGTTATTGAGCGGCGAAGAACAGTAGTTCAGGCGATCCGTGATCGGTGTGATCTGGAAGAGCGGGCGGCGTTCCGCCAGCTTCTCGAATGCGCGGTGGATATAACCAACGGTCTGTTCCGTGGAAACAATGCGTTCCCCGTCCAGTTCCAGGATGTTCTGGAATACACCATGCGTGGCCGGGTGCGTGGGACCCAGGTTCAGCGTGGTGGTGGTCTTTTCGATACTGCCTTCCGGTAATTTGATATGCTGTTCTGACATAAACCGATCCCCGGGGGGAATTGACTTTAAATATTTATGGACTTTTCTTTCTTCGTTCTTAAAATACTTATGACCTCACCAGCTGTGATCAGTGCCAAAAGCGTGAATGCGATGGCGAAAACCAACAGCTCATTTTTCCCCTTTTCACTATACTCTTCAAATCTCATATAAGCTGCTGCTACAAATACCAGAAAACAGACGATCCGGTACAGCAGTTTATATTTCCCAAGTCGCGCCATTCCCAGTGAATTACCCCCTTCCGAACATTTCATCATCCTTATCCACGCGGCTCTGGTCTTCCAGTGGGAATTCCTTGCGCAGCGGGAAATAATCCATCTCTTCCACATTCAGGATCCTTTTCAGGTTCGGATGGCCGACGAAATTGACCCCGTAGAAATCGTAGGTCTCGCGTTCCATCCAGTTCGCGGCTGAAAACAGTCCTGTAGCGGTATATACATCCGGCTGTTCGACCGGTGCAAAAACTTTAAAGCGAATGCGGCAATTGTCGACCAGGTTATGGAGATGATACACCACAGCCAGTTCCTTGCCTTTATTGTCGGGGTAATGTACGGCGCAGAGGTCCGTCATGAAACGGAACTTCAGTTCTTCATCATCGTACAGGAAGTTGAGCACTTTGAGGTTCAGTTCGCGGGGTGCTTCAAAAGTGAGCATCCCGTAAGGCTCTTCAAAATTGATCAGCTGATCACCGAATTTTTCGGTCAGCCTTTGTTTGATATGTTCGTTCGTCAGCCCCATTGTATGCATTTAAGCCGGCAATGGTGCCGGCATCGTTGATTACTGTATTCCGTATGATTCCAGCAAAGCTTTGTATTCGTCCCCGTTCCTTCTGCGGAGACTTTCTTTTCCTACCAGGTCCTGGATGCGGATCAGTCCGTCGATGATCGCTTCGGGTCTGGGCGGGCATCCTGGCACATAAACATCCACCGGAACAACCTGATCGATACCCTGCAGTACACTGTAAGTATCGAATATGCCTCCGCTGCAGGCACAGGCACCGATGGCCATGACCCAACGGGGTTCGGCCATTTGCAGATACACCTGTTTCACAACGGGGCCCATTTTCTTGGCGATCGTTCCCATGACCATCAGCAGGTCACACTGGCGGGGTGAAAACCCCACGCGTTCGCTGCCGAAGCGGGCCAGATCATAATGCGAGCCCATGGTGGCCATGAATTCGATACCGCAACAGGAGGTGGCAAAAGGAAGCGGCCAGATGGAGTTCTTCCTGGCCAGGCCGATGACATTATTGAGAGAGGTGGCGAAAAAGCCTTCTCCCGGATGTCCTTCAGGCGCACCCACGATGCTGATATCTGATTCCAGTTTTTTCTGAATGAGATTATATGCTACGGGTCTTGGCATCTTGGTTATTTATTTCTTTACAATGATCTTACAACCTCAGGACTTAGTCCTCCCACTTCAATGCGCCTTTCTTGATGATATAGATGAATCCGCACAGGAAGAAGGCCACAAAGAGCATAACGGCCCAGAACCCGTTCCAGCCAAGCATCTTGAAGTTGACCGCATAGGGGTAAAAAAAGATCACCTCTACATCGAAAAGCACGAAAAGGATGGCTGTCAGGAAATACTTGATGGCCATCGGGTGCCTTGCGTCACCATGCGATTCAATACCACTGGAAAAATTCTGAAGTTTGTCGGTCGTTTTGCGTTTGGGACCCAGCATGTGCGTTACCACCATGAGGAAGGCCACAAGGCCAACCGCAAAAATAATCTGGATCACAACGGGCAGGTAAGAACCCGCTCCGGTACCATTGAGGCCGCTTTGAAGTAATTGGAACATAGCCTTTTTTGTCTGCCGCAAAAATAAGGCGGTGGCCTGAAATTACCTTAACTAAAATCATCCGGACCCATGATCGTGGCAGGATGCTTCCACAAAAGAAAAGCCCTCTGCAAAAATGCAAGAGGACTTTCTTAAGTAAAAGAAGAAAACCGAGTTCTTATTTCTTTACGCCCTGAGGGGCTTTGGATGTTCTGGGTTTTACGGCAGCGGGTTTATCAGCCGGTGTTCCTGCCTTTTGAACCGCTTCAGGCATCACGTTACCACGGGGTGCGGGGTTACGGGAAGGGGCGGTCAGGACCGGAAGGATGCTTTTCAGTGTTCCGTTGGTGGAATCGAATTCCAGGCCTTTTCTGGTATACATCAGGGCCGTTTCCTTATCCTTTTTGATATTATAGAAATATCCGGCCAGTGTAATGGAAGCGTTGATACCCTGGGATTTCATGCGGACCTTATCCGTATAAGCGATATCCAGTGCTTTCTGGAAGGAGGTCACCATATTGCTCACAAAAGGTTCAACGGTCATTGTGGTATCCTGTGTGAAATTCACACGGCCTCTCCATACGTAACCGTAAACACTGTCAGGCATTACAACTGTGTAAGCTTTGAACAGGCTGTCAGCTGTCGGAAGTTCACCACACTGTGTGTAGAGAATACCGATATTGATCAGTCCGCCAGGCTGAGGTTTCAAACGCGTTTTATAGATAGCGAGACGCATATCCGCTTCTTGTTTTTTGGAACCACGCGCTTTGAATGAATCCGCGGCAACGGTCATGTAATCGATCCGGGACTGTACCACCGTATCCATGGCTGCACCTTCCATATAAATGCTATACAGGTCGGGACTGGGTGTGCCCAATTTAGCGTAGATATCCGCTTTCAGTTTATAGTCATACGCGATCTTGTCTTCAGTTTTTTCACGCGCCATGTAATCATCAATGAATTTTTTAGCGTTCGCATAATCAGCTTTCTGATAATACGCGTCAGCCAGGAGTTTCAGCACTTTAGGCTTCGGGTGTTCTCCCTGAGAGGCAACAACAGCAAGGTCTTTGGCGATAGCGCAGTCAAAATCCTTTCTGGCCCAGCAAAGCTGTGCATAGAGGGATTGGTCCTGGATATCATCTTCAGGCAGCTTGCTATCAATGAGTTTTTTCAACTGATTTTCAGCTTCCGCATAGTTCTGGCGGAAAAAATAATAATAGAAGAGTTCATGATAAGCCAAAGAGAATTTAGGGTCCTGGGTAACCGCATCTGTGAGATACTGTATCACCAGATCCCAGTTCTTCTGGGATTCAAACAGCTTGGCAAGGCGTACGCTGGCCACAGCAAAATTCGGGTTGATCTCCAATGCTTTTTTATAGTTCAGGAACGCCTGACCTCCACCTTCACCGGGGCGTAATTTGCGGTAAGCGTTACCGAGCTGGAGGTAAGTCTCAGTGTTCTTAGGATCACGGAGTACAGCGGCTTCAAGTTTCTCCACTGCATAAGCGATATCTCCTGCTTTGGCATCCACGTTCGCACGTCCGATCGCAGTCAGGATCAGGGGGTCATCACCCTTTTTTGTACGGGTCATGGTCAAAGCCGCTTCAAAATGCTGGCGGGCTTCATCCGTTTTTTTATTCAGGAGTTCACAATGGCCTTTACCGACCAGTAACAACGGTGCATTGGCACTTGCTGCTATAGCCTTTGTGTAAAGATCCTCTGCCTTGGCATTGTCGTCCAGATCCAGATAAGTCTGTCCCAGCCAATAGGTGGCTTCAATATTATTGGGATTGGTTGCCAATAACTTCTGGAATACACCGATGGCACTTTTGAATCTGTCCGCGTACAAATAATTCATGCCCTCCTGCACAGATTGCGCTTTCAGACCCCCGAGGGCCATCAGGGCGGAAATCAGAAATGTGATTGTGGTTTTCTTCATCTTTCTTCTTCTTTAAGAATTGTAAATATAACAGATTTGTTTACTCATTTACCCTTACGATCCTGATTCCTAAACTCAATTTTCCCGGAAACAGGTAAGCCCGCCTGAAAATCAATTGCCCGATCTCCCCTGTCAGAAAATCCGCGAACCCGTGTCCGAGTCCCGTATGATTTTCTTTCAGTATATAAACCAGATCCCTTACGAGGGGAAAACGCAGCAGATAAATATTTGCCTGGTAAGGTTTTACATAGGCTCCAGGCTTGTCCCGGCTTTCAAGGGAGGCCAATCTCACCTTCTTCAAAAAACTCAATTGCATGCTGTCCTCTTTATTCCCGATCCAGCTCACTCCGATGAACCCGACTGCGTCCTTATGCGTGGCCACATAATCGATCACTCCTACACTTGTTCTGGCGGCCATCGCCTGCGGCGTCAACTTGTAGCCGCGTAATACTGAATCGATGATAAAACGTACCGTAGAGGTTGCTTTGACCCCGTCAAAAACAGGAATTAAATTATTCTTAAAACTTCCTTTCAGCACCTGGATGAGCTCCGGCATGGTGAATAATGAGTCCGGGGACTCCGGATTCACGATCACCGCAATGGCATCCCTGGCAATCGTCATTTTTTCGGGGGACACTTTCATGGAGTCGACCATGAACAGCCTTTCTTCCTCATTATAACCTCTTGTTGCGATGATCATGCGCACCGTATCATTGGCAAAATCCTGAAGGCAATCAGCCTCTGTCTTATACCGGGGGATGATATGGGTACCGGGGTGATTGGATTCATAAACTTGTATCAGTTCATCCACAACAGGTTTGAAGGACTCATCCACGCTGATCATGATCGTACCCCGGTCCTTGTTATCAGGCATTTCCGCCTGTTGTTCCTGGAACGACTGACATCCTCCGGCAATAATGGAGAATCCGGCGAAAAGGGCCGCCTGCACTGATTTCAAACGCCACAATGATCTCATTGAAAATAATTTTTCTTGTACCCCCTGTAGATGCGCCAGATACCATACACCAGGAAAATGCCGCCAAATATCTTGTCTTCCGCAGAAGGAGCAAAATTCATGAACTTGAATTTCATCTTCTCATGAAAGAGGAAGAATACACCAACGAGCAGGATCAGGAGGCCCATTCCATAATCCATTACGGAGCGCATCACTGATATCTGACTTCTTTTTCTTTTTTCGTATTCTTCAAACATGGCGTTTAGATTCAGGGGGTAGCAAATTAGCCAAAAATTACTGTTCAACACCTATAAATGTTACAGGAAGAATATAGCTCACCGGAACCTGTACGCCGTTCTGTATGGCGGGCTTCCAGCGGGGCATCCTGCGGCATACCCGGATCACCTCTTTATCAAAGGCATCGCCACCACTGTACAGGATATCAAAACCGGTCACAGACCCGTCTTTTTCCACTTTGAAACGAATGCGAACGGTCTTTTTTTCACCGGCTGAAAGGTCTTCAGGCGTGATCAGATTGGTGGCCAGAAAACGTTGCATGGCCGCTTCTCCACCGGGGAATTCAGGCTGTATCTCTACCCCCTTGAAATCCTCAGCAAGTTTTTCTCCATTACCTGTATTTGTGTCAGGTGTGGGATCTTCCTTAGGCTTCACCTTTCCGTCATCGGGCGTTCCTTCCACATTCACAGTACTGATCTTTTTACCGGCCAGATCATCGATCGTAGGCAAAGGCTTATCGGCCTTATCATCAGGCACGATCTTAATGACAGGATATTTCACCTGAGCGGTTTTTATCTTGACCTTCGGTTTCTCTGCTTCTTTGGGCTTTTCAGGTTTTTGATCACGGGGAAGCTCAACTGTTCTCACGGTCAGTTCCGTTCTTTCCTTCCGTTCAACCGTTTCATTTCCTTTCATGGCGGAACCGCCGAGCAGGGCCAGGCCGAAGACCAGACTCAACCCGATACCCATTGCGATGTACAAACGCTGATTATAATCCCGGCGTAATGCATAGGCGCCATACGCTTTGTTCCTGTGCTCGAAAATAATGTCGAGTAAACTGGCGCGGAGGATGTCGTTGTTTGTCATGATGTGTGCTTTTCCATCAGATGCCTGTAAACAGGAAATCCATAATCCGTAACCCCCCGGTCGGGACTGAGTTACAGGATTTTAACAAAAGCAAAAGGAAATGGATTCCGGCTGACGACTCCATGACGAATTGTATCTTTGCACGCATGAAAATACTGATGGTCTGTCTGGGTAATATTTGCCGGAGTCCTTTGGCTGAAGGCATTTTACAACAGAAGGCGAAGCAGGCCGGTTTGAACTGGCAGGTGGAAAGCGCAGGCACGAATGGTTATCATGATGGCGAAGCGCCGCATCCCTTATCACAAAAAGCAGCACTGAAGAACGGGGTCGATATCAGCAAGCAGCGTTCCAGAAGATTCACGGCAGCGGATATGGAACAGTACGATATGATCTATGCACTGGCCGGTGATGTAATGTATGAGATCAGGCGTATCGCCGGAAAAAAATTCGATCCGGCAAAAACGGACCTGTTGATGAATGTACAGTATCCCGGAAGCAACCGCGATGTACCCGATCCATGGTCAGGGCCTGAAAGAGGTTATCATGATGCATTCGCGATGATCAGTAAGGCGTGTGATGCGATCATTGAGAAGTATACAGCACAAAGTATAAAGTATTAAGACCGCTGCAGTCATTAAAGCAGTCTGGTCAGGACGTTGAAATTATAATATGTCAAAACCATCATTACCACAAGGCACTCGTGATTTTGGACCGGAAGTGGTCAGAAAAAGGAATTACATCCTGCAGACCATCCGCACTGTTTTTGAATTGTACGGATTCCAACCGCTGGAAACCCCTGCCATGGAGAACCTGGACACGTTGATGGGCAAATATGGCGAAGAGGGTGATAAACTCATTTTCAAGATCCTGAATAACGGACTGGATAATGCTGACAAGGAAAAACAGATCCGTGAGGATTTTGAAAAAGTACTGCAGGGAAAAAATACAAAGGGCATTACAGAACGCGCGTTGAAATATGACCTGACGATACCTTTCGCCCGATATGTGGCCATGAACCACGGACAGCTCACTTTCCCTTTCAAACGTTTCCAGATGCAGCCGGTGTGGCGTGCTGACCGTCCTCAGAAAGGACGTTACCGTGAATTCTATCAGTGCGACGCGGATGTAGTGGGCAGCGCTTCCTTACTGAATGAAACAGAGCTGATCTGTATTTATCAGGAAGTATTCAGCAGACTGGGTATGAAAGGTTACGACCTGCGCATCAATAACCGCAAGATCCTGGTCGCATTGGCGGAAGCCTGCGGCGGGGCGGATCTGCTTACCGCGATCACGATCGCGATCGACAAGCTGGACAAGATCGGTATTGAAAAAGTGAAAGAAGAATTAACACAGCGCGGACTGAAAAATGAAGCGATCACGCTGATCACAAAATATCTTTCCATTGATGGAACAACGGAAGAGAAGATCGGACAAGTACGGTCTTTATTCCCGGATTCCGTTTCCGGTAAAGCAGGTGCGGATGAACTGGAGTGGATCACAACAAAAGCAAGATCGGCGAACCCGGATGGAGCGCTGACGATCGACTTCACACTTGCGCGCGGACTGAATTATTATACCGGGACCATCTTTGAAGCCAAGGCACCGGCAACGGTGAGCATCGGCAGTATCGGTGGTGGCGGCCGTTATGATGACCTGACCGGATTGTTCGGGGTACCGGGTATTCCGGGTGTGGGTATTTCATTTGGGGTGGACCGTATTTATGATGTACTGGAAGAACTGAAACTGTTCCCGGAATCAGTAGGCACCGGAACGAAAGTGCTTTTCTTCAATCTGGGACCCGATGAATCGGATGCGGCATACGGACTGATGCAACAATTACGCGGGAAAGGAGTTAGTGCGGAGATGTATCATGAAAGCGCCAAATTCGACAAGCAATTCAAGTATGCGGAAAAGAAAAGCATACCTCATATCGTGATCCTCGGATCGAAGGAATTGCAGGATCATACCTGCACCGTGAAGACGATGGCAACCGGAGAACAGGTCACGATGAATCAATCAGACCTTATCCATTTTAATTTATAATCCTTCAAAATGAAACAGCTCAGACCTATCCAGCTGCTGCTTGCCCTGATGATCACGGCAGGAGCGGCTGCACAACAGAACAGCCTGATCAATCATGTACCTGAAAAAAGTTCGACGATCATTGCCGTGAACCTCTTCAGAATGGGAAGCAAGATCCCGAAAGACTCCCTCATGAACAGCCCGTTCATGAAGATGATCAACAAGAATGATAAAGAATCTCCCGTGGAGATCATCAATAAACTGAGCACCGGTGGCGTTGCACTGGCCAATGACATCCTGATCGCAATGGTCATGGATTCTGCATCCGGATTGCGCAACAGTGGCGTTCATGTATTGGGCAAGATCTCGGACGAAGACCTGTTCAGTAAAATGGCACAGGAGATGTTCAAGGATGATTCATTCCATGTTTACGGAACAGATCATATCATATTCATGAAGAGCGGCACCTTATGCTGGAACAAGGATCTGTTCATCATGACCTCTTCGCCCGGGGCCAAACAAGCTTTACAGAATTCATTTTTTGATGAAAATGATACGACCGCAGATGGCAAACCGGTCAAAACCGGACAACAACTGATCGATGATCTGCGCAATGCACAACGCGACCTTTGTTTCAAGCTGCTGCAACCCAACAGCAATAACCCTTTTGCATCCGATCCCAGGTTCCGTGAAGCGATGAATACACCCGGAGACATGAAGATCTGGAGTACCGGTGCCGGAAATCCGCTGATGCAGCAATTCGCACCCCTGAGCGGCCTTTCCAGTATCGCCGGACAGAACAAAAAGGTCCGCAGCAGCATCACCAATTTCGAGAACGGCAGTATCGTAACAGAAAGCCGCGCTTATATGGATCCTCTTCTGGGAGATATATATAAGAATTATACCCCGCAACCAGTCAATACCGATCTGCTGAAAAAAATACCCGGTGGCCGCCCGATGCTGATCATGAGTATGGGTTACAATAAAATGGCCGCGAAGAACTTCAAACAACCTGAGCAGCTGAAAGTAATCATGGACAGCCTGAAGAAACTGATCCCGTTCGACTGGAATACGATCAGCGATGTATTCGGGAGTTCGATGATGATGGCTGTGATGGTGGATGAAACACCTGCCGCGACCGATGAAAAGAACCCATTCGGTGGTATGCACTTCTATCTGGCCATGCCTATCACTGATAAAGGCAACTACGACAAGCTGGCAGCAGCAGTCAATAAAACCATCGACTCTTTACGTTCCAGCGAAGATGCTGGTAAGGTCATGAAGAACTTCAAGCCGGTCGTTCGTGCTACCAATGATCTGTTCGTGATGGGATTCAGGGAAGATGACGTGAATAATTTCATCAACAATCCAGGTACAGGTGCGGTTCCGGAATGGATACAGGCGCATGCCGACCATCCGATGGCCATGCAGTTCGATTTCCGTCAGATACTTGAACTCGTGCTCAGTTCAAGTAAAAAAGGCCCTGGTGGTTCCGTCAATCAGGTCCTTTCCACATTCAAGGATATCGTAGCAGCTGGCGGAGAACCAGATAACGGTGCGATCAAAATGAGAATGGAATACCGTTTCACGAATGCTGAACAGAATTCACTGCTGCAATTATTCAACCTGGTGAGTGTGATGGCTGCAGACAGACCATCGAACACAACAGCAGAAGACAGCCCTGTTCTGAAGGAAGAGGACGTAGTGACTACGCCGCCCCCGCCCCCACCTCCTGCAAAGAAAAAAACAAAGACCCCTGTAAAAGGAAAAACGAAAACAAAGCAATAATAAAAAACCCCGGCTGTCAACGTCGGGGTTTTTAATTTTTTTATCCTTTCGGTGCCGGCGGCGGATCGGCTTTCTTTCCTTCGAGTGTGATATCACCCACAACGATCGTAACACCCACGATCTTATTTTCCGCATTGCGTTTGAAGGTTGCAGTACCGGAGTACACGACCACTTCAAAAACATCGCCTTCCGTTTTTTTCAATTCGGTGGTGCCCATGGCAGAGGTTGCCGTCATCAGGCCATTCTCCAGCGCAACCGTTACTTCCGTTACGGGACTGCCTTCCGGAAACACATATTTACCGGTGTATTGCTGCAGGGTATCTTGTTTGGGTGCTTCAGGTTTGGGGGTATCCTGAGCATTCACCGCCATAGAGGCCGCGATCATCATGAACGCGAAGATCATTTTCTTCATCCTGTATTTTTTTAATGGTTAAGGAACTAAGTTAAACTTTTTCATAGATCACTGCTGCGCCCTGCCCTACCCCGATGCACATCGTGGCCAGGCCGTATTGCACGCCCCTCCGTTTCATTTCATGGAGCAGAGTGGCGGAAATGCGTACACCACTGCAGCCGAGCGGATGACCAATTGCAATGGAACCTCCGTTCACATTGACCTTTTCCGGATCCAGTCCCAGTTCCCGGATACAGGCGATGGACTGGGAAGCGAAGGCTTCATTGAGTTCTACCAGTCCGATCTGTTCCATACGCAGGCCGGCTTTTGTCAGGGCCTGCTTTGTTGCGGGAACCGGTCCGATACCCATAATGGAAGGATCGACACCGGCGACTGCCATTGCGGTCACTTTGGCCATGGGTTTCAATCCGAGTTGCTGTACCATTTTTTCACTGGCCAGGATCATAGCCGCCGCGCCATCATTGATACCTGATGAATTTCCGGCGGTAACAGTTCCACCTGCTTTGAAAGCAGGTTTCAGGGCGGCTAGTTTATCAGGTGCGGTCAGTCGCGGATGTTCATCCTGACCCACCATCGTTTCCACTCCTTTATTATTAGTGACCGGAACGGGGCTGATCTCATCTTTCCAGATACCCTTTTCGGCGGCTGCGGAAAATTTTAATTGCGACTGATGCGCGAATGCATCCTGTTCCGTACGGCTGATCTTCCATTGTTCCGCAACATTCTCCGCGGTTTCGCCCATGGAATAAGGATGATATAAGGAAGATAATTTGCTGTTGAGGAAACGCCAGCCGATGGTGGTGTCGGCCATTTCAGCCGTACGTTGAAATCCGGATTCTGCTTTCAATTGCACAAAAGGCGCGCGGGACATGCATTCGACACCACAGGCAATGATGATATCAGCATCGCCACAGGCGATCTGCCGGGCTCCGTCCATGATCGCCTGTAAACCGGAAGCACATAATCTGTTCACGGTAACACCGGTCACGGAAACGGGCAGTCCTGCCAGTAATGCCGACATCCGTGCCACATTGCGGTTATCTTCCCCGGATTGGTTGGCTGCTCCGGCGATGACTTCATTGACGAGCGCGGGATCCACGGCAGGATTGCGCTGCAGTACCGCGCGGATGACATGTGCGAGCAGATCATCGGGTCTGACGGAACTGAGTGCTCCGCCGTAACGGCCGATCGGGGTGCGCAACACATCAATGACATAAACAGGATCCATACCGGTGTATTTAAAGCAAATATCAGGAAATACTCTTGTCCGTGACCGGTCGGCCGCGGATGGTTATCTTTGCAAAATGGCAAAGAAGGAAAAGCAGAATATCAGGGAGCTTACCCTGGCAGAGATCGAAACCTACCTGGCAACGCTGGGAGAGAAGAAATTCAGGGCCAAACAGGTCTATGAATGGCTCTGGCTCAAGCCCGTACAGCATTTTGACGGGATGACGAATATCTCCAAAGAACTCCGGGCAAAACTGGCTGAAGATTTCAGGTTGCCGGGGCTTACTGTGGATACCACACAAGTATCATCTGACGGCACCATCAAGATGCGTTTCAAAACCCATGATGGTCATATGATCGAAGGGGTATTGATCCCGACCTCTACCCGTTATACCGCCTGTGTTTCTTCCCAGATCGGATGTTCGCTCAGTTGTAAGTTCTGTGCAACAGGTTACATGACAAGAAAACGCAATCTTGAATTCGATGAGATCTATGATGAAGTGGCCCTGCTCAATAAAGAATGTGAGAAAGTACATGGCAAGAAGATCAGTAACATCGTTTACATGGGCATGGGTGAACCGTTGCTGAATTATAAAAATGTGCTGCGTTCCATTGAAAGGATCACGGCTGCTGATGGCATGGCGATGAGTCCGCGCCGCATCACGGTCTCCACAGCAGGTGTATCAAAAGGTATCCGCCAGCTGGGCGATGATAAAGTAAAATTCAAACTGGCCTTATCATTGCATGCCGCGAATGACAGCAAACGTCATGAGATCATGCCGATCAATGACACCAACAATATCAAGACACTGGTGGACGCGCTGAATTATTTCTACAAACAGACCAAGAACGAGATCACATTCGAATACATTTTGTTCAAGAATTTCAATGACAGCCCGATCGATGCCGATGAACTGACGAAGGTGTACCGTCAGGTGCCTGCGGACCTTGTCAACATCATTGAATACAATCCGATCGATCTGGCGAAATACGAAAAACCGGATGCTGCCACTACCGAAAACTTCATCCGGATCCTGGAAAAGAACCGGGTGAATACCAGGCTGAGACGCAGCAGGGGAAAGGATATCGACGCCGCATGTGGTCAACTGGCGAACAAGAACAGCTGATCTTTATAACTAAATAAGAACTTTTCCGAATAGCATTAAACCCCGGCCCTCCGCCGGGGTCCTTTTATATGCCCTTTTCCCATCCACCACATTGTTTAACCTTAATTAACCTGAACGGACGAAGGATATCAATTGCACGAACGTCCAATTTAAAAAAAGACACCATGAAAAAATTAGTATTGATGCTGGGCCTGATGACCGCGATGATCGCTGTACAAGCCCAGGGTAATCCGCCTGAGCGCCCTGCAAGACCCAAAGAAAGACCTGAAAATCTTCAACGCCCCGAAGGACCTGGTATGCGTGAGCATCAGCATTTGATGGAAGCGGATGTGAAACTGACCCCCGAGCAGGAAGCACAGGTAAAGAAGCAGCACGAAGAATTCCGAAAGCAAATGGAGGATCTGAAAAAACAGGATCAGCTGACCGGAGCGGAGTTCAAGAACAAAATGCAGGCACTGCACAAAGAACAGCGTACAAAGATGGAGAATATCCTGACCGCTGAACAGAAAGCGCAGATCGAGAAGAAACGCAAAGACGAGATCGCGATCCGGGATATTGACCGGAAGGCCAAACTGGATAAAATGAAGATCCGGCTTGGGTTGACCGATGAACAAGCCGCTAAACTGAAAAAACAGCAAGACGAGACCGCTGCAAAACTGAATGCACTCCAGGACAATAAGGACCTGGATCCGCAGGAAAGAAAAGAGCAGGCGAAAGGGCTCATGAAAAAACAAAAGGAACAACTGGAGTCTGTGCTGACCGTGGAACAGCTGAAAAAGCTGAAGGACATGAGGGAGCATGATGGTATGCGCGGAGAAAAAAGAGAAGGTGGATTCCGTGAACAACGCGGCCCCCGTGGTCCGCATGCTCCGGAGGCACCGGAAGGTCCTGAAGGAAAAGGCAGACCGCAGGGTCAGCGTGGCCCGGGTGGACAGCGTGGTCATGCAGCACCGGCTGGCCATGGTGGAAATCAGGAAGCACCTGAGCATCCGCATACTGATATCTGATGTCACAATAACATCGCGTGAAGTCCCGCCCATGGCGGGATTTCACGTTTAAACCCCTGCCAGCTACCAAAATCGTATCTTTGCGGTCATCCTGTTGTAAAACAGCTAAACATTATGAAAAGTAAGTCCTCACATAATTTCGGCAAATTCGCCGCCAAGAAGAGCAACGCTGCTATCAAGGAACAATTCAAGCAGGAAAAAAGAAAAGTAAAAAAGGAACGGGAAGCCTACTTCGACAAGAAGCGTCAGGAATCCGCTCCCCAGCATTTGCGGGGTACGGTGAAAGCGCCCGAAACCCCTCCTGTCCATACCCGTGCCGATGAAGGGCTCATGCCACTCAATAAATACATCGCCCATGCCGGTATCTGCGCGCGTCGTGACGCAGCGGATATGGTGAAGAAAGGTCTGGTGAAAGTGAATGGCGAAACGGTAACAGAACCGGGACATAAAGTTTCCTCCAAGGATGAAGTGCGTGTGAACGGGAAAAAAGCATTCCCGGTGCGCAATCTCTTTTACATCCTGCTCAATAAACCCAAAGATTATATCACCACTACGGACGATCCGAAACAACGCAAGACGGTACTGGACCTGGTAGGCCGCGCCACCAAGGAAAGGATCTTTCCGGTAGGCAGGCTTGACCGGAATACATCCGGTGTTTTACTGCTGACCAACGATGGTGAACTGGCTCAGAAACTCACGCACCCCAGCAATGAGGTGAAAAAAGTGTATGCGGTCACGCTGAACCGTCCGCTGGAGAAAGCCGACTTTGACAAGATACTGGCCGGCGTTACACTGGATGATGGCCCTGCCAGTGTGGATGTGCTGGCTTATGCGGATGTGAAGGACAAAACTCAAGTGGGTGTTGAGATCCACAGTGGCCGTAACCGTATCGTGAGAAGGATCTTCGAGAAAGTAGGATATGATGTGCGCGGACTGGACCGTGTCGTTTTTGCCGGACTGACCAAGAAGAATGTGGACCGCGGCAAGTGGCGTTTCCTGACCGAAAAAGAGGTACGCGACCTGAAACATTTTGGAAAAGGAAAATGATCCGCTGAAACCTTCAAACGACCGTCATGAAACTCAAAGACTGGATCATTGCTGAAAATGATGATCTCATTGCCCTGAATAAACCTTCCGGATTATTATCCATTCCCGACCGGGAAGGAAAAGAAGTTTCCCTGAAAAGAATGCTGCAGGAAGTGTACGGTAACATTTATACCGCACACCGTTTGGACAAAGACACCAGCGGTCTGATCGTTTTCGCAAAGACAGAGACTGCGCATAAACATCTTTCCAAACAATTCGAAGAAAGGCAAACGCTGAAGATCTATCAGGGACTGGTGAATGGTTCCCTGCCCGCAACGGAAGGCCTGATCGATGAACCGATCGCGGAGCATCCGGTACAAGCCGGAGTGATGGTGATCAACAGAAAAGGAAAGGCTTCACAGACAGAATACAGGCTGCTGGCGGATCACGGACTTTATTCATTCGTACAATTCAGGATCCTGACCGGCCGTACGCATCAGATACGCATTCACATGAAGAATTTGGGCAATCCGATCGTTTGTGACCCTGTGTATGGAGATGGCAAGCCGGTGATGATCTCAGCGATCCGCAGAAAATTCAAATTATCGAAGAACGAAGAAGAAGAGCGTCCCATCCTGGGCCGGCTCGCGCTGCATTCCTTCCAGTTAGGTTTTACCGATCAGCATGGCAAAGAAATGCTGCTGGAAGCACCACTTCCTAAAGATATCCGCGCGACACTCCAGCAACTGGAGAAAAGGAAGAAGTGATCAGCGCACGAATCCTACAGCGACCGTATTATTGGAGAATTCATCGATGAGAATGAAACTACCGTTCTCCGGATTCTCAGCATATACATCCGCAAAGACCGGCTTGGCCAGTTTGAGACGAATATCACCGATATCGTTGAGGGCAAAGCTGTTCTTACCTTCCGCTGTTTCCAGTGAATGAATATCGAGCACCGTATCCACTGCGGTCACTTTGGCTTTGACGCGGTTCACACCATGTTGCAGCAGGAATGTTTTTCCTGCCATCATAGGTTGTTCCTCCATCCAGCAGATGGTGGCGCGGAGTTCGGTCAATTGCGGGCAATGATCACCGGCTTTAACGAGCATATTACCGCGGCTGATATCGACCTCATCATTCAATGTAATAACTGCTGTTTCAGGCGCGGCGGCTTGTTGGGTTTCCTCATCATATACCTGAATGGAACGGATGACGGAAGTTTTTCCGGAGGGGAGCACTTGTACGGTATCTCCTTTTTTGAAAACACCACTGACCACTTTACCGGCATATCCGCGGAAATCATGGAACTCATCACTGTGGGGGCGGATCACATATTGCACCGGAAATCGTGCGGGTGCGGTGGCCAGGTAATCCGCTACCGGACATTGTTCCAGGAAGTCAAGCAGGTTGGTGCCGGTATACCATGGCATATGAGTGGAAGCAGTCACGACATTATCCCCTTCTTTGGCAGCGACCGGGATGAACTGCAGTTGCTGACCTTCAAAACCCACGCGGGATGCGATCTCCTGAATGGCCGATTTGATCTCATTGAACACTTGCTCGTCATAATTGACCAGGTCCATTTTGTTGACACAGATCACCACATAGCGGATGCGAAGCAGGGATGCGATATAAAAATGACGGCGGGTTTGTTCAAGTACACCTTTCCGGGCATCGACAAGGATCATGGAAACGGATGCATTGGATGCACCGGTGATCATGTTGCGGGTATATTCTACGTGACCGGGAGAATCGGCGATGATATACTTCCTTTTCTGCGTGGAAAAATAGATATGTGCCACGTCGATCGTGATACCTTGTTCACGTTCCGCGATGAGTCCGTCGGTCAGGAGTGAAAGGTCCGTAAAATCGAGTCCTTTTCGTTTGCTGGTGGCTTCGATCGCCTCCAGTTTATCGCCGGTGATACTGCGGGTATCGTACAGCAAACGCCCGATGAGGGTGCTTTTCCCGTCGTCCACACTGCCCGCTGTTGATATATGCAGGATGTCCATAACTGCTTAAAAATTAGAGTGCAAAATTCCGGAAAAAAACCGGTCTTTTCACTTCTTTTTCCGGAGATCCAGGTTCTGGAAATAGAAGATCCGCGCGGCATTGATGGCTTTGTAGCGGTTGCCGGCAGCCAGTTGCTGGAACAGGTACATCCACCCGAACTGGAGGTTATCATGCTTGTTCACATGATAATTGAATCCGAGAAAAAAACGGTTCTGATCGAAATAATTATTGACGATCTGCTTGCCGAAGTTGAGGTGCACTTCATCATTCACGACAAAAGAGAAGGTACCAGGTGCGAATCTTTTCTTACTGAGCGGGAACTGACTGAAAAAATTATACCGGAATTTCCAGTTGAAGGAATAACCCGGAGCCAGCGCGTCATTATTGAGGATCTTGCGGCGAAATCTTTCATCCAGTCTGAACCATTGCATCAATCGCAATTTGGGATATTTCGTATGCCACTGGAATTGCTGCCAGGGACGATGTTCAGGTTGCGCGATGTTGGCGTGATTATCGGCCGGATAATGCGTTACATAGGCGTAACCTGCCGTCAGTTTAGCGTCGTCGTTGATGTAATAGGTCAATCCCAACCTGATCATGCTTTGTGATAATCCGGTAACCATGGATTCTTTGGTACGGAGATGGAGATCAGCCCACATCCCCCATTTATCACTGAAGCGGGTCTGATTCAGGAAGCCCAGCCAGGTTTGGCCGAATGTTTCTGTTTGCTTGGTTTGCGCCTCAGATCTATTCACAAATAATGCAGCACAAAACAGAACGATCAATATCTTTTCTATTCTCATTAATCCTGTCATAAGTGTAAAAATAATAAAAAGGGCATCCCGAAGAATCGGGACGCCGTGAACTCTAACGATGCTTGCCTTACGGCTTACAAGAGACTCTTTAACGGGCACCTGGAGCATCCACCGTAATGGCCACATAATAAATGGCACCAATGGTGGGACCGCCCGCGTACTGTATATAACGTTTATTGAAAATGTCGGCCGCGCCCACTTTGATACGTGACTGCAGCTTCGGTAAAGCGAAGGAGACCTGCGCATCAAAAGTGCTGTAAGCGGATACACCACCGGTCACCAGCGGACTTTCCCAGAGGAATGCATCCTGCCATCTCCAGGTAAGATTGAAACCGATGTTCTTTACGACTTCGCGGTTACCGAATGAAAGATTGGTGGTCCATTCCGGTGTATTGAAACCGGTCACGAAGATGTCGTTCGTATTCGTTGCTTTCATTTTATTGTAACTGACGTTACCGGCCAATGTGTATTTCTTATAGAAGATCCAGGTCAGGCCGAGTGCTGAACCGAAATTGTGATACTTGTTCTTGGCGTTCGTATAGACCCGGTAACGATCCTGTCCTTTACTGGCCGCAGTGTTGCCTGTCGCGGCGGTCGCATCGCGGTTGCGGTCAAGCATGGCGAGTACGGCGGCGTCAGAACCAACTGTTTCACCTTTCGGAACATAAACCTGTACCTGGCCGAGGAAACCATCATAGGTATTGCTGTACGCGTCGATATCCACCACCAGTTTATTATTCGCCAGAACGGATTTATAGCCGATCTCGAATGAATTGATCTTCTCGGGTCTTGCTTTCGGCAGGTTCGCCCATACCAGCAGGTTGCGGTTCGCAAGGGCGGCCGCATCGGTGTTACCCTGCGCGCTCACCGCGGCATTGAAATTGATCACAGAAGCCTGTGTGTAACTGTTCTCGAGATAACCGAGACCTTCATTGATATAGGAAAGACTTCCCACCCTCTTCACGCGACCGTTATTCACGTAAGACAATGCTTCGAACAAGGCGGGAAAACGATAGCCGAGCTGATAGGTGAAACGGAAATTATGTTTCTGATGCAAAGTGTAGACAGCTGCCAGCCGGGGTGTGAAAGCCGGGTTGAATTCCGGATTGTAATCAAAACGGAGTGAACCGAATAATTTGAGTTGCTCTTTCAGGAAAGTTTTGGTGACCTGTGAGAACAAACCGAATTTCTTGTAATGAACATTCTTCCCGAAGCTGCCGTCTTTCAACGCTACATTCCTTTCAGCGATGGGGCGGGTGAAGTCGACGAAATTATTACCGTCGGGAATGATCTCATAGATCCGGGCATCGCCACCGATCAGCAGGTGGAAGATCTTCACGCGTTTGGAAAGGTCCCATTGCGCTTCGGTATGGTACAGTCTGCTTTTCTGAACCAATGCTGCGCCACCGGTAAGTGGTGCATCCGGGATGGCCGATGACCTGATATCCCAGTTGTTGATGCCGATGATGGTTTGCTTCAGGTGATCGAATGCCGTTGTTCCGGGCACTACGCGACTGGCATCCGCCTGAGTACGGGCATAGGCAGTAGCAGCAGCCAGATTGGCATCGTTCAAACCTCCGTTCGTTGCAGCATAGCTGGTCAATGCGTTCTTGAATTTGGTTCCCCAGCTGGTTGGGGTCTTTGTATCCGTTGCACCGCCACTATAGAGGTCCATATTATCGGCCAGTGGTTTTACATTGAAGGAATTCCCTGTGTTTTCGATAGAGATATAACTGCGAACGGTGTACTCATCACCTTTGAGTTCGAGCGCATGATTCTGAACGATCACATTATCCAGCTGGATCTTGTTACCACGCTGAAAAACGCCGTCCAGTTTCCCGATACGGTATGAATATGATAATTCAGCATTCTCGCTGATGCGGTAGTGCAGGCCCGCGTCGAATTTCAGGTTATCGATCTTCGGGCTCACAAGATCTGTTTCCCAATAGCCGGTCCGTGCCACACGCAATGAGCCGTTAGTAACACCATTGATGGTCAGTCCGCCGATGGACACCACATTACTGCCCGCCAGCGCGTCATCACCATATTTATTCCAGCCATCAAAAGCAACGTTCGCATTTCCATTGAGTGCAGCATAAGCGGGGTTCGCACTTTTCAGATTATTGGTATTCTGATCCAGGCGGGTATTGGAGCGCCAGTCGATCCCCTGCATGTATCCGAAATTGACTTTGAAGGCGAATTTATTATTGAAGGCTTTCGCGAAACGGATCGCGGTTTCGGTAAGGAATGCCGGATCATGATCGGTACCATCCACATGGTTGACGCCGGTCTTCTGATAAAAACTCAGGCCCTGGTGTGTAAACGGACTTTTGGTGATGAGGTTGGCCATGCCATTGATCGCGTTCATACCATAGAGTGCGGAAGCCGCACCGGGCGTGATCTCTACGCTTTGAATATCCAGCTCAGTGGGCCCGATGGCATTACCGAGGGGCACACCGAGTGTAGCAGCCTGCATGTCCACCCCATCCACCAGTTGCATGAAACGGAAATTATTGGGGATGTTGAAGCCGCGTGTATTGGGCACTTTGAAAGTAAGACTGGATGTGGTCATTTGAACGCCTTTCACATTCTCCAACGCATCGTAAAATCCCGGAGCGGCGGTTTCGCGGATCGAACGGATGTCGAGTTTTTCGATCGCGACGGGTGACCGTAAGATATTCTCCGGAACCCGGGATGCCGTTACAACGACATCCGAGCCGAGAACAGTCTGGGTGGAGAGTGCAACCTGTAATCCGGAGCCCAGTGTTTTCACTTCCACTTCTTCCGGGCGGAAACCTACGGAAGAAAAAATAAGTATGAAAGGCAGTTTAGCTTTAGTGCGCAAACGGAAACTTCCTTCCGCATTGGTGATCGTGCCATTCACGGTCCCTTTGATCTGTACGCTGACAGATGATAACGGCTGCTTATGATCCTGATCTGTAACGATACCGGAGATCTCGATCACATTATCCTGTGCCAGGGCGCTTCCCGCAGTAAGCAGCAGGAGAAAGCCTGCCATGATCCTTAAAATGATCTTGTCTTTCATCAGTTGGTTAGTTTTTGTGTTCTGCATAATCATTTTAGTTCTATTAGTCTATAAAATTAGTAGATTAATGGATCAAAAAAAATCCAGGATCTACATCATTCCTGAAAAAGATTTTACCAGCATCCGTGCGCACCAGATGATGACCATGATACCGACCGCCACCATCATCGTTTTTTTCGGCAGTCTTCCGGCGAGCCTGGCAGCGAATGGAGCAGCGATGCCGCCACCGATGAGCAGCCCCAGCACTACATTCCAGTGGCTCACACCTACTGTAAGGAAAAATGTTGTGGCGCTTGCTACGGTCACGAAAAATTCCGTCAGACAAACCGTACCGACGGTATATTTCGGGTTCCTTCCTTTCGCGATCAGTGAGCTGGTCACGATCGGCCCCCATCCACCTCCTCCGAATGAATCGAGGAAACCGCCGGTTCCTGCCAGCCATCCGATCCTTCTCACTTTCTCATTCTTTCCCTGATTCTTACCGAGTGCCTTGGTGAGGATCTTCACGCCCAGGAACAGTGCATACAAAGCGATCAGCGGCATCAGCCATTTACCTGCTTTCTCTCCCAGGAATACCAGCAGCACCGCGCCGAGTATGGCTCCGATCACACCGGGGATCACCAGATGTTTGAACATCTTCGGATTCACATTCCCGAATTTATAGTGACTGTAACCGGATACTCCGGTCGTAAAAACTTCTGAAGCATGAATGGAAGCACTCGCGGATACAGGACTGATGCCGAAACCCATTAGCAGTGTAGCGGAGGTTACGCCGTAACCCATGCTGAGTATACCATCTACCATTTGCGCGAAGAAACCGGTGAGCACGAACAGTACAAAATGCTGATCGAAATAGGGTTTTACATTGGTGAGGATCGTCGCGAATGATGGCAGCGGCAGATAGGAAATGATGATATGTCCGATGACCATGAAAAGGAAAGCCCAGATGATCTTGTTGGCCACGCTGCGCCATTTCTTTTCATCGGCACCCGGTTCTACTTTCAGCAGTGCATCGGCCTGTCTTTTCATTTCCTGGGTGGAAGCATTGGTGATCTGCGCGTTCCATCCGGCTTTGGTCACGATCACGGTCCCTTTGCCTGAGAGATCACTGCGTGTGAATCTTTTTTCCTTCCAGGCAAATCCGGGAAATTCACCACCGGCTTCCCTCAATTCATCACTGATGCGCGGCATGACGAGTGTTACGGAACGACCGCGGTTATTTTCCAGTAGTTCGCGCAGCGCTTCGGGTTGCAGTTCGTCCGTGCCCAGCAAGAGGATCTCATCCTTGTGGCTGAAGCTTTTTGCTTCACCGGTATTCAATAATATGTTGGTCGTGATATCCAATTAAAAATATCCTTCTTTTTTTCTTTTTTCCATCGCTGCTTCAGAGCGTTTATCATCGATACGCGCGCCGCGTTCGGAGATGGTAGCAGCCATGATCTCTCCAATTACATCATCCAGTTCGTATGCATCAGAAAGAACTGCCGCGGTACAGGTCATATCGCCCACCGTTCTGAAGCGAACTTTGCCGGTGAACGGAATTTCATCTTCGGTGGTATTCAGGTATTCGGAATAAGGCCAGTAGAGTCCATCCCTTTCTATGATGGGACGTTCATGTGAAAAATAAATGGAAGGGATCTGTAATTTCTCTTCCCGGATGTAATTCCATACATCCAGTTCGGTCCAGTTGGAGATCGGGAACACACGCACATTTTCTCCTACCGAGATACGGCCGTTCAGCATATCGAACAGTTCGGGTCTTTGTTGTTTGGAATCCCACTGGCCGAAGCTGTCGCGCACCGAGAACACACGTTCTTTGGCGCGGGCTTTTTCTTCATCCCGGCGGGCGCCGCCGATGCAGGCATCGAGTTTCAGTTCTTCTATAGCATCGAGCAGGGTCTGGGTCTGCAGGACGTTGCGACTGGCATATTTACCTGACTCTTCACGCACTTTTCCCTGATCGATCGTGTCCTGAACGTAACGAACGATGAGGGTTGCACCGGTCTCTTTCACCAGCCAGTCGCGGAATTCAATGGTTTCCGGAAAATTATGTCCGGTATCGATATGCAGTAAGGGGAAAGGTATTTTTCCAGGGTAGAAAGCCTTCTGAGCAAGACGCACTAATGTGATGGAATCCTTCCCTCCGGAAAATAATATCGCGGGTTTTTCGAACTGGGCGGCCACTTCCCGCATGATGAAGATCGCTTCATGTTCCAGTTCCCTTGGAAAAATTTCTTTACGCATACACTTTACTTTACTACGGTTTGATGCAAGCCGCATTCTTTCTGTGATGTTTCCCACCACCAGCGTCCGGCCCTTGCTTCTTCACCCGGTTCAATGGCCCGGGTGCAGGGTGCGCAACCGATACTGATGAAACCACGGTCGTGCAAAACATTATAGGGTACGGAATATTTGCCGAGGTAGGAGATCATTTCCTCAAAACTCCATTTCAGCAACGGATTATATTTATACAATTGTTTCTCTTCGTTCCATTCGATCACCGGCATATTGTTCCGGTTCCCGGATTGCTCCGCTCTTAAGCCGGTAACCCACACTTTCACGCCTTCGAGTGCGCGGTTCAGCGGTATGACTTTGCGGATATGACAACAGGACTTCCTCAGGTCCGCTGATCCGTAAAATGCATTGATGCCATGTTCTTTCACGTAAGATTCGACATGAACCGCATCGGGAAAATAAACGGTCATATTCTTCTGATAACGGGCATTGGTCTTCTCCAGCAGTTCGTATGTTTCATTGAAAAGCCTGCCGGTATCGATCGTAAAGACCTCCACAGGAATATCGTTACGGAAGATCATGTCCGTAATGACCTGATCTTCCTGTCCCAGTGAACTGGAAAAAGAAACCGCTCCCGGGAACCAGGATGCCAGTAATGACAATCCTTCTTCCGGAGCAGCTTCCTGCACTTGTATGAGCTGCGCGTTAGTCAACATTCGGTTGCGGAGTATAGCGCAGATAAGGTTTTACGACATTCACGCCTTTGGGGAATTTTTTGATCGCGTCTTCTGTTGAAACCGCAGGAACAACGATCACGTTTTCGCCGGCTTTCCAATCCGCGGGTGTAGCCACACTGTAATTCGCGGTGAGTTGCAGTGAATCGATCACACGCAAAACTTCCACGAAGTTGCGGCCGGTAGAAGCGGGATAGGTGATGATGAGTTTCACTTTCTTATCGGGTCCGATAACAAAAAGTGAACGGACAGTGAACGTTTCAGATGCATTGGGGTGGATCATATCATAGAGGCCGGCTACTACCCTGTTCTCATCAGCGATGATCGGGAAGTTGACCTGACAATGCTGTGTTTCATTGATATCACCGATCCATCCATGGTGTTTATCGAGACCATCCACACTGACAGCAAGTACTTTGACATTCCTTTTGGCGAATTCTTCCTGAAGTAAAGCCGTTTTGCCCAGCTCAGTGGTACAAACAGGCGTATAATCAGCCGGGTGAGAGAAGAGGATACCCCAGATGTTGCCCAGGTATTCATGAAAATCAATCTCCCCTGCTGTTGTGTTCGCTTTAAAGTTGGGTGCGATGTCCCCGAGTCTTAATGCCATAGTAGGTGTTTTGCGCAAAAGTACGCCAAAACAAACACCCTACCAACTTGGTGGACTTTTTAAAAGACAAAACTTTGCAAAGAAGATAGCAGTGTCCCGATTAACTGGAAATCAAACGATAAGGTCACTCAGCGTACGGCTTTCGAGGATGCCGAGAGAAGCATCACGGACCTCTACCATCATATCATGGAGGCCGCAGTGTTTTTCGTCGCAGTTCTTACAGCGTTCATAAAAGTAGAGACTAACGCAGGGGAGCATAGCGATCGGCCCGTTCACGAGCCTGATGATCGTGGCCACTTTTACTTTGGCCGGGTCTTTTTGCAGGTAATAGCCACCACCTTTGCCTTTTTTGCTGCCCAGAATACCGGCTTTCTTGAGCTCCAGCAGGATATTCTCGAGGAATTTGAGCGGGATCTTCTTCTTTTTCGCGATCTCTGAGATCAGCACGGGACCTTGCTTATAGTGCTCGGTCAGGTAACTGAGTGCCTTGAACGCGTATTGTGATTTCTTCGACAGCATGGGTATAAATATACTATTCCAGTACCAGTTCGTACCTGACCGGGGAGTTTTTTTTCAGCATGGCCGCTACACCACAGTATTTTTCAAGCGACAGCTCAATGGCCTTCCGGACCTTTTCTTCATTTGCAGGATCGGTCTTTAGATGGTAAGTGATCAGAATGTCCGTGAACACCTTGGGGTGCTCTTCCGTTTGTTCTGACTCCGCTTCAATGACAAGATCAGAGAATTCCACGCGCATTTTCTCCAGGATATCCACTACATCGATACCGCTGCAACCGGCGAGGCCGGAAAGCAATAATGATTTCGGACCGGGGCCATGTATCCTGTCGCCATCGATCGTGAAACTTTTTTCATCCTGCCGGCTTTCGAAACGGTGTTTTTCTTTCCAGGTCGTCGTTGTTTTCATACGTTCATTTAAATTATTCGATCCCGTGTTTCTTATTGGTTGAAATATTATCCAGTGTCCACTCCACCCTTTTCACAAAAGGATGTTGCCGTTCACCGCATTCGGTCTTGCTGCAGATGCGGCAGGAGAAAGGCAAACAGCCATCACTGTGCACGAACAGCTCCAGTGTTTCGCCGAATTCCCTGCGGGTGAGTTCTGCCAACCTGTCGATCTCTGCATGTGCTTCATGTACATTGAGGTACCAGGGAACGGTCAGGTGACAGTCTACATGCAATACGGAACCATAGCGGATCACGCGAAGATTATGGAGATCCACCCAGTTCACTTCACGACCTGCATTCAGCACCTGTACCATGCGGGTGAGGATCTTTTCATCCACTTCGTCCATGATACCTGCGATCGATCTGCGCAGGATCGTATATCCGGTGTACATGATGATCACGCCGAAGAGCATCGCGACAGTGCTGTCGATCCATGTTTTTCCGCTGAAGTACAACAGGATCAGGCCGGCAATGATCCCGAATGTGGACCATGTGTCACTTTGCAGGTGTTTGCCGCTGGCGACCAGTGCCAGTGAATTGTTCTTTGTACCGATACGAAGGCAAATATATCCCACGATAAAATTGATGACCGCAGTAGAAGCGATCAACCAGATGCCGAAATCGATCTTGTGCAATGCGACGGGATGCAGCAGGTTCTTCACGGCTTCATAAATGATCAGTGCGCCGGCAGTAAGGATCATCGTGCCTTCAATGGCTGCGGAAAGGAACTCGGCTTTTCCATGTCCGTACGGATGATCGAAATCGCGGGGTTTGGCAGCCACCCATAAACTGTACAGTCCGATGAAGCCCGCGGCAACATTCACGATACTCTCAAGGGCATCGGTAAGGATAGCGACAGAATGCGTGTAATAATAAGCTGTGATCTTTACAGCCAGCAGCAGAACGGAGATACCGGCCACCCATTTCTGCACACGGAGGTTTTGTAATTCAGTCTTCAAGAACGCAAAAGTAGCCGATTATTTCTATCTGGGGAATGAGCGTAATTGCCGTGATCAGTTTTTCGCGGACTTGCGTGCGGGGAACCATTTCCGGAGCATGGGTCTGATATGTTTTGTCATCCTGAAATAGAATTCCTGACTGAACAGCTGGGAATCACGCATGGCTTTGAAACTTAAAAAGAGACCGACCGGAACAAGGATGAAAGTGGAGAGCCACATGCCCATCAACGGTGTGATGGTATTTTCCTTTGCCATCTTTTCACCGGTCGTACTGGTGAAATAAAAGATCACGAAGAAAACGATGGCCAGGATGAGTGGTGTACCCAGCCCGCCTTTGCGGATGATGGAACCCAGTGGCGCGCCAATGAGGAACAAAACGAGACAGGCCAGTGATAAAGATATCTTCCGGTGCCATTCGATCTTATGGCTGCGGAGGTACTTCTCGCGGTCCTTCGTGTTATTATTGAGGGATTCAATATTCAGCTTGAGGGAACTGACCAGGCTTTGCGCGCGTTGCGTAACAGGTGTACGTGCGGAGTCGGGCAATACTTGATTGAAAGTGGTCGCGTTTCTGAGTTTGGATGAATCAAGCCATTGGGTCTGCGCCCAACCGCTGTCGAGGTATTTCACAAAATGGAATGGTGCCAGCATCTCTTTCTGCTGTTGCCCGAAGACCCGGTCCGTTTCCCGCTGCAATGAGTCGATCCCTTTACCGAGCTGCCGCATACTCATCATCCGCTCATTTCCTTTGTTGAGACTATCCGGTGTACGATTGAAGAGGAATGAGCTGAGATCGAACTGTTTTTTATATTCTTTGAAACCGATCCTTATGTATTGAGAATTGCCTGGCTGGCCATACCGTTCTCCTTTTTCCTGATAACGCCATCCGTCTTTCAGATCGAATTCGAGGAAGCGTTTATCTGGGGTCAGGCGCATGATACCGCTTTTGGCGACAATGAAATTATCCTGCAGGGCTCCGCCCTGTTCATACACGATCACATCCCGGATCACACTGTCGTTCGCCTCTTTCTTACCGATCTTGATGGAGAAGCCCGGCACCTTATCATAGAACACGCCTTCTTTGAGATCGAAAGCGGGTTTGGCAAATACGATATCGGTCAGCAGGGTGCGTGATTTAAGGGCGGCGACGGGGATGATATAATTCGAGAACAGAAAGGCGATACCGCAGATGAAGATCGTAACGACGAATAGTGGCCGCATGAAACGGAGCAGGGAGATGCCGGCGGTCTTGATAGCAACGAGCTCAAAACTTTCTCCGAGGTTCCCGAAGGTCATGAGTGACGACAGCAGGATGGCAAGGGGAAGTGCCAGCGGCACCAGTACCGCGCTTTGGTACCAGATGAATTCCAGGATCACCTGCGGGCCCAATCCTTTTCCCACGAAATCATCGATATACAACCAAAAGAACTGCAGCACCAGCACCAGGAGGGTGATGAAGAACACGGCCACAAAGGGACCGATGAAGGTTTTAACGATGAGTTTATCCAGTTTCCTGATCATGTGTGCCTGTTCCCGGAACAAAAGACGGGGTGAGCCGTTACATTTGTTCCATGAAGAATGCGGCAAAAATAAGGCTTTCCCGTGTGGAGCAGCAGCTGGTGAAACGCAGCGACTGGATTTTAACAAAGAACAGTGTGATGCAGAAGATCCGGGTGATGCTGGAAGCACTGCAGAACGAACGGCAGGGCATTGTACCGGAAGCCATTCCGCCGTATTTGCAAGTCCCGCTCCTGATCTCTCCAAAGATCAGCCGGGGAGAGAACTACCGCGGCTTGCCCTGGCTTGTACTGGATCAGCCGCGTTATTTCAATCGTGAAGAAATGCTTGCGATACGTACGATGTTCTGGTGGGGCGAGCATTTCAGTGTGACCCTTCTCGTGAGCGGTGGATTGAAAAAGCAAATGAAGCCTTCCCTGCTATCCGCATTCAGCATGCTCAGGAAAAATAATTATGCCATATGTATCGCAGCTGATCCGTGGGAACATCATTTTGAAGCGGATAATTTCGTTTCACTGGGATCATTGACACCGAAAGCATACAGGGAATATGTATCCCGTCATACCTTTTTCAAAGCGGGCATACGGATCCCTATAGCAGATACAGGAACATTGCATGAAAAGCTGAACAGCGAATACCGAAGGCTAATGAGGATCGTGATGGGTTAGTTACCCAGGCGGTGGAACAATTCCTTCACCTGATAATCCCAGAGCTGGCTCTGGTCCTTGATCTCTTTTTTCTCAGCAAAATCCCTGACAACGAGGATGGTCTGGTTGGTGATCTCGGATTTATCGATCCTGAATTCGAAGTACTCTTCCTTGGGGGCGGTCAGCCAATGATAACGGATGAATTTATCCAGTTCCTTTTCCACTACTTCTGCCTTCTCAAAGGTTCCGTTCCAGCCAAAATAGAAGATATTGTCGCGCTCATCCACCTTATCAGCAAACCATTCTCCCAGGCCTGCGGGGGTGGAAAGGAATTCATATAGGATTGAGGGTGAACAGCGAACCGGGAATTCTAAAGTGTATAATTGTTTACTCATCTCTTCTCACGATAAATACTTTGTGATAGCGCAATAATAGAAAAATATTGGACCCGGCAATCAATTTAGGTGTTTATTTTTCCCCTTTTTACTGTGAAAACCAACCAAATGAAATAAATACCGCTCCTGTACGTTAAAGTACTGCAAAGAAATTTTTTGTTCATATTAACAAAAAACTTAAATTGCCTTGAAGTTCAATTCATTCTGAAGAAACCGGAAACCAGTGGTGGGTATTTTTTGAGTATAAGGTGAACCAAAACTTATAATTCTTTTACCCTTTAAATACACCATGTAAACCCAATACCTATGAGCATGAGACAACTCAAGATCACGAAGTCTATTACGAATCGTGAATCGCAAAGTCTGGAGAAATACCTCCAGGAGATCGGCAAAGTCGAACTCATTACCCCCGAAGAAGAGGTCAAATTAGCTGCCCTGATCAAACAGGGTGATCAGCGTGCGCTGGACCGCCTGACCAAGGCGAACCTGCGTTTCGTGGTATCCGTAGCCAAACAGTACCAGAATCAGGGCTTGTCGCTGCCCGATCTGATCAATGAGGGCAACCTCGGACTGATCAAGGCCGCCCAGCGTTTTGATGAAACAAGGGGTTTCAAATTCATCTCTTACGCCGTATGGTGGATCCGCCAGAGCATTCTGCAGGCACTGGCTGAACAATCAAGGATCGTTCGTCTGCCCCTTAATAAAGTGGGTCTGACAAATCGTATACAAAAAGCCTATTCCCTGCTGGAACAGCAGTTTGAAAGAGAGCCTTCCGCTGAAGAACTGGCAGAAGTGCTGGATATGGACCTCGAAGAAGTTTCCGCCACGCTGGGTATTTCCGCCCGTCACGTGAGTGTGGATACGCCACTGTCAGAAGGGGAAGACAATACCCTGCTGGATGTGCTGGAAAATCCGAATGCGGAAAAGACCGATCAGGACCTGGATCATACCCAGTCCCTCAAAACCGAGATCGACCGTTCGCTGAAGACCCTTACTGAGCGCCAGAAAGAAGTGATCTGCTTCTTCTTTGGTATCGGTGTGGACCACCCGATGAGTCTGGAAGATATCGGCGAAAAATTCAACCTGACCCGTGAGCGTGTTCGTCAGATCAAGGACAAGGCGATCACCAAGCTCAAAACAAGTACCCGCTGCAAAATGCTGCGTACTTATCTCGGAGCCTGACGGGACCCTAATCTTACGTATCTTTGCCCCTCATTATAAAGTGAACATAACCTGTTCACTTTTTTTATTTTTGTGACCCCGAAACTGAAAGTGAAATATGTTCAACAGCCTGCAGGAAAAACTGGAAAGTGCCTTTAAGAGCCTCAAAGGCCAGGGACGCATTACGGAGATCAATATCGCAACGACCATCAAGGAGATCCGCCGCGCGTTGGTGGATGCTGACGTGAATTATAAGATCGCGAAGGAATTCACGGACAAAGTGAAGGACAAAGCGATGGGTGAGAAAGTGATCAACGCGATCAGCCCGGGTCAGCTGATGACCAAGATCGTGCAGGATGAACTGACCGAACTGATGGGCGGAACAGAAAGCGCTTTCAACGCAAAGGGCAATCCCGCTGTGATCCTCATCGCGGGTCTGCAGGGTTCCGGTAAAACCACGTTCAGCGGAAAGCTGGCGAATTACCTCAAAACAAAGAAAGGCCTTTCTCCTATGCTGGTAGCGGCGGACATCTATCGCCCTGCAGCGATGGAACAACTGCGTGTACTGGGTGAACAGATCGGTGTGGATGTACATATCGAACTGGAAAATAAAGACGCGGTCGCCATTGCACAGAACGCGGTGAAAGAAGCCAGAAGCAAGAACAAGAATGTGCTCATCATCGATACCGCCGGCCGTCTGGCTGTGGATGAAGTGATGATGACCGAAGTAGCGAATATCCGTAATGCGGTCACCCCACAGGAGATCCTGTTCGTGGTGGACAGCATGACCGGTCAGGATGCCGTGAATACAGCGAAAGCGTTCAACGACAGACTGGATTTCACGGGCGTGGTGCTGACCAAGCTGGATGGTGATACACGCGGTGGTGCCGCCTTATCGATCCAGTACACAGTGAACAAGCCGATCAAATTCACCAGTGCCGGCGAAAAAATGGATACACTCGATGTGTTCTATCCCGAACGGATGGCGCAACGTATCCTGGGCATGGGTGATATCACATCACTGGTGGAGAAAGCGCAGGAGCAGTTCAATGAAGAGCAGGCGAAGAAACTGGAAAGCAAGATCCGCAAGAATAAATTCGACTTCGCTGATTTCAAGATGCAACTGGAACAGATCAAGAAGATGGGTAACATGAAAGACCTGCTGGGTATGATCCCGGGCATGGGCAAACAGATCAAGAATCTTGATATCAACGATGATTCCTTCAAAGGCATCGAAGCGATGATCAACTCCATGACACCCGCCGAGCGTGAAGATCCGGACCTGATCGACGGCAGCCGCCGTAAACGCATCGCGAAAGGCGCGGGTAAGGATATCGCTGAAGTGAACGCTTTCATGAAACAGTTCGACGACATGCGCAGCATGATGAAGCAGATGAACAAGATGCCTGCGATGGGGAGGATGATGCCGGGGATGAAGAGATAGTTGGTAGTCGTTAGTCGGTAGTCTTTTTTAAGAATGATTATACACACTTCAGCTTCTTAGTACTTCTCATTAGCAGTTAACAGGAGGCAGTCGGCAGCAGGCAGTACGTTCTATGTTTAATTATTTGAATACAGTTTCTTAGTACACCCCAGCAGCCAGTAGCTAGTAGCTAGTAGCTAGTAGCCACCCCCAAGCAGCATTCATTCATTTTATCTGGTCATTTATCTATATGAAAATTCTGGCTCTCATCATATCTATCTTCTGCTTTGAATTTTGCGGGGCACAAAAGGTTCATCCTGTTTCTCTGGAGTTCGGAGGTCAGTTCAATTTCAGGACGAGAGGATTGGGTATGAATGATGCCGGGCTGGGTCTGGAAGCGAGGGCTTTATTTCCGGCATCAAAAAAATTGAAGCTGGTTGCTGAAACCGGTGTAAATGCATTCATCGGGAACAAACTGATGATCTATCCGGGAACCGGCAGGCAGAATGAAACGGCCATGGACTGGAAATTCCAGGCCGGCCCGCAGGTTAATATTTCGCGAAAATCCGCCGTCTCTTTCACCTACGGACTGAACCATTTCTCTTATGCCATGCCGGGCTATGACAATAAGGGGGGTTACACGGCCAGGTTATTAGGATATATCGGCAAGCGCAACCGGCTTGTAACCAGCCTGTTCGTTTCCGGGATCCATACCGGCTCCACTCCCATCCGTTTCTGGGGCTTCAATCTGGCCTGCCGCATCCTGTAGCTCTGTATTGACTACAGACTATTGACTAATGACTATCGATTACATACTACCGACTGCATAGCTTGCGTTTTCCGCTGTTTTGATTATCTTCGCTGTCCGGTTTCAACCGGAACTAACAATTATTGTTTAACGCCTTTAAATGTCTATTTAAAATGGCAGCCAAAATCCGTCTTCAAAGACACGGGTCCAAAAAGAGACCCTTCTACTTCATCGTGATCGCTGATTCACGCAGTCCCCGTGATGGGAAATTCATCCAGAAATTAGGTACGTACAATCCTCTGACCGTTCCGGCTACTATTCAGCTGGACCGCCAGCGTGCATTGGACTGGCTGAACAAAGGTGCCACTCCGACTGACACCGTTCGCCGTATCCTCAGTTTCAAAGGTGTATTGTACCTGAAACACCTCTTACGTGGTGTGAAACTCGGTCTGTTCGATGATGCAACTGCAATGGAGAAATTCACTGCATGGAGCACAGAACATGAAGCTCAGGTGAAAAAACGCCAGGAAGAAGCTTACCGCAACAAGAGAGCCCGCCGTCCAATGCCCGGTCGCAGACCGGAACAAAGGTCAGAAGGCAGCGGAAGTGAAGGATAAAAACGATCCGTCCTGAAAGTTCATGATCCCGTCCGGATATTCCGTGACGGGATTTTTTTTGAATTGTACCTTTGCACCTCACATGACCGAATACTTCAAAATAGGAAAGATCGTAGCTGTTCACGGGCTGAAAGGTGAACTGATACTGAAACATTCATTAGGAAAGAAAACTTCCCTGAAGGGGCTGCAAGCGGTATTTACCGAAGACCGCAACAAGACCTTCCTGCCCTGGTTCCCTGAAAGCACGAAGATCAAATCGGAAGAAGAGATCTATCTGAAACTGGAAACGATCGATACACGGGAAGCCGCAAGACCTTTACTGAACCGGGAGTTGTGGGTGCCGGAAGCCGATCTGAAGAAATTCGCGGCTAAGTCTGCTCCGGTGAGTCTGCTGGGCTATACGATCATTGACAGCGGCGAAGCATTGGGCGAAATACTGGAAGTGATCGAACAACCACACCAGATCCTTTGCAGGCTGGAAATGAAAGGGAAGGAAGTCCTGATCCCTTTGCATGAAGAGTCGCTGCAAAAAGTGGATCACAAAAAGAAATGCATCGTGGTGGAATTGCCCGAAGGGCTGCTCGATATTTACCTCATTTAGGTCCGCGGATGAAATCGGCCAGTAGTTTCATCCGGTAATAACAGTTCCCCAGCATCAGCGAAATATTATTGCTCACCCCTTTCAC
Organism: Bacteroidota bacterium; assembly: GCA_029555415.1. Lineage (GTDB taxonomy): Bacteria > Bacteroidota > Bacteroidia > Chitinophagales > Chitinophagaceae > JAKPSI01. The sequence goes on along the minus strand of JAKPSI010000031.1, from coordinate 11,830 downwards.
GGTATTGCCGTTCATCTTCTTGATGATCTTCAGTTCTTCAATCTTCTCATCGATCTTGTCTACCAGTTTCTCCGCATCCCAGCCCTGGTATTTGCGGTTGCGTTCATCAAAAATGTGATAGGGTTCGATCTTCCCTGCTTTGAGTTTTTTGAAACTGAAATTATGACTGACCGCGGTGCGGATCGCCTCGTTACTGAGCATGTCGATGATAACATCGGGGGACACTTCGTTCCTGAATCCGTTGTGAAAGATATTCAGGTTGTTACGCAGTTCCCGGAGCAGTTCTTTTTTGCGTACGTCGCTGGTCCTGCTTTCACTGAGCAGAAAAGAAAGGAGGTCTTTCAGGGGACTGATCCCCGTTTTCAGCCAATCCAGATTCATGGGAATGATCGTTGAGGCATGGGTTTTAGGTACATTTGACGCCCGGTGCCTGCAGACAAAATACGACATATTGCCCATTTTGACCTCGACTCTTTCTTCGTGTCGGTAGAGCGGATCAACAATCCTTCGCTCAAGGGGAAACCCGTGCTGGTCGGCGGTTATGAGCGGGGCGTTGTGGCGGCATGCAGTTATGAAGCGAGGCAATTCGGCATCCATTCCGCCATGCCGATGAAGAAGGCGATGCAGTTGTGCCCGCATGCGATCGTGACCAGCAGCAGCCGGGGTGACTACAGCAAATATTCCCGCTGGGTAACGGACATCATCGCTTCTAAAGTTCCTTTGTTCGAGAAGGCAAGTATCGATGAATTCTATATCGATCTGACGGGAATGGATAAGTTCTTCAGGGTGACACAGTACACGAAAGACCTGCGGCAGTTCATCATGAAAGAGACCGGTCTTCCGATCTCCTGCGGATTATCCACCGCACGTTTCATCAGCAAGATGGCCACCAATGAAGCAAAGCCGAATGGCTTTTTGGAAATACCACCCGGACGTGAAAAAGAATTCCTGTGGCCGCTGGCGATCGAAAAGATCAATGGGGTGGGCAAGCAAACGGAAATGCGTTTGAAAAGTTTCGGGTTGTATACGATCGAGGACATTGCGAAGACATCTCCCGAACTGATGGAGAAATATGCCGGCAAATGGGGTGAATCCTTATGGCAGAAATCGCAGGGCATTGGCAGTGCCGAGATCACGACGGACTGGGAACAGAAGAGTATGAGTCATGAGAACACTTTTGACTCGGATCATACGGATATCTCCTTCCTGTATCAGGAACTGGTGCGGCTTACCGAAAAGACGGCTTACTCGTTGCGGGAAGATGAGAAACTGACCGGTTGCATCACCGTGAAGATCCGTTACTCGGATTTCGAGACCACGTCCAGGCAGGAAATGGTGGACTATACCGCGCTGGATGACGCGCTGATCCTGAAAGTGAAGGACCTGTTCAATAAATCATGGCAGAAAGGGAGGCCGGTGCGCCTGCTGGGTGTACGTTTCAGCCACCTGATCCCCTTTACGATGCAGATGAGCCTTTTTGAGAACAGTGCGGAAAAACTGAACCTCTACAAAGCAGTGGATGATATCAAGGACCGGTTCGGGAGCAAGTCGGTCAAAAAAGCCGTGAATGTGAAACAACGGGACAAGGACGGATCAGGCACGGAGTAAGCGCTTCTTCTTATCTTCGTCGTCCAACAGATCATTTACCCAAATACCAATTTTTATGTCACAACTCTGGAAAGATTATCAGGAAAAGAACAAGGATCGTTTCCTGAACGAAATGCTGGACCTGCTCCGCATTCCTTCTGTCAGTGCGAAAAGCGAACATAAATCCGATATGCTTACCTGCGCCGAACTGGTAAAGAAACGTTTACTGGAAGCGGGTTGTGACAAAGCGGAGGTCATGGAAACGGAAGGCCATCCGATCGTGTATGGCGAAAAGTCCGTTGATGCTTCCAAACCCACCGTGCTGGTGTATGGCCACTATGATGTGCAGCCGGCGGAGCCGCTGGAACTCTGGCACAGCGGACCTTTTGAGCCGGTGATCAAAGACGGAAAAGTTTTCGCGCGCGGATCAGCTGATGATAAAGGTCAGTTCTACATGCACGTGAAAGCACTGGAAACACTCGTGAAAACGAATACGCTCACGACCAATATCAAATTCCTGATCGAAGGAGAAGAAGAAGTGGGATCTCCCAACCTCGGCAAATTCGTGAAGGAAAATAAATCACTGCTCAAAGCGGATGTGATCCTGATCAGCGACAGTTCCATGCTGAGCCTTGAGAATCCTTCTCTGGATATCGGCGTGCGCGGACTGAGTTATATTGAAGTGGAAGTGACCGGCGCTAACCGTGACCTGCACAGCGGTACGTATGGCGGTGCTGTTGCGAATCCGATCACTATACTCGCACGCATGATCGCAAGTTGTCATGATGAGAACAACCATATCACCATTCCGGGATTCTATGATGATGTGGTGGATGCGACAACAGAAGAACGTGCGCTGATGGCCAAAGCGCCTTATGATGAAAAAGAATACATGGATGAGCTGGGTGTAAAAGCACTGTGGGGTGAAAAAGGCTATTCCACGAATGAACGTACCGGTATCCGTCCGACACTTGAGCTGAATGGCATCTGGGGTGGCTATCAGGGTGAAGGTTCCAAAACCGTATTACCTTCCAAAGCTTCAGCAAAGATCTCTGCCAGGCTGGTGCCGAATCAGTCTTCCCATAAGATCACGGAGAAACTGCTGAACTATTTCAAATCGATCGCGCCTGCAGGTGTTACGATCAAAGCATTTGAACATCATGGTGGCGAACCCTACATGACACCGATCCAGAGCAAGGGTTATCAGGCAGCGGCGAAAGCGATCGCAGCCACATTCGGCAAACAGCCGATACCGGTAAGGGGCGGTGGAAGCATCCCAATCTGTTCGATCCTGGAACATGAGCTGGATGTGAAGATCATTTTCATGGGCTTTGGGCTGGATAACGACAATCTGCACAGCCCGAATGAGAAGTATAATATCGAGAACTATTACAAGGGTATCGAAACGATCCCTTATTTCCATCAGTTCTTCGCTGAATAAAATGATCGCAAAAAATTACGACCCCGGCAAACATCGCCGGGGTTTTTTATTGCCCCCAGATGTAGACGGAGCCGGATGCTTTCAGAAAACGGTTCAGTCCTTTGAGTTCATCACTGAAAGGATAGTGTGAACAGAACACCCGTCCTTTATTCAGATTGGCGATCATACCGAGTAGCACCCACTGGTTCTTATAGAAATAAATCGCACCTTCCAAACTGATCTCACCATCTGCGCCGAAACTACCATCGGACGTCAACGGCAGAAAGAGCCGGTTGATGGCAGCGGTGCGGAGTCCGTTCTCATCCTGTTTACCTTTCGCGATCACTTGTCTGAGCATGGACCAGTTCATGCCTGCAGTACTATCCTTGATGAACAACACATCATTCCGCGTACCGGCATACAGCATAGTATCCGCATCGAATGCGATGCCTTCCGCATCAAATTGCTTTTGTGTTGCACGGAAGATGTATTTATCGATACCGAGCAGATTATAATTCACACAATACACATCCCGCCTCAGGTTCATCGCGGCTTGCATGTACAAAACAGGATAAAGGTCATTATCGCCGAATGAAAGCAGGATGGCATTTTGCGGACAGGACTCCAGCAATGTCCGGGTCACGTTGAGAATACTGTCAGTATATAAATGTTCCGGCAATACCATTTTCTTTGCTTCTTCTTCCGCGAAACAAAGTAATGTGTGGTATCTGGACATCACTTCATTCGCGTATTTGATATCCATTGATCCGACAATTGTGGGATAATGCAGGTCGCGTTTCAGCAACAAAGCAAAGTTGATGATGGCACTGTCCTGTGCTGACGTATAAGACCGAAGGTCTTTCCCTTTCAGTGCGTTCACATCAAAACCGAGTTTATATCCATCGCCGCTGCGCAGATCGGCCAGCTGGTTGCTGATGGGAGAAATGGCTTTGGAACTCCAGGCGCGTGCTTTGGCGAATAGCTGGTCGTTGTTCAGGGTAGGTTGGGACGCGAAATACTGCAACGCATCATCATACCAGCCGGGATACCCATAACAGGGCTGCAGGTCGAAATTATAGGCGTCCACACTGTGCACATAGGAGCTGTAATCCACAGCTGTGGGATTTCGATTGAGTGCCAGCGGCAGTTTCAGGTATTTTTGTCTTTTAAAGTCAAAATAAAGCAGTGGCCGGCTACGGATCACATTCCCTTTCACGATGGTAAGGGGCACCACCCACCAGCCGGAAGTTTTCTTCTGGAATTCGGCTGGTACGGATGCCTGCGATTTCAATTCATACGTATGAAAGAAATTTTCGATCACATTCTTCACCTTCGGCATGAGAGATTGTGCGGAAAGTGGTCCGGAAATGATGCAAAGGATCGCTGCGAATACGATAATTTTATTCTTCATAATGATTCAACGGCTGAACAATAAAGATAATTCATTCTATGCCCGGAAAAGATAAACTGCGGATCGACAAATACCTCTGGTGTATCCGGCTTTTCAAAACAAGGAGTCTGTCCGCCGCTGCCTGCGATTCCGGGAAAGTGAAATACGCGGGTACCGCGGTAAAGGCGGCAAGAGCGGTCAGTATCGGTGATGAGTATGAGGTAAAGACGGAAGCGAAACGCTGGAAAATACTAGTGACCGGTTTATTGGAGAACCGTGTGAAATATGAGGAAGCGCTGAAATACTATACGGACATCACACCGGCCGAAGAGATCCAGCGGTTGCAATATCAGGCCGCGAGTTTCCATACCGGCAAAAGGCCCAGCAAGATCGGGCGCCCCACCAAAAAAGAAAGAAGGGAGCTGGATGATTTCCTGGATGACTGACGGTTCTGACCTCAGTCACGATAAAATACGACCCCTGTCATTTTTTCCCGCCTCCCCCCGCGCTGAACTTACAGGTGCAAACGAATGGTTCACCCTTAAAATCTTCGTTATGGAAAAAGCACTTGAAAAAACCAGAACAGGGTGGCCGACCCTGTTCGACAGCGGCTGGATGGAGAAATTCTTCAATGCCCCGCTTGATGAGTTATTCCTGCCCGGCAAAGTGATGAATGTGCCGGCTGTGAATGTCAATGAATCGGAAAAGGAGTTCAGGCTGACCATTGCAGCGCCGGGTCTCGACAAAAAGGATTTCCGGGTTGAAGCGATGGATGACATGCTCACCATCAGTTGTGAAAAGGAAAAAGAAGAAAAAGAGGGAAATGCGCGCTTCAACAGAAGGGAATACAATTACAGGAGCTGGAGCCGCAGCTTTACCCTTCCTGAAAACTGCCTGACTGGACAGATCAATGCTGAGTACAAGAACGGGGAATTGCTGATCATGATCCCGAAAACGGCCGTCAAAGAACCGAAGAAGGTTAAAAATATCTCGGTCAACTGAACGGGATCCCGCCCCGCAGTCCTTAAGCCCTGCGGGGCTTTTTATTTTTTAATACAACAGATTCTTCAGCTTTTCGATATTGCTGATGCTGATCTTGCCATCCTTGATCTCAATGAGTTTCTCTCCTTTGAAATCACTCAGCGTGCGGATCAGTGATTCGGTCGCGGTACCCACATAGTGCGCGATATCTTCACGGGAGATCTCGATCGGCTTGTTCTCACCGGCGGAGTTGAATTTACCATGGATATCCACCAGGGCGCGTGCTACACGTTTGCGAAGTGAGCTGTAAGCCAGGTTCAGCAAGCGTTCTTCCTTCTCCTTCACATTCTGCGTGATGATCTTGATGAACTTGGAGGCCACGGTGATATCGCCTTCGATCATTTGCTGAAAATCCTCGCGGGGGATCTGGATGATCTCGGTCTCTTCAAGTGCAACGGCCGAGTCATCATAATTCTTTTCTTCGATCAGTGCGGGGTAACCAAGGAAATCGCCGTCGCTGTACAGGTCGGTGATGTATTCTTTTCCGTCCTCATGCGTTTTGAATCCCTTTACTTTTCCCTTTACGATATAGTACAACAGGCGGGGTCTTTTGCCTTCGGCATAGATCGCTTGTTTCTTTGAATAGAGTTCTGAATTATAGTTGTCGAGATTGAGCTGCAGCAACCCGCTCGCGCGCATATCATTGGCCAGTTCGCTCAGGCCTTTTCCGCTGGGGGTATATTTCTTATGCAGCACATCGTACTTCTTGAGTCTGGATTCGATGGCATGCATCAGTTCGATCTCCTCGAATGGTTTGGTCACATAATCATCCGCACCCATTTCCATGCCTTTGCGGAGGTCACTGCGTTCAGCCTTGGCGGTGAGGAAGATCAGCGGAATGTCTTCAGTCTCAGGGTTTCTGCGCAAAAGGTGCAGCACGCCGTATCCATCCAGTTCGGGCATCATGATATCACAAACGATCAGGTCCGGTTTTTCCCGCAACGCAACTTCCACTCCACGCTTACCGTTCTCTGCGGTCAGGGTACGATAGCCACCAAGTGAAAGGATCTCAGCGGTATTGTCTCTGATCTCATCATGGTCGTCGATAATTAGGATAGTACGTTGGGACATGTTTCTGTATTTCAGGTTAAGAATCCTGCAAAGTAAATGAAATAGCGGATTTGATGAAAATCAGCTTATACGATGAATTTTCTCATGGTCAAGGGAGGGGTTCCCCGGTATTTTGCCTCCTTATTCCCCTCATCATGCCAGCATCAACCCCTGTAACGACAAAATTGTCCTGTTTTCACTGCGGTGAAGCCTGCCTGACCGAGAAGATCAGGATCGAAGAGAAGCATTTTTGCTGTGATGGCTGCAAAATGGTGTACTCCATCCTGAACCAGCATGACCTCTGCGACTATTACTCGCTGAATGAGAAACCGGGCATTAACCAGCGGATCAGGGTAAGGAAGGATAAATTCGCTTTTCTGGATGACCAGAAGATCGAGGCCAGGCTGATCAGTTTCCGGGATGAAAATCAGATCCACGTTACGTTCTACCTCCCGCAGATGCACTGCAGTTCCTGTTTATACCTGCTGGAGAACCTGCACAGACTGGAAGACGGTGTGTTATCCAGCAAGGTCAATTTTACAAGAAAAGAGGTCGAGATCGTGTTCCAGACAAAGCGCAGCAGTCTGCGTAAAGTGGCGGAAATACTGACTTCCATCGGTTATGAACCCTATATCAGCCTGAATGACCTGAAAGACAAACGACCGGCGATCGACCGCAGTATGGTGTATCAGCTGGGGCTGGCCGGATTCTGTTTCGGCAATATCATGCTGATGAGTTTTCCGGAATACCTCGGGATCGATAAATCCGAAGAAGGATTGCGTGGTATGTTCCGCTGGGCCAATTTCGCTTTGGCGATACCTGTTCTGTTGTATTCCGCATTGCCATTCTATGAGTCTTCCTGGAAAAGTCTGAAACATAAATTCCTGAACATTGATGCCCCCATTGCACTGGCGATCATCGTAACATTCATTCGCAGTGCGTGGGAAGTATTATCCGGACATGGTGGTGGCTATTTCGATTCCATGACCGGTATCGTCTTCTTTATGCTGGCCGGAAGGATATTGCAGGATAAAACTTATCGTCAGTTATCTTTCGAAAGGGATTACACCTCTTATTTTCCGATCGCGGTTTCGGTACTGAAGGATGGCCATGAAGTGCCTACTACTTTACCGGAGATCAAGGCAGGTGATACACTCGTGATCCATAATGAAGAACTGATCCCTGCCGACGGGATACTCACGCGGGGTAAGGCTTTCGTGGATTATAGTTTTGTTACCGGTGAATCGATGCCTGTACTGAAAGAAATGGGCGAGATCGTGTACGCAGGCGGCAAACAAACGGAAGGTAACATTGAAGTATTGGTGGTGAAAGAAGTGGCGCAGAGTTACCTGACCAAACTCTGGAACCGTGAGGAGTTCAAAAAACATGAATCCAAAAGAGTATCGTTCGTCCATTTGCTGAGCCGGTACTTCACGTATATCGTGCTGACTATCGCATTGTTCACCGGCATTTACTGGCAGATCAATGATCCGTCCAGGCTATGGCCAGCAGTAACCGCGATCTTCATCATTGCCTGTCCCTGCGCACTGCTTTTATCAAATACATTCACGAACGGCAATATCTTAAGGATACTTGGTCGCAACCATTTCTACCTGCGCAATGCTGAAACCATTGAAGGGTTGGCACCGATCACCCATGTGGTATTCGATAAAACGGGAACGCTTACTTCCACCGATCAGCAGGACATCAACTACCAGGGTAAACTGCTGAATCAGGTACAACTGCAGCAGATCTCCGCGCTGGCTGCCAATTCAGGGCATCCGCTGAGTCGCGCTTTGGCACGTGAACTGGGTGTGGCCCGCGGAATGGAGATTTCATCCTTCCGGGAAACGACCGGAAAAGGGATCGAAGGGTTCGTGAAAGGCGACCATCTCAAACTTGGATCAGCTGTTTTTACGGGTGCTATCCCGAGCGACAGCCATGAAACGATGGTGTATGTTTCGATCAATGATGAAGTTTATGGTTATTTCCGTTTCAGCAATCACTACCGGGAAGCGATCCCGGGTTTGATCCGGGAATTGAAGAAGGATTACCGGATGACGGTATTGTCCGGGGACAATGAATCCGAAAAAGAGAATTTGCGCAAATTGCTGGGCGACAAGACCCAGCTGTTCTTCCACCAGAAACCGGAAGATAAACTACAGCATATCAGGAACTTACAGCTAAGGGGCGAACGGGTCATGATGATAGGGGATGGCCTGAATGATGCGGGTGCCCTGCGGCAGAGTGATATGGGGATCGCGGTATCTGAGCAGACCAACAATTTTACCCCTTCCAGTGATGCTATCATTGAGGCCCGGGAGCTTGCCCGGTTGCCAAAATTCATCCGGCTTTGCCGGGCTAACCGGAAGATCGTGATCGCAAGCTTCATATTATCAATCGTTTATAATATAATAGGGCTGTTTTTTGCGGTCCAGGGGACGCTTTCCCCCCTGATCGCAGCCATCCTGATGCCCAGCAGTTCGCTGAGTATTCTGTTACTCACTTTTGGCAGCAGTACATTATTGGCTAAACGGATGAAATTATAGGCGGGAGAAGTGTCTCCGGTACACACGTGATAAAAATCAGGTCTATGCTTGATAAGGGTTACCTATTACACTTTCCCCGGAAGATATTTTTACGCCTATAATATTTAATATGAGTGTAATTATTGTCCTTCTGATCGCCAGTATCTCGGTGGCAGCCCTTTTCCTGATCGCCTTTTTCTGGGGTGTGAAGTCCGGCCAGTTCGAGGACGATTACTCCCCTGCTTCCCGCATTCTTTTCGACGACAAACCATCTTCCGTAAGTAAATAGGTATCAATTAAATAAAAACTAAACCAGCTATGCAAGTAGAGAAATTCTATTATGACAACAAGATCGTACGTGCATTCGGCTACGCCACGGTTCTTTTCGGTGTGGTAGGTATGCTGGCCGGCTTATGGGCTGCAATTCAGATCTACGCACCCCAGGTCAGCCTCAACTTCGCCCCGACCACTTTTGGCCGTCTTCGCCCTTTGCACACGAACGCCATCATTTTTGCTTTTGTGGGTAATGCCACATTTGCGGGCGTTTATTATTCCCTGCAACGCCTTTGTAAGGCCAGAATGTTCAGTGATAAACTGAGCTGGCTGCATTTCTGGGGCTGGCAGGCGATCATTGCTTCCGCCGCCATTACCCTGTTACTCGGTTATACTACCGGTAAAGAGTATGCGGAACTGGAATGGCCGATCGATATCGCCATCACTCTGGTATGGGTCGTTTTCGGTATCAACATGTTCGGTACGATCCTCGTTCGCCGCGAAAAGCACCTCTATGTAGCGATCTGGTTCTATATCGCTACCTGGGTCACAGTTGCGATGCTGCATATCGTGAACTCCATTGAGATCCCCGTTTCTTTCATGAAGAGCTACAGCTGGTACGCCGGTGTGCAGGACGCGCTGGTACAATGGTGGTATGGTCACAACGCAGTGGCCTTCTTCCTGACCACGCCTGTACTGGGTCTGATGTATTACTTCCTGCCGAAAGCAGCGAATCGTCCGGTATTCTCTTACCGTCTTTCCATCATTCACTTCTGGGCGCTGATCTTCCTGTATATCTGGGCAGGTCCGCACCACTTGTTATATACCGCGCTGCCCGACTGGGCACAATCACTGGGTGTTGTATTCTCCGTGATGCTGATCGCTCCGAGCTGGGGTGGTATGCTGAACGGTTTGTTCACCTTACGTGGCGCGTGGGATAAAGTACGTGAAGATCCTGTTCTGAAATTCATGGTCGTGGCCATCACCTGTTATGGTATGTCCACATTCGAAGGACCCATGCTGAGTCTGAAGAACGTGAACGCGATCTCTCACTTCACTGACTGGACCATTGCACACGTGCATATCGGTGGTTTGGGCTGGAATGGTTTCATGGCCTTCGCGATCCTGTATTACATGATCCCGAAAATGTACGGCACTACGCTGTATTCCAAAAAATGGGCGACCAATCACTTCTGGCTGGGTACGATCGGTATCATCCTGTATGCTGTACCCATGTACTGGGCTGGTTTTGAACAGCGCCTGATGTGGAAAGCATTTACTCCGGAAGGACAACTGCGTTTCACATTCCTGGAAACTGTGATCAGTATCAAACCTTTCTATATCCTGAGAAGTATCGGTGGTCTGTTGTATCTGTCCGGTTCCTTCTTCCTGGTAGCGAACCTGTTCAAAACCATCAAGCAGGGTACTTTCATTCCGAACGAAGCTGCTGAAGCTGCTCCGCTGGTGAAAGAACAAAGCGAGAAGAAAGAATACTGGCATCGTATCCTGGAGCGTAAGCCTGTCACCATGCTGGTGCTGAGTTTATTGCTGGTAGCGATCGGTGGCCTGATCGAAATGATCCCCACCTTCCTCGTTAAATCGAACATCCCGACCATTGCCAGCGTGAAACCTTATACACCGCTGGAACTGCAGGGACGTGATATCTATATCCGTGAAGGTTGTTATACCTGTCACTCACAGATGGTTCGTCCGTTCCGTGATGAGGTTGCTCGTTATGCGCCGAATCCCGGTGACGGTGGCTATTCCAAAGCAGGTGAGTTCATTTATGACCATCCGTTCCAATGGGGTAGCAAACGTACTGGTCCGGATCTGGCGCGCGAAGCAGGCAAGAAATCCGACAGCTGGCACTACAACCACATGTATGATCCCCGTTCCATGTCGTACGGATCACTGATGCCGCAATATGTATGGCTGCATGACAGCAAGCTGGATACTGCATCCACGCCTGCGAAGATCAGGGCGATGCAAACGCTGGGTGTACCTTATCCGAAAGGATATGATCAGATCGCTAACCGCGACCTGATGCACCAGGCTGATTCGATCCAGGCGAACCTGAAGAAGGATCATATCGAAACGCCGGCCAATGTGGAAGTGATCGCGCTGATCGCATATCTGCAAAGGATCGGCCGCGATATCAAATCGGCTCCTAAACAAACAGCGACCGCAAACGCACAATAAACAAACAAATGAAATTCATTGATTATATAGAAAAAACAGCGGGCGTGGACATCTTCGGATTGGTTTCACTGACCCTTTTCGTAGTGTTCTTTACGGTCATGCTCACCTGGGTCATCCGTGCTGACAAGAAGAAGATCGGGGAGATCAGCCGTATTCCGCTGGATAATTGAGAATTTAAAAACCGTTTTTAATTTAAGCATATGCGTACAAAAGCAAAATATATACTCAGCCTGCTGGCAGGTTTATTCGTCCTCTCCAGCCAGCCTGTATGGGCTGCCGGACCACCGGAGACGTCACCTTTCACCAATCCGCTGGCGATCACGCTGATCGCGCTGATGGCTT
>JAKPSI010000028.1 GCA_029555415.1 Bacteroidota bacterium | reverse complement strand
CTTGCATTCAGGATCAGTCACCCCACCCCGGCTATCCCAACCAGCGCTAACAGATCCACTAAGAATATCGTGTATGGCTGCAGTCCTGACTGGCAGGCGCTTTCAGCCTGGCTCGAAGATGCGGACATCCCACCGATCCCCGGTTCAGGATCTTACCTGTGGAAGATCAGTACGACGAACGACAGTGCCCAGTTCTATTTCAACCAGGGCCTCAACATGTATTATAGTTTCCACATCATCGAATCCATGGCTTCTTTCAAAAAAGCTGCAAGGTTCGATCCGGATTGCGCGATGTTGTATTGGGCACAGGCTTTGGCTTATGGCCCGAACATCAACGACATGGGCTACGCGGCATCGCCTGAAGCGCTGTTGGCCGTCAAGCGCGCGAATGCATTGCTTGAAAAAGCGAATGATATGGAGAAAGGACTGATCGGTGCCATGAGTATCCGTTACACGGGTGACTCTGCTGATGTGAACCGGAAACAATTGAATGAAAAATACACCACTAAGATGGCGGAGTTGTATGGAAAATATCCCGCACATGCTGATGTTGCCACATTATATGCTGATGCCATGATGCTGCAACACCCCTGGGATCTCTGGAATACCGATGGTACGCCCAAAGCATGGACACCCCGGATCCGCGAAGTACTGGAAAGGACGCTGGCCCAAACGCCTGGCAATCCAGGAGCGAACCATTATTATATCCACGTGATGGAACCCTCTCCTTTTGCTGAGAAAGCAATACCCAGTGCGAACCGGTTAGGCGCGCTGACACCGGGTTTATCGCATACGGTGCATATGCCATCACATATCTATCTGCGAACTGGCGATTATAACAAAGGCGTAGTTGTGAATGAAAATGCGGTCAGCAGTTACATGAAAACGATCCCATTGTATGCGGGTGTTACAGGCGCTGATTTCTTATACATCATCCACAACCTGCATATGCAGGTGAACAATTCGATGATGGCAGGACGTTCGGCTTATTCATCTGCTACTGTAAAGGAACTCATCAATAGTATACAAAAAGATTACCTCGCCATCCCGGGCGCATTCGGCAGCCTGGTCCAATACGTATACATGACACCCGTACTGGTGAATGTACGTTTCGGCAACTGGAATGAATTACTGAAAATGTCCGCGCCTTCCAATGATATGGTTTATGGAAGTATCCTCTATCAATTCGGGAAAGGCATGGCAATGGTGCACTCGGATCAGTTGGACGGGGCGAAAGTAGCTTTAAGGGAGATCGAAAGACTTTCCGCGGATTCCGTTCTTCGCCTGCCATTTGAGCCTTTCTCCAAAGCGATCGATGGTGTGATCGTGGCTGAGAATCTGCTGAGGGGAACGATCGCGTTGAAGGAAAATGATCATGCGGCTTCCATCAGTGCGTTTGAAAAGGCTGTTGACACGGAAGAACACATGGTGTATAATGAGCCGCGCGACTGGTTGCTGAATCCCAAACATTACCTGGCTGATGCGCTGTTGAAAGCAGGCAGACCCGCTGATGCGGAAAAAGTGTGCAGAAAGGATCTGGAGAATAACAGGGAGAACGGCTGGGCTTTATTCGGTTATTGGCAGGCACTGAAAGCACAAAAGAAGAATAAAGAAGCGGCTGCGGTCATGATCAGGTATAAAAAAGCTTTTGCAAAAGCCGACATCACGCTTTCCCATCCAGTTTTCTGAAAGGATCAGCGTTTACGGAACAACCTACCGGGTTTGAAAAACAGGAACCAGGTCAGCACCCATATCCCGATGAATAAGATGCGGAACAATGTTGTTTTCACCGGGGCAAATACCGCGGTCATCTTATTGACCGGTAGTTCCCCACTGGTATAACGCAGGAAAGGATTCAGGCAAATGGTCAGGTCTTTATAGATGATCACCGCCCTGATATAACTGTCTTCCGGAACAAAAGTGTACGCAATGGAATCCGTTGCATTGACCGTTTTACGTGTTTGTCCGTTCTGACCGATCAGGCGGATCTCATCTGCTTTGCCATCCAGGCGGATCATGATATCATTCCCGTTCACTTTTACTTCTGTAAGCTGGCGGGCATTCACGGCCCCGTTACCTTTGGCCGCGTAAATGCTCCCTCTTTTCAAAGCCCCGTAAACGTCTTCCGCTTTGTCTGAAGTTGCATTGATCATTGTCCATGATTTACCCACTTCATAATCACGTGTGATATCATGGGTATCATCATCCCCCAGTGCCCAGCTCAGTTTTCCTGAAGAAAGCGCCGCGTCCCATTTTTCCTGTGCATCACGGGGATTATTGAAGACTTCGATCAGATCATATCCGGAAAGATAACGGAGGTCGCTCCCGGAATAGGAATCACGTAAGGTCGGATGGTTCAGGGTCACGAAGGGCGCCTGCTCAGATAATCTTTCGAGGATGTATTGTTTGTTATCACGCGATTGCCCCAGCATCATTTCGAAATAGTCCGGCTTCTTCGCCCCGATCACCAGCTGGTGCGTTTTGAAGGGATTGAGTCCGTGTTCATACACGGGAATAAAACGCGGATCTGCTGCGGGCAGATACTGATCGATGGATTCATAGTTGGAAATGCAGGCGATATCATAATGCAATTGTCCTTTATAAAATTCAGTGATCTCTTTACTGGTCTGTTTCCCGTTGGTCAGTCCGCCCCATGCCCGTGTATGCGCATGAAAATTAGCTTTCAGCCATTTGCCGCTCATTTCCCCGTATGGATTATAGATACTGTTTCCGGTAAAGGGTGCAGGTTCCGGAAACTGATAATGCCTGCTCAAGACATATGGAAAGATCAATACAGAAAGCAATACGAAAAGAATGATCCTTAAAAACAGAAAAGTATAACGGACAAATACCATAATTGTGTTTAGTATTTAATTCACTGATAATGTGAACAGAACATCATCTTTATGATACGCAAGTTAGGCCCTGACAGGAAACAAAAACAAAGGATTTTCCTAACCGGATGTTATTTTAATGTGTTCTCTTCTGAGGAAAATCTAAATTAGCACTCTATTAATGTGAGACTTGTGCTCATGACCCAACCTTAATCCTGTTTTATGCGATCTTTCACGATGACCATTTGTATAGTGGCGGGCCTGATCTTTCCCTATGCATTGTCTGCGCAACAGATACAGATCAAACAACAAGCCACAACCAAAAAAGGTTTCCTTTACTTCGGATTCGGTTCTAACCGGATTTTCTATACACCCAGCACCATCCATGTTAAAAGAGGTGGCTCCTCCCCGCTCGACTTCACGCTTGATAAAGTGAAGGGGCGCGATGAAGGCGGATTGAAATGGGAGACCGCACCACAATTCTCCTACGCGGTCGGGTATTATTTCGTTAAAAAGAATTTCGGACTGGAATATCATTACGACCACGTGAAGTATTTCGTCAGGCAGAACCAGGTCGTTCATATGAAAGGCACGGTACAAGGCAACAACTATGACAAGGATACACTGATCCATCCCGGGTTCTTCATGCTGGAACATTCCGATGGTGCCAATTATGCGATGTTCAATTTCGTGAAATGGTTCCCCCTGTATCAGCCGTTGAATACAAAATTCTCCATGACATGGTTATGTATGGCAGGACTGGGCTTCGTGAATCCGAAGACGAATTCAACGATCTCCGGTCAGTACCGTGACGACAAATATCATTTGTCGGGTTACATCGTCGGGCTGGAATCCGGACTGCGCCTCAATTTCGGAAGTCACTTTTTCGCTACCGGGACTTTCAAGGGAGCATATGCCAACTACAGCGATTTCCTGATCGCGAACGGTAAGGGAAGCCAGCAGTGGTTCTCCGGGCAATTCAATTACATGATCGGCTCGAAATTCCCGCTATAGATCAGATCAGATTCGCCTTGATGAAATCAGATACCAGATAAGCGATCAGCTTACCACTGGTGGTATCCGTCCTTCCGTCTGATAAATGTGTAGCGCCTTCGCAGATATAGAAATAAGCCGGCTTGGCATGAGCGGCAGTGAACGTAACGTACTGACGTGCGTGGACAGGTGTGATCCCTACCGGTGTCATGGCACTGCTGAGCGTATGTTCGATCGCATCCAGGTCGATATCGATACCGGTCATGGTCTCTTCCGTAAAACCGGTCGCATGCGCCACCGCCTGCAGGAAGGTCCTTTTCTCATGCACAAAAATATCCTCGAAGGTGATGCAGTCGATGAACGGATTGTTGACCATGTCCATCCATACATTCTGCGGCAGGTAGTTCTCATGCAATCCCACGATGCAGTATTTCTGCAGATAGCCATCCTCTTCCGCATAACGGAATGCGTTGCCGCTGTGACGGCCTTCGAGCGGACGGTAATCCGCGTGCGCATCGAGGTTGATGCAGTTCAGCTGGGCCAGCGGGATACGACCAGCACGGTGCCAGCCTTTCGCACAGCCTTTCAGTAAGGGATAAGTATTGTTATGACCACCGCCGATGACCAGCGGGATCTTTTCACAGGCCGTGATCATCTTGGCCAAATGTTCTACTTCATCATCGATCGCGTTCACCGCATGCCGGTAAGCTTCGGTCTTCTCCTCCTCTCCTTTTGCTGTAGTGTCGATGAGGTATTTGATGTCACCGAAATCAAAGTGTCCGATGACGAGGATCTCATGCCCGTCCAGAAAATCATTGCTCTGTACATTCAGGAAACTCTGCAGGAACGGCACCCAGAGCGTATCCGCCCCTCCGATGCCGTAATTGCCACGGGCACCCAGATCTTCAGGGATACCGAACAGCACGTATTTCGCATTGGATTCACGAATGGAATTTTCCAGTTCTGCCGCGTCGCGTACAATTTGTAGTTGTTCACCGATCTTGGTCTCGAAACGGCGGATCTTCGTTAAAGACAACAGGTCCTGTTTCGTGTACACTTTCAGGTGTTGCATGGTCTGCAGCACGACAGGCATTTCGGGGAGTTTAGTTTCCGAGTTTTTCATTGACGATCGTTAAAATTTCCTGTTCTAAAGCTATGGCATTACGTTCGATTTCCTGCCCTTCCGCCAGCACTGTTTTTACAAAATCCTTGTCGTCATAACTGCCGGCGTTGATCCGCACATTCAGGAAGGCGCCCATCACGGCGCTGCGGGCACAAAGCGCGCCCACGCCCGCATCCGTCACGGAATTGGGATTGCCGGTCTGTGCCATGGCACGGATCAGCTCCATCCCCGCAAGAGATGTTTTCATGACCCGGAAAGGCACTTCGATCGCTTCTTTTGTAGCGGCCTGAATGGCGGCGGTGCGTGAGGCTTTTTCTTCGGGCGTTGCTTTGGGCATACCAAAGGCAGCCATGATCTTATTGAAGGCAGCAGTGTCTGCATCTACCAGGCGGATGAGTTCTTCTTTTTGCTTTTGTCCTTTCTCCGCCCAGATGCTGAATTCCTCCCATCGCTCATCCCATCCTTTTTTATGAGAGGAAAGATTCGCGACCATGGTACCCAATGAAATACCCAAAGCACCGGCATAGGCGGAAATGGATCCGCCACCGGGTGCAGGACTTTCACTGGCCGTTTCATCCGCGAAATCCGACAGCGTCATGCTGACCAGTTTGCTGTCCGCTTTTTCGCGCAGCATATATTCAATGATGCGTTCTTCGGGTTTGAAGGGCCCGAGTTCATCCAGTCCTAATGAACGTACAGCGATATGAATGAGTTCTCTTTCAGAAACACCGGCACTGCGTTGTTGCTTGCGGAGAAAATAAGCACCTGCATCCAGAAGCGACTGTAAAGGAACCAGTCCTACCAGTTCACTGCCCGTTACACGGATCCCTCGCGCGTCGGCCTTGCGACATACCTCATCAAAGGCAATATGGACGGGGGTTACGGAGATATCGGTCAGGTTCATGGAGATCTGCGCGATACCGTATTCTTCGATGAACCAGCCGATGGCTTTGACCGATTTGAGCGTACCGGGAATGTTCACGGTCTTACCCTCCGCATCCAGCACGGGTTTGCCATTCTCCTTTTTTACGCGACCCGCTTCCCGCACATCGAATGCGATGGCATTAGCGCGACGGGTGGAAGTGGTATTGAGGTTGATATTGTAAGCGACCAGGAATCCGCGTGCACCGATCACGGTAGCGCCGCGTTTCGCATCGAATACGGCAGGGCCGAAATCGGGTTTCCATTGCGGATCGCTGATCTTCTTGAAGAAACCTTCATATTCGCCGGCGCGTATCCCCGATAAATTCTTCCGGGACGGATCCTTCTGTGCGGCTTCATATAAATAAACGGGAAGATCCAGTTCCTTACCCACACGTGCCGCCAATTCCTGCGCAAAGACCGCTGTTTCTTCAAGTGTGATGCCGGAGATCGGGATGAGCGGACAAACATCAGTGGCACCCATCCGCGGGTGTTCACCGGAATGACCACGCATATCGATCAGTTCACCGGCTTTCTTTATGGCGCGGAAAGCAGCTTCAATAACGGCTTTGGGATGACCAACGAAAGTCACGACCGTACGGTTCGTGGCTTTTCCGGGATCGACGTTGAGCAGGCGTACACCTTCAACGGATTCAATGACGTCCGTGATCTGTTTAATGACAGCCATATTCCGGCCTTCGCTGAAATTAGGAACGCATTCAATGATCGGTTGCATGTGATGAGGATTATGAGTTGATGAATTCCCCGCTGATCATGACATTGTCCACCAGGTTACTGCCGAATGCATAAGGCAGATAAGCCAGTGAAGGAACGGGGCGGGTCAGAATGAGATTCGCTTTTTTGCCGATGGCGATGCTGCCATACTGTTCCTGCAGTTCCATGGCGCAGGCACCATTGAAAGTTGCGGCATTGATGGCTTCTTCAGGCAGCATCTTCATCTGGATGCAGCTCATGGCCACGACCAGATTCATATTACCTGAAGGAGAAGAACCGGGATTGAGATCGGAAGCCAGCGCGATGGCGGCACCCGCACCGATCATGGCACGCGCGGGCTGAAAAGGCATGCGCAGGAAGAATGCCGCGTTGGGCAATAAAGTGCCGATGGTATCTGAAGCAGCCAGCAAGGAGATGGTGGCGTCGTCCATTGTTTCCAGATGGTCCACGCTTAGGGCCCCCAGTAATAAGCCGGCCTGCACACCTCCGGAAAGATTCAGCTGATTGGCATGGATCTTTGGTTTGAGTCCGTATTGTTTACCTGCTTCACAGATCCGGATGGTCTCTTCCGGTGAAAAGAAACCGGACTCACAAAAAACATCGATATAGTCGGCCAGTTTTTCCGCCGCGATCACGGGCAGCATTTCGTCAATGATCTGCCGGATGTAACCTTCATGATCTTCCTTGAAAGCGGCCGGATAGGTATGTGCACCGAGGAATGTTGCTTTCACGGGAATGGGTGCACGCTCTTTCAGTCTTTTGATGACCCTCAGCATTTTGAGTTCACCTTCGGGACTGAGACCGTAACCGCTTTTTATTTCGATCGCACCGGTTCCGGATCGCATGAGTTCCTGCAGTCTTTTCCAGGCATCCTGGAATAACTGATCTTCGGATGCATCCTGCAGTTTGCGGGCTGAATTGAGTATCCCGCCTCCTTTCGCGGCGATCTCCGCGTAACTGAGGCCTTTTATCTTATCGATGAATTCTTCTTCGCGGCTGGCGGGAAATACAAGATGGGTATGGCTGTCGCACCACGCGGGCAATACGATACCGCCTTTGGCATCCACGACCTTTGTGAGTTGCTGACTGACCGCTTCCGGTAAAGCATCCATACTTCCGAACGCGGCGATATGTGCACCTTCGGTCAGTAACCAGGCATTGGGCACCGATGGCATTTCAGCCAAAGCATTCCCCCGTAAAGGTTTCAGCTCTTCACGGATACCGGCAAGCAGTTTGATATTTGTGATCAGCACGGCAGACATCTGCCGCTAATTTAGCGGGAAATTTCCACCTCCGGTAAATAAAAAACCCCGGCGGTAAACGCCGGGGTTCTGATAAGAACTTCCAGTTATCAATAAGGGTATAATGCGGTGTGTGTGGTGCCGTTCGGGCCTGTCCATTCCACTTTCATATAATAACTACCGACCGGGCAGCTAACAGGGTTACCCTGTGCATCCAGACCGAATGTTGTAGTAGCAGTAAATGCGGTTCCAACCGTGTGCACTACTTTACCGCTGGTGAGGCGGAAGAGGCAATCCTGACGAACCACGAGCGGTTCAGCGGTACGGGTTGTGAATGCACGGCCATTACGTGTCGTACCCCATTCTGCGATACCTGTAACAGCGCCATCGGTATGTGTACCGCGAGTGCTGATCACAAGACCATTCGCATAAGTGAAGGTGCGTTCTTTGGCCACCTGCCAGGTGCGTTGTGTACCGTTGTCGAATGTAACGGACATGTTATTGCTGGTAATGCTGTGTTTGATGGTACCCAGTACAGGCAGATTGATCATCAGACCACCGGTCACGTTAGTGAGGGTATGGCTACCGTTGATCGTTATGCTTTTGTTATCACTGATGCGCGTGATCTTAAGTGCATTGTAAGTAACAGTGATCGCTGCACCTGCATCGCGCCAGTGTGTGCCTTGCGGAATGGAGATGACGATGGAACCGGTACGGGTTGTATTACCTACGCAACCTGTGCCGTTATAAGTGATCGTGATGGTGCGGGGATTGCTGGCTGAATCAACCACAACAGTGGCATTACAGATCTGTATACTCTCATTACGGCCGGTCAGGTTCGTGTAAGTTTCAAGGGCTGCATTAGCGTCGTTGTTCGCGGCATCCACTTCACCGGAGAAGCGGGACTGGTCATCTGACTGTACTGATGCTTCTGTCGTGAAATCCGTATTGGCGGAAGAAGACTCTTTCTTACAGGAGTGGAACACTATTGTAAAGAGAAGAGCGGCTGATACTGTTAAAAGGATTCTGGCTTTCATAAAAGGTTTTAATTATTTAAATGATAAGTACTAATGGCATTCAATAGACCCGGAATGGTTCGCCGGGTTTAAAGGGTGCATCCCTTTTTTATGAAAAAAGGGAAATCCAGCTTTAAAACGGACCTGCCGGGGTTTTAGTGTCAGGAATGGAACGGAAAATCACGGGTACAGAGCAGGGAAAAATACGAGGGATAGCTAAAAGGGGTATGCTATAAGCTGCAAGCTACAAGCGGCAAGCTGCAAGGGGGTTCTAAGAATGTCTGAGTTTTAAGGGGTAATTGCGTTGTCTTTATCGTCTGGTTGCTGGCTGCTGGTAGCTGGTAACTGGTTACTGGCTGTTGGCTGCTGGCTGTTGACTATCGACTAACGACTACAGACTAATGACTATTCGCTCGCCGTCCGGCTTCACCCTGTAATAATTCTTTCCATCGACCAGAATGGCTTCAGAATGGCCCTTGATGTGTTCGACATCGGTGTTGAGGACATGACCGTCGAACCAGGAACTGATGGTCTCCCCCATGATGGAGTGCCCGGTGATGATCTTTGTGACGAGGTATTTATCGAGCGTGCTGTCGATCTGTTGCTGCGTAGCCAGTGGCTGGGTCATATAATAACCCCGGTACCACATGGGTCCGGTTTCCCCGAAAACGAAGTTCAGGCGGGGATCGGTGTAATTGAATGTGGTGTCATCATAATAAGGACGGGACAAAGAATTGATCTCGGTGAGATCCATGCCCAGATAATTCATATCAGTGGAAACACCGCCATGCGTGATCAGGTTGTTTCCGACCTTTTCAATGATATTCTTGCTGCGCAGCCATCTGCCCAGTTCTGATGACCGGCCGTAGAGACTGTCGAATGAGATGCCCAGATTCATTTCGGTGCCGGCATATTTGGTGGCATGGTAGCGGAAATCATGACTCAGGTTCATGATCTCATGATTGCCCAGGATATAGTGTACATAACCACCGGCGGCCTTCGCCTGATCTTCCAGTGAATAGATGAGCCATAGTACTTCGGTCACCTGGCTGTTCCGATCGAAGAAATCGCCGTTCAGCACCAGGTGTCCGTTTCCGAATGACCAGTGAAAAGCGGAATCGATCACGCCACCTGCCAGCAGGAGTTTACGAAAAGCACTGAAATTGCCTTCGATGTCAGACATGATGAATTGCTTTGAAGCCTTCCGTGTTTCGGCGGGTTCATTGCTGATGGACGATTTGAGTTTGACTTCAAAGAATACATCCGGCAGATCGGTCGCCACATTCAACCTGATCTGTTTTTTCATTCCCTGATCCACACTGTCTTTTTGCACACGGAAATGATCACCCTCTTTGAAAATGGTCTGGACAAAAACAGTTTTTCCGGAATAGAGAACATAAGGTCCGTCCCAGGACTGTATGATCCCCTGAGCCTGTCCGAAGCTGAAGAGAACAGAAAAGATGTATAATATGGTAAGCAAAGCCTTTTTCATTGTATCATAACAGGTACAAGACGTCATTTTCCAGTACTCCGTTGCGGGCATACCTGCCTTTAACGTATCGGCAATGGATTTATGATGAGAAGATCCGTTCCCAGTCCGCTTTTGTCATTTCAAACCGGATCTCGCCATTTTTCCGGAGGCCGATCTCCGTCCAGCCACTTTTCCTGTAAAATGAGGCTGCCCGGGAATCCGGTGCCGTACCTAACCAAAGCGTGTGACCGGTCTGACCGAAGTACCATTCCAGCATGGTCTGCTGCAAGGCACGCGCCGCTCCCCTTCCTTCAAAAGGCGGATCGACGAACAGGGCCCATACATTATGATCCTCCAGATCGGCCACCGCGAATCCGGTGATCGTTTCTCCCTCCAATGACACCCAACCTTTGCCTCGTTGCGTGATATATTCAACATACGCCTCAAAAGGAACCAACGAAGGATCACTGAGACGGTTTTCTTTCACGGCAAGACGGATCTCCATCAACCGGGGAAAGTCTTCAATATTTGCTTCTCTGATCTGCATACCTCAAGATAAAACCTTTCCTAACATATTTTTAAGAGGAAAGCGATTAAATTAGAACATGGAACACAAGGTGCTGTCATTTGCTTTTTGTTTTTTTCAGTTTGTCCTTTTACAGGCACAACCGGTAAAATCCCGGTTCAATACTGCTGCCGATGCGAAATACATGAAGCCCATTGAAAGGGAAATGATCACTGAGATCAACATCGTCAGGGCCGACCCCGCCTTTTATGTCAAACTGCTGGAACCGATGCTGCTCAGTGCCAAAGAAGACCTTCGCATCCGGGGTAAAGGCAGTAAGAATTACAGTCTGACCTTTCGTACACGGACAGAGAATGGAAAGACCTTGAACACGATCGATACCACATGGCATTATACGAATGAAGAAGAAGTGAAAGCGATCCAGACCCTGATGAACGATCTGAAAAAAATGAAGCCGCTTACTATCCTGCTGCCCGACAGCGGCATTTATCTGGCCGCCCGCAAACACGCGCTGGACAATGATGCGCATCAATGGATGCTCATGCATACCGGCAGTGATGGTTCCGACCCCTGGGACAGGATCACGAAATTCTCTCCTGCCATGTCATTCGGCAATGAAAATATAGCAGGACGATTCCCGGAACCTTCCGCCCGGGATATCGTTATTCAATTACTCATTGATTCCGGCATTCCAGGTTACGGCCACCGCTACAATCTCCTCGATCCGCAATGGACACATGCGGCTTGTTATACTTCGGGATTGAAGGACGGGATGTACAGGTGGGTGCAGGAGTTCGGGAAGATGAAGAAATTTTGAATGTTGAATTTTGAAATTTGAGTTGGTTTCACTTTCGCCAATCATCATAACGAGAAATAGGAACAATAAAGCATTGATGTATTTAAAGGAAAAACCGAAAGACGAATTCTAACCAATGACCCTTTAATTCAAAACTCAAAATTCAAAATTCAAAACTCTATCTCTCTGTAAAATCCAACTCCTTCCCAAACGTCTCCTTCGTGTACATCGCTGAAATGATCCCCACCACGATCACCACCACCCCAGTTACCCAGGCACCGGTTATAAAATCATTGAAGACTGAAGCGCTGCGCAGCCATTGAAAGAGGATGATCATCAGCGGCAGGAAGCCGCGGACGAGATTGGGTACGGAGATCGCGACCGTGGCGCGGAGATTGGTACCGAACTGTTCAGCGCTCATCATGATGTACAGTACTGATAAGCCAGAACCGAAGCCCAGCAGCATACACAGCAGGTACATGTTGTACGCGGACCCACCGCCTTTAAGACCGAAGAACAAAGCGATGGCGATGCTCAGGATACCATAAAAAATGAATAATGTTTTCTTCCGGCTTTTCAGTTTGTTACTCAGCAAGCCGGCGGACATGTCCCCGAAGACCAATGCACAATACTGGAACATCAGGGCGCGTGGCTGATCGAAACCCGTGATCTGCCAGGCCGCCGCGAATTTTTCTGAGAAACTGATGAGGATACCGATCACATACCATACCGGCAGACCGATGAGGATGGAACGGAAATAACGGAAGAAGCGTTCGCGTTTATTGAGCAGCATGAAGAAATTGCCGAGTTGTACTTGAGTGGTCTTCGCGGCATCATACATGCGGCTGTCGAGTACACCGATCCGCAGGAACAGCAGCGCGATACCCATGGCGCCGCCGATGTAATAACAAAGCCGCCATTGCTCACCACTGAGGTCGTACACAAAATACGCAGTGATGGTACCCAAAACGCCCGCGGTGGCGATGATGGATGCTCCGATGCCGCGTTTTTCTTTCGGCAGCAATTCACTGGTGAGCGTGATGCTGGCACCGAGTTCGCCTGCAAGTCCGAGTGCGGCAATGAAACGCAGCATGCTGTACTGATCGATATTGGTCACGAACCCGGTCGCGAATGTGGCGACGGAATACAACAGGATCGAACCGAACAGAACACTTTTACGTCCGCGCTTATCCCCCATGATCCCCCAAATGATGCCGCCCACGGTGAGGCCGAACATTTGCCAGTTGATGATATGCTCTCCGGTCTTTTGCATATCAGCTGCGGACACATGCAGGTCCTGACAACTCTTTTGCCGCACGATATTGAAGAGCAGCAGGTCATAGATATCGACGAAAAAACCCAGCGCCCCGACGATCACCGGGAAAGAGAAAATTCCATATTGTTTGGGTGCCAATTGTGATGGAGAACTCATGCAGAAAGAATTTGTTTGATGGGATCAGGAATTGCGGCGGCAGGAATAGATCGCGGTATCCTTGAACTGATCCCGGAACTTATAATTTTCACGCACATGTCCTTCCCGTACAAAACCGGTTGATTCGAGCACCGCTGCGGATGCCAGGTTATCGGGATCGATATTGGCTTCGATACTGTGCACCTTCATCACATCAAATGCGTAATCCAGTACCGCCAGGATCACTTCTTTCATATAGCCTTTGCGCCAGTGTTCCGCCATCAGTACATAACCCAGTTCCACCCGGTGGTGTTTGGGCGTGAATTGCCAGTAACCGATGGTGCCGATGATATGATCCGGGTCCTCTTTCAGACAAATACCCCAGTTGATCTTATCATTGATGGCGATCCCTTCTGCGATCATCCGGATATGTGCCAAGGCTTCCTCCGGTTCCTTTGCCGGTTCCCGTCCAATGAATTTGAGGACACGTTCATCTGAACGGAGGATGAAATACTCGGGCGTATCCGACTCACGTACCTCCCTTAATATAAGGCGTTCGGTAGTGATCGTCGGAAAGGGCTGAAAAATGGGAGCGAAATCTGGTATCATAAGTTGGCAAACTAAAAGATTCCCAGCGTACTGTGCAAAAAAATTAATGTGTAACCGGGTTACTTTTACGGCCCGCCCGTATTAAGTGCGTACGGACTCCCGTACCAAAACGATTCGCTCCGTTGCCAAATGAAAAGTTTATTGAAAATCAATAACTTAAATCTTAGAAAATGGTAACAAAGACCTATTACAAGACGAAAGACTACTGCAAAGTAAAGTTCTCCTTCAACGTTGAGAATGCTGAAACGGTTGAGATCCTGGGCCTGAACAGCGACTGGGAAAACTCCGTGATCATGAGCCGTAAAAAAGATGGCAGCTTCAGCGCTGATGTGAATCTTCCTAAAGAATCCACACACGAATTCAAGTACCTGGTGAATGAAACGGAATGGGTCAATGACCCCGAAGCTGACAGCGAAACACCGAATGCTTTCGGTGGCAGCAACAGTGTGATCAGCCTTTAATTCTTATCCCTTTTTATAAAGTTCACCTCCGGCGCAAACGTTGGGGGTGAACATCTTATTTCCTGTCCGGAACGTCCAAAGCCGGAATGGGATATCTTTGCGCCATAAAATTCATTTTTATGCCGCGTCATTTATCAGTCCTCCTTCTCTCCTTTTTCGTTCTCACATTTACTGCCTGCAACAATGCTTCCGATAACAAGGAAAACAAAACAACGGATGCCAAACGTATCGATGGTCATCCGGACTGGATCATGCAGGGTAATATCTATGAAGTGAATGTGCGTCAGTATACACCGGAAGGAACTTTCGCGGCATTCGGCAAACACCTTGACCGGCTGAAGGAAATGGGCGTGCAGACACTCTGGTTCATGCCCATCAATCCGATCGGCGTGGTGGATCGCAAAGGCGCACTCGGCAGTTATTATGCCGTTTCTTCCTATACCGCTATCAATCCGGAATATGGTACACTGGATGATTTCAAGACGCTCGTGAAACAAGCCCATGAAATAGGAATGAAAGTAGTGATCGACTGGGTGCCCAATCATACCAGTGCCGATCATCCCTGGCTGACTTCGCATCCTGATTTCTTTGTGAAGGACAGCGCTACTGGTAAAGCAGCGGTACCCTTCGGCTGGTCCGATACACGCCAACTGGATTATAAGAACCCGGCATTGCGCGACAGCATGATGGCGAGCATGAAATACTGGATCAACACAAGTGATATCGATGGTTTCCGTTGTGATGTGGCCTGGAACGTTCCGGATGATTTCTGGAAGTCCTGTATCCCTGAACTGCAGAAACTGAAACCGGATCTGTTCATGCTGGCGGAAGCGGATGGCGGCAAATACCATGTTGATGGATTCGATGCCAGCTATCCCTGGACCATGTTCCATATGATGAATCTGGTGGCCGCTGGCAAACGCGATGCGAATGCGCTGGACAGTGTGCTCCGTGACTGGGATACTACCTATCCTTCCAATGCCATCCGTTTGTTCTTCACCATCAACCATGATGAGAACAGCTGGAATAAGGCGGATTACGCCACCATGCCCGGTGCGATCCATGCTCCTTTCGCGGTCTTTACCCAAACGATGGGCCGCAGTGTGCCGCTGATCTATAGCGGACAGGAGGAACCGGTGCTGGACAGTCTGAGCTTCTTTTATAAAGACACGATCCATTTCGGCCAGTTCAAACGTGCCGCTTTCTATACAACACTGCTGAAACTCCGCAAGGACAATCCGGCTTTATCCGCCAATGCTTCCTTCCGGAAGATCAAAACGGACAGCGACAATGCTCTGTATGTGTATGTACGCGAAGCTGCCGGCAAAAAAGTGCTGGTGGTGCTGAATCTTTCCGCGAAGGAACAGTCGGTCAAACTGTCAGATGCCAGCCTTTACGGGGAACCGCTGAACCTTTTCATGGGATCGAAGGAACCGGTGAGCGACAAGCCCTGGAACATCGAACCGTGGGGTTACGCCGTGTATGTATACTAGGCTGGCAGCGGGTTTCAGTGATATTTCCGCCGCTTTGGGGATTAAAGATTACCTTTGGAGCCTAATTTGAGTTTTATCGCTCTTGTAAGTGATCAATTTCCTCTCTCGTTTTTTGTTTACACCTGCATGCTGCTCAAGTTTTGAAGACCGTGAAAATTCCTGCTTACAGTCCGGGTTACCACCCGACGAGCGAGCCTGCTTTTTACGGTTTTGAATTCCAACCGGGTCCGGGAATCAGATCCCTGCCCTTTTTACAAACAACAACCTGCGAGTATGACACAAGAAATGATCGGCAAATTCATCGAAAACAAAGTAAGGAAGGATGCATTTGTCAACATCCATTTTAAAGAAAGAAGTACGGTTTCCGGACTTTTTATCAAGGGCAATGACTATGAAGAACTGAAGTCGAAGAATTTCTGGCGCATCGTCAGCAGTACGCATGTGGAACAATGGAAACAGACGAAGGACATGAATCTTGCACGTATCTACAGCGGCGTTTCTTTCACCAGGCTTACGGACGATCAATAGAACGGTCATCACAAACCACTACCATTTTAAAAGCAACATATGTTTACACAGACCTGGAAGAAATACCTGCCCGTGATCCTCATCATGCTGAAACGTTCCGTGAACGGAGATCAGTCGCTGAGCATGAATCACACTGATTTTGAACGTGCGGCAGGCGGTAAGAAGATCAAGTACAGTTTCAGTAACCTGAAGCTGGATAAGGGAAGGATCAACAGTATGGCCAAACACAGCAATATCGCGAAAGAACTGGCCGCTTTACTGGTAGAAGATGAATCATCCGTGAAGCTGGTCCGTGCCAGTCAGTTCGAATTTTCCATGGGCACTGATTTCAAACTCATGATCCGCAATCATACCGTAGCGGAAGCGGCTGTACCTACCACTGAAGAATGAACCTTCAACAGCCGGAGGTATTCTGAGCCCGCTTGTTTATATTGTAACGTGTAAGCGCTGACGTTAACCCCATTCTCACAGCAAACATTTTATAATGCATACAGTCATAACCGGCACCGGATCCTATATCCCGCCGTTTATTCAGAAGAACAGTGATTTTGCCCGGCATACTTTTTACGCGGAGAACCAGCAACCGCTGGATACCCCTCCTGAAGTGGTGGTGGATAAATTCAAAAGTATCACCGGCATTGAAGAACGCCGTTATACGACGGACGACCTGAATGCATCAGATATCGGCGCACTCGCCGCCAAAGCCGCGATGGACGACAGCGGCGCAGATCCCGAAACGATCGACCAGGTGATCGTAGCACACAATTTCGGCAACGTCATCAAGCATACCATCCAGACCGACGCGGTCCCTTCCTTAGCCAGTCATATCAAAGCAACACTCGGCATCCGCAATCCCAATTGTGTGGCCTACGACATACTGTTCGGCTGCCCCGGCTGGGTGCAGGCCATGATCCAGTCCGATGCATATTTCAAAGCCGGTATGGCGAAGAAGTCACTCATCATCGGCACGGAGACCCTTTCCCGTGTGATCGATATGTATGACCGCGACAGCATGATCTTCAGTGATGGAGCCGGTGCCGCGGTACTTGAATACCGTGAAACCGGTGAAGCGGGCCCCGGCATCCTGGGTTCCGCCGTGCAAACACATTCCGTGGATGAAGTGGATTACATCAACATGGGCCACTCCTACTATCCCGGCAGCGATCCCCGCATCCGTTATATCAAAATGAAAGGCCGTAAGGTCTATGAATACGCCATGAAATATGTGCCGCAGGCGATGAAGCTGTGCATGGATAAAAGTGGTGTGGACATCAAAGACCTGAAGAAGGTCTTCATACATCAGGCCAATGAAAAAATGGATGAAGGCATCATCCACCGCCTCTATAAATTATACGGTGTACCTGCTCCGGAGAATATCATGCCCATGAGCATTCACTGGCTGGGCAACAGTTCCGTTGCTACGGTACCTACATTGTACGACCTCGTCCGCAGAAAAAAAGTGCCCGGGCACGATCTGCACCCGGGCGATATCATTCTGTTCGCCAGCGTTGGAGCCGGCATGAATGTGAATGCGGTCTGTTA
Organism: Bacteroidota bacterium; assembly: GCA_029555415.1. GTDB lineage: Bacteria > Bacteroidota > Bacteroidia > Chitinophagales > Chitinophagaceae > JAKPSI01. Next base: position 6,319 of record JAKPSI010000028.1, on the reverse strand, counting down.
CCGTTACTGACCCTTTATTACAATTATCAATAAGGCTGTTCATGGAACGGTCTTCCGGCAGTTGCCTGTCCGGATGACTGGAAGCGGCGACTGCCACCTCCGTTTCCGTTACGGTTACTGCTGTTCGAAGAACGTTTTTGTCCGTGACTGTTCCCGTTCATCGCTCTTCCGTTCCCGTTGGGTTGCTGACGTTGTCCGCCACCACCACGGTTACGGTTCTGTCCGAACCTGCCCTGCATCTGACTTGGCAGGGGTTCTTCCTGTACCAGTCCGCCTTCGAAAGCGTGGCCGGTCACAACAGGAATATCCTTGCGGATCAGTTTCTGGATGTCTTTCAGGTAATCACGCTCTCCGCTGTCGCAGAAAGAAATGGCTACACCACTGGCACCGGCACGACCGGTACGGCCGATACGGTGTACATAAGTTTCCGGAACATTCGGCAGGTCGAAATTCACGACGTGCGTCAGTTCATCGATATCGATACCGCGTGCGGCGATATCCGTAGCTACGAGAACACGGGTCGTGCGGCGCTTGAAATTCTCGAGCGCGTTCTGACGGGCGTTCTGTGATTTATTACCATGGATCGCTTCGGCACGGATGCCGGCTTTGTTCAGCGTTTTAGCGAGTTTGTCAGCCGCGTGTTTCATTTGGGTGAAAACGAGGACTGTTTCGATCGTATGATCCTGCAGCAAATGGATGAGCAGGTCCTGTTTCATTTTACGGTCCGTAAAATAAATGGATTGCTGAATGATGTCCACTGTTGAGGACGCGGGCGTCACTTCCACTTTCACGGGATCGGTCAGCAGCATATTCGCCAGCTGGATGATCTCGTTGGGCATGGTTGCGGAGAAGAACAGGGATTGTCTTTTCGCGGGCAGTTTGGCGATGACGCGTTTCACATCATGCACAAAGCCCATGTCCAGCATACGGTCTGCTTCATCAAGTACGAAGAAGCGGATATCATCGAGGCGGATATAGCCTTGTTGCATCAGATCGAGCAGACGGCCGGGTGTGGCCACCATGATGTCGATACCTTTCTGGATCGCTTGAACCTGGGGAACCTGTGATACACCACCGAAGATCACATGATGACGCAGATGGAGGTGACGTCCGTATGCACGGATGCTTTCACCGATCTGGATCGCGAGTTCGCGGGTGGGTGTAAGGATCAGGCCCTGGATGGGGCGACGTCCTTTGTGAGCGGGTTGTGCCTGTTGTGCCTGATGCAGCAGTTGCAGCATGGGCAATGTGAAGGCAGCGGTTTTACCGGTACCGGTTTGTGCGCAACCCAAGAGGTCACGTTGTGCGAGTACGGAAGGAATGGATTTTTCCTGGATCGGGGTCGGCTTTACATAGCCTTCCTCTTCCAATGCCTGTAATACAGGCGCAATGAGGTTGAGTTCGTTGAATAACACGAAAAATAAATTTTGATTAAAAAATGTGATAAGGCTGCTGGGTGTTCGACCGGCACATTATCCGCCTTACGTTAAGCCATCACATGTTCAGGGGAGATTAACTACACCAGGTGTGAGAGTAATAACATTAAGAACCACAAAGGTATACTATTCAGGTGAGGAATGCTAATTAAAGTGATGTTAATGCGGTGAAGGGTTGTACTTCAGGGTTTTGGGTTGCGGGTTAGATTGATAGATTGTTTGATTGTTGGCGAACCCTACTGCATGAAACGACCCACTGCCTGCTGCCTACTGCCGACTGGTAACTGGTATCTGGTATCTGACGAACCCTACTGCATGAAACGACCCACTGCCTACTGTCTACTGTTTACTGCCGCCTGGATTTTCGTTTCATTTCGAAGCAAGTTCTTTCAAAGCTTTAACAAGTACATCCAGATCCTGTAACCGCGTGTACACATTCGGTGTGATGCGGCATCCATGCACATTCGCGTAATCGATCGCAACGGTATAGATCTTATAATCCTTCAGTAAAGTTGCGGCCAGGTCCGCTGGCTTCAGGTTCTTAATACCGACGTTACCGATACCGCCATGGCGCGTTGGATCCGCGGGTGTATTCACGACCACATTCGGAATATCGCGCACCTGTGATGTCCAGTAACGCTGCAGGAAACGCAACCGCGCTTCTTTCCGTTCCGCACCGATCTTATTGTAGGTATCAATGGCATCTGCGATCGTAAGGTCGGTATGCACTGGATGTGTACCGATATGGTTGAGTCTTGAAATATCATCATCCGGGCGGTCGCCTTCCGCCAGTAAAGGCCATACATCCTTGATGTTCTCCTTCTTCACATACAATAACCCCGCTCCTAACGGAACGCTGAGCCATTTATGAAGACTGGCACCATAGTAATCGCAGTGCAGATCGGGTATGGAGAATTTGATATGCGCGAACGCGTGTGCGCCATCCACCATCACTTTCACGCCTTTGGCATGGGCCATGTCGCAGATCTTCTGCACGGGCAGGATATGTCCGGTGATATTGATCATCTGACAGACCATCAGCAGTTTCGTTTTCGGGGTGATCGCATCCGCATACAGTTTCACGATCTCATCATCCGAAGCCGGATGATTGGGAACGGAGACGAGCTTATTGACTACACCATGTCTTTTGGCAACGAGCTTGAACATTTCCAGCATAGCACCATAATCCTGTTCGGCCATGACGGCTTCATCACCGGGTTGCCAGTGATGTCCGCCGATGATCATATCCAGCGACTCCGTGGTATTGCGGGTGATGACAAGTTCTTCCGTACTGCAACCTGCGATGGCGGCCAGTTTGGCGACCATGGCCTTCTTGTTATCCCATTGCACGGTGCGCATGTAATGAGAGCCTTCCAGATTCACATCGCGAACATGGCCGATGAATTTCTCCAGGTTCTCCTGGGGCAGGAAACAATAGTATCCGTTCTCGAGATTGATATAATCCGGTTTCAGCTTATACCCTTTCCGGATCCCGGCCCAGAATTTTTCATCATCGGCCAGATCTTCCGCATCTACTCCATCATACTGCTGCAGGAAGTCGTCGAGGTTGCCGGTAAAGGGCATGATGCCTGCACCCGCGCCGAGTGCTGTCATGTTCTTCAGGAAAGTACGTTTGTCCATAGCTGAATTGTATGCCTGAATATACCGAATGCGGTAATGCCTGCAAAATCAGATGGACGAATGCGCTTAGTGGAAAATGCTGCCGGGTTTGATGGGCGTGCAATGCTCGGAGAAGATCTGGATATGGGTGCCGGTCTTGATGATGGTGAGACTGCAGCGCTGATCTTCATTGAAAGGTTTGCCTCTGTATGATCCTTTCCCCTGCCAGCGTGTGGCTACGATGGCGGTATTGCCATGCAGTTCCACCTGGTATTCCATGCGTGTCATACGCACCAGTGAATAATCGGGTGAGCCGGAAGTGGCAACAACGGAATCCCGGTTGAACAAACCGCCGGATTGGGTGAAATAGATATAAGAAGGTCCGAGAATGGAATCAACAGCGGCCATATCCTTGGTGCGCCAGCCTTCATCGAACTTCACGATCGCGTCGATCGCTTCCTGCTTCGTCAGTGCAGGTGGTGGCGGCACTGCTTTTTTTTGCTTGCAGGAAGCCACGGTGAATAATGCGAATAAAAATAAGATCTGAATTTTCATAATCTGCAAAGATACGAAGGATGATGCTGATTACTGTTAAAGTAAGTATAAGCACTGTGTCAGGAAGTGCTGATCATCTCCACCGTTTCATCCTTAATGTCTTCAGGTTTAGCCTTGTAACGGATGATGCGGCCGCCGATCAGGAGCACGGTAAGTCCGGCCAATACACAACCAGCCATCATACCTGTCATGGGTATAGCGGTATGGTTACTTAAATAACTGACCAATGCTGAGGATGTGGCACCGATGCCCATCTGGATCGTCCCCATCAAAGCGGATGCAGTACCGGCATTCTTGCTGAAGGGGGCCATGGACAATGCGGATGAATTCGGGAAGGTGAAACCCTGACAACTGAGATAGAGGAACATCGTGAAGATGGTGCCATACAATCCGAGTATGTGAAAATAAGTTCCGGCAACGAGAAAGATACCGATGATGGCCTGACTGCCGAGAGATACACGGATGATCTGCTGGCTGGTGAAATATTTCAGCATGCGGCTGTTGATCTGACTGGCGGTGATGAGTCCCGCGGCCACGAAGGCGAAGATCCACCCATACCCTTTTTCAGAAACGCCGAAGAGTTCCATGAATACATAAGGCGAACCGGCGATATAGGCATAGAGTCCGGCAGATGCCAGCGCTCCGGTAAAAGCATACGTATAGAATTGCGGCACGACCAGTACATTCCGGAAACCGCGCAGGATAGCGAGGGGTTTCAGGGAAACTGTCGGATCCGGTTCCCGGGAATGCGGAAGGATCGTATAGACGCCCACCAGTATGATAACGGATAACAATGCCAGTGCCGCGAACACATAATGCCAGCCGAACGCGGCAGTGATGTAACCACCGAGTGTGGGCGCTATGATGGGTGAAACGGCCACGACCAGCATTAACAATGAAAATATTTTTGCGTTCTCTTCCACGGCGAAGAGGTCACGCACCATTGCACGGGAGGCTACCATTCCGGCACAGCCACCCAAAGCCTGTACGAACCGAAGCGCGATCAGCTGATCGGCTGAGCTTGCGAAAACGCAAAGCAGGGAGGCGATCAGATAAACTGCGAGGCCGATATAAACAGGTTTCTTGCGTCCGAAGCGGTCGAGCAGCGGGCCATACAGGAACTGTCCCACCGAGATACCGATGAAGAAAGAGGATAAAGAAAGTGTGACATGGGCTACGGTGGTGTTCAGATGTTGTGCGATATCGGAAAATGCGGGCAGGTACATATCGATCGAGAAGGGTCCGATCGCGGTGAGGAGGCCGAGGATGAGGATGAGGCGGGGTTTGCTGGGCATCATGGTTTGTTCAAAGATAAGGAACACAGATTAACGCAGATCAGCGCAGATTTTCGCAGATTAATACGGATAATAAAAGACATGAAGCACGAATGAACACGAAGGGGTACGAATGGACACGAATGGGTCGTTTCAATCGGCGTATAAACTTTTTGCGAAATCTGCGCAACATCTGCGTGATCTGCGGGAAACAAAAATGCCAGTAAATACTACAATGCCCCTTCATTCTCAACTATCACCTATCAACAATCACCTCTCACCTCTTACCTCTTAACTAACATCTTCACTGGTTCAAGCCAAAAAACAAACACGAATGCTACTCCCAGACAGATCAATATCTCTTTCCAGGGAAGCATGGCCAGCGCGAACAGATTACGCATGAAGGGGACATAGAAGATGAAGGCGATGAACAGCAGTGTGATACCGATGATCAGCGGAATGAGAATGTTCTTGTTTTTGAAGGACTGAAAAACGGAATACCTGAAGGAACGGTTGACAAGGGTCAGGAAGATATTACTGAACAGCAACGTAAGGAATACCGTGGTCCTGACCGTATCCGCGTCTTTGCCTTCCCGGATCATCCAGGCGCCGAGTCCCAAACAACCCACTGTGATCATGAGTCCCTGCAGCAGGCTCACCATCAGTTGGCGGAGCGACAGGAAAGTAGCACCCATCCGGCGTGGTGGCCGGTTCATCGTACCGGGTTCCATCGGTTCATTCTCATAAATGATGGAACAGGTAGGTCCCATGATGAGTTCGAGAAAGATCACATGCACAGGAGAAAACAGGTCGGGATATTTCCAGCTGAGTAACAAGGGAACGGTCACGATCAGGATGATCGGGATATGGATCGAAACGATATACTGGATCGCTTTCTTGAGATTGTCATAGATCTTCCGGCCGATCGCGATGGCATCGGTCATGTGGCCGAGGTCATCATCCGTTAAGATCAGCGCCGCCGCATTACGCGCTACTTCACTGCCCCGCTCTCCCATCGCGATACCGATATGCGCAGCTTTGAGTGCCGGCGCATCGTTCACGCCGTCACCGGTCATGGCCACCACTTCCCCGTTTTCCTTCAACGCATCAATGACCCGAAGTTTGGCTTCCGGGAACATACGGGCATAGATATCCGTATCCGCCACTTGCTCTTTCAGCGCTTCCATATTCAGATGCAGCACTTCCTGACCGGTCAGTACTTTATTATTATGATTGAGCCCCACCTGTGCCGCAATGGCCAGCGCTGTTTCCGCATAGTCACCTGTGATCATCTTCACACTGATGCCCGCTTCATGGAACACCCGGATCGTTTCTTTCATATTCTCTTTCGGAGGATCCTGGAATGCGAGGAGTCCGAGGAATTCAAAATGGAATTGCTCCTGCGACAAAGGCCATTCGGTTTCATGCCAGATA
>JAKPSI010000132.1 GCA_029555415.1 Bacteroidota bacterium | reverse complement strand
CAAAGGCGTTGAATTACTCAACGCCTCGCGTATCTTTTTTAAGATGTTCTCTTTGGAAGGTGAAACATTCATGTTTACCCGTTGATCTTAATTTTCAGGTTTAGTACCTCCGGTCGGGATCGCTTTGTTGGTCACATCCTGATCATAGGGCGGAACACCGGCAGAGATCTCACCTGCTGTAGGAGGAACAAGGTCTTCCTGCACATCCAGTGATTTCTTCTCTTCGTAAGGGCGTTTGCCGATCAGGGTCTCCACATCACTCTGGAACAGCACTTCTTTTTCAAGCAGCGCGTTGGCCAGTTTCTCCACGTCATCTTTCTTCTCGGTCAGGAGTTTTTTCGTTTTATCGTAAGCCTCATCGATCAGTTTTCTTACTTCCTGATCGATCAGCTTGGATGTTTCTTCTGAATAGGGTTTGGTGAACGCCGTTTCCTGCTGCGGATCGTAGAAGCTCACGTTACCTACTTTATCATTCATACCATATACGGTCACCATCGCGTAAGCGATACGGGTGATCTGCTGCAGGTCGTTCTGTGCACCTGTTGAGATCTTTCCGAAGAAAATATCTTCACTGGCACGGCCGCCGAGCGTCATACAGATCTGATCATTGAGCTGATCGGTATTGTAGAGGTATTGTTCTTTCGGCGTATACTGCGCATAGCCCAGTGCGGCGGTTCCGCGCGGAACGATGGTCACTTTCAGCAGCGGGTAAGCATGCTCAAGGTACCAGCCGCAGATGGCGTGACCTGCTTCATGATAGGCGATGATCTTCTTTTCTTCAGGAGAGATGATCTTGTTCTTCTTTTCGAGACCACCGATGACACGGTCCACCGCATCCTGAAAGTCTTCCATTTCAACCGCTTCTTTTCCTTTACGGGCCGCGATGAGTGCTGCTTCGTTACAAACGTTGGCGATATCAGCACCGGCGAAACCGGGAGTTTGTTCAGCGAGTTTATGGATGTCGAGTTTCTTGGAGATCTTGATCGGTTTCAGGTGTACTTTGAAGATCGCTTCGCGGCCTTTCAGATCGGGTTTATCGATCGTGATCTGACGGTCGAAACGACCGGGGCGCAGCAGCGCGGTATCGAGTACATCCGGGCGGTTGGTAGCGGCCAGTACGATGATGCCGGTATCTGTACCGAAACCATCCATTTCAACGAGCAGCTGATTGAGGGTGCTTTCACGCTCATCATTGCTCATCATCACGTTCTTGCCACGCGCACGGCCAATGGCATCGATCTCATCGATGAAGATGATACAAGGTGCTTTTTCACGTGCCTGTTTGAACAGGTCGCGTACACGGCTGGCGCCAACACCCACGAACATCTCCACGAAATCAGAACCACTGAGACTGAAGAAAGGAACCTGTGCTTCACCCGCCATGGCTTTTGCCAACAGGGTCTTGCCGGTACCCGGAGGACCTACCAGCAGTGCCCCTTTGGGGATCTTACCACCAAGGTTCGTGTATTTTTTAGGATTCTTGAGGAAGTCAACGATCTCCATCACTTCCACTTTCGCTTCATCGAGTCCCGCTACATCCGCGAATGTGATATTGACACGTGTTCCTTTATCGAATAAGGTCGCTTTTGATTTACCGATGTTGAAGATGCCACCGGGACCACCGCCGCCACCGGCGCCACCACCCATTTTGCGCATGAGCAGGATCCAGAGTCCGACGAATAATAACAAGGGAAGCAGATACTGAAAAATACTTCCGAAGATATCACGGTCATTGGTCACATCGTAAGGCACCTGTTGTGCAAGCGGTACATTGTTCTGAATATAGTACTCGCCCATCTGCTTTTCGAAGTCACCTGAATACTTGAAATAGAAATGAGGGCCTTCTTCCCGGTACTTACCGTTGATGGCATCCTTGATCTTCTTGTCGTATTGCGGCAGTTTCTCTTTTTTGATATAGACCTTCACGGTCTTGCGGTTATCGACGATCTCGTATTTCTGCACGTCATTGGCACTGATCATCTCACGGAAAGCAAGACTATCCGTTTTCGCGATATTGGGAGAAAGGGGGCCGAACAGCTGAAAACCGATCAGCACTGCAAATATGATCGCGTAGATCCAGTAGATGCTGAAGCGGGGCCCTTTGCGGGGCGTCTGGCCGGGTTCTTCGCCGGGTCGGTTGTTTCCGGGCCTGGGTATCCTGTTCTCTTCCCTGTTATTTGGTTCCTGTGACATAATATTTTCGGGTATTCCCTCTATTTAATGATTGAACTGCGGAATTGTTTTACGCAGCTGGATATTTAACATTATTCATCATGGGCGACAGCGGATGCGTCACTCCACATTTCTTCGAGTCTGTAGAATTTCCGGTTCTCAGGCAGCATCACATGCACCACCACATTCACATAATCGATCAATACCCACTGCAGGTTGTTGAAGCCTTCCTGATGGAATGGTTTTTCATCACAGACCTCTTCCACCATATGCCGGATATTATCCCCGATGGCTCTTACCTGGGGCATGCTCGTTGCATCACAAATGATGAAGAAATCAGCTACCGCCTCGGGTATTTTGCGGAGATCGAGAGAAACAATATGTTCCCCTTTTTTCTCCTGTATCGCTTCAATGATTGTCCTGATGATCTTAGACCGGCCGGCCAGCCTCCCTTTAACCCCTTTGCCGGCGGGCAGGCTTTTAGTTGTACGATGGGTCAGCGCTACCAGTTTTTCCAAATAATGAAAGTGTTTTGGGTTCTAATTGTTGTTTATACCGGTTTTCTGAGGTCCAGGACCGGTGTTTTTTTTACCTGCTTCCGACCGCTAAAAAATCGGGGGAAATTGCAGGTTCCCGGGAACTCTATTACTTTGTCAAAAATAGCAATTAATTGCCAGACCCTTCCACCCATCAACAGGCTATAATGCCTTTCATTGAACTACAGTCGGTTGACAGTACCAATAACTATGCCTTTGCCCGGATCCATGCGGGAATGGCACAGCATGGGGAGGTCATTTTTGCCCGGGAACAATGGGCCGGAAAAGGGCAAATGGGCAAGGCCTGGCAGGCTGAAATCGATGCAAATATCATGATCAGCATCATCCTGAAACCCGCGCCAATGGCACTTTCCGACCAGCCGGGATTCAATTTTGCCATAGCTTGCGGAGTGCACGATTTTTTCAGCCGCTATGCGGGGGACGATACCCGCATTAAGTGGCCCAATGATCTGTACTGGCAGGACAGAAAGGCAGGAGGAGTTCTTATTGAGTCGGTAGTCGGTAGCCGGCAGTCGGTAGACAGAGAAAAGGTAAAAGGTGACAGGGAACAGGTAACCGGGAATAGCGGGATGGTTTGGGAATGGGCGATCGTGGGGATCGGGATCAACATTAATCAGGTGGTATTCCCGGAAAATTTACCCAACCCTGTTTCACTGAAACAGATCACTGGTAAGAAC
>JAKPSI010000128.1 GCA_029555415.1 Bacteroidota bacterium | reverse complement strand
GGTTCCGCATTACCCGACTACATGCAATACTACCGTATCGGATTACTGAAAGAAATGGGTACGAATGCTTATCGTACCAGTCATAACCCGCCGACTCCTGAATTGCTCGATGCATGTGACAGTCTGGGTATGCTGGTGCTGGATGAGAACCGTTTGCTGAACAGCAGTCCGGAATATTTATCACAATTTGAACGGTTGTTGCGCCGCGACCGCAACCATGCTTCCGTCTTCATGTGGTCGCTGGGCAATGAAGAAGGTTGGGTACACGGACAACCCGTGGGGCAGCGGATCGCTTTAACGCTGCTGAACCTGCAGCATCAGCTGGATCCCACGCGCGTGAGCACGTATGGCGGCGATAATGGGGGTGAATTCAAAGGCGTGAATGAAGTGATGCCCGTGCGCGGTTTCAATTACCGTATTTATCAGGTGAAGGATTATCACAATGCGCATCCGCTGCAACCGGTCATTGGTTCAGAAGTGGGCAGTACGGTCAGTACCCGTGGTGTATACGCGAAGGATACGATAAAGAATTATTTGCCGGACCAAGACAGTACCGCACCACCCTGGGCGAGTACCGCGGAAGCCTGGTGGAAACTGGCTGCTGTGAATGATTACTGGCTGGGTGGTTTCGTGTGGACGGGATTCGATTATCGCGGTGAACCCACACCGTTCGAATGGCCGAATATCAATTCGCATTTCGGGCTGATGGACATGTGCGGCTTCCCGAAGAACATCTATTATTATTATCAGAGCTGGTGGACGGATAAGGATGTGCTGCATATCTCCCCGCATTGGAATTTCAACGGTCATGAAGGCGAACCCATCAAAGTATGGGTGAATACGAATGCGGATGATGCGGAATTATTCTTGAACGGAAAGAGTCTGGGTAAACAGACCATGCCCCGGAACGGCCACCTGAACTGGGTTGTACCGTATGCACCCGGCGTGCTGGAAGCGATAGCGTATAAGAAAGGAAAGAAACTAACTACGAAAGTGGAAACCACGGGTGCCGCGGCGGAAGTGGTGGTGACACCTTATAAAACCACCATGCTGGCCGATGGCCGGGATGTGGCGGTGATCAATATATCGGTGCAGGACAAGCAGGGCAGGGAAGTACCGGATGCGGATAACCTGATCCGTTTCACGCTGACCGGTGACGCGAAGATCATTGGTGTGGGCAATGGTGATCCGAGTTCACATGAACCCGATCAGTGCGAACCCAGACAATGGCAGCGCAAATTATTCAATGGCAAATGCCAGGTGATCATACAGGCCGGAACCAATCCTGATAAGATCCATTTTGTGGCGAAGGCCGAAGGATGCTGGGAAGGGAATACGGACCTGCATACGGTGCCGGTGGCCCTTGCGGAAGGAACGCAGCTTTTCAGTGCGCCTGTGGTATTTAAAACCGTGAAGAAAAATATCAGCAAGATGATCGGTGCGGATATATCCTTTTTACCGGAACTGGAAGACAAGGGCATGCATTTCTCCGATGGATCCGGCAAGACCGATGCCATTGAGATCCTGAAAGCGCATGGGTTCAATTATGTGCGCCTGCGCATCTTCAATGATCCGGCGGCGGACAGTGGCTATTCCCCGAAGAAAGGATTTTGTGACCTGGCGCATACCAAGGCCATGGCCAAACGTGTGAAAGCGGCGGGTATGAAGCTACTGCTCGATTTCCATTACAGTGATACCTGGGCGGATCCGGGCAAGCAATTCATCCCCGGTGCATGGAAGGGGATGAGTCTGGAACAAATGAAAAAAGCCCTGTATGATTTCACGAAGCAGGTGATGACCGAACTGAAAGCGCAGGGCACCACACCGGATATGGTGCAGATCGGTAATGAGATCAACCATGGTATCTGCTGGCCGGTAGGGCATATCAGTGATGCGGACGGTCTCGCGGAGCTGCTGAAAGCCGGTACCAGCGCGGTTTTGGACGTAGACCCTTCGGTAGTGATGGTGATGCATATCGCACTGGGCGGACAAAACGATGAATCCGTTGACTTCATCAACAAGATGCTGGCCCGCGGTGTGTACTTTGATGTGATCGGCGAATCCTGGTATCCGAAATGGCATGGCACGCCGGATAATCTCCGCGATAACCTGGATGACCTCGTCCGCCGTTTTCATAAACCCGTGATGGTGGCGGAATATTCACAACAAAAAGAAGAAGCCAACCGCATCGCTTTCTCGGTGCGGGATGATATGGGTGTGGGCACTTGCATTTGGGAGCCGCTGAGTACATGGGAACGTTTTTTTGAAAGGGATGGGAAGGCGAATGAGTTGCTGGGGTTGTATGATAAATTCAAAGTGCTGTATTTGGATAAATAATGTGTTAATCTAAAATCATTATTTAGATGAGGTTGTTTAAGTTTTTATTTGGGTACAAGAAAACAGAGTTTTTGAAAGAGGATTTAATTGGAAATTGGGAAGCGCTTAAGCTAAATGGGGAACCTATAAGCAAACATGGGTTCGCGTATATAAGAATGCATATTTCAATTGACAGTATTAGTATATCCACTGGCATGAATATATTTGATGGTATTACAACGGAAAGTATTGGGACTTGGAAACTAAGCGGTAAAGTCTTTCAATCTGAAATCGGAGAAAGTATAAGGGAATCAAAGTTTGAGATTAGAGAAGACAATTTAACATTTGAGCCTGATCCATTATTCAAAGTGGATACTGTCTTTAAATCAGAGTATAGAAGGATAAAATAATGCCTAGCCGGGGTCTCCCGGAAGACTGCCAGTTCTTCCGGGAGACCCCGGCGGAAGTAATTCTCAAAGCTTCTCTTCTCACGCGCACGAAGATGTCTCTCCAGTCATTTATTCAATTTCCGATTGTTACAACTACAATTGTATTAGTATAACTCTATTTCTTTGAATATCAAGGCTGGTATTGCTTTTCAGGCTGCGGTTAATATCGTATATTAGAGAGTTGTATGCCATATAAGAAGACAGAAACATTTGCCCCCCTCAAATGAATTACAAACTAAAAAAAGCTGTTGAAAACCAGGACGAGCAGGAACTTGTAAAATGTCTCGATTTTGAAAATTCAGGTAAAATAAACAGTAATTGCTATGACTCTATTGAAAAAGCCCTTATTGGTACATGGCACAGTCAACACGAAGATTTGGTAAATACAATTTATTTAGGACCTCTTATTGACGACCGATTTGTAGAACCGATACTAAATATAGCACTAAATAAACAACGGTTTAGACCGTATGATGATGAACTTGAAGCGACACTGAGAAAATGTGTACATGCATTGAAAGCTATTAACTCAAAAAAGTCCAATAGTGCGTTAGAGAAACTAATTGATTTGAATAACGAAAATGTAAAGATCGCACTTGAGATGTACCGTTAAAACGGCATACAACATTGTGTTTTGCGTAAGCCTTTTACGTCTACGCCCGCTGAATTGAAAACATTTATCTTAGTGCAGCTCGGCGGCAAGGTCGTTTCATTTAGACCGGCGTGCGCAAAGCCCAGCTCGTTATAGGCAACGTTTAGAATATTCTGATTGAAACAAATTAAGACATATATAAAAGTTGTTTTAGTTGGACTTTTCCAACTTCTTTTTTGTTCTGACATATTCAGTCAAGATTCATTATGTTTTGATAAAATCGACATTCTAGTTTTTCAAATTAATAGTAAATCGTGTACAAAACTTGACACGGGAAGAAGTGCGGTGAACGATAAGGAATTTTATAGAGTGTGCTACACGTATGATACCTCTACAAATTTTTTAAGTATTCTAACTTCAATTCGAGATGACACGAATTCTAGTCATTACACCAATTTCTATTTTCTAAATAATAATCTAGTAAAAGTAGAAACTGGAAACTTTAATGGTAAAAAATATAACACTCGGTATTATTATTATACACAAGGAGACTGTCAGGTTTTTAATCCATACCCCGAGTATCAGGACAAAAAAAAGAAGTACTTAGAATTATCTGATGACGTTTTTAAGAAATGGAAGGACAAAATATTTTGACGGCTGCCTATAACACGGGGTTTGGCGCAAGCATCTTCCGTGCAGGATCGGCTATAAATAATTACGAATCATTTGTGGGCCTGCGCCGGAAAAATTCTTGAATTAGGTCGGCCTGCGCTAAGCCCCCACGTTAGCTGCAAATCCTTTTTAAGGGGCAGGTTACATTTTGGGTATACATGTTTTATCCCGCCGGGGGCTCCCGCAGAGGACCCCAGAGGAAAGGAACTCCAAAGCTTATAAAACGCGAACGACAAGTCCCTCTTAGATTTCCTTAAATTGTAAGGGCAAAAAAGGTTGGAGGAGACTCGTCTGAGAAGGGAGATAAAATCAAGAAACTGAATAATGAAAATCAGTAGTTATAGCTTCATTTCCTTTTGCTTAACACTTATAAGTATTCTTTTTATTTTTTGGGGCAATTCTGTATTCAGGGAAGACAATGTGACATGGTTAACAATGGGGCCATATATCCTTTCATTGCTGGCTGCGATTGCCGGATTCATTTATTCAATCATTGGATTTTATGTAAGGGAAAAATTCAGATACTTAGGCCTTGTAAATTTCATTTATGCTGGTCTTTGTTTAACTTATCTTCTCTTTCTGCTTTATAACTGACGGTCATGGAGTTGTAGAAATCCGTAAAAACCAGACAGTTCCAAAAGCTTGCACACTTGTATTTGATCAAGGCGAATGTTAAATTCAGCGTATGAAAAAAGAGAAAGATTTTCTTCCTAAGTGGCTAAGAATTGTATTAATTATAATAATAGCTACCTGAATAGTTATAAAGATCTTAGAATTGCTTAGCAAGCGTTTTGGATTAAATATACATCTCCCTTAAAAGCCTGCTTGAATTGAGTATTTGATTTCCTTAAATTGTAGTTATGAAACGAAAGATATTCAGATGGGCCATACGGATCTTTGTGGCCATCCTTCTGTTACTTGGCATCTTAGTAACGCTTGTTCTGACACCATCACTGATGTATGCGAACAAGACATCGCTGGGTAATTTTACGGTTTATCACAACAAACCACTTGACAAAGCCTTACAACAACGGCTTGACTCGGCCACTGAAATCTTAAAGACCAGTGAATTTTATGACGCGAACATAAAATTCAGCATTTGTATGAATGATGGCTCACGATACCCGGCATTGGTACAAACATTCCTTGGACGGGCCTTTGCTTTAGGCTATACATCCAATAAGGTAACACTATGCGGTGAGGTGAACGTAAAGGATAACTATGTTGAGGTGAATGGTTATAAATGGAATTTAGTCCAGCTGCTTGCCCATGAGGAAACGCATTGTTTGGTTTTTCACAAATACGGATTCTGGAGATCAAACCCTGTTGCGCATCATCCGCTCTGGAAGTGGGAAGGTTATCCGGAGTATATTTCAAGGCGTGCCGCCGGCCAAACAGACCTGGTTGCAAATATTGAAAAGCTGAACGAGGCAGAAAGAAAAGATAAGGATAGCTGGGGGATCGGTTTTGCTGACAGCACCCTTTCGTCAAAAGAATATTTTCATTACCGGCTGCTGGTTCAGTATTGTCTGGACATAAAAAAGATGACTTACGAAAGCTTATTGAAAGACACAACAAGCGAACAAACTACGACAACACAAATGATGAATTGGTACGCAACACAAAAAAATAAATAAGCGGGCAGCTTTCGTTGTGCCGGGAACTCCCGGAAAAACATGAATTCCAATGTTAGCGGTCAGTAAAATACGCTCAAATCGTTAAACAGGGTAAAAGTTAAAAAGAATATGCAAGCAATCAATTCCATCAATATCATGGAGAAGTTTTCATTGTTTGAAAAACAATGGACGCCTCACATAATCGGAGAACTGAATGGGCAATATGTAAAGCTTTGTAAGCTAAAAGACGATTTTGTCTGGCACAGCCATGAGAATGAGGACGAACTTTTTATGGTATTCAAAGGAACCCTGTTGATGGACTTTCGGGATGGCAGGACCGTCGAAGTGAAAGAGGGAGAGATTCTGATCGTTCCCAAAGGGGTGGAACACCGGCCGCATACGAACGGGGAGATCGTATTTAACTTGCTCTTTGAACCCAAGGCAACTTTGCATACTGGCACTGTGGAAAGTGAAATGACGGTGAAAGAATTGGGGTGGATATAAAACAACGAGCCGCAAAACGGGTTTAAAGTCCCGCCGGAGTCTCCCGCAGGGGACCCCGGCGGGAAAATAAACAATATAGACGCCTTCGATGGGAAAACCAATCTTATACTTACTGGTTATTATTCTGTTTAGTAGTTGCGACAACTCTCAATGGGAAACGATTCGTGGTCATGGCATTAATGATGACCCCAAAAATATCGATGAAGTAATTTATTTTGAAAATGAAAATAACGGCGTTGTTGGAGGACATACTTTAGTATATGACAATAGGGCGCAAAATGAATTTAAGCTATCTCAGATCCCGACTTTATACCTGACATCTGACGCTGGAAAAAGCTGGAGTGAAGTTCATTTTGACACCAGCATTAAGCAGTCGGTCCGTAATGCATATTTGCATCTTGACACATTAATTTGTGAATTGGATTCGCTGGTTCTCCTTTCCTTTGACAAAGGGCGCCACTTTCAGGTTTATACCGACCCGACGCAAAGGGTTTCACTCATCAACAAGTACATTGTCGGGTATAGGTCAGAAATTAAAGATGAACATTTCAGATACAATGGAAAGGATTTCTATATCGCTCAGTTATACAGAAATAGCCTTGCAACTGTAGTTGTTTGCAGAGGTCAGGAAACAATGACTGATCATTATTTTGTTTCGTTTGATAATGGGGGAAATTGGAATTTCCTGCAAAAGGATTTTGGAGATAACAGGCAAAAGTTCCTTTTAAAAGATAAATATTTATATCGTTATCATTTTCCTTTTGGGTTGCAACGACTAAAATTAAAATAGTTACCTCCTTAAAATATTGCATGACGATATTGCGATGCTAAATTCAAAAGGGATATGGAGATAATATATCCCGCCGGGGTCCCTTACAGGAGACCCCAGTGAAACAAATAAAAAGCCGCCACTCCCGTGACGGCTTCTTCGTGTTAGCCCTGACGTAAGAAAGATTTATTGCTTGATAAAGATCGCGCTGGCGAACTGGTTGGGCGATTGTACCACACAGGTGTAAATGCCGGGCATTAACGTGGACAGATCGAAGTCCCAGTTATTGTTTCCCGTTACCACATTGCGTGTATACGTACGCACCGGTGTGCCAATGCCATTCATGATCTTTATGGTTACTGTTTCATTATGGGTTGATAAGAAAGAGGCGTGCAGTACACCTACTACCGGATTCGGTGTCAGGTGCAGGGCCGGCTCATTGTTGCCGGGAAGATGGATCGTATTGCAGATACGTGCGTCACAACCCAGGCGGGTATGGATGAGCAGACAAACCGTATACGTACCTCCCTGCGCGAAGGTATGGTTCACTTCCTGACCACTGGCCGTTGTACCATCACCGAATGTCCAGGTCCAGCTGACCGGTTCATCATTCGGGTTATGGATACTGAAGCCGCGGAAACGCAGGCTGCGCGGGCCGGTCAGTGAATCGGTCATATAACCACCGCAGATATCGGTCGCACTGCGGATCACTACTTCCTTGCAATCTTCCGCCACACAACCACCCACATACGTTACACGCACACAGGTACGGTATACACCGGGGCCGGGGAAATTATGGCGGATGAATAATTCAGGCAACGGAACTGTTGTAGGATTGATGACTTGCACACAGGAGTCCGTACCGTCACCGAATACCCAGCACACACGCAACGGCGGGCGGTTGGTGGCCGTTACCGGCTGCGCGTAGAAACCACGCTGCAGACTGGTAATGGATGGCGCGATCTCGGAAATATGTACAGCACAGGGTGTGGGCGGAGCTGTGATCACGATCTGTTTGCACTTGTATGCTTCGCAACCACCATAGTACGTGATCTTCACGCAGACTTCGAATGTGGTATCGCGGGTGTAGAGATGAGAGATCACATACTGACCGGTATAATTCTCCGGATACGTGATGCAGGTATCCGCGCTGCGGTCGCCAAAGCGCCAGCAGATCGTTTTCGGTGTGCGGTTATTACTGTTATGCCACTGGGCACGGAAATAGGCCAGGTAAGGATTGGTGGTGGTGTTGACCTGGATCCGCTCAAAATCAGCGGTACAGGAATCCGGCACACCGATCTGGATGTTCTTGCACTGATACGCCACACAACCACCGTAGTACGTGATCTTCACGCAAACATTGTACAGTCCGGTACGCGCATAGGTATGGGATACCGCATACTGGCCATTGTAAATGTTCAGGTAGTTGATGCAGGTGTCTTTACCGTCACCAAAACTCCAGCACACCTGTGAAGGTTTCTTGTTGTTGCTGTGCGCGGGCAAAGCTTTGAAATACGCCAGCAGCGGTGAACTGTTAGGGGTGAGCAGTCTTTCAAAGTTCGCTCCGCAACTGTCCGGGCGGCCAATGGTGGTCAGTGCGCATTTGTAAGATTCGCAACCGCCGCTGTACGTGATCTTCACGCACACTTCGTAAACGCCGGCTGCAGGATAGGTATGGTTAATGGTCCAGGGCCCCGGGAAAGTATTGGCATATTGAATGCAGGTATCAGGTGTGCCATCGCCAAAGCGCCAGCAAATATTCACCGGTAATTTATTCTGACTGTTCCAGGGTAAGGCTTTGAATGTAGCCGTGAGCGGATTGGAAGTAGTAGAAACGGGTAATTTCTCGAAGTTGGCAGAACAACTGTCGCTGCGCTGTATCACGATCGTATTGCAGCGGGTCGCTTCGCAACCACCATCATACAGTATGTTCAAACAAACGTTATAATTGCCGGGTTGCTGATACTGATGGAATACCGCGTAAGGAGGCGTTGCGGTAGTGCTGTATTGGATACAGGTATCATGATTATCTCCGAAGTTCCAGCAGATGCGGACGGGTTTCTTGTTCTGACTGTGCGAAGGGATGGCGTTGAAATAGCGGCCCAGCACATTATTAGAAGGAACGACCGTTTCAAAATTGGCGGCGCAGGTGGATTGCAGTAAAAGGGTCTGGCAAACCTGCGCGGATAAAACAGAATCAGTGGATGTGAAACGATAGATGCGCAGACAAACGGTATAACTGCCGGCTGCATTGTACTGATGCTGGGTGCCGTCGAGCGGTCCGGTCACCGCACCATTGCCATCACCGAAACTCCAGTAAGCACGGCGGTTGCCGGGCTCATTGCCCAAAATGGAATTGTTGGTGAAAATGACATTGTTGTTGGAGGCGATGCTGAATGTGAATGCCGCCACGTCCGGGGTTACGGATTTTGCACGGGCGGGGATACTGGCCAGACTCAATAAGAGCAGGGCGAGTAAAGCGTAAAGCTTTCTCATACTTTCTTTTTTTTGGTGACTAAATGTTCTTTACGCAGGGTCGGGATCACGGGCTGTACATTGTGACCCGGCACGGTTCCCGGAGTTTAACAAATACTTAAAAATCTTTTTACTGCGGAGATCTACGAAACGTGTTGCTGATGATTTACAATGAATTGTATCAGCTCTTCCAGGTTCACACCGGCGCGTGTAGTAGCGTCGGCAATGTCTTCGCGACTGACCTGGGCGGCAAAAGCGGGTGTCTTTAACCGTTTGAGGACGCTTTTTACTTCCAGTCCTTCATAGCGGGTGGGGCGGATGATCGCCACGGCATGGATGAAGCCGGAGAGTTCATCAATGGCATAGATCATCTTGTCCATCATGCTGACTGGTTCCACGCCAAAAACAGATGGGCCATGGCTGGCGATGCAGTGGATCACATCGGGGTCGATATTGCGTTTTTCCAGTTCTTCAATGATGATGCGGCAATGGTCATCGGGATACTTTTCCCAGTCGGCATCATGCAGGAGTCCCGCCAGTTCCCATTTCCAGGCGGTGCTGGCATCGGCCCCTTCCTTTTCACTGGCCCAGGCTCCCATGACGGCACCCACTTGTTTCATGTGCAGGCGGAGGCGTTCGTTCGGCACCCAGGTTTCGAGGAGTTGCAGGGCTTCTTCGCGGGGCATGAGATTGCCGGCGTTTTCGGGTTTGCCAAAGCTGCTGCGGCCGAGGTTGCGGAATGACATAAGGCTGTTTTTAGGTGGATCCGGGGCTGATGTATATATATAAATGTACGGGAAGGCGGGATTTTCGGGTACTTTCCGGGGATGACTTTAAAAAGGAGTAAAAATTTTTACTGATTATCAGTCACTTGTGAGGGTAGCTGTTGAAAATACTTGCCTGAATTTTGGGAAAGCCGTTTTCGCATGCCTATCTTTGCCACCCATTTTAAAACCGGTTACCGGGATAGCGGTAACCTCAAACAGAAAATCACAATGAGCAAACTTCATTTTACTACCAAACATGCGAATGAGGCTACCGTTACGCGCAACTGGTATGTTGTGGACGGTACTAATCAAACCGTAGGTCGTATGTGTGCCCGTATTGCGGCGATCCTTCGCGGCAAGAACAAGGCATGCTACACCCCCCACGTTGACACTGGGGATTACATCATCGTCATTAATTGCGAAAAGGTCGTACTGACCGGTAAAAAACTGGATCAGAAAGTGTATGATACTTTCAGCGGATACCCCGGTGGCCGTAAGGAAGAATCAGCAGCGAACCTGCAAAAACGCCGTCCTGAGGTCATGATCGAGCGCGCTGTAAAAGGCATGCTTCCGAAGAACCGCCTGGGCCGCAAAATGTACAAGAAACTGTTCGTGTATGTGGGTGCTGCACATCCGCACGGCGCACAACAACCTAAAGAACTCAAATTCTAATTAAAAACTTTTCAAACAATTATAAATGGAAAAGCAAAAAAACGGAGTTGGTCGTCGTAAAGAATCAGTGACGCGTGTGTTCCTTTCAAAAGGTGAAGGCAGTATCACTGTTAACGACAAAGACTACAAAGTGTATTTCCCGCTCGTATACCTGCAGAACCAGGTAGAGCGTCCTTTCAAAACTATTGATGCTGTTGGCAAGTGGGATGTAAAGATCAACGCGTCAGGCGGTGGAGTGAAAGGTCAGGCAGAAGCAGCCATGCTCGGTATCTCCCGTGTACTGGTTGAGATCAACCCTGAGTTTCGCCCGGCACTGAAAGCAGCTGGTCTGCTGAAACGTGATCCGCGTTCTGTTGAGCGTAAGAAATTCGGTCACAAGAAAGCCCGTAGAAGCTACCAGTTCAGCAAACGTTAATCGCGGAACCGCCAAACAATTATTAAAAACGATCATTCAATTACAATGGAAAATAACACTTCATTACAACAGCAACTTCTGGAAGCAGGTGTGCATTTCGGTCACCTGAAGAAGAAGTGGAACCCCAAGATGTTACCTTACATCTTTGCCGAGAAGAAAGGTATTCACATCATTGACCTGAACAAGACCGTGGAATGCCTGCAGGAAACTGCAGCAGCCATGAAAGCGATCGCACGCAGCGGGAAGAAGATCCTGTTCGTGGGAACGAAAAAACAGGCAAAGGATATCGTGAATGAGTGCGCACGCCGCGTGAACATGCCGTTCGTTACCGAGCGTTGGCTGGGTGGTATGCTGACCAACTTCAACACCGTTCGTAAGAGCGTGAAGAAGATGCAGAGCATCGAGAAAATGCTGGGCGATGGTTCTTTCGACAGCATCACGAAGAAAGAGCGTCTGACCCTGAGTCGTGACCGCGATAAAATGGACAAGGTATTGGGCGGTATCGCTCAGCTGGGTCGTGTACCCGCTGCCCTGTTCATCGTGGACATCGGCCATGAGCACATCGCGCTGGCAGAAGCCAAACGCCTGGGCATTATGACCTTCGGTGTGGTGGATACCAACTGCGATCCCAATAAAGTTGATTTCGCGATCCCCGCGAATGATGACGCTACCAAATCCATCGCGATCATCACCAATTATATCACTGCTGCCGTAGCGGAAGGTCTGGCTGAACGTCAGGCTGCCAAAGACGACGATACAGAAGATGTAGGTGATGACGATAAAGAAAGGAAAGCAGCCAAACTGCTGGCCGAAGCTGAAGCCGAAGGCGGACGCGGTGGTCGCGGTCGTGGTCCCGGTGCGGGTGGTCAACGCCGCCGTACAACCGGAGGTGGTGCACCTGGTCGCGGACCTGGTGGTGGAAGGAGATAATTCCGAGAGGAACTAAGATTAATCAATCAATCCCGGCGTTAAAAGCCGGGAGACAAATTATATACTATGTCAACAGCAACAATTACTGCACAGGATATTAATAAGCTGCGCCAGATGACTGGTGCGGGTATGATGGACTGCCGCAAGGCACTGACTGAAACCAATGGTGATTTTGAAGCGGCGATCGACTGGCTGCGCAAGCAAGGTCAGAAAGTAGCTGCGAAAAGAGGTGACCGCGAAGCGAAAGAAGGCGTGGTGATCGCACAAACAACTGCCGACAACAAAACCGGTATCGTTGTATGCGTAAGCTGCGAAACTGACTTCGTGAGCAAGAACGCTGATTTCGTTGCCTTTGGTCAATCCATCGCTGATGCAGCGATCGCTAACAATGTAAAGAGCCTGGATGAACTGCTGGCTTCCAAAGCCGGTGCTGCAACCGTGGCTGAAATGGTGAACGATAAACTGGCCGCTATCGGTGAGAAGATCGGTGTCACTAAATTCGAAAGGATCGACGCGGAATACGTGTCTTCTTATATTCACGGTGCTTACCGTATCGGCGTACTCGTTGGTATGGACAAAGCCGCTGCTGAAGCAGGTAAGGATATCGCGATGCAGATCGCAGCCCTGAACCCTGTAGCGGTTGACGCTGCAAGCGTACCGGCTGATGTGATCGCGCGTGAAAAAGATATCATCGTTGAGCTGATGAAGCAAGACCCCAAAATGGCCGGCAAGCCTGAGGAGATGATCACCAAGATCGCAGAAGGCAAGATGGGCGCGTTCTTCAAAGAACAAACCCTCACCGCACAGGCATTCGTAAAAGACGGCAGCAAATCCGTTGAACAATACCTGAAAGAGTCCGGTGATGTGAAAGTGGTGGCGTTCAAACGCGTGGCGCTGGGTTGATCAGTTTAATACTATTAGTAAAAGGAGACCGTTTGGTCTCCTTTTTTTGTTTGGATGATTTAGCAGTCGATAGTCGTTAGTCAGTAGTCGTTAGTACCTTCTAAGGAACTGATTTATTAAGTTCAGCTACTTAGAACTTCCCAGCAGCCGATCCCAACGGAGACCAATCATCATATCATCAAATACTTTTCATAGAACACAATTGAAGCTTAAAGCTATCAGCTTGCAGCTATTCCTTAACTCCCGCCTTCTTCAATATCAGCTCCAGCGGACAAAAACGTGTAAAAGAGGATTGCAGCAGATTCAATCCTACGAATGCGCCGAGAAATAGCCAATTGATATTGACGAACCAGGCCAGTGAAATACTGATGACAACGAGGCTGCCTGCAACAGCACGGACGATCCTTTCCCGCATAGTTGTATGATTTAGTTTGAATAATTAGTAGCCTCTACGGGCATGATGAATACCCTGACCGGGAATTTGCTTTCCGTTGAATCGTTGTACGCGCTGATGTGCTTCATGGCTCTGTAAGCCGCTTCCTCAGTGGTGAAACTGAATATCATCAGTGAATTATACAGTCCGTCCTGTACGCCGAACCAGTCGTCGAGCATATTACCCGAACTTCCGTTCCGGATGCCGGTCATTTCAGCGATGCTGTACACGCTCACGCCGGCTTGTTTCATCAATTGGGTGATCTCATCTTTGAAATCCTGCAGGCAGGTTATGAATAGTAATTTCATGACGGTTTATTTTGAGTTATGTTTTTTACGCAGCATACGGAAGTATAATAAAGGAACTACGAGCAAGGTCAGGAAGGTGGACGTGATCGTTCCGCCCATCAGGGAAATGGCCAGCCCCTGGAAGATGGGATCGAATAAGATGATCACCGCACCCAGTACAACGGCACCTGCGGTCAGCAGGATCGGAGTGGTCCTTACCGCACCCGCTTCAATGATGGCCTGTTTCAGGGGTACGTTATCCTTCAGCCGGATGTCGATGAAGTCGATCAGCAGCACGGAGTTCCTCACCATCACACCGGCCAGTGCAATGAAACCGATCATGGAGGTGGCGGTGAAGAACGCGCCCATCATCCAGTGACCAACTAGGATACCGACCAGCGACAGCGGGATTGCTGCCAGCATGACGATGGGCACCTTGAAATTCTGGAACCAGCCCACGATCAGCATATAGATGATGATGATCACTACCAGAAAGGCAATGCCAAGATCACGGAACACTTCATACGTGATCTGCCATTCGCCATCCCATTTGAGTGTGAAACTGTCTTCAAATTCAGGCTGACTGGTATATTCTTCGTTCAGTAATGTATGATCAGGCACCGGCAGGTGTTTCAGACTGTCGGAAATGCGCATCATCGCATAAGACGGGCTTTCAAGTACGCCGGCCATGTCGGCCGTAACATACACGACACGTTTCTGGTTCTTCCTGTAAATGCTTTTCTCGCGGATACTCTTTTTGATATGTACCAGGTCACCTACGGGAATGGATTCACCACGCTGACTGATGACCTTGATATTGGTCAGGTCGCCGATGGATGCCTTATCCGCATCTGCCAGTTGCAGTACGATATTCACGGGATTGAAGGATGCCGGGGTGTACAGCGTACCGACATTGCTGCCGGAAAGCGCGGTACGCAATGAGGAAACGATCTGCGCAGGTGCGATACCATAACGCATGGCCTTTTCCTTATCGACCTCAAAATCATATTCCGGCTGATCATCTTCCACCATCCAGTCGATGTCCACCACATCCGGTGTTTTGGCCAGTTCTTTCTTCACTTCTGCCGCCACTTTGATCTGCTGGTTATAATCAGGCCCGTAGATCTCAGCAACCAGTGTTGACAATACCGGAGGACCGGGCGGCACTTCCACCACTTTCACATTGGCATTGTACTTCTTCGCGATCGCCTGCAACAGCGGCCGGAGTTCTTTAGCGATCTGATGGCTTTGTTTTTTCCTTTCTTCTTTATTGACCAGATTCACCTGGATATCGGCGATGTTCTCGCCACGGCGCATATCATAGTGCCGTACCAGACCGTTGAAACTGATCGGCGCGGAGGTGCCGATGTATTCCTGATAATTCTCCACCAGCGGTTGCTGGGAGATCACGGCCGCGATATCACGTGTAACGGCTGCAGTCCTTTCCAGTGGCGTGCCTTCCGGCATATCGATCACCACCTGGAATTCATTCTTATTATCGAAGGGCAGCATTTTGACGGCAACGGATTTTGTATAGAACAATCCGAGACTGGCCAGCAGGATGATGACGGTACCACCAATGAAAGCATAACGCTTCCAGCGCGTTTCCAGTAAAGGGTTGATGAAGGAGCGGTATAATTTATAGATCTTACTTTCTTCCAGTACATGCGGCTTTTCCTCAGGATGTCCTTTCTTTTCTTTTTCACGCAGGAAGATATAACCCAGATAGGGGGTAAGTGTCAGAGCTACGATCAGGGAAAGCATCATGGCAATGGAGGCGCCGATCGGCATCGGACTCATGTACGGACCCATCAGTCCGGAAACAAATGCCATAGGTAATACGGCGGCGATGACGGTAAATGTGGCGAGGATAGTTGGATTCCCTACTTCATTGATCGCGAAGATGGCTGCCTGCAATGGCGGCAGCCGCTTCATCTTGAAGTGCCGGTGCATGTTCTCCGCAATGATGATGGAGTCGTCCACCACGATACCGGTAATGAACACCAGCGCGAAAAGCGTGATCCGGTTCAGTGTATAGTCCAGCATGTAATAAGAGAAGAGCGTCAATGCGAAGGTGACCGGTACCGACAGGAATACGACCAGTCCGCCGCGCCAGCCCATGGCCAGCATCACGAATAAGGTGACCACAACGATGGCGATGAACAAATGCAGCAAAAGCTCACTCACTTTCGCGGAGGCGGTTTCGCCATAGTTGCGGGTTACTGTTACATGTACATCGGAAGGGATGAGTTGTTGTTTGGCATGTTCCACACGTGAAAGGATCTGTTCAGACAGCCGCATCGCGTCAGCACCTTTTCTTTTGGCAATGGAAAGGGTTACGGCCGGATATTCGGAACGGAAAGCGCTGCGGCTGGTATCCGCTGCACCATATCCGTACATCACATACTGGGCGGGCGTTTCAGGGCCATCGGCGATGCTGGCCACATCCTTCAGGAATACAGGCTGGTCGTGGTCGGTGCCCACGATCATATTCTCCACATCTTCTATCGAGTGCAGAAAATTCCCCGTCTCCACGACGAATGCGGTATCCCTGCTCAGCAGATTGCCGGCTGTTGTTTGCGCATTGTTGCCCTGGATGTTACGGGTGATGCTCATGAAGTCGGTATGATGCGCGGCCATCCGGCTTTTGTCCAATACCACTTTGATCTGACGGCTGCGGCCGCCGATGATCTTTGCATCCGCTACATCCTTCACTTTCTTTACTTCATTGCTGAGTGCTTCACTCATCTGGCGCAATGTATAATCATCGTAATGTTCGCTCCAGAGTGTGATACCCAGTGCCGGTACATCATCAATGGCACGGGTCTTTACCAGCGGTAACGTGATGCCAGCTGGCATTTTATCCATGTTCTTCATCAGCTCGTTGTATAATTTCACGAGCGAGCGTTCTATATCCTGCCCTACATAGAACTGGACGATGATCATCGCCTGTCCTTTCATGGAGGTGGAGTACACGTATTCCACGCCTTTGATATTGGAGATCATTTTTTCCAATGGGGCGCTGACCTTGGTCTCCACTTCTTTCGGACCCGCACCCGGGAAACCGATCAGGATATCCGCCATCGGTACCTGGATCTGCGGCTCTTCCTCCCGCGGGATCAGCATGGTACTGTATCCGCCAATGAGGAGGAATGCCACCATCAGCAGGATCGTGAGTTTCGATTTAATGAACGACTTCGCTATTTTACCGGAGATTCCTTCTTGCATAATTTTCTGTTGACCGAATGATAAGAGTTGAACGCTTTTTTATTTCCTGACATTGACCGCTGCACCATTATACAGTTTGCCCTCTGCCTGCATGATGAATTGTTCATCAGCTGCCAGTCCTGACAAGATCTCAATGTTATTGCCGAATGTTTTACCGGTCCTGACCCAGCGCAGTAAAGCCGTGTTATTGCTGCTGACGGTATAGAGACCTGTGAGCTGGTCATTATGTACCAGTGCGCTGAGCGGAACGAGTACCTGGCTATCTGTTGCTGTGCTGCTTTGTACGCCGGTGACCGGAATGCTGATATTCGCATACATACCGGAACGAAGACCTTTCTGGTCCGCTTTTGCCACTGACAGTTTGATCTCGTATTGTCCGCCGGTCAGCACCGATGAAGTGTTGACCGCACTTACGGTGCAGGGTACGGTGATGCCTGCAGCGCTGACCACTGCAGTGGCCTTCATACCTGTTTTCACTTTATTGATATCCGCTTCACTGACATAAGCACTGAATTGAAGGAGTCCATCCTGTTCCAGTACCAGCAGGGGCTGGCCCGGACTGGCCATGCCACCGGGATCGGCATTCTTCTGGGTGATCACACCATCGAAGGGTGCGGTAAGATTCGTATAGGCAAGCATGGCATTCGCTTCATTCCTCATTTGCAAAGCCGCTTCCAGCCTGGATTGTGCGGCATGATACTGCAGCGTTACATTGTCAAGCTCCTTGGCGGATGCGCTTTGTTTGCTGAAAAGGGCGGTATAGCGGTCGAAATCCTTTTGCGCACTTTTTACATTCGCCTCTGCTTCCGCGATAGCGGCACC
Source organism: Bacteroidota bacterium (assembly GCA_029555415.1). Lineage (GTDB taxonomy): Bacteria > Bacteroidota > Bacteroidia > Chitinophagales > Chitinophagaceae > JAKPSI01. The sequence goes on along the minus strand of JAKPSI010000128.1, from coordinate 114,645 downwards.
GGCCTGTGCTTTACGTGCCTGTATATCATTATTACTGATCGTTGCCAGTAACTGTCCTTTCCGGACCTGATCGCCCATCTTAACAGGAAGTGAGGTGATCTGCCCCATCATGCGTGTGCTGATCACCGCTTTCTGGATTGCTTCAGCCTGCCCGCTGATCAGGATATGCTGACCATCCGGTGCAGCGGGTGCGCTGAGTGTAACGTTTATCGCTGCTGTCTTTTCCTGTACCGGATCTGACCCCTTGCTTCCGCAGGAAGTAAAAATGATAATTGAAAAAGAGACGAAGAGTAAAATGCTTGACTTCATATATGCTGTTTGATTGCTTGTTATTTATTGATTGTTCTCAGAAAGGAAATTCAGGTACGCAAGTGTTGTACGGAGAGTGAATATGGCTTGAGCTTTCTCCAGTCCGAGACGCGTGATCTGTGATTGTGCCTGCAGTACATCCGTACTGTTCACCAATCCCTGCTCATACCTGTTCTGCAGGATACGCAGGGCTTCTGTTGCGCTGTTCAGTGCTGCTTCATCCCGGGTGATACGCTGTTTCGCATCCTGTAACTGACGGATCGTTTTCTCCAGTTCCAGCCTGCTCTGGTCCTTTTGTTCATTCAGTTGCTCCCGGAGCTTTTGTGTTTCCAGCGTTTGCGTACTGATCTTATTCCGTGTACTGTTGCCGCGGAAGATGTCCCAGGAAAGATTCAGGCCTGCCAGCCAGGAGTGTGCCCCGAAACCTGCCAGTGCTTTATCATTCCACTGCATGGAGCCGAATGCATTCAGTCGTGGCAGATAACTTTTTCTGGATGCGCTGATCATCAGATCGGATGCGGCGATCGCCTGCTCCATCGCTTTGAAATCTGAACGGTTCTCATTCAGGACCGGATTGATCGTATTATTATTGACCTGATCAGTGGCGGGGGTCGGCTGAAAACGGATCCCGGGTGTTTTACCCATCAGGTAGCCCAGATAGTCAGAGGCATTCAGTACCGATGACTTTGATTCAGCAAGCGCGGTTTCCATTCCTGTAACTTGAACAGAAGCGTTCAAAGCATCGGATTGTTGCAGTAATCCCTGTTCTGCGCGGTCTTTCGTGAATTTATACAATGCTGTAGCGGTATGCAGTCCATCCGCCATTACATTTTCCGCATCCATCGTGAACTGCAATTGAAGAAATGCCTTCTGGGTTTCGAAACGGATAAAGGCTTCCTGACGCTGACCCGCCCATTTTGATGCGGCAGCAGCAGCAGCAGCGGCTTTACGCTGTTCGAATAATTCGGGATTATAGATCGGTTGTTGCAGCGAAAAACGGGTCATGAAATCCGAGCGGGTAGCCGGATCATTGAGTCTTGCCGGATCGAAATCGCTCTGTGTGACCAGCCCCTGGCCCAGTTTCAGTCCAAAAACATTCAGCGGATTGTCCGTTGCCATGCCCGTCATTGAAAAATTCAACTGAGGCATATATATAGCATTGGTCTGCCTGTATTTTGAAAGAGCGATGTCCCTGTCCAAACCCGACATCTTCAGGTTCCTGTTATGGGTAAGCGCACTGTCAATGGCTTGCTGAAGACTGATGGGCTGTTCCTTTACCTGCGCCGTAGCAGCAAAACCTGATATACAGATCAGGGAGACGAACGCCCCGTGTAACAAAGTATTTGTGAATTTCAACATCTGATTTTAATGTTTGCGCAAAGCTATTTTTACGGGATGGGCTGCAGCGTGACTATTATCACCGGGGTGAGGGAACAGTCTGTAGTCTGTAATCAATAGTCTTTAGTCCCTTCTATGGAGCTTAAATAGTGCGTTCAGCTTCTTAGCACGTCCCAGCAGCCAATAGCCAGTGGCCAGCAGCTTATCCCAACGAAGCATATACTTCCAGACAACACGGTTGAATCATAGAATACCCTTGCAGCTTATAGCTATCAGCTTGCAGCTATTTCCGTATCTTCGCCCCGAAATACCTCCGCTATGTTACCTAAGTACAAACGCATCCTCCTCAAACTTTCCGGTGAAGCATTAATGGGCGATAAGAACTTCGGATTGGATTCCGATGTGATCGGCCAGTACGCCCGCGATATCAAAACGATCACTGAACTCGGTGTTCAGGTGGCTGTGGTGATCGGTGGTGGTAATATCTACCGGGGTATGAATGAGGCGGAAACTGGTATTGAAAGGGCGCATGGTGATTATATGGGTATGCTGGCCACCGTGATCAACGGTATGGCCCTGCAGGCCGGCCTGGAGCGTATCGGCGTCTACACCCGCCTCCAGAGCGCCATCAAAATGGAACAGATCGCTGAACCTTATATCCGCCGCCGCGCCATCCGTCACCTGGAAAAAGGCCGCGTGGTGATCTTCGGTGCAGGTACCGGTAATCCTTACTTTACAACAGATACGGCCGGCTCCCTCCGCGCCATCGAGATCAATGCGGATGTGATCCTGAAAGGCACCCGCGTGGATGGTATCTATACCGCCGATCCGGAAAAAGATCCGAAAGCCACCCGCTTCAACGTGATCACTTTCCAGGAATGCCTGACCAATAACCTCCGGGTCATGGACATGACCGCTTTCACACTTTGTATGGAGAACAGCCTGCCGATCATCGTTTTCAACATGAATCAGGAAGGAAACCTCAAACGTGTGGTCACCGGTGAGAAGGTCGGCACCCTTGTCCGCGGTTAATACGGGTGTTCACGTACAAGCCCCCTGAGATAATAACTATTTACTCCCACTCGTAGTTTTACTATTTGTCAGTTGTACAGAGCCGTTAACTTGCAACAACGTTTTCGGAACCCTGTGATCAATAACTGCTTTAGTCATTAAATATCAACACACTTCCAAAATGGTTTAACAGGGAATATGGCCAATCTTTCTCTTTCCATCGCTGAGATCATCATCCTGATGCTGGGAGCCATCATTCTTGGTATTACCATTCACTTCTTCATCACCAGTCGCCGGCAGCTGAACAACACCCCGATGCACACGGAGAAAGTGCTCAAAACACTCGATGAGTGGAAGCTCCGCTATTTCAATGATATCGAAGTGCGTGACAAAATGATCGCCGAACTGAAAGAGAATGCGGATGAGTCACATGAAACAAGGGACATCCTTTCCATTGAATCGGAAGAACTGCGGATCCAGAATAAACGGCTGAAGGAAGAGCTGGAGAAGCTGAAAAAGCAATTGCCCGTCCCGGGAGAAAAGAACGACTACATCGATCAGCTGCGGGATGCACAGAGCAGCCTGCTGGAGCATAATACCAAGATCAATCAGTTACTGACCCAGGTGGAAAGGGTCAAGGAGAACGAAGAGAAACACCGCGAGATCCAGCGCCAGAACGAAATACTGACCGATCGTGTAGCTGAACTGGAAGAGCAGGTGTTGCATAAGGACAAGGAAGTACGCATCGTTAGGGAAAAAGAGCACCTGTCACGCGAGATGCATTCCATGCTCGACAGCGCCTACAGTGAATTCGGCAATCTGCAGGCCAAGATCCAGAAACTGGAAGCCCAGCTCAGCTCTTCCAAGATGAACAGTATGGAACTGGAAGAACTGCGGGAAAATAATTACACCCTCACCCGGGATATGGATGAACTGCGACTCAAGTCCAGTAACCTGCAATCGGAGAACCTGCGCCTGAGAGAGGAACTCAGCGAACTCAATACCATCTATCAGGATACCAATACTCAGAAACAGCAGCTGCAGAAAAGACTGGCTTATCTGGAAGATCTGAACCATGATCTGCAGACCATGTCAGAGACCAATAAAAAGCTGGAACAGCAACTCCGCAAAGTGGGTGAGCTGGAAAGCCGGCTCAACATGGTTTCTGAAGAAAGGGACGATCTGGCGAAACGCCGCCATCACGATTGATCCTGCTGACGAATATCAGTTTTCAGGCTGCCCTCATTCCTTTTTTTACCAACCTGCCGCTTTACCTTTGATGTAAAATCAGAACAGTATGCCCGTTAAAATAGCGGATATCCGCAAAACCTATTCGAAGAAAAGCCTGACCGAAAAAACGGCCAACGCAGATCCCATCAAGCAATTCGGCAAATGGTGGAAAGAAGCGCTGAAGTCGAACATCGATGAGGTCAATGCCATGACCCTGGCAACCGCCAGCGCGGATGGGCTCCCTTCCGCAAGGATCGTGTTGCTGAAAGATTACAGTCCGGAAGGATTCGTTTTCTTCACCAATTACGGCAGCCCCAAAGGCGCTGAAGTGGCGGAGAACCCGAAAGCCTGTCTCGTTTTTTTCTGGAAGGAACTGGAGCGCCAGGTCCGGATCACCGGTATGATCGAAAAGATCCCGGCTCATGAAAGCGATGAATATTTCCATTCCCGCCCCTGGGAAAGCCAGGTGGGAGCGATCACTTCACCGCAAAGCACCGTGATCCGCAACCGGGAATGGCTGCAGAAACGCTATGCCACACTGAGCAAGCAATACAAGAATAAGGCCGTTCCCCGTCCCGACCATTGGGGCGGATACATCGTAAAACCGGCCATTATTGAGTTCTGGCAGGGCAGACCGGGGCGTTTGCACGACCGTTTGCAATACAGGCTGAATGAAAAAATGAGGTGGGTAATGGAGCGACTGGCCCCTTAGGCTGGATAAATAAGTAAAAGGAACGGTAACGGTTCAGCCGCTGCCGTTCCTTTTATTTTATGCGCTCTTTTTAGCGGCTTTCTTAACGGCAGCTTTCTTGGCAGGACGGCTTTTACCGAATGAGCCTTTGAAGCGTTTGCCTTTTGCGGTTTTTTTATCTCCTCTTCCCATGGTATTTATTTAGAGTGCAAAAATAGGTCTAAGTAGTGGAATTAAAAAAGCTCCGGTACTGATAAAAGAACCGGAGCTTTTTTATTACGGCAATGGAACCATCACATTTTAGCAGAAAGTTCTTTACCAGCTTTGAAGCGGGCAACTTTGCGTGCTTTGATCTTGATGACAGCACCTGTTTGGGGGTTGCGGCCATTGCGGGCAGCTCTTTTAGATACTGAGAAAGTACCGAATCCAACCAGGGTTACTTTACCACCACCTTTCAAAGTTTTGGTAACAGCCTCAACGAAAGAATCCAGAGAAGCGTTTGCTTGTGTCTTAGTGATGCCAGCGTCGTCGGCGATCTTTGCGATTAATTCAGCTTTGTTCATAACTGTATTTTTTAATGGTTTTAGTACAGCGACAAATTTAGACGCTTTTTGATTCCAACAAAAAATTTCTTTGATTTTCCGGGATTTTGAAAAATCGCCCGAAACCGCTCCGGACAAGGTTTTTGGCAGATTTGCATTTCCGTGATGGCTACGGGTAAGTACTGAGTGGTATTCTGAAACCCTTGCTGGTGGCCTGTTTCACGGAACGCAGGCTGAAATTCAGGCGGGGCGTGGGTTTTGGGGAATATACAATTGTTTGAGAAACTGCAAAATAAAAATTAATCTTTTGCACACTCAATTCACACTCTCCATGTTGGTGCGGAACGCAACAAAACGTTGCTGCCACCTTGCATGTGCTTTTTCACGCATCTGTTGTGCGAACTGTCCGATATAGCGTTCGTAGTCTTCCCGGTCCCTTGCCTCATATTGTATCACATAGGTGGGGCCGTCGGAGTCATCCACATCCAGTAAACGGAAAAAACGGTGCGCGGAAAAACAACCAGTTGCCATGATATCCGGGATATGTTCCTCCTTTTGCCACTGTAACCATTCATTTACGATGGCCGGATCCACTTTCATGGTGATATTATAGATGAACATGACTTATTTCTTTAATTCAACATATACCGGACAATGGTCGCTGTGCTTCACATCCGGGTAGATCTCCGCGTCCTTCAACCTGGGTACCAGAGGCTCCGTGACCGTGATATAATCGATCCGCCAGCCCTTGTTCTGCAGGCGTACACTGGGGAAACGCTGACTCCACCAGCTGTAACGGTGCGGTTCGGGGTGGAAAACCCGGAAACTGTCCGTCCAGCCGCTTTCCAGGAATTTTGTCATCCATTCCCTTTCTTCCGGCAGGAATCCGGATGAGTTCTTGTTGCCTTTCGGATCATGGATATCGATCGGGTTATGCGCGATATTATAATCACCACAGAGGATGAGGTTCGGATGTTTCTTGCGCAGTTTATTCAGCCAGGTCTGGCATTCATCCAGCCACTGATATTTGAAACCCTGTCTTTCATCACCGCTTGTTCCGGAAGGGAAATAAGCATTGATCAGCCGGATATCACCGAAGTCAAGCTGGATCACTCTGCCTTCTTCATCACTCGGCCCGTGGCCATTGCCATATTCCACATGATCCGGTTCCTGTTTGGTGAATACCGCCACGCCACTGTATCCTTTCTTCTTCGCACTGAACCAATAGTTGTGATAACCGAGTTCATTGAACATGCGATGGTCCACGTCATCTTTCACCGCTTTCGTTTCCTGCACGCAGATGATATCCGCGGGATCCGTTTTCAGCCAGTCGAGAAAACCCTTCTTGATCGCGGCACGAATGCCATTAACATTATAGGAAATGATCCGCATCTTATTAATGATTAAATTGTCTGGCAATTTACAGCATACTATGGAAGCTACCGCCGCCAGACAAACAGAAAAGATCATTCCTCCGAAAGAACAAGTATACCTCGATGGACCTAAAAGCCGCGGTTACGAACTGCTCTTTGCCTTCCGTGTTTTCAAACAATTCATCAAAGGTTTCCGGACCCTGCATTTCGCAGGGCCCTGTATCACCGTTTTCGGCTCCGCGCGTTTCACGGAAGCTCATCCGGAATATGCGAAGGCCAGGGAATTCGGTAAAGCGATCGCGGCCATGGGATTCTCCACCATGACCGGCGGCGGACCCGGTATCATGGAAGCCGCCAACCGCGGTGCCTTCGAGAACGGGGGTGTTTCCATCGGTTGCAATATCCAGCTGCCCTTTGAGCAAAAGCCCAATCCCTGGGTGACACGGTCGATCACTTTTGAACATTTCTTCGTCCGTAAAGTGTTACTGGTAAAGTACTCCTACGCGTTCATTATCATGCCGGGCGGCTTCGGGACCATGGATGAATTCTTTGAGATCCTGACCCTGGTGCAGACCAAGACCGTTACGAATTTCCCCATCGTACTGGTGGGCAAAGACTACTACAAACCCCTGCTCGGGATGATCGATAAAATGGCGGAAGAAGGGACCATCCATAAAGATGACCTTAAACTGTTGCTGATCACGGATGATGTGAACGAGGCCATGACGCATATCAGTAATTTCATCAAGACCAATTTCCGCATCAAATCCCGGAAACGGCTCTGGTGGTTGTTCGAAAAGCGCTGACAGGTCGTGTAAGCATAACACATTTGTTCCTACCTTCATGTACAAATACGATTGTCATGAACTCCCGGAAAACCTTCATCGCAGCGATCCTGCTGCTCCTCGCGATCCCCGTTCTCGCTAACCAAACACTGACGCTTCATTCTCCCGATGGTAACCAGTTACTGACGGTTGAACAGCGCGCGAACGGAAATATTTTCTATCAGCTGACTTATAAAGGAAAGACGGTCATCGCGCCATCCGCTATGGGTCTTCGTTTGAAAGAGCCCGCTATCTCTTTGACAGCATTCAACATTCCGTTCATCGACAGCAGCGCGACCGACAATACCTGGACGCAGCCCTGGGGTGAACAGGCCGTTGTCCGTAACAACTATAAAGAGCTCATCCTGCATACGGAAACGAAAGGGGATAAACCGGTCCGCGTGCGGATCGTATTCCGTTTGTTCAATGAAGGACTCGGTTTCCGTTATGAATTTCCGGAACAACCGAATCTCAATCACTTCGTTGTTGATCAGGAAGGCACACAGTTCGCCATGACCGGTGATCATAAAGCGTTCTGGATCCCCGGCGACTTCGATACCAATGAATACGCCTATTATACATCCACGTTGAGTAAAGTGGATGCCAGTGGTGGTGGCTTTGCACAGGAGATCCATGCAAAGACCTCCTTCGATAAGAACGCGGTTCAGACACCGCTGATGATGAAATCCGCGGATGGTCTTTATATCAATATCCACGAAGCAGCGCTCGTGAATTACCCGGCCATGAATCTGGTGGTCGATAAAAGCAATTTTACTTTCACATCCCACCTGGTGCCCGATGCCGTTGGGAATGCGGCTTATCTGCAAACACCGGCCAGAACACCCTGGCGTACGATCAATGTAAGTGATAAGGCTGCGAACATCCTGATGTCACGCATGATCCTCAACCTGAATGAACCCGCCAAAACCAATGATGTATCGTGGATCCATCCCGGCAAATTCGTCGGAGTATGGTGGGAAATGCATGTGGGCATCTCCAGCTGGGATTACAGCGGGGGACAGGTCGGATCACAGCAAGCCACCAAAGTACCGCACGGTGCGAATACGGCCAATGTGAAACGCTATATCGATTTCGCTGCAGCGAACGGCATTCCTGCTGTGCTGGTGGAAGGATGGAATACCGGCTGGGAAGACTGGTTCGGTCAGTGGAAAGAAGATGTGTTCGATTTCGTTACTCCTTATCCTGATTTCAACGTGAAGGAATTATCCGAATACGCGAAAGCAAAAGGAGTGAAGATCATCATGCATCATGAGACCTCCGGTTCTGTTACCAACTACGAACGCTGGATGGATACCGCCTATCGTTTCATGAAACAATATGGTTATGATGCAGTGAAGACCGGTTATGTCGGCCGTATCATCCCGCGCGGTGAACACCACGATGGTCAGTGGATGGTGAAACACTACGAACGCGTAGCGCAGAAGACCATGAATTATCATATCATGGTGGATATGCATGAACCGGTCCGCCCGACAGGCCTGCAGCGTACCTATCCCAACTGGCTGGCCTGCGAAGCCGCCAGGGGTAATGAGTTTAACGCCTGGAGTGTCGGTAATGCGCCGGATCATGAAACCATCCTGCCCTTCACCCGTTTGATGGGTGGCCCGATGGATTATACGCCCGGCATCTTCAAAATAAAGATGAGTTCGTATAATCCGGCCAAAACGGAACAGGTACATACTACGCTGGCCAAACAACTGGCTTTGTATGTAACGATGTACAGTCCGCTGCAGATGGCGGCCGATCTTCCGGAGAATTACAACGCGCATATGGATGCCTTCCAGTTCATCAAGGATGTACCGGTGGATTGGACAGAGTCCCGCGTACTGGATGCGGAACCCGGCGATTATATCATTGAAGCCAGGAAAGGAAAAGGAACGGACAGCTGGTTCCTGGGAGCGATCACCGATGAGAATGCCCGTACAGTGAAGATCAACCCTGATTTCCTGGATCCCAATCGCTGGTATCATGCGGTAGTGTACAGGGATGCGGACGATGCCGACTGGAAAGCCAATCCGGAAGCCTACATGATCGAAAAGTTAAATGTATTTTCAGGTCGTCAGATCAGTGTTAACTTAGCACCCGGTGGCGGATGTGCCATCAGCTTTGTGCCTTTTACCGCTGAAGAGACCGCGGCTTTTAAAAAAGAAGGCGCGAAGATCATGAAGGAATACTCAAAAAAGAAACACTAACCAATGGCATTCGTAGACATTCTCGGCTATACAGCCGGCGCGATCACATCGCTGACATTCCTGCCCCAGGTCATCAAGACCTGGAAGGATAAATCAGCCAAGGATATTTCCATGAATATGTTCCTCATTGCGGCAACCAATGAAGTGATGTGGATCGTATATGGCGTATTGCTCAATAACTGGGTCATCATCGCCACGAACACTGTTGTGCTCGCTATGTCGCTGATCATGATATCATTTAAACTTCGTTACAAGTAATGGCCGCATATAAGACGATCATCTTCGACCTGGGCGGTGTCCTGATCGACTGGAACCCCCATTATGTTTTTAACGACCAATATTTTTCCTCCCTGGAGGACCGCGAATATTTCTTTCGTGAGATCTGTACCAACGACTGGAATGAAGAACAGGATGCGGGCCGCTCCATCGTGGATGCCACGCAGGAACTGGTCCATCGTTTCCCCGACTGGGAAAAACCCATCCGTGATTATTACGGACGCTGGACGGAAATGCTCAACGGCCCCATTGACGGTACCGTGGAGATCTTCCGCAAACTGAAGGACAGCCAGCAGTTCAATATCTACGCCCTCACCAACTGGCAGGCGAATCTTTTCGATATCGCGCTGGTGCGCTATGATTTCCTGCACTGGTTCGATGGCCGTGTGGTCAGTGGTGTGGAGAAAACCAGGAAGCCCTTTCCGGAATTCTACAAGATACTCCTGGACCGTTACAATGTGAATGTGGCAGATGCGTTGTTCATCGACGATAACCTGCGTAACGTGAAAGCCGCTGAGGAACTGGGTTTGAAGACGATCCATTTCCGCTCACCGGAACACCTGGCTGATGCCCTGAAAGATCACGGCATCACTATTTGATGGAGAACAACGTTCTTTACGCTAAATGATAAGCTATGTCCTTTCTTTTTAACGCGGTTGTGATCGTCCTGGCCATCGCACTCGTCGTGGGTATGATCATTGCCGGCATCTACAATAACCTGATCCGGAAACGGAACATGGTCGATAACGCCTTCTACTCGATCGATGTGCAGTTGAAAAAAAGGTATGACCTCATTCCTTCGCTGGTGGAAACGGTGAAAGGATATATGCATCATGAAAAGGACCTGCTGACCTCCATCGCTGACCTCCGGACCCGTGCGCTGGGCAGCAATGACCTGAATGATAAAGTGAAACTGGCCAATGATATCAGTAAGGGCATCGGGCAATTGCTGGTTTCGGTGGAGAATTACCCTGACCTGAAAGCCAGCCAGAACTTCCTGCACCTGCAGGCGTCCCTGAATGAAACGGAAGAACAGCTGGCCGCTTCCCGCCGCTTCTATAACAGTGCCGTAGCGGAATACCATAATGCGATCCAGCAATTCCCCTCCAGCATCATCGCCAAAAGATCGGGTATGCAGCCACGTGAATATTTCTTCGTACCGGATGATCAGCAAGCACCCCAACCCATAAGTTTTAACTGAAACCAGCATGGACTCAGCCCGTGATTTTGAACAGGTGTATGCGTCCGAACTGAAGCCCGCCCTGCTTTCCCTTGAAAGCCGCCGGAAGCGGGTGTTGCGGGATGGACTCTTTACTTTCATTCCGGCTGCGATCTCCATCACCGGCCTGATCATTTTTTTCACTAGTGACCGGCTGCTACCTTCTTATATCTATATCGTTTCATTACTGGTACTGACCGTTGCCGTTTACTTCGGCATACGCTGTTATAATGGCAACAAGGACTATCTCGCCGCTTTCAAACAACTGGTCATGTTCGCAGTTGTGAAAGCAGTTGACCCTGATCTGATCTACAAGCCCTTTGAATCTGTTTCGGAAGCGGATTACAAGAAAAGCGGTTTGTTCAAAGATAACTATGACCGGTTCCGGGGTGATGACCTGATACAGGGTTTGCGCGACAAGACCGTATTCTGTTTTTCTGAACTGCATACCGAAGAGGAAGTGAAAAGAGGGAAAAGCTCATCCTGGGAAACGATATTCCGGGGGATCTTCTTCATCGCGGATTTCAATAAGGATTTTCATGGCCGCACCTATGTGTGGAATGACCATGACTCTAAACTGAACCCGCTCAGTAACATCTTTTCTTCCTTTGATGACGGATTGGAAAAGATCGTGCTGGAAAGCACGGAATTTGAATCGGCTTTCAAAGTGTACAGTTCCGATCAGGTGGAAGCGCGCTATATCCTTACGCCATCGATGATGGAGCGAATGCTCAGGCTCCGGAATGAACTGAATACTCCGGTCACCTATTCATTCGTGGATACCAATATCTATGTAGCGGTCCCTTTCACGACCGAATTGTTCGAGCCTTCCCTTTTCGCGGAGACGGGTAAAAATAAACTGAAAGGGTATTACGAAACTGTGCGGGCCATCATCTCCATCGTGGATGAACTGGAGCTGAATACGCGGATCTGGACCAAACAATGATCACTCCAGCACCGGCCTTAACCAGCGTGTGGCTTCCTCAATGCTCATGCCTTTCCGTTTCGCATAATGTTCCAGTTGATCGGGTCCGATCTTTCCCAATCCGAAATAATGACTGTGCGGATGCGCGATGTACCAGCCGCAAACCGATGCCGGCGGATCCATGGCCAGACTCTCCGTTAAGTGGATGCCGATATTATTCGTCACATCCAGCAGATCGAAGAGTTTCAGTTTCTCGGTATGATCCGGACAAGCGGGATAGCCCGGAGCCGGGCGGATGCCGTTGTATTGTTCTTTGATGAGTTCTTCGTTGCTCAGCGTTTCATCCGCATCATAACCCCAGTGTTCACGACGGGTTTGTGCATGCAGGCATTCGGCGAATGCTTCTACCAAACGGTCGGCCAGCACCTGCACCAGGATCTTATTGTAATCATCATGCTCCGCGGCGAATTTGTCGATCCATTTGCGTGTGCCATCCACCGTCACCGCGAAGGCACCCATGAAATCATTTCCCAGTTCGTCCGGACAAATGAAATCACTCAGTGAGAAATTCGGTTGTCCCACCGCTTTTTTGATCTGCTGACGCAGGAATTCCAGTTTAACGGACCCTTTCTCTGTTAACAGGGTAACGGTGTCCGCATTATTGCTGGTAGCGGGCCAGAAACCGATCACACCATTGGCAGAGAACCATTTTTCAGCGATGATCTGGTCCAGTAATTTATGCGCGTCGTTATAAATGCGTGTGGCTTCCAGTCCGAAGATCTTATCGGTCAGTACTTCGGGGAAGTGACCGGGCATTTCCCAGGCGATGAAGAACGGACCCCAGTCGATGTACTTCGCGATAGTGCCAAGATCGAAATCTTTGAACACCTTCACCCCATCTACTTTCGGGGTAACAGGTTTATAGGTCTTCCAGCTCAGGTATTCTTTGGTAACGACCGCTTCTTTATAAGGAATGAGTGATTTGTGCTTCTGTTTGTTCAGGAACTGATCGCGGAGGTTATTGTATTCTTTCTCCGTGTCGGCGATCAGGCCTCCGCGCTGTTCTTTGTTCAGCAGTGTACTGACGGCGGTCACACTGCGTGAGGCGTCCAGTATATGCAATACGCCATTGTCGTATTGCGGCGCGATCTTCACGGCCGTATGCATACGTGAAGTGGTGGCGCCACCTATCAGCAACGGCTGTTTCATGTTGCGCCTTTTCATTTCATGCGCCACATGCACCATTTCATCCAGCGAAGGCGTGATCAGTCCGCTCAGTCCGATGATGTCCACATTCTCTTTTTCAGCGGTATCCAGTATCTTATCGGCCGGTACCATTACTCCGAGGTCGATGATGTCATAACCATTACAACCCAGTACCACTCCCACGATGTTCTTTCCGATATCATGCACGTCACCTTTTACGGTAGCGAGCAGCACTTTCGCCGCACCGGCACCTTCTTCATTCTTTGTGCCGGCGGTGAGGTGTGCCTGACGGCGTTCTTCTTTTTCCGCTTCAATGTAAGGGGTCAGGATCGCCACACTTTTTTTCATCACACGCGCGCTCTTCACTACCTGGGGCAGGAACATCTTACCGGCACCAAAAAGGTCACCCACCACATTCATACCGGCCATCAGCGGCCCTTCGATCACATCCAGCGGGCGGGGATATTTTTGACGGGCTTCTTCCGTATCGGTATCGATATAATCCGTGATACCATTGACCAGCGCGTGTTTCAGCCTCTCTTCAACGGAGTTATTGCGCCAGGCTTCATCCTTCACTTCTACTTTGCCTTTGGCTTTTACGGTCTCCGCCATGGCAATGAGTTTTTCAGTGGCCTCATTGTTATCATTGTTCCGGTTCAGGATCACATCTTCACATAATTCACGCAATGTGGGTTCGATCTCATCATATACCACCAGCTGTCCGGCATTGACGATGCCCATGTCCATACCCGCTTTGATGGCATGGAACAGGAATACGGCATGCATGGCTTCACGCACGTGGTCATTACCACGGAAAGAGAAGGAGAGATTGCTGACACCACCGCTGACCTTGGCCAGGGGCATGCGTCTTTTGATCTCACGGGTGGCTTCAATGAAATCGACACCGTAATTGTTATGTTCTTCCAGACCGGTCGCAACCGCGAAGATGTTCGGGTCGAAGATGATATCCTGCGGATCGAAGCCTACTTTTTCAGTAAGGATCTGATAAGCTTTTGTACAGATCTCGATCTTGCGTTCTTTGGTATCGGCCTGCCCTTTTTCATCGAATGCCATCACGATCACCGCGGCGCCATAGCTCTGGCAGATGATGGCCTGCTCGATGAATTTCTCTTCCCCTTCCTTCATGGAAATGGAATTCACGATGCACTTGCCCTGCACGCATTTCAGGCCGGCCTCAATGATCGGGAATTTGGATGAGTCGATCATGATCGGGATCCGGGCGATGTCCGGTTCACTTTGCAGCAGGTTCAGGTAGGTGGTCATAGCCTTCACGCCATCCAGCAGTGCATCATCCATGTTCACGTCCAGGATCTGCGCGCCGCTTTCCACCTGCTGGCGGGCCACGCTGAGCGCTTCTTCATATTTGTTCTCGCGGATGAGACGTGCGAATTTCTTGGAGCCCGTTACATTGGTGCGTTCACCGACGTTCACAAAATTCGTTTCGGGGCGGATGACGAGGGGTTCGAGTCCCGCTAAACGCAAATAGGGCTTGATGGTGTTGTCCTGCATCAGATATTCTTTTTCAGTACTACGCTTTTGATCCAGCCGAAATTATTCACGACCAGGATTGCGATAGCGATGATCAGTAAGAGTTTTGGGTTCATGCGAGTGCTGTTTCAGTGACCGGAAGCGGACGGGGTTTGATCTTCCTGACTTCTTCCGCGATATGACGGATGTGATCAGGTGTGGTGCCGCAGCAACCGCCCACGATATTCACGAATCCTTCTTTGGCCCATTCTTCAATGAAGTGCGCGGTGTCGGAGGGGTGTTCGTCGTATTCACCCATGGCGTTCGGTAAACCCGCGTTGGGATAAGCCGATACGAAACAGGAAGCGATCTGTGATAATTCTTCGATATGCGGACGCATCTCTTTCGCGCCCAGCGCACAGTTCAGGCCAATGCTCAGCGGTTTGGCGTGCATCACGGAAGTGTAGAACGCTTCCAGTGTTTGTCCGCTCAGGGTACGTCCGGATGCATCGGTGATGGTGCCGCTGATCATGATCGGCAGCAGGGCATGACCGCTCTCGCGGAAATATTTTCGGGCCGCGAAGATGGCCGCTTTGGCATTCAGGGTATCAAAGATGGTCTCGATGAGGAGAATGTCCACGCCGCCATCCACCAGTCCTTTGATCTGTTCGGCGTAAGCGGTCACCACTTCATCGAAAGTAACTGCGCGGAAGCCGGGGTTGTTGACGTCCGGGGAGAGGGACAGTGTTTTATTGAGCGGGCCGATGGCGCCTGCCACATATTTCGGGCTGGCATCACCGGTAGCTTTACGGTAATTCTCAATGGCGGTGCGTGCGCAGCGGGCAGCGGCCACATTCAGTTCATAGGCCAGCGATTGCATACCATAATCGGCCTGTGCGATCGTGGTGCTGCTGAACGTATTGGTCTCGATGATATCCGCACCGGCTTCCAGGTATTCCTGATGAATGCCGGCAATGATCGCGGGCTGTGTCAGGCACAGCAGATCATTATTGCCTTTTACATCGGAAGGCCAGTCACGGAAGCGGTCACCGCGGTAATCCGCCTCGGTCAGTTTATGCCGCTGGATCATCGTACCCATGGCGCCATCGATCACCAGGATGCGTTGTTTCAGCAAATCTGTAATGCTTTGCATACGACTCATATTTATGAACTGATAAACACAGGAACGGAGAACCCGTTACTGATGTTTATTAGTTCTGTTTTTTGGGATCAGGCCGAACAATAAACAAATCCGCCTGCTGGCTGCAAAGGTATAATAACTAACTATAAATACAAAGGAAGAAGGAGGGGGTCAGAGAGGGGCTAAATCCCTCGTCATCAGTGGTTCATGTACTTCTCCACCGGCATTCGGTTCTGCAGGCTGCGGCCTAATGTCAGTTCATCGGCATATTCCAGTTCACCGCCAAAGGCAATGCCTCTTGCGATGGTGGTGATGCGCACCTGTTTACCGGTGAGTTTCTTCTGGATGTAATAAATGGTCGTATCGCCCTGGATGGTCGGGCTGAGGGCGAAGATGAGTTCTTCGGTCTTTTCTTTTTCGATGCGTTGCAGCAGCGCCGCGATCGTCAGCTGATCCGGTCCGATGCCATCCAGCGGGGAGATGACGCCCCCCAGTACATGATAAGTGCCGCTGAACTGCTGGGTACTCTCAATCGCGATCACATCGCGGATGCTTTCCACCACGCAAATGAGTTCCTGCCGGCGCATGGAATTGGCGCATACCGAACAGATATCACCATCGGAAACATTATGGCAACGCTGACAGAACTTGATCTCCTGCCGCATCTTCGCGATCACCTCACTGAAACGTTCCACTTCCTTGGGGTCCTGCTTCAGCAAATGCAGCACCAGCCTCAATGCCGTCTTCTTCCCGATGCCAGGCAGGCGCGAGAATTCGTTGACAGCGTTTTCGAGCAATGCGGAGGAGAATTGCATGGAACAAAGATAGGGAGGGAGCTGCAAGCAGCAAGCTACAAGGGGGGGAGTAAGAAATTTTGAATTTTGAGTTTTGAATTAGCATGCTAAGAAGATGAATATAAAGTGTGAATCTTAGGAGGTACTGCCGACTGCCAACTGCCGTCTGCCCACTGCTGTTGGGAAGTACTAAATAGCTGAATTTAGAAAAAATGTCGCTTAGAAGAGACTACCGACTAGAGACTAAAGACTAATGACTGGCATCTACAGACTATCGACTATTATTTCGAATTCATTCTCCATCCCCGCCTTCACCGTGATCTTCCGTTTCACCGGTTTCACGATCTCGGGCTGGATGCGTTTGCCGAAGAATTCGCCGCCGTCCCAAACACCGTTCTGGTTGCGGTCGAAAAGGATACGGAGCTGGTAATCGCCGGGGACGAAGAGGTCTTGTTTAAGGTCGGCCGACTTCAGCGGGAATGACCTTTTCACTTCATCATTGGAAACGAATTGAACCACAGGATGAGTAGCGGTATCGATGCCACGGAAACGGATCGATAACTGTCCGTAATCTTCTTTGCGACGTGTCGCGAAATGAACGGTATCTGTTTTGAGGAGTTTCTTGCCGGTACTGTCTTCCCCGAATTCTTTATTCAGGATGAGGTGGTACTGCGTGTTCTCTACCCAGTTCACGTGTATCGTGGAACTGGTCAGTAGGGAATCGGTGCTGAGTTTATATCCTTTTACGGGGTTGTAGGAAGTATCCGTGAATAATGAAATACCGGTCGAGTCGAATTTCTTCAAAGGCTGATCGAAATACAGGATCAGATCTTCCTGCAGATCCTGCGAAAAATTCATCAGGTTCGTGTGCCAGCGTAATCGCTTGTCTTCTGTTTGTGTCTGACCACGGCGTTGCCCAGGGGTCTGGAAATTCAGGCTGCGTAAGGATTCTGCCTTTTTGTTATCCGACCAGGCATAGAGTGTAATGGTATCATTCTTCCCTGCAGTATTGAAAGGCTGATCTGCGAACGCGAATAACTGATTGCTGTTGAAATACCGGCGACCACCACTTTCATCCTTCAGCGCGTATAAATAAAAGGTGCCTGCGGGCAGGTTCCTGAATACGAAATTCCCGTTGCCGTCAGGCTTGGTGATGTAACGTGGTTTTTCTTCCACCACTGCTGAATCGCGGCCACTTTTATGCAGCATCAGGATCAGGGTCGTATCCGTTTCACCGGTCCGCGCGATGCGGATCTTCCCTTTCAGGGAAAGTGAATCGAAGTATGCGCCGGTAGAAAAAATATAAGTGAAGTTCTTCAGCGGGTTGCTTTCATTTTCATCCCGGATCGCATTGCCGAAGTTGAGGATGTATGTGGTATTCGGTTCCAGGCTGTCCTTCAGTTTGACCGATACAGTATTCAGTTTGTATTCCACAACCGGTGTTATACGTGGCATGGGCGACACGATCAGGTTCTCCTGCACATTCTCCAGTTTCACATACTCGTCAAAACTGAAATTGATCTTATTGCCATCGAAGTGAAGGGATGAATCACCCGGGTTGGCCCTGATCAGTACCGGTGGAATGGAATCGCGGGGACCGCCCTGCGGGGGAATGATATTCGCGCAGCCGGTCTGGACCATCATGGCTGGTAAAGATGCCAGCAAAAGGAGCAGACCGATACCGGGATATTTCAGGTAATTGCGTTTCATAAACAGGTTGCAAACTTACTGCGAATCCCGCCATTTTTTTGCCAATAAACCTATAAATCCGCGCTTTCCGCGTCAGGCTCATCCAGCTCGTGCAGGGCAATGGCCAGATTATTGGTCTTGACGAAATTGCACCAGTGGCAGTCTTCCTTGCCGCATCCGGTATAGAATTCCCGGTTGCGGATCTTTTCCATGGTGCCAATGATCTGCTGGGTGACCGTCGTGAGGTCCTCCGGTTTGATGACGATCTTTTCCCGGCGGTATTTCTTTTTCTTGTCGGGTTCAATGAAATCGAATTCGGCACTGATCACTTTCCAGTCCTTCTGATCGAAATTATCGACAAGTAATTTATAGAAAACGGCCTGCCGCCAGTAGTCGCCACCGTTAGGATCTTTCTCAGAAGGGCCTTTCATCTTGGCCATAGCCTTATCCGGATCCCCGGTCTTGTAATCCACCACATTCACCGACTTACCATCGAATTCCAGTTTATCCAGCTTACCCTTGATGGGCACATCACTGGCCACCACGCTGCGGATCATGCGCTCAATGGCCACGATCTTGCTGAAGGAACCGATATTGTTGACATAGTAATCGGCCAATACCTGCTGGCCGTATTCCATGCGACGATCGAATTGTTCTTTGGTGAAACTTTCTCTGTGCCGGCGCATGTACCATTCAAAGTCGGCGATGAATTCTTCCTGTGGCGGGAATTTATCCTGCTTGCCGTCCTGCATCTTGCGGAATAATTTTTCCAGTGCATAGTGCACGGCGGAACCGAATTCCGTATTCTCATTTTTGGGAGAAGGGATGCGGACGAGATTGCGGTAATAGAACTCCAGCGGGCATTTCAGGTAATTGTTGAGTGCAGTTACGTTCATCACGAATTTATCCAGAACACGACTGATATACTCTTCTTCAATGCGTGAGATCTCCGGCGCCAATGCTTCACCGAAATGCAGGGCTGCGAATTTATCACGTAACTCCTGATCCAGTATGATCAGTTCAACCGGTAACTGTTGCTGGTCGCGGATCTCGGCTATGAACATAGAAGGTTCCAGTTCCTTGCCGTCATTCCGGAATTTGCTGTACGATATTTTGAGATGCTGTTCGGCACGGGTGAGTGCGACATAGAACAGTCTTCTTAATTCTTCTTCTTCCTTATGCGCGGGTTGTGTGCTTAATAATGTATCGGGGAAAGTGAAACCACCACCGGGTTTTCTTTTCTTTTCCCACGAACCGGAATTGCAACCGGCGAGGAATACATATTCGAATTCCAGTCCTTTCGAACCGTGTGTCGTCAGCAGGTTCACCCCTTTATCGGTGCCACTTACCTGAACAAGAGGTAAGTGGATCCCTTCTTTCTGCATCAGCGAAAAGAGGTTCACGAGTTGCTGCAATCCGAGGAAAGGATTACGGTGCGTTTCATCTTTCACGAAATCGAACAAACCGGTAAGGATCTGCAGCAGGTCGTGCTTATCCGGACTCTGCATGATGAAGGCCAGCACACCAGCCTCCTGTATGATGGTTTCGAATAATTGCTGTAAGGTGCAATTGGGAACGGCAGCGATCAGTTTCTCCATGGCGGCCGATGCTTTGATCATGCCTGCCGGCAAACCCTTGCTGAACAGGTCTTTCGCGGGAGCGGCCGCTTTTTCAGCTAACAACTGCCGGAGCGAACCGGGTGTTGCGGAATATCTTTTTTCCGCGTTCTCCATACTCAGTTTGGCGATCTCAATAGGCGGGATGCCGAACCAGTCGAAGTGCAGGATCTCGAACAACAGCTCATCACCACTGGCGGAAATATCATGTTCGCAGGACAGGTATTCCAGTACGGTGATGATCTTTTGAGCTAAAGGCAGTTCCAGGATATTGAGCTGTCGTTTACTGTAAACCGGAATGCCCAGCAGTTTGAAGAAGCGCGCCAGCTCTACACCGTATTTGTTCTCCTTATATAATACACCGATGCGGCCCGGGGCCACACCCTGCGCTAACAATAACTGCACATCACGCGTGATGCCCGACATCTCTTCCCGCTCGGTTTCATATTCAGCGATGATGGGCGGATGCTTCAGTTCTTTCAGCGATGCTTTACCTGCGGTCAGGTCCTTGCTGAGTCCGGGTATTTTATTCACCAGTCGCTCGTCATTGCGACTGATCAGTGTCTTGGACACATCGAGGATGGGTTGGGTGGAACGGTAGTTCTCCGTGAGCACAACCGTCACCAGGTCCTTCTGGTATGATTCCGCGAAGGCGGTCATGTTCTCCACGTTCGCACCCTGGAAGCGGTAGATGCTCTGGTCGTCATCCCCCACCACGAATACATTGGGCTGGTCCCAGTAACTGATGAGCAGTTGCACGAGCGTGTTCTGTGTTCCGCTGGTGTCCTGGTATTCATCCACCAGGATGTATTGATATTTCTCCTGATAATTGGCGAGGAGATTTTTATTTTCTTTAAATGCTTTGATGACCCAGTTGATCATGTCATCAAAATCATAGCGATTCTTTTTCCGCATCAATGCCTGGAAGCGGTCGAATTCATTCACAGCTGCCCGGAATTTCTCCATGCGTTCTGTGGCATCATCGATCTTCTCTTGTTTGAGATCACCTGCATTGAACTGTTTGTACTTCTTTTTGTAGATGTATTCATCGCGGTTAGGCAGATCTGCCAGGTAGGCGTCGATGCAGGGATTGATGTATTCAGCGGTCCAGCCTTCTTTCTTCATGGTACTGAACAGCTGGTCCAGATTCTTCACTTCATAATATACATCACCGCGGTAGCGCTTGAGCGGATGGTTCTTCGGGAAACTATCGATCAGTTCTTTCAACAGTTCGATCTTCTCCAGTTCGGAAATCGGATCGAGCGCGGTCTTTTCAAATAGGGAAAGATTCTCCTGGATCACTTCATTACAGAAGGAGTGGAACGTAGCGATCTGTACTTTATAGGCATCGGGTCCGATGAATTGCTGCAGGCGTTTACGCATGGCCACTACACCGGCATCGGTATAGGTCAGACAAAGGATATTCTCCGGTTTGGCATCTGTTTCCAGCAGGATCTTGCCGATGCGGCTGGCCAGGATCTGGGTCTTGCCCGTGCCCGGTCCCGCGATCACCATCACCGGCCCTTCCAGCGCCTCTACGGCTTTGCGCTGCTGGGGGTTAAGTTTAGCGTATTCTTCTTCAAATTTTTTCTCGAGTCTTTCCCTGATAAACGACATAATAATTGAACTTTTGTCCTGCTTACTGGTTATTACAACAAGTTACTTAAAAACAGCACCCCATGGCAGCCCACTCTTTCCGTACCGTTCAGCGTATCCCGGTTTCCCTGGAACAGGCCTGGGATTTCTTTTCCAGTCCTGCAAATTTACAGGTGATCACCCCAGCGAACATGGGATTTCAGGTCGTTTCCAAATTCCATGGTCCGGTGATGTATGCGGGGCAGATCATTGAATATACGGTGAAGCCGGTGCTGGGTATCCCGATGTACTGGATGACGGAGATCACGCAGGTGTTACCCGGACAGTATTTCATTGATGAACAGCGTTACGGGCCTTACAGTTTATGGCATCATCAGCACCATTTCAAAGCTATCCCCGGTGGGGTGGAAATGACGGATATCGTTCATTATAAAATACCACTGGGATTCCTGGGACGTATTGCCAATGCACTCTTTGTGAAGAACAAACTCAAACAGATCTTCGACTATCGTTTTAAGAAAGTAGATGAACTGTTCGGTGCCTGGAAGGAACCCGCTTAATTGATCTTCGCCCTTTTCTTCATTTCCGCAACCGGCATCGTGATGATCTTTCCCACCTGCGTTTTACCGCGGTAGGTGACCACTTTCAGGTTGGCAGCGTCTTTCGGCACGGATAACGGGGTGGTATAGGCGGGATAGAAATTATCCGGCAGGGTTTCATCGAAGCAATAATAAATGGTAAGGTCCTTGATCTCTGTTGCAAGTATGATCTGCAGATTCCCGGATGCGTCTTTCTTCGCGGTGAAGATGGGATCATACATGCTCCGCGAATACTTCACTTCCGCTACATCAAATCTTGTGAACTGATGTTCGGTGCGTTTCACGAAATTGTCCCAGTTCTTCGTTCCTGCGGGTGACCAGACGGATTCTGCTGTGGCTAATCCGCGGGGCCATAACATGTACTGTGCCTGGCGCATGGTGTACAGCCTTTCACTCCAGAGATTGCATTGTCCGCCCAGGATGTATTTTGCATCCACACTATCCGGTACCGGATCGAACTGATACGCTTTGTTCAAACGGACCATGGAGTAGGTTACAGGTTCTGCAACCGGATCGCCCTGATAGAGATCAACATAAGCATATTCGTTGGGCGACATTACCACAGGATGCTGCGCGCGGGCGGCTTCCTTGCCACCTTTCATGCCGCGCCAGCTCATGACGGAAGCAC
This sequence comes from Bacteroidota bacterium, assembly GCA_029555415.1. Classification (GTDB taxonomy): domain Bacteria; phylum Bacteroidota; class Bacteroidia; order Chitinophagales; family Chitinophagaceae; genus JAKPSI01. The sequence goes on along the minus strand of JAKPSI010000128.1, from coordinate 91,937 downwards.
CGGGTGCAAGACCGCCTTCGAGGATCTCATCCCAGCCCATCATTTTCTTGCCCTTGCTGTTGATGATCTTTTCTATGCGTTTCACGAAATAACTCTGCAGTTCGTGCATGTCCTTCAGTCCTTCTTTCTGTACTAATGCTTTGCAGGCTTCACTTTTTTCCCAGTAACCTTTATAGCATTCGTCGCCACCCATATGAATGTATTCGCATGGGAAAAGTGCCGCTATTTCAGTGAATACTTTATCGAGAAAAACATAAACCTTCTCATTAGCAGGACACAAAGTATTATCGATCGTTCCATAGAAAGTTCCGTTACCCGGCCAGATCATGAAACGTTCACCGGCATTGACCTGGTAAACACTATCAGTGGTACAGGTGAGTTCGGGATAGGAAGCAACGGCAGCAAGACTATGTCCGGGTACATCGATCTCCGGAACGATGGTCACGAAACGGTCCTGCGCGTATTTGATGATCTCCTTCATGTCTTCCTGTGTATAGAAACCGCCATATGTCTTCGGTTCATCCGGTGTGGGTTTGGAGAATTCGCCCCAGCGGCCGGTGCGGGGAGCACGCCAGGCGCCCACTTCAGTCAGTTTGGGTAATGATTTGATCTCGATGCGCCAGCCCTGATCATCGGTCAGGTGTAAATGCAGCGTATTGAATTTGAACTGCACCATCTGGTCGATGAAGTCCTTCACTTCTGCTTTGGTGAAGAAGTGGCGGGCCACATCCAGCATCACACCACGCCACGCGAAGCGGGGATGGTCTTCGATGCTGACGCCGGGTATATACCATTCTTCTGCATCCGTATTCGTTTTGGATAATATTTCTGCCGGGAATAATTGCAGTAATGTTTGGATGCCATAAAAGATACCGGCGGGTTCCGTTGCGGTCAGGCTGATGCCTTTACTGGTCACTTTCAGTTTGTATCCTTCTTTAGCTATAGAGGGGTCTTTCACCAGGGAAAGGGATAAGGCATGAGCGGGTGTGATCTTCGATTCATCGAGGTTCACTTTAAATCCACCTCCTGTGCGGATCCTGGCAGCCAGTTGTTCCGCAGGTTCTTTGAGTCTGGAATCATTGATGTGGATCACAGCCCTTCCTTTCAGTTCGAAGACCTCCTGATTAGTAACCATGCTGGCAGGTACTGGTATCAGGGAAACTACGGGGCGATGCATGGCGCGCTGAGCATAGCCTGGAATAAAACTACTGATGAGGAAGGAGAGGAGGAGGATCTTTTTCATATGCAATAAATAAGGAGTACAAGTTACTTAAATGTTGGGGAAAGCTGCTGGCTATTAGCTGTTAGCTGCTAGTACACACGATTCACCGGATCTATTGTTTTGCTCCTGTAGCTGAGTTGTTTTATAGCGAAATGATTTTCGTCCAATGTAAAGTCGCTATGAAAAGCGCTCCCCTCTCCTCAGGAGAGGGGCCGGGGGTGAGGTCCTGAGTTGAATATAGCGCTGAGTGTTCACGCAAGGATCTGCGCTATCCGCGCGACATCGGCGAGATCTGCGGGAAACCTGTTTGCTCAATAAAAAAACCGGCTCATCGCCGGTTTCAATTTTTTGTGGTGTTCGGAAGGTGCTTGCGTACGGTTATTACTCGAGTAATAAATTGGTACGTACATGGTCGAGCATCTGCAGGGAACTCTTGACACCGAGTTTTTTGAAGATGTTGTAGCGGTGCATTTCCACGGTCTTCTGGCTGACGTTGAACAGCTCAGCGATCTCCTTGGAAGAGTGACCTTTTTCGATCTGACGGATCACTTCCAGTTCGCGGAGGGTCAGATTGCCGTTGGTCGGTTTGTTGCCACCGATCTCATTTTCGATCACGTTCTGCGTGATCAGTTGCTGCATTTGCTGGCAGATGTAAGTTTTTCCTGAAGCCACTTCAAAGATGGCCTTCAGCATTTCTTCACGGGAAGAGGTTTTGCTGACGTAGCCCACGGCGCCGTTACGCATCATTTTCTTGAGGTAAGCGGGTTGCGTGTGCATGGATACGCCGATAACGCGGGTACCGGGTGAATACTTACGTACCATCTTGACAACATCGATGCCCGACATGTCGGGTAATTCGATATCCAATAAAAGTACATCGGGCCTTACCTGCTGAACTTTGGCAAGTGTTTCTTCACCATTGACTGTGGTAGCGACGATCTTGAGTCTGTCATCCTGATCGAGCAGTGCGCTCCACATTTCAGTTACAAGAGTGTGGTCGTCTGCGATCATGATTTTGATAGGGTGCATGTTCATAACTTATGTATTTACAGGATTATTGGTACTTAAAAGTACTCTTGAATTTAGATAAGTGAAATGATACATGAGAAAACAAGGGTAAAAACATAATTAAATAAGGGCAAATCCTTACAGACGCCCCCTTGTTAATCCTTTATTAAACACCTTTTTATGCATTGTGATAAGTATAATTCATGTTTGGCGCCGTATCTTTTTCCTTATTTAGCCGTTCCCGGAATACAAAAAAGAGCATGTCAACCGCTTTACCTGAAAATAATATTGCACCCTTACCTGATCAGGCGCTTTCACTCATGGTGGAGAACCTGGGCATCTGTTTTTTATATGAGGATGTGACCCGCCATATCATTAATGTTAACCATGGTTTTTGCAGTCTCTTCGGTATTCCTGTTCCGCCTCATCAATTAGTGGGTTCGGATTGCTCGCAGGCGGCCGCGCAGGTCAAACACCTTTTTCTCAATCCAACTGAATTCGTGCAACGGATCGATGTGCTGATGCATAATAATGAAAAAGTGACGGGCGAAACATTGCGGATGACGGACGGGCGTGTACTGCTCCGCGATTTCATTCCGGTTTGGGATAATGGTATTCCGAAGGGATATCTCTGGACGTATATCGATATCACAAAGCATACGATCAGTGAAGAAATGGAAGTGCAGCAGGCGATCGACTATTTCGCGGCTTCCTTATATGATAAGCATACGGCGGAGGAGATCCTTTGGGATGTGGCCAGGAACTGTATCAGTAAACTAGGATTTACCGATTGCGTCATTTATCTGAAGGACGTGACCGGGAAAAGACTGGTCCAGACCGCTGCATGGGGCCCCAAAACCACGCATGAAAATATGATCGTCGATCCGATCGAGATCCCCGTTGGAGTGGGCATCGTTGGCGCGGTAGCGAAAAGCGGGATCGCGGAGATCATCCAGGATACTTCCGCGGATGTACGTTATATCATCGACGATGCCATCCGTGCTTCAGAGATCTCGGTCCCTATCGTGATGGGTGACCGCGTACTGGGGGTTATCGACAGTGAACATGAAGAAAAGAATTTCTTTTCCCAGAAACACCTTTCCATCCTTTCCAGTATCGCATCTCTGTGTGCCATCAAGATCGTTCAGATCGAAGCGGATGAAAAACGGACCCGTGAGATCCAGCAGCAGAAAGTTTTCTATGAAGAGATCCTGAATAATATTCCCGCTGATATCGCCGTATTCTCACCCACGCACGAATATCTGTTCGTGAATCCGATGGGTATCAGGAATGACGATCTCCGCAAATGGATCATCGGGAAGAAAGATGAGGATTATTGTGACCTGCGTAACAAGCCATACTCGATCTTCCAGGAACGCAGGGCCATATTCAATCAGGCGCTTCAAAGTAAGAAAATGGCCGAATGGGAAGAGCATCTCGCGAAACCGGAAGGGGATTCCGACTACCATCTTCGCCGCTTCTATCCCGTACTGGATGCGGAGAACGAGGTCAAGCTGGTGATCGGATACGGACTGAACATCACCCAGCGGAAGCAATATGAACAACAGATCCGGATCACGGAAAAGCGTTACAATAGTCTCTTTAATTTCAGTCAGTTCCTGATCAATACGCACGACCTGAACGGGATGCTGTTATCGATCAATCCGGCCGCACTCAAGTTCCTGGGGTATACCGCTGAGGAAATGATCGGACATAACATCGGTGATTTCATTGCAGCAGATACGGATTTCAGTTTTGAATATTATCTCCACTCGATCCATCATAATAATAAAGCGGAGGGGATCCTTCCGGTACGTTGTAAAGATGGCCGTGTCGCACACCTGCTTTCTCAGGTATTCAAAGTGGAAGAACCGGGAACGGAACCTTACATGATCGGTTTTGCGCAGGATATCAGTGAGCGTATCCGTACCGAACAACTGCTCATTTCCGCGAAGCAGCTTGCCGAGAAGACCACCAAGGCCAAAGAAGATTTCATGGCCAAAGTGAGTCATGAGATCCGCACACCGCTCAACGGAATTCTGGGCGTGGCGGGACTTCTGTCAAAAACGCCGCTGGACCCGCAACAGCAAAAATACATGACCGTGCTGCAGGAGTCCGGTCAGAACCTGCTTTCCATCATCAATGACCTGCTGGATATAGAGAAGATCGTATCGGGCAAGATGCTGCTGGAACATGTGAGCTTTGACCTGAATGAGAAGATGGAGATCCTGCTCGAATCATTCCGGAGCAGAGCGGCCGAGAAAAAGCTGGGATTGAGCTACCAGACCAATATCGGAAAAGGAGAACATTTCACCGGTGATCCTTTCCGGATCACGCAGGTGCTCAATAATCTGTTATCGAACGCGGTCAAATTCACGCTTGAAGGTTCGGTGTCACTTGTGGTCACCGCAAGTAAAAATAATAGTGATGTGGTGTTCGAGGTGGTTGACTCCGGGATCGGTATCCCTGCCGATAAGGTGGCGGATATTTATGAGCCATTCATTCAAACCCATGCCCATAGCGGCATCCGTGAAATGGGAACCGGTCTGGGGCTGACGATCTGCCGCGAACTGGTGGAACTGATGAAAGGCGCTATCCATGTGAACAGCAACACCAGCGGAACCGTTTTTACAGTAACATTACCTTTGCGTATGACCGGTGCCGTTAATAAGCCGGTTCAGCTTACGCCCGTGATACATGATTATTCAATGGTACGTGGCCGCCGCTTCCTGCTGGCGGAGGATGTGGAACTCAACCAGTTCCTCATCAGTGAGATCATGAATGGCTGGAGCGCGGAGCTTGTGATCGCTAATAACGGACAAGAAGCGGTCGATCTGTTACAGCAACAGGATTTTGATATGATCCTGATGGATATCCAGATGCCGGTGTTGGACGGATTGGAGGCAACAAGGCTCATCCGAAAGCTTGCGGACCCTGCCAAACGGGATATTCCGGTGGTCGCACTCACGGCCAATACATTCGTAGCACAGGATAATGAATACCTGCTTGCGGGGATGAATGATTTCCTTTCAAAGCCATTCAGTGAGAAAAAACTGTATGAGGTCATTTGCCGGCAACTGAAATGTGAGCAGCCTGTGCTGCAAGAAGCCGCACCCATGGCAGTTCCTGTCAATGCGGAAACTCCGCTGGAACTTGATTTCACTTATTTAAAGGAAGTAGCGGGAGACAATCAGCCATTCATCGATAAAATGGTACGTTCATTCCGCGACAATACCATCCGGATGCTGGAAGAACTCAGGGCGTTTGAACTGAAAGAGGACTGGGCAGAAATGGCTGCGGTCATGCACAAACTCAAATTCTCCGTCAATACCATGGGCATTCATGCCATCAAGCAGGAAGTGATCGAAGTGGAATCAGTACTGAAGAACGGACCTGATCACGCTTCAGCATTGCCCCGTGTGGAAGGATTAAGAAAAAGACTGCTGGAACTTACGGCCAGGCTTTAACCCGGCATACGAGTGATATACTTCTCGATCTGCTTGATCTGATCCACGATCTGTGGCGTTGTGGGTTTCAGTGCTTTTGCTTTCCTGAAAAAATCCTTGGCAGCCCTGAACTCGCGTTTGTTCATCATCAGGCTGCACATCTGCAGATAAGCGGCTGCTTCATTTTCTTTATCAGGTAATCCTTTGCGCAAAGCGCTGCGGATATAGCTTTCAGCTTGTTTGAGGTCATTCTTCTGCATGGAGAGCATTCCCATCTGCAACAGGCTCGCACCTTCTGCTTCTTTCATGGGCATGCCCAGGTCCAGGCCTTTTTTCATCATCTTTTCGGCACCGTCGAAATCCTGTTTCATCATGGCCACATTTCCTTTCAGTGTGAAATACACCGAACGGATGGGTTTGTAAAGCAGTGCGGGGAATTTGATGGAGTTCAGTACCCTTTCCGCACCTTCCATATCACCGCTTTCCATATATTCCTGGATCAGGCGGAGCGGGCCAAAGAAGAAGTGTCCGGCGATCAGGATCACCGCGATGAAATAAAGCGGGAATGCAGGCCAGAATGAGCCGGCATAATTTACATATATACCCAGGGCCAGCAGGATGACCCCGATCCATAAACGGTATTTGATGAGCAGGTTGTAGAATTTCATACAGTATTCACCGGGTTGAGGCCGGGGTGCAAAACTAAATGATTCTTCGATGCTGCGCTATTCTGATTTCAAGAATCTGTATGCCATAGAATTAGGGGGCATGTAACGGATGAAGCGTAACCAAAAAGTGCTGTAAATCCCGGATGGGCAGCCTTCTTTGTTCAAAGAAGATCGGACAAGTGGTCCTGTACGTAAGTGATGAGCGAAACGGTATTTTTGAGGTTGAGTTTCTTCAGGATCCTTGAGCGGTGTGTTTCTACGGTTCTGGGTGACAAAAAAAGACGTTCTGCGATCTCATTCGTGGACAAACCCTCTTTTAACAGACTGATGACCTCTATTTCTCTTTCTGTAAGAATGCTCAAAGGATTCTTGTCTTCTTCCAATACCTGATGCGTCAACAGATCCCGGATCTCCGTACAAAGAAATATCTCTCCCTGCATCACGGCTTCGATGGCTTTGTACATTTCCTCCTTTTCTGAACTCTTGGTCACATATCCTTTAGCCCCGTTCCTGATCATGCGTTTAGCATAGGAAGTTTGAGTGTGCATCGAAACACCGATGATGCGTGACCCGGGTGACAGTTTTCGTAACAGCGGGATCGCATCCAGACCTGATATCGGGCTGATGTTGATGTCGAGCAATACAATATCCGGCCGAATCTTATCTATATTATCCAGCAGGTCCTGGGTATTTTCAAAAATTCCGGTGACGACTAATTTCGGATGCAGCCCTATCATTGTTGCCCATGCCTGTGCTATCATTTTATGATCATCCGCTATCACTACTGAGACCTTTTCCATAATTCTGGCTTCCGGGGTTTACTGAGTTACCGGAAATTAAAGAATGAATACCTATTGTTTCAGTGTTCCATTTGCAATTATGCCAAATGCAGTGAATGCACATGTCATACGCAGGGGTTTTCACTAACAGTTTTCAGGTCACTCTCTTTTGATCCGCTGCTTTGTGCCTGAAACAGAGCTGTCTTTGAATCAAAAAAGGGTTCCGGAGAACCCTTTCAAAAGAATACGGCCTGTCGTTACTGTGCAATGAATGTTCACAGGGTGTGGATCTCATTTCACAGGTAATATATTCATGGCAGCACGGGTAAATTATTATTTAAACGGATTCACAGGCCGGAATATCAGGTCTCTCTTCTTCTTTTCAGTATTTATACCGCTCCTTTCATAAGGGTACCGGCTCAAGGTGTTTCACGCTTTCCATTTTGGCTGTTTGTTAAGTTAATGCTATCAAATCCTGAGCTAATCATTACAGTAATGTTTCTTCAGCGTTATCAAATCCCTATCGAATTGTACTGACTGATTATTCATTTGTGGAATCTTCACATTTGCTACCTAAATAATCAAAACATGCTTTTGCGAAGAACAGTAACTGCTTCGGTCATTGCCATCTTCTTTATCCTGACAGGGAATATGGCCATGGGTCAGTCGTTAAAAGGATCGGTCACTGATGCTAAAACCGGGGAGCCGATGAACGGCGCTACCGTAACGATCAAAGAAACAGGGGAAAAAGCCTTTGTGCAATTAGACGGGAAGTTCGTTTTCAAATCCCTCAAACCCGGTACATATACGCTGCTCATCTCTTTCTCCAATTTCAAAACAGATCAGCAAACTATTGCCATAATCGATGGCAAAACATTAAATATCGAGTCGTCGCTGGAACCGTCGGCAGTGGAACTGACCAATGTGACCTTTGTCAGCGGCGGAGCGGGTTCCGATAAGAACATCAGACTGATGGAAAAGAATTCCAATCAGCTGGTGAATATCATTTCCTCAAAGAATATCCAGTTGCTCCCCGATATCACCGTGGCCAATGTGCTGCAGCGTGTCAGTGGGGTGACGATCGAAAAAAGCGGTTCCGGTGAAGCCCGTTACCCGATCATCCGGGGTATGGAAAAACGTTACATCAATACGCTGGTGAATGGCATCAAGATCCCCAGCCCGGATAATAAGAACCGGTTCATTCCGCTGGATCTGTTCCCTTCCGAATTACTGGAAAGACTGGAAGTCAGTAAAAGTCTGACCCCTTCACTGGAAGGTGATGCGATCGGTGGTACGATCAACCTGGTCATGAAAGATGCGCCTCAGGCCAAACTGCTCCAGATGAATCTTTCGGTGGGGTATAACACGACATTCGCTTCTGAAGATTTTTTGCACTTCGATAAAGCGAGCATGCAAAAAAAGTCCCCGTCAGAGCGTAACGGAGCAACCTATGTGGCCACGCCTGCCGATTTTTCCGTTAAACATTTGAATTACCTCCCTCAGCCCAGCCCGGTGAATACCACATTCGGATTTACCGCAGGGAACCGTTTTGGGAAGGATAAAAAATTCGGATTCATCATTTCAGGCAGCTATCAGAACCTGCACAGAGGTACGACCTCCAACTTCTTCCTGCCCAACTCACAGCCCGGACTGAACAATATCCCGCTCTTCTCAGATCTGCAATTGCGCAAATATTCCGTTCAAAGCAACCGAACAGGGGTTACCGGAAAGTTCGATTACCATGTCAATGCACGCAATACACTCTCTTATTCCACCACCTTTGTCAGACTGGATGATTACCAGACCAGGATCATATTCGATACGGTGGCCCTGAATTCTCTCGTTACGAATTCACAACGCAGCAGCTGGCAGTATCAGTCCATTTATAATAACACATTGCAGGGTGTTCATAAACTCGGCAAGACGCTGACCGCCGACTGGAGCGCGGTTTATTCCATCGCCAACAGCCATCTGCCTGATCAGACACAGTTCTCGCATCAGTACGCGATCGTTTCCACAAGCCTCACTTCCGATAAGTTACAAAGCATGTCACGGATCTGGTCACATAACAGCGATAAAGATCTTTCCGTTTACGGCAACCTGACGAAGAACCTGAAATTCTTCGGGAATGCTTTTGAATTAAAAGCAGGCGGTCTGTACAGAAGCAAGACCCGTGATAATTTTTATAATTCATACAGCCTGAGCCCGATCCTGAATGAGGTATTCACGAATATCAATGCTGCAACTTTTGTTTTCAGCCCCGCCAGCGCAGGTACTCCAACACTGAATGGTAACAACTACACGTTCAATGAAAAAGTTTCTGCCGGCTATCTACAGGGTAAATGGGCGGTGACCGATAAACTGGAAGCGCTCGGCGGTGTTCGTGTAGAGTATACGCATCAGCATTATGAAACGGCACTAACGAAAGATGTGGATGCAAAGTCCGGTACGATCCATTATACGGATGTATTACCCAGTATTCAGTTCAAATACGCATTGAATAAGAATCAGAATCTTCGCCTGGCATATTATAAAGCGCTTGCCCGTCCTGGTTTTGCAGAGCTGATCCCCGACGGACCGGATGGCGAGTTCTTCAAAGAAGTAGGTGACCCGCAAGGTCTGCAGCATACACTGGCCGACAATGTCGATCTCCGTTTTGAATGGTTTGCACCCAAGGCCGGTCAGTTATTGTTAGGTGTATTTTATAAGAAGATCCAGGATCCCATTGAGATCTCGGCCGTTAAACCGCTTAACATCAACAGCCTTTATCTGGAGCCCGTTAATATCGGAGATGCAACCAATTATGGTTTTGAGGCTGTGTACACGCATTTCTTCGGCAAATTCGGAGTGTCTGCGAACTATACGTATACGAAGTCAAGTATCACCAACGACAGCCTGATCTTCTCTTCCCGTAACAGTGCCGGACAGATCGTTTCCAGCCGCGCTTCTGAAACCAGACCGCTGCAGGGCCAGTCCGACCATATCGGGAACCTTTCCCTGATCTATAAGAATCCGAAGAATGGACTGGATGTTCAGGTGGCCGCAGTGTATACCGGAGCCCGGATCAACTTCATCAGCCCTTACCTGGGACTGAACTACTGGCAATCACCCACGACACAGATCGACCTTTCGTTCGAGAAAAAGCTGATCGATAAGATCACCTTCTATGGCAAGGTGAATAACATCACCAACGCGCCTTACATCTTATCACTGCATCAGCCTTACGATACTTATATGAAAACCAGCGGATCCAGGGCACTGGCCTTACAGTCCGATCCTTCCAGCAAGATCATTATCCAGAAAGATTATTATAAGACAACATTCCTGCTTGGTGTAAGATTCAAGCTCTAAAAGAAAAAATAAGTAAGATGAAAAAATTTGTATTATCTGTTTCAGTCATTGCGGTCGCTGTTATCGCGGTGATCTCCTGCAAAAAAAGCACGGACAATAAGGATCTCTGGAAAGCGGTCATCGCACCTGCTTCTCCGATCAGTGATGCTACCTGTCTGAGTGGTTCCATCAAAGGCACCATGCTGGCTGGTAAGACGTATTCAGTTTGTGGTGACATCTTCGTGAATCAGGGCGATACCCTGATCATTCAGGATGGTGTTACGCTGAACTTCGGTCTCAATGCCACTACCAATGCGCCTTGCGGCCTGGGCGTTAAAGGAACATTCCTTTGTCTGGGTACGAAAGACAAACCGGTGATGATCACGTATCCGGGTGTTACCAGGACCGATCAGAATGGCGCGGATCCCAATGCGGATCCCGCTTTGAAAGGTAAATGGACCGGGATCATCGGGGCGCCGACATGTCCCTTGATGGTGATCAAATGGACGCATATTGAATTCGGTGGTGCGGCGATCAGCGCGGCCATGAAAACATTCACCGCGGGTTCAAGTCCTTATTCATTGTATTTCGCGAATCCCAATGGAGTATTCGTTCTGGAAGACTCATGGGTGTACGGAAGTACGGATGATCCTTTCCGAATCAATGGTGGCAAGATCGCCGTGCTGAGGAATACCTTCGAGAAATGCGGTTTCACCGGCGGTGAAGCGATGAACGCGAAAGCGGGTACCATCGGTGATTTCGCTTATAATCTCTGTATCGGTATGGCTACGAACGGTCCAAAACTCTCCAATATCAACGTTGCGGTAGGTGCTCCAAGTTCAAATGTCAGGATGTACAACAATACGATCGTGAATTGTGGTTACAGAAGGTCAGCTGCCGGCCGTGGCGGTTCCATCAACTTTGAAGAAGGGGCCGGTGGTATGGCTTACAATAACCTGATCGTGAATTGCAAGTTTGGCCTGCGTATCGTGAATAATCCGATTGCAGATACGGCTAATATCCGTTATGGGTATAACTGGTATTATGCGGATTCAGTTTCAGTTGCCAGTCAGTTCATTCCATCCCTTTCTGTGAGTACGGCCATCAGTCAGCCTCAGGAGACGGATTTCCCGAAACCCTCTTCTTATCTGCCTTCCGGCTGGCATGTGGGAGATGTATATACTGCACCGGTATCCATCGTAGGGGTCAATGACCCGCAGTTCATCAATGCGCCGGTTCCACTGCCTGCAGGCTTGAAACTGCGTGATATCTCAGTGGTGGGCACTTATAATTTTGCATTGAAGCCCACATCGCCCTGTATCGGTGCAGGTTTCACAGGGTTTACACCCCGTGCGGATGTACCGGTTGACCTGAAGTACGGTGCAACTGAGATCACGGCTCCCGGAAAGGACATTGGCGCTTACCAGAGCAACGGTCGTGGTAACCAGCATTGATGGATTTTTGGTCTATCCTTCTCTCTGAGCATCTTTTTATTGGCATCATTATGAATAGAAAATGATTTAGTTACCTTCGCCGTCCTTAATCAATGATATGAAACAGGACGAACTCCTCGCGCAACGTAGCGGCAACAAATGTGAACTCTGTGAAGCTACAGAAGGACTGAAAGTATACGAAGTGCCGCCGGCGACCGGTAATATGGAAGATGCCATTTACGTGTGCCCCAAATGTCTGGCACAGATCGAAAAGAAAGAAGAACCGGACAGCGCACATTGGCAATGCCTGACCACCAGCATGTGGAGTGAAGTGGTGCCTGTGAAGATCGTGACCTGGCGTTTGCTCAACCGGCTCCGTCATGAAAGCTGGGCTTCTGAAAGCCTTGACATGATGTATATGGAAGAACCCCAACTGGTATGGGCCAAAGCCACCGGTGATCATGAAAGCGATGGATCCGTGGACCTGCACCGCGACTGTTACGGAGCGATCCTCCAGAATGGCGACAACGTTGTGCTCACCAAATCACTCGATGTGAAAGGAAGTACGCTGAATGCAAAGCTGGGTACAGTAGTACGCAATATCCGTCTGGTGCCCGATAATACCGGACAGATCGAAGGGCGTATTGAAGGACAGCAGATCGTCATCCTCACCAAATACCTCCGCAAGCAGGGTTAAGCCTGTTAAAGGATTTCATGTAGTAGTAACGGATTCCCGGTACGCTCAGCAGGTATGCTCAGGATCGTTCATGAGTATTTGCCCTGCCTTTCCTGTTTTTGTATCCCGTTCATTTCTTTAAAGTAACGGACTTTAATAATTTGGAGCATTATCCGATCCCTGCCGAAAACGATCCGACTATGAATCCGAAATTCTCCTGGCGCAAACTCTACGTGGCGCATATCGATGAGCACAAACTCATCAGCAAAGTGCTGAAGCAGTCACTCGAAATGAAGGCCCCTGGCCTCGTTATCCATTCCTTTACTGATTTTCGCAACGCGAATAATGCGCTGCACCGCAGGCTAAAGGCCAAAAAAAATATTGACCTGGTGATCACCAATTTCAAGCATGCTGAAAGTGAAGGGTTACATCTGTGCCGGCAATTACATTGCGAAGAAGCCATCCAGCAAAGGGATCATATTCCCGTGATGCTGCTGACACTCGATAGTTTTTCAGAGGCCGACCTGATCCCTTTGTATAAGCAACATGTGATCGATGCCTGCTTGTCCAAAACGGAGAACGTGGAAGATATCCTGGAAGCGATCCGGCAGCTTGCATCAAAGCAATTGGCCCATTCCGCCTGATCAACGGTCAACGGATCAGTGCTGTAGTACCCTGCTGGTACACATGTTTGCCTTTTTCATCATTGTAGGACAACATCCAGACATATACACCTGATGCCTGTGGGATGCCTCCAACAGTACCATCCCATTTCTTGTTCATATCGCGGGTATGGAATACGATCTGACCATTCCGGTTGAATACTTTGAAATCCAGCTGGGTGGCTTTATAGGCATTCACGGGATAGAGGTAATCATTCAATCCATCCTGATTGGGTGTGAATGCGGAAGGAACGGCAATGAAACAATTGTTGACCACCCGGATATATTTCTTCTTCGTGAGTGTACAACCGGCTGTATCCGTGACATGCAACTGTACTGGCAGGAAAATGTTGTTAAGTAAGCTAAAAGTCTGTGCCGGCGGCACTTTCAGGTTGCTATGATTGCCGTTACCAAAGTCCCAGTTCCAGTTCGTGATCTGACCCGCGCTTGTATCACGGAAGCTGATCACATCTCCGGGGCACACTACTTCAGGGCTTGTGAAGTCAGCGAGCAGAAATGAATCACGCAGCGGGATGTCCACTTTACCATATGCACTGCAACCTGAGTCATCGGTAACACGAACCTCATAGGTGGTGGAAACAAGAGGTTGCGCAACAGGGTTTGCGATATGCGCATTGTTGAGACCTGTGGCCGGCGTCCAGTTGTACAGGGTTCCGCCGGAAGCATGCAGGTGCAGCGTATCACTGTAACAGATCGGCCTGCCTGCACTAATTTTCAGATCAGGACCTACGATGCGGACGTACTCACTGTCTACGCCCTTGCAACCGCCGAAACTCATGATCTCACTATAATACCATCCGCTGTCACGTAATGGCGGATGATAGATATGCGGGAAAGCGGAGTTGTCATAAAATCCGTTCGGCCCGAAAGTATTGTAGGTTACGCCACCTGTGACTTTGAGATTAAGATCGCCATCCGTACAAACGGGGGAATTGGTGGAAAGGTCGAAGTCCTTCGGCAACCCATCCACTTCCACCTGCAGGATATTGGAAACATTGCTGCAGTTCTTATTACCGATATCAGTGGATTCCGAAACCCGCATCCTTACCCAGAAAGTATCTGGTATCCCGAAAGTGCGGCTGATATTGATACTGTTCTCTCCGGGTATGTCGGTCCAGGTATAGCCGTCATCCCTGCTTTCCTGCCATTGGTAGGCGGGCTGGTTGTATTGCTGCAGGATATAATTAGCGGTTCCGAAATCCTGATAGCCTGATTCGATCTTTCCATTCAGTACCAGCGGAGCGTTACCCTGAAAACAACTTCCTACGATCCATCCGCCCAGAAACTTAGGGGATGAGATGCGGATATCCGGGCCGATGGGCATGAATACGATATTGTCTATTTCCAGTTCTGCGTAACACTGGTAGAACGCATTGGATGGCTTGTTCATGATCTTGACCACAACATCGTGTACACCCGGGGGTAAGGTGACCGGCATTCCGTAAAAAGGGACTTTGGGCTTTTTTGTCCGGTCAAAGTATCCATAATACCATGCATAATTATCCTGCGCTAGCGCGCCACCGATGATACCACTGTCGAATGTGGCGATGACCGTTCCGGTAGTGGTTTCTACACTGAAGATGAGTTCGGGTTTCAGACAACCTGATGGATACATATTATTGATCCCGGCCCAGAAAAGATATTTAGTGCTGCCACATAGATTATGAAGCGTATCACGGTACAGTGTCTTTCCGGAAGAGGCCGCATTGTAATACAACAGCATCTTATAACCTGTTGAAGAAGGACCCATCGTGAAGGGACCGTAAAAGAGATGCCCGGCATCATTTTCAGAATAAACGACATTGTAAGTGCCCGGGATCACGTCCACGACAGGCGTGTAGCTGAAATCGGAATACCCGGTTGAAAGCGGGGGACCGATCGGCGCGGTGCCGTTGCCAAATGTTACACTCAGGCTGGTGCTCCAGGGTTGTGTGACCGGGAATTGTGCAGACAGTCTGATCCCGTTCAGCAGGATGGAAAGGATCAGTAAATATGATGTCTTGACAGCAACAGGCACAACAGCTCGTTTTATGATAAGGTTCTCAGTGCTTTAGAGATGATAAATTTACTCAATTTCCGCGCCATTGGCTGTTTTGGGCAGGAATTGGGAAGATCGGTACTGAGGGTCAGGCATATGGTAAATCGAAGGGGAAAAGAAGGACACCATTCTGGTGTTGGCCTGAAAAGATGCAGTGGCCATAAGTTTTCCATTATCCGGAAAAATTCTCCCTTCTGTAGATTTTCCGTAATAAATAACTTCATAATAGCTACAAAATCAATTGGTTGCATTTTGGCATACTACTGGCCTTAACGGGCGTACCTAAGGACTTAAAAAACCTGTAGATATGTACGATCTGAAAAAAAAGACAGTATTTATTGTAGATGATGACCCGTTCTGGTCATCCATGCTGGAGCAAATGCTCGTTGAGCTGGGGCATACGGATATCGTGGCATGCGGAAGCGGGGCCGATTGTATCCGCAACCTTCACCTGCGCCCTTCGGTCATTTTCCTGGACTATCATCTGGATGATATGAACGGACTGGAAGTGTTGAAACATATCAAATCACTTTTACCCGATACCACGGTGATCTTCTGTACGGCACAGGAGGACATACATACCGCCGTTACCGCGATGCGGTCCGGTTCATTCGATTATCTGCTGAAATCAAAGACCACCAGAACAGAATTAGGGGCGATCCTTAAAACACTGAAAGAAACAGGGGTTGCCGGCGAAAAGGTCTACTAAAGAATGCCATTCACATTAGCACATCCGGCTGTTGTGGTCTTCATGAAAAGATCAAAACTGAAGCTGTCATTGACGGCGCTGGTTGTGGGAAGCATGGTACCCGATTTCGAGAATTTCTTCAGGATGCGTCAGGATGAAAGTATCGGTCATCATGGTATCGGAATATTGTTATTCAATATTCCGGTCGGATTGCTGTCCTGCTATCTGTTCCATGATCTGCTGAAATACGCATTCATCCCCAACCTGCCGGTCCCTTTGCGTAAACGTTCATGGAATGCGCTCCATTTTAACTGGAACGCTTATGCGGCGAAACATATGATCACCGTGCTGCTTTGCCTGATGGCGGGAACGACCGGACATCTTTTATGGGATGCACTTACGCATCAGACCGGCCTGTTTGTTCGTATGATACCGGTACTGCGCACCGAACTTCCGTGGGTGCCATTCTCATTGCCTGTGTATTTCATTTTACAAGTGGTCTCCAGTATTGCCGGGATCTGGATCCTGTTCAGGGCCGTCAGAAAAATGCCGGAAATGAAAGTCCCGGAAAGCAATAACGCCGGGATCATGCATTACTGGATGGCTTTTGCAGTTATCGTTACTATGATCATGATCATTCATTTTATTTTTTTCAGGAATATTCACGCTTATGTCAGCGACCTGAAGGCGCTGCTTGGCGCGATGCTGTATGGATGGATCATTGTTTCAATATTAAAATACCATGAAGCAAGACAACAGCTGAGCCGCTAAGGCCATTGCATGACAATATCTTTCCGTTATATCTATTCTTCTTTTCAACTGCTTACTGCAGCGCTGATCGTACTGCTTTGTTTCTCAGTGCAATCACTTTCCGCACAAACACATCTTTTTGTCGCAGATACCAGTCTGGCCATGATCGATGGTCACGCTTCGCCGTTCGACCGGGTAAGACCGGGAGACACCATTTTCCTGCAGGCCGGTGTCCGTGATAAATTACTGATCCGGAATATAAACGGTGATCCGGTCAAACCTGTTACCATCATGAACAGCGGCGGTACTGTGATCATTTCAACGATCAGTTATTACGGTATTTCCGTTTCCGCTTGTCGCTACTTGCATCTCACCGGTACAGGGGATCTGCAACAGCCTTATGGCATCCAGGTCAGGAAGGTAGAAGGCGGGGCCGGTATCGGTATCGGCAACCTGAGCTCTGATATTGAACTGGATCATGTATCCGTTGAACACACACTGATCGGCGGTATCTATGCCAAAACGGAACCCGACTGCAACTATACCGCGACGCGGGAAAAATTCACACAATTCAATACCAGTATCCATGATAATTATATCGCCTATACCGGTAATGAAGGTTTATATATCGGCAGTTCCAACTACAGCGGCGTTATCTTTCATTGCAATGGAAGGGATACTTTACTCATGCCGCCGCTGCTGAATGGAGTGAAGGTCTATAATAATGTGATCAGGAATACCGGCTGGGACGCGATGCAGGTGAGTTCGGCGAGCACCAATTGCCAGATCTATAAAAATGATATCGCATTCGACAGTGAGCTTGAGGTGCCCGGGCAGATGGTGGGCATCCTGATGGGGGGTGGTTCTAAATGTGAATGTTTCAGCAATCTCATCCGCGATGGAAAAGGAGATGGTATCGAGGACCATGGTCTGGGCGGCAATCATATCTATGATAACATCATCGTGAACGCCGGCCGCAGCTTCATGCCACTCGATCCTGCACAAATGAAACACGGCATCCTGGTATCAGATATCTCCATGGAAAAAGATTCTTCTGTTTCCATTCTTTTCAATGATATCATTTCACCCAAATCGGACGGGATCCGCTTCCAGAGTATCCGCTCCCGGAACAACCGCATTTTTTCGAACCTCATCGTGGATCCGGGGAATTTCGATCACTATGAAACAGGGATCACTTCTTTTCGCGGACCTGATGCTTATATCATGCTTCCCTTCGCCAACACCGATGTTCAGCTGAAGAATAATTTCATGACCCGTGAACTGATGAAGGCGCATATAGCTTCTAGTGACTTTGCACCACAACCGGGTTCACCGCTGATCAACACCGGAACCACTGCACCCTTTGCAGTGGATGTTGATTTTTATGGGAACAGAAGAACGGCTGGCTGGATCCCTGATATCGGGGCTGTTGAATATACCGGAAGCACGGATACGCTGTTGCATACTACAGAGATCAGAACCATTGCTTACCCTGATCCTGTTACGGATGAACTCCATTTTACTTATTTCGATCCGCTTGCGCGAACCGTATCCTTACGGATCTATGATGTGCGGGGGATCAGGGTTTCAGCCGGAGTCTTTCAGCCCGGAGGTTCGGGCATCGTTCATTTCCGGACAAATGTCAGCCGGTTACTGCCAGGTGTATACTTCTATTCCCTGATCTGTGGTGACAAGAACTTCCGAGGCAAGTTTATCAAACGCTGATCTCAGCTCGCTCTTTTCGCACGTTCCCAGTTCACGGATTGTGATTTCTTCATGTACCGGATGAAACCGAGTACCACGGAAAGATTCATGATCATGAAATAGTAGGAAATGAACAGGGCTTTGATCCTTGTAGATCGGTTCTCAAAGAACCATCCCGTCAGCGCAGAAATATAGAACAATACCTGCAGCCAGAACAGGATGGAATACAATCCCCAACCGAAAATACCTTCCTGCCAGGCGAGTATGAATCCCACCGGGATCAGCAGCATCAGGCATAAAGGAGTGATCGTCCAGCGCATGACACGGTGTGAAATGTACTGGAAGGAGAGTGTTCCGTATTTGAAGATATTGAGCAGTGAACGTAACCTGACCACGGATTGTATGCCACCTGCGGATATCCTGACCTTGCGTTTGAGTTCTTCCTTCACATTCGCGGATGCGGATTCGATCGCGTAGGCTTCCGGATCATACTGGATCGTATAACCTTCCTGCGCTACACGCAGCGATACGATGAAATCATCCAGCAGCGTATCTTTTTCCACTTCCCGGTACAGGTGTGTGCGGATCGCGAATAATTCTCCAGCAGCACCCACAACGGAATACAGTTCCGCATCCCATTTCTTCAGGGCCGATTCATATTTCCAGTACAGGCCTTCACCCGCGCCGGATGCGGTATCCGCTTCTTTATTGAAGATCCTTTTCTCGCCGGATACACAACCCACTTTTTCATTCCCGAACAACCGGACGATCCTGCGGATGGATTCATGACCCAGCATCGTGTTGGCATCACTGAAGATCACGACCGGTGTTTTGACGAATTGCATACCGCGGTTCATCGCGCTGATCTTTCCGTTGCGTTCCGGCAGGTGATGCACCACCGCGTTCTCATATTGTCTGATCAGGTCCGGGGTGCCGTCATCGGAACCATCGGTGACCCACATGATATGCAGTTTCTCTTTCGGGTAATCCAGCGAAAGCGTGTTCTTCATCTTGGCTGCTACATAATCCTTTTCATTGTAGGCAGCGATGAAAAGTGTGACTTCCGGTTCGTAGTCATCATTGACCGGAACGGGCTTGCCGCCACGGATCATCCTTTTGATCTTCACCAGCAGGTACAGCAGGATGCCGTAACCGATATAGGTATAGAAGATGATGAATACGAATACCCAGAATATGATTTGGAGGAATATCATTTTGATGCGTTTATTACTTCTTGATAGATCTTGAGTACGTCCTGTGCCATGGCTTTCCAGGAGAATTTGGCGGCCTGCTGAAAGCCCGCCTGTATCAGTGTTTCACGGAGATCGCTGTCATTGCAGATCTTTTGCATGGCTGCAGTGATCTCCCCGGGTTTGTACGGATCGGTGATCAGTGCCGCATTGCCCGCTACTTCCGGCATGGAGGATGTGTTGGAAGTGATCACCGGTACGCCGCAGGCCATGGCCTCCAGCATCGGGATCCCGAAACTCTCACGGAGTGAAGGGTACAGGAACAGGTCACTCTGACAATAGATCGCGGGCAGATCGGTGTTCTTCACATATCCGGTCAGTACGATCCGTTCGATCAGCTTTTCATCACCGATCTCTTTGAGTACTTTATCGAGTTCCTGACGGTCATAGTCCAGCATCACCAGCTGATGATCAGAGCCGGTCTGCTTCAGGAAATCAGAGAAGGCTTTCAGTGTGCCTTTGGTATTCTTCTTGGGATCGGTATTGCCGAGGAAGAAGAAATAACGTTTGGGCAGTTTGTATTTTTCGCGGACCATACGAAGGGTATCCGCATCCGTTACAGGTTTGAAATGTTCACTCACGCCATTATATACAGCGGTCAGACGCTCGTCGCCTTTCATACCGAAGAATTCACCGATGCGGTTCTTCTCAAAATGAGAGACCGTGATGATCTTCCGGCTTTTCTTCACTACCCGGGGCACGACCAATTTACGGTACATATTCCCGAATTTCTGATAAGCGGATGCGCTGCTCCCGAGTATCTTCAGGTAGCTGCTCTCCATATAGATGATATCGTGCAGGGTAGTGACCAGCGGAATGCGGCAGTTCACCGGCGCAGTATTGCTTGTGCAGTGCAGCAGCTCACAACCGGCTTCCCTGGCGGCTTTGGGCAAGGCGAATTGTTCCCATTGGGGGTAGGAGCCGCCATCAAGTTTGATGATCCTGAAATTCGCGGTTTCCTTCAGTACGGTGTCGTCCTCATCCGGTTTCACGAAAATGAAGTACTCATTTTCATGATCGATCTGCTGGAGCTGACGGATCAGTTCCAGGGCGACCATGTCCATGCCGTGCTTTTTACTGCGGAACAATCTTTGTCCTTCAATGCCGATTTTCATATACTATCTTTTAACCGATCAGTTTTTTCCGGATCCTGTCATACACCACCACTTCCAGCAGGTAAGAGAACAGGATCATGAGAATGATATACAACCCGTATTCCACTACTTTATTGGGAATGAAATTCAGGTAAGTGGCTTCCACCACCAGATAATGGTGGGAGATATAGATCACATAGGAACAGGGTGCCAGGTATTTAAAAGCACCGAACAGGGTATTGAACCCTACCCATTTCAGGTTCTTCCAGATCACAGCTCCGAACATCACCATGATGGCGAATATGAAATGCCGGAGTTCAATGAATGGATATGCTACCAGCGGATAGCTGTAGATCTTCGTCCAGGAATAGTTCAGGTACAGGTTCAGTCCGAGTATGGCCGTGATCCCGAACAACACATAAGCGTACGGCAGGATGGAACGCATGGTGATCGGTTCACCTTTCATGTACATCTCAGCGAATCTTACACCGATCCACCAGATGCCGAAATACATCGCCAGCCTGTTCACGATAAAAGGATAAATGAGATAGGTGGCCGCACCGGTGATCACAATGATGTTCACCCATTTATTGAGTTTGCCGGCAGGGATATTCTTCGCGAGTACGAAGAAGAGCATGTAGAACCACCATTCGTACGATAATGACCATAATACACCATTGCCCATATAAGCTGCGGAAATGACATTCGGCTTCTGGGAGATGACATCCTGCAGCATGAAGATATTGCCGAGTAATGTGCCCCATTCCGGAGAAGCGACCCCGCCTTCATTGTAACATTTGATGAGATAACCCAGCAGGAAGATGAACAGCAAAGGGATGTACAGCCTGATGAAGCGGCGGATGAAATAATATCGGAATGATTTGTCTTTTGACCGCTCATACGTGTACTTGATCACAAAACCGGAGAGCGCAAAGAAAACGATCACCGCTTCAGGGCCGAAACGGAACAGCGCGCCGATATTGATACCGCCCAGGTAAATTTTTTGGGGCAGGGTGTGGAAAAACACGACATACAATGCCGCGAATCCGCGTACCGCCTCCAGTTTTTCTAATCTGTTTTTTTTCATGACTCTGACCGTTATTTCAGAACGGCGGTATGTTTGGTGTGTATGAATTTTTTGTTGGCACCACGGATCCTTAATAAGGACAGCAGCATCATCAGCATGCCTTTGGGCAGACTGGCCAGTGCGCGCAGGGTCCTGAAATTGTAATAAGCCCGGGGTACGGAGAACAACAATGCCAGTACACATGCAGATACAACAGCGATCCAGCTGATCGTTAACAGTGTTGTATCATGCAGCAGATAGTTCGCAGTGATGAACGCCGCGCCTGAAAGGATGACGGCACCCAGCAACAGGATCCGGGGTGGCTGCACGAACTGAATGGCCTTATCGAAATAGTCCACATTGCCTTTCAGGAACAGGTGACTGATGGCGTTCCCGAAATAATGCCTGAAATAGTGGAACTGAGCGGAGAGCCAGCGGCGGCGCTGGTTACTGAATACATCGGCCTTCTGTACTTTTTCATCCAGCACGATCGCGTCGTTCAGATAAAAGATAGTGTGACCCGCTTTCAGCATCTTCAGTTCGATCTCTTTATCGAATCCGCCAACAGCATCCACCGTTGACATCATATTCTTAAAGAAGTCATACCCGAATGCCATGCCTGATCCGATGATCGCCGAGGAAAGACCCACCGCGCGGTGTCCCTTCCTGAAAATATGATTGTTGATCTCTTCACTGACCGCATCGAGTACGGCCCATGAAGTATTCAGGTTCTTTGCTTTTCTGTGACCCTGCACGGCAATATATCCTTCCGCGAATGCGGCATTTACCTTCTGCAGGAAATCACGCGCCATCAGGTTGTCCGCATCCAGGACCACCGCCACATCATATGGGCTGCTGAGTTCCGCCATGGCACGGTTCAGCGCTTTTGACTTGGTGCTTTTCTCGAAAGAAACCTCAATGAGTTTAACGGGAAGCGCGCGAAGCAATTCCAGTGTTTCTTTCTCGAATGAATCGGCGATGACGATCACATCGAATAATCCCATCGGGTATTCCTGCTGTAATGCGGACTTCGCCACTTCAATGATCACTTCGTCTTCCTTGTATCCGGGGATGAGGACCGCCATCTTCCTGAATCTCTCAGGTTTGGTGAGCTGAGGCTGACGGTAAAAAAGACCAGCCACTGCAAATATGAAAATGTACAGGGTGGAAAGGCCCAGCAGGACCAGCAGTACGATCTGTATGATATGATAGAGTTGCATAAAAATTGCGATCGGTGTTTTAGTGCTTAGTTGTTTTTTTTGTTCTTGATCCACGCACTTTGCTCCTTACTTTCAGTGCCACTTTGCGCAGAAAGGGCAGGTATTTGCCGCTTTTCACATTATAGAAGAATGACTCTGCATTGAAGATCATCTCAAAATTCTCGGTACAGAGTACGGGCTTGCCGGTGAGGCGGTTGATCTCCAGAGCCTGTGCCATCTCACTTTCCACGAACAGTACATAGGGGCCGGATTTAAAGGCATTTGCCTTGTGCGTTCCGTGGTTATTGGCGCGCTGACGGGCGGCCATATCAGGCAGGTCCAGCATGACCAGCTCATTGTACTTGATATTGTACTTTTTCAGCCAGGTCTCGGTTTCCTTACGGTATTTCTCCAAACGGGAGGTAACGATGGTGCCGATCTTAGCGCCTGGAATGAACAGCGGCGGCGCGTTCAGGATGAAGTCGATGTATTTTTCACCATCATCATTCTGTTCCGGAAGCGGATCCGCGCACAGTACGCCATCGATATCGAAGCAGGCTTTCTCGAGTGTGGTATGATTCAGGATATTCCACTGAAAGTAGCGGGGCAATCCTACGGATTCAAAGTAATAGTCAACCGTTTTCTCTTTGCCCGGCACTACATATACCGCGCAGTATTTGATGTCGAACTTGCCTTCCAGGTCCTTCAGGTTCTCCTTGCATTCTTTCAGCGCGGAGCCGGATGCCACACTGTCATCCACCACCAGGATCTTCTTATAGGCGGACACATCAAAGAACTGCCCGCGTGCACCGGCTTTATAAATATGGCCGTTCATGAAGGAGTGCAGGTCCGTATAAGGTTTGTTCAGATACAAGGCCAGCAGATTCGCCGGCAGCATACCGCTGCGGGGTACACCTACGATGAGGTCGAAATCGCGCGGGATGATGCTGAGTCTTTTAAGGATGATATTATTCAGATCCGAAATATTCCTGTAATTCATATAGATTAGTTTAAAGCTTGTTGCATGTATTGATAAATGGAGCGGACGCTGTTCTGCCAGGAGTGTGACCGGGCGAAAGCGATACGTTCCTTTTCTAATTTCACCGAGTTTTCATTGAGTGCCTTTTCGATCGCGTCATTGTATTCCTCCGGTGTATCGCACAGGTACACATGGTCTTTGAACAATTCCATGGTCTTGGTACGGGTGGCGATCACGGGCTTACCCATCGCGAGGTATTCATCCACTTTGCGGGGGTAGTTACCAATGGTGATCTCATTCAGTTGCTGGGGGTTCAGGCAGATGCTGAACGCGGCCATGAACTGCGGTACACGGTCCTTGGCGATGCTGCCGGTGAAATGCACGTTGGGTAAGGAATGCATCGCATGTGCTTTGAATACAGCATCCTCATTGCCCACCATGACGAACGAATATTCGGGTTTGCTCTTCGCCATGTTATGGATCAGGTCCGGATCCAGCCGCAGGCTGTTGATGTCACCGATATATCCGATGCGCGGGGCGGGAATATGCTGCAGTTCTTCCGGTAAGTCGAATGGCAGTTCAGGATCATAAGCGGAAAGGTCCACGCCCTGACCCACATCAAAACTCTTATTGTTGAATTGTTTCGCGAAATCAGCCAGTTGGATAGAGTTGCAGACAGCGATATCACTGTTCCGGATGATCTGCGGTTCCAGACGCTGTACGTGTTTTTTCCAGTATGCGAACGGCTGCAGGTTATCCCTTCTGTAGTAAACGGATAAACTGGGTTCCAGCATTTTCTTGGAATACTGACTCCGGTAAATATCATTGTCGATGAAATGTATCGGATCACTGAAGTTCAGCTGCTTCATCACTTTTTTGATGTAGCTGAAGATCTTCCGGTTGTTCCTTTTATTGAATATATCGAACAGCATACCATCCGGTAAGCCGTTCACGGACCATACCCAGAAGGGCATATCCAGCACCCACAGGTTCTGAGAGATCTTGCGCAGGGGTTTCTTGCGCCTGTTCAGTACTTCCAGCCTGCGTTTGGTTTCAGGAGTGGGTTTATTGCGGAGCATGGTCATCATGTCCAGCGGACTGTTCACATACAGTACACGATTATCTTTCGCGAATTCCTTCGCGATGTCGATCGCATTGGAACCGATCGGGATATCCCAGGATTGCAGTCCGGTGATGACGATGTCTTTACCTTTCATATACTTGTTTTTTATCGCTTATTGTTTCTGTTATTATTTCCGTTTTTTTAGTGTCCAGTGCTTCCGAGTTCATCAGGATCGCCATGGAGATGTAGATCAGCATGCCCGTTGGCATGGCACCCAGTACCGCATTGCCATATGAAGCGACCATCACACCGGCCATACCGGCGATCAGTGCTGACAGCTTCAGTTTCAATAGCGGATCCCGGATCCTGAACATCACTTTGTAACATGCCTTCACCAGTACGTAGAATAAAATGAAGAGGTGCAGCATCAATCCGATAATGCCTTGTTCCACCCAAACCAGTACATACCAGCTGTCGGTAGCCACTTGTGACAGGAATGCATTCGGCAGGTAACGCTGTGCCTTTACGCCACCATGTCCGATACCGCCACCGAAGGGACGGGAGGCGAGATATCTTTTCAGTAAACGCTGATTGTCGAGCCTGACCTGTAATGACGCGTCATTCGGATCGAATGCGGTCCGCATCCGGCGGATCTGATCATTGCCTTGTCCGATATTGGTGAAACGGAAAAAAATGAACACGAGTGCGAGGAGGGCCACACCAAAGCTCAGGACCCTTATATTTTTACGGAGTACGAAGAAGGCCATGAAGCCGGCCAGCGGTATGCTGATCGCGCCGCGGGTACCCGAAATGATCATACCATAGAAAGCGAGTAAAGCAACGGTGGTGAAGAAGATCTTTTGTTTCCTAGCTTTGACGCCCATGCTGTAGATGGTTGCCACCACAGCTGTATAGGCCTGATTGCCTCCGAACTGCCCTGCATCACTCAGGAAAGAGAATACCCTGAGTTTTCCGAAAAGGATATGCGTTTTGTAGTTGCCTTCATTCAGCCAGGCCTGCTCGAACGGATCTACACCCATCTTCAACTGCATGATGCCTTTCAATGAAGCAAGAATGGAGAAAACGCCCCAGATATAAAGGAAGTAATCCAGCTTACGGTTATTATTGATGAATAACAATGTAAGTGGTACCATCAGGAACATATATAATGAAACACCACGGCCGGAGAACCAGGCGGCGGTGCTTCTGGCTTCCGGATTCACGAGCTCGAAAAGGGAATAGGCGAACCAGATGGTGGCCAGTATCGTGATGTCCTTGTTCGCCGGTGACCAGTCGATACGTGTATTGAAACGGTTGAAGAAAAGCGCGATATAAGTAAGGATCAGGATCGCATCCATACCGAGGCCGACCTGTACATCTTTCACATAACGTCCCATACCGATCAGCAGGAAGCTCAGTGCTACAGCGGTATAGAGGCCTATTACAGGTTTACGGAACAACACATACAGATATGCGGCTCCGATGAATAGACCCGGGAATGCACCGATGCCGATGAATCCCATTTTGGCCGACAGTAACGCAAATGCAGATATGACCCCGAGGTACAGGATGAACAGATACGGTTTCGCCAGCCGGTCAGAGCCGGAAAGCGATTCAAACGGGTTGGCTGTTTGCGGTATCATATGGTTCCTGAGCCCGTTCATACGTTGATCATGCCGGGTGTTTGACGGCGTGTTACTTTCTGGAAGATCGTTTTATAGAATGTTGCACCATGACTGAAGATCTCACGGTAGCTGAGTGATAATTCCTTGTTGAGGAAGAACATGCCGATCCAGATCCCCAGCATGGTGAAAAGGATGGATGCCACGGCGACCATGACCAGCGATTTGAAAACATAGATCGCGATGATGTCGCCGATGATATTCGCGAACAGCATGAAGAAAACCTTCAGCGCGTTCACGCCGGGTTTGTTGATACTGTCCAGTCCGATACCGGTCATCCGGTCGATCGGCAACAGCAGTCCGTACAATGAGAAAACGCGGACGATATTCACGGCATTCATACCGGCCGGTCCATCGTTCTGTAAATATTGTTTTCCCGCAAGGATCCAAACGAAGAAGTCAGCGAAGATGAAAGTGAAAAGGCTGACGAAGATGAACAGGTAGCTCATTGCGCCTGCATAAGTGTAGAACAGGTCTTTCACTTCTTTTACTTTTCCCTGGATACTTGCTTTCGACATTTTCGGGAAGGCAGTAGCCACGAAACTGCGGAGTGGGATCTGCTGCAGTTCGGTCAGTTTCATGGGAATGCTGTACAGCGCAACCGCCGTAACGCCCATGGGACTGAGGCTGATGATCAGGGAGTCCGCGCTGCGCAGCAGGTTGGTACCGATCAGCGTGAATGTGGTGTATTTTCCGAAATGTAATAAGGTCTTATTGGTATAAGCATTCGCTTTGCGGATATGTTTCATGCCATCCCAGCCCGCGATCACACAGATCAGGGAGGTGGCGGCATTGATGATCAGCATGGCATAGATCAGCTGAGCCAGGGACATGCTCAGCCAAAAGAAATTCAGTAAAATGACAAAGAAGAACACGCCATTGTTGATGGCTTTGATGAACAGGATCTTCCCGAATTTACGGTCAGCCTGCAGCACGACCAGCGCGTTGTTCCACGGCAGGTTGATGAATGCCAGCAGCGGATACCAGGTAAAGAACAGTCCGTATCCGGCACGTGCGATGGCATCATGGAAGAATACATTGCAAATGATCATGATGGCCGAGAGCCCGATGGTTGCACCCAGTCCGATCAGGACATTGGAGCCGATGAATTGCAAACGCGTAGTATCGTCAGCTCCGGATAAATAACGGATCAGTCCGGTATTGGTGATACCGAAGCGGAACATTTCAATGAAAGAACCTGAAGAGATGAACAGCACCCATTGGCCGAATGCATCCAGTTGCAGACTTCTCGCCAGCAGTGCGAATCCGGAGATGCCGAACAGGGCGATGCTCAGGTTGCCTGCGAGGGAAAGGAAGTTGTCTTCCCGGATGATCTTATGGATGGTCTTTTTCACGGTCTGGATCAGATTCGGTTATTGGAGAAGATCTGGAAACGCAGGAGGTTCTTGATCTTTTTCCTGATGATATTTCTTTTTTTCGGAAGGTCTCCCAGTACGGATTCCACTTCAGCCAGTTCTGCTCCATTGATCAGGAAGCATGCTTTGTCGCCGCAATACTTCAGGATGCCATTCAGTGCATGCTGATCGGACTCACCCCAGATGCGGTTCGCACGGCAGATCAGTACGCTCAGGTCGGCATTGGCGAGGAGTTCGGTCGGATGGTTCTGTTTCACAAGGGCCGGTATCTCAATGAATACATAATCCGGTATGAAAGGGAGATCGATGCCGTTCCTGTCCAATACGTCCGTATAATCCCGGCTGCTGAGGAACTGATCATCGAACTTGTATGTAGCGTGCATGTATGAAGGCAGATAGGATGCAGGTGCTTTCAGGTAACTGCTTTTTGTATCTACACGCGGATCATGGTAACCAAGTATGCGGTTGAAGAATGGGAAAACGGATTTGCTGAAAGTATAACTTTGATTTTCGGAGTAGTTCAGGAATATCACTTTTTTCCCCTGGCTGATCAGTTTGCGGGCCATGTTGCCTGCGGTCACGGTCTTTCCTTCATGTTCTGTTGTGCTGCAGAAGATGATCGTCTTGGTGGATGATTTCCCGTTTTCTTTTGAGGTCAGGCCCTGTTGCATTTGCTGGATCGTGATCTCCAGTAACCGCTCACGCACTTGATCGAAATCGAGGATGCCCGGGTTCAGGAATATCTTCGGCAGCATACCGATAGAGGGCAGTTTGATCTTCTGTGCCGCACGTTTCGTGTTCTTCAGTGTATCATCGAAATATTCCAGTGCCAGGATGATCCCTAACACCAGGATCGCACCGATCAAAGCGGCTGCAATGATCAGTACTTTTCTTTTCATCGGGGTCGGAGTCAGCGGGAAATAAGGTGGGTCAACGGCTTTCAGGTTCGAGGTCAGTTCATTGTCCTGTAATTTCAATTTGGCAAGGTTGAGGCCATGCAGGATCTCGAGGTATCCCTGTTCTGAAACGGAGATCTCGCGTTCGATCCTTTTGATATTGGCACCTGCAGGGGCGTAGATCGCGTATTGATTCTGGAAATCCTTATTGTTCTGGTCCATCACCCGCAACTTGGCGCGGAGATTTTCTGATTCCACGACATTGCTGATCCACTCATTCAGCACCCTGCTCACGGGTAAACCGTCAGTTGTGTTCTGATAAGCGTACAGGTCGCTCACACTGTTTCGGATCTCTTCCGTCAGTTGCTGCGCCTGGATCCTTAACCGGGTCACTTTTTCCGCATTACCCTGATCGGCTTCCGCAGATGCGATCTGGAAATTGAGATCTCCCAGGCGTTGTTTCTTTTCCAGTATGTTCGAACTCTTCAATTGTACCTGTTGCTGGATGTTCAGCTTGTCTTCCAGTCTTTTGATGGAAGCATCGGTACCGGCGAGCTGTGCTTTTTTGTTGTTGTAATCCACTTCCATATCTTCTTTCACTACGGCAACGGCTTTACTTTGCTCGTAATAGTTGATGATGTTGTTGGATTTGTTGAATTCAAGCAGTTTGTCTTCCGCCATTTTCAGTTTCTGTTCCGCCATGCCCAGCTGGGATTCGAAATATTTTACGACGGCATCGGATCTGTTCTCTTTGATCGATTTGTAGTTGGAGATGCAAACCTCATTGAAGATGGCAAGTGTTTGCTGGCAGATACCCGGATCATCCACTTCATAGCTCAGGCGGATGAGGTCACTGTTGGCGATCCTGACCGCTTTGACCGTTGAAATGGCTTTGATCGAATAATGCGGGTTCTCGAAATTCAGCAGTTTGTATACGAAATTCGTATCACTGCTGTTCATCAGGTCGGTCAGCATCTTCACGGTCCTTTCGTAAAGGTCCCTGTCAATGGAAGCCGGGAAGAGAGGGCTTGCCGTATTCACCGTAACACTGTCCGTTTGGGCCGTAGCTGCTGGCTCGTTGTGCTTTGCAGCGGGGGCTGGCTCTTTCTCTTCCTTGATATTCACCTGAAATGTAGTGTCCGCTTTTAAATTTTCAACAGCGGCATAAATAGTGGCAGGTGCGATCTTTTTGAGTTGTTCGAATGACGCGGCTGAAATGAATTTGGGGTCCGCTTTTTTCAGCAGCAGATGCTGACTGAGGAGCCGGATCGCAACATCCTGCTGCGTTTCACGGGAATTGATGATATTGATCAGGTTATCGAATGCCGTGTTGGTAGCGAAATAGTTGAAAGATTTATCCATTTCAATGGAAGAGCCGGTCGCTAAACCTGTGTACAGTGTCGTTTGGGAAGCGAAAATGAATTTGGGCTTCTTCGTCAGCAGGGTCATCATGCCTGCCAGTAACAAAGATGTCAGCATGACCAGTATGATGTGCTTCCGGAAAAGTCGTATGAAGGAAATGATGTTCATGATCTCTTTTTGAAAAGGACTAAAGTTTGAAGCCTATCAGATTCTCCAATAGAAGCTTGCTGGTGATGTATTCTGTTTTACCGGTTTCATAGTCGGTTTCTGCACGGGTCGCGATCTCTGTGATACGGGCATATTCAGTTACCGGCACAAGTCCGTTCCTGAATTCTTTTTCGGTCATATCCAGATTTACTCTTGCGGTACTCAGGTTATGTGCTTTGATGTTCAGCAGTCTGCTTCTCAGTAATACGTCCTGGTATTGTTTGATCACGATCTGTCTGATATCATCCTGCTGTGCTTCCGCAAGCATCCTTGCTTCTTCGATCTGTGTCTTCGCCTGTTTGATCTGGTTCTTCCTGTCAAGCAGGTCCACCAGCGGGAATTTCATATATACGCCAAATCCGTAGTTGAACTGGATGCTCGTTGAATTCAGCAGGCTGGTTGACTGGGATGTGGTATTCGTCAGGAAGTTGTCGTACGTGCCATAACGGGTATCCGCCTGGAGTCCCATGTTGCGGTACCAGAAATTCTGCTGGGATCTGAGTCCTGATTCACGGACACTGATCTCCAGATTCCGGTATTGTACGGATGCACTGTGTTTCACTGCTGAATCGATCAGATCGGCCAGTGGCGGAAGACTCAGACTGTTATCCTTGTCAGGAACTGACTGGGCTGCAACATGTGCAGGGCTTGCGGCCATCATTGTCAGTAACAGGAATGAAGTATAAAATAGTTTCATGTGGTCAGATTAAAAAATTGATCAAACAGAGTCTTTCTGGAACATCGCCGGGATGGTCCTTAAAATGAGTTTCAGGTCGTACCAGAATGAATAGTTGCCATCCTTGAAGTGATCGGCATATTCATTGTCCAGACGTTTCCTTTCATCTTCCGACATCACACCACCTTTGCCTCTCAGTTCTACCTGCCACAATCCGGTGATACCGGCCGGAGCCAGGAAGCGCTTGGATAAAGCATCTTCGGTGAGCAATTCAGCTTCGTATACCGGTAAGGGACGGTTGCCAACGATGGACATATCACCTTTCAGTACATTGATCAGCTGCGGCAGCTCATCGATGCTGGTGTTGCGGATGAATTTGCCGACCCGTGTGATACGCGGGTCATCCTTGATCTTCACGAAAGCGGATTTATTCTCACTCACTTCCTTCTTCTGGGTGTTATACCAATGATCGCAGATCTCGTGATTGTCGATATACATGATCGGAGAACAGCTCTGTCCTTCCGGTAACTGGCTGCATTGGGGACAGGGCAGACTGAAATCGACCGCTGCTTCTTTTGCTTTGTCGTTATACTGGTTCTTTTCTTTCGCCAGCTGTTTCAGTAACGCATCAGAACCGGAACGCATGGAACGCAGTTTATAGAAATCGAAGGGTTTACGGCCCACACGTTTGGAGATATAATACACTTTGCCTTTTGATTCCAGGCGGATGGCCAGGATGATCAGCAGCAGGATCGGAGATAAGAGCAGCAGGATCACAGAAGCGACCGCGATATCAAAAAGCCTTTTGGAGAGCGGCATTATGAAAGCTTTCGCATTCGTTTCTTCGGGAACCCGGATTTTCGGTCTTTTGCGGTAATTGCAAAGGAACCGGATACGGTCTACAAGTCCGACAGGTAAAGTCAGCGAAGTGGCATAATAATCATCCACTTTTTTGGAATAGGCTGTTTTGTACAATTCACTCCTGAACTGGTTCGATAGTAAAATGAAAGGGATGTCATTGAAATCGGCCTGGCCGCGGAGCCAGTCGAAAAAGTAAAGTCCGTTGGGCCCTGTCAGTTTATAATCACAGAAGATCGCGTCCGCTTTTTTACCGGATTCGAGGTACTGTATGCCTTTCATGCTGTTATCCGCCCGTACGATCTCCACCGCTTCCTTCTCACGGATATGCTCAAAACAATCAGGGTTACTTCCGATGTATAAAATTTGTAAAGATTGGTTCATCTTGTTCTTGTTACGTGTTAACGATACTGATCACCAGGCAATAGAGTAGTGGATCGGGAAAAGGTTCTTCTTCACGATCTCTTCCAGTTCTTCAGGGTTGAAAGGTTTGGTCAGGAAATCCTGTGCTCCCAGCTGATAGCATTTGATCCGCTCTTTACTTTCCGCTTTGGCGGACAGCATGATGAACGGGGTATGGCGCGTGAAACCGCGCTGACGGACCTTTGCCAGCAATTCATACCCGTCCATGCCGGGCATCTGGATGTCACAAATGAAAAGATCAGGCAGATTGCCTTCCAGCCATTCGAGGGCGGAGGCACCATCATTTTTATAAACTACGTCATACTGTTCTGACAGGAAATTTTCCAGCAAAAGGCAGATGCTCATTTCGTCATCTACTACAAGGATTTTTTTCTTCATTTTTTCTGATTTTCTATGATTCAATTACCTGTTTCTGAGTTTTCTGGGACCTTCTGGTCTTTTTTTTATACTACACCCTGTTTTGTGAGAAGGTGATATACTCCAAACTTTCAATTCCCGCTTCTATTGTTCCGTTTCAGAACGCCTTTTCATTTATAAACAGTAACTAATATTATCTACGAATGCCTGCTAAGCAGTTTCACTTAATTCCATAAAATCGTTTTCCATCTCGTGCACGACCATTTTTGTGAGTTGCTCCACATGACTGAGTGCACCTGCGATCAAGGGGGAACCGGGTTTTTCCACAGCCAGGTTTTCGATCAGCCGGAGATCTTCCGCCAGTGAGGGCACACCGTAGTATGTCATCGTTGGTTTCATTTTATGAGCCACTTCATTGAGCATCTGGAAATCCTTCTGCTCATAGGCATGCTTCATTTTCGTGACCAGTTGCGGGGTCTGTTCCGTGAATACACGGATCATGTTCCGGGTCTTCTCAGAATTACCACGGGTCATGGTGTGGATCAGGTTCAGGTCGTATAATTTGTAAGATTGCATATTATGGTATTTGTATAGGGATTGGCCATTCCTGTGCCAAGAAAAAAACGTCTATAAATAGCAGATAATCAAATAGATGAGAAAAGTAAGCAAGACAGGATTTTCCCTTATATAGAATTTAATTCCGCATTCCGGAAAATGGAAAAACAGCGGATTCTGGACATAAAAAAGCAGGCCCGGAGGCCTGCAACCAAAAAATAAAAAACCGATCATAGAAAGTGCTTACCGTCCATGACCGGCTGGTATAAAAAGATCAGATAACTGATCTGAAATATTCGATCGTTTTCATCAGTCCTTCATCCAGTTGTGTCTTTGGCGACCAGTCCAGCTCTTTTTTTGCCAGGCTGATATCGGGTTGACGCATCATCGGGTCATCGGAAGGTAAAGGCAGCTTGATGATCTTTGAACGGGAGCCGGTGAGTGCGATCACTCTCTCCGCCAGTTCACGGATCGTGAATTCATTCGGGTTGCCGATGTTGACCGGACCTGTGAATGAATCAGGGGAAGCCATCATGCGGATCATGCCTTCAACGAGGTCGTCCACATACTGGAAACTCCTTGTCTGATCACCTTCGCCGTACACGGTGATATCCTTGTTCTGCAATGCCTGTACGATGAAGTTCGAAACCACACGTCCGTCATTCGGATGCATGCGCGGGCCATAAGTATTGAAGATGCGGATGATCTTGATCTTTACCTGGTTCTGTTTGTGATAATTCACGAACAGGGTTTCCGCGGAACGTTTGCCTTCGTCATAGCAGGAGCGCTCGCCGATCGGATTCACGTGTCCCCAGTAATCTTCCGCCTGGGGATGCACCTTCGGATCTCCATAAACCTCACTGGTAGAGGCTTGCAGGATCTTCGCCTTGATACGTTTGGCGAGACCGAGCATGTTGATAGCGCCCATCACGGAGGTCTTCATGGTCTTGATCGCATTGTACTGGTAATGTACCGGTGATGCGGGGCAGGCCAGATTGTAGATCTCGTCCGCTTCAATGAAGAAGGGCTCTGTTACATCGTGACGGATCAGTTCGAAGTATGGATTGCTGAGCAGGTGAACGATATTCTGTTTCTGGCCAGTGAAGAAATTATCAAGGCAAAAAACTTCATGTCCTTCCTGCAGCAGGCGATCACATAAATGCGAGCCAACGAAACCGGAACCCCCGGTGACCAGGATCTTTTTTCTTGTCATGTCGGATGATTCAGTTTTTATACGAGTTCTGCTGCGGGTGCTTTGATATTGGAACGTACACCGATGCATGCGTAGTCGAATCCGCTGCGTGTCATTTCCGCTCTGTCGTAGATATTACGGCCATCGAAGATCGCTGAGGTATTCAGCAGCTTCTTGATGATCTTGAAATTCGGGAATTTGAATTCCGGCCACTCGGTCAGGATCGCGAGGCAATCCGCGTCGATCAGGGCTTCGTACTGGTCTTCAAAATAAGCGATGGTATCTCCGAAATGGTGTTTCGCTTCCTTCATGGCTACCGGATCGTACGCTTTTACTTTCGCGCCGGCTTCCAGCAGTTTCTTCACGATGATCAGGGACGGGGCTTCCCGCATATCATCGGTCTGGGGTTTGAAAGAAAGTCCCCACAGCGCGATCGTTTTACCCTGGATATCGCCATCGAAGTAGTTCATGATCTTAT
This sequence comes from Bacteroidota bacterium, assembly GCA_029555415.1. Lineage (GTDB taxonomy): Bacteria > Bacteroidota > Bacteroidia > Chitinophagales > Chitinophagaceae > JAKPSI01. The sequence continues at coordinate 56,799 of JAKPSI010000128.1, read as the reverse complement.
TGAAGAGTACCAGTTTCTGGTCCTGATTCACGGCTTCCACCGCTTTCAGTACACGCAATTCATAGTTGAATTCACCGGCGGTGCGGATCAGTGCCTGTACATCCTTGGGGAAGCAGGAACCACCATAACCGATACCGGGGTAAATGAATTTGTTACCGATACGTGAATCGGAGCCGATCCCTTTTCTTACCAGATTGATATCCGCACCTGCGATCTCGCAGAGATTGGCGATATCATTCATGAAGCTGATCTTGGCTGCCAGCATGGCATTGGCCGCGTACTTCGTCATTTCAGCGGAAGTGATATCCATGAAAATAACGGGGTGGCCATTCAGCGTGAAAGGCTTGTAGAGACTGCGCATCAGCTCTTCTGCTCTTTGTGAAGCGAGGCCGATCACGATACGGTCGGGTTTCAGGAAGTCGTCGATAGCCGCGCCTTCTTTGAGGAATTCGGGGTTGGATGCCACATCGAAAGGAATGGCGGCATTCCTTTTATTGAGTTCGTCCTGTACAGCGTGTTTTACTTTCTCAGAGGTGCCGACAGGTACGGTACTTTTTGTGACGATCAGCATGTAATCATTCATGTGCTTGCCGCAATCCCTTGCAACAGACAATACATATTTCAGGTCCGCACTGCCATCCTCATCCGGAGGTGTACCGACCGCGATGAACAGCACTTCACAGTCCTGGATCGCTTCTTTGATATTGGTGGTGAAGCTCAGGCGTCCTTTTTTCATATTACGCAGGAGCATCTCCTCCAGTCCGGGTTCGAAAATGGGTACGATACCTTTATTCAGGTTCTCGATCTTCTTTTGATCGATATCGACGCAAACAACATCGATACCTACTTCTGAAAAGCAGGCGCCGGTAACAAGACCAACATAGCCGCTTCCTACAATGACGATTTTCATATTTTTTAGTTTTCGTGTATATGCCAATTCGGGTGCCAATTGATAAATTATTGCAAACCAACAGGTAGTATACTTAGGAATGTCTAATAGTTTCCAGATAGTGGAATAAAATCCAGTTATTGTAATCCGAACTTATTTTGTACTTTATCCCGCGATAAGAGTATCCCTTGAAAAACAAACCCACTCCGTGCTATGACCGGCTTTAAAATATTCATCGTAGAAGATGATCCCTGGTATGGTGAGATCCTCGCTTACCATTTAGGACTGAATCCCGACTACTCCGTTTCTCGTTTTGAGACCGCAAAGGATTGCATTGCCAAAATGCACCTGAAACCTGACCTGGTCACGATCGACTTTTCATTACCGGATATGAATGGTGATGATCTGTTCAGGAAGATCAGGGAGATCAACCCGCAATTACCTGTGATCGTGATCAGTTCGCAGGAGGAGGTTTCCATTGCCGTGAACCTGCTGAAGATGGGTGTGAATGATTACCTGGTGAAGGATGAAGCCACAAAGGACCTTTTATGGAACAGTGTGATACGGATCCGCGAAACACAGTCACTGAAAAAAGAAGTGGAACATCTCCGCGAAGAACTGGGGCAGCGTTTCTCTTTTCAGAAAACACTGATCGGTCAGAGTGAGAGTCTGAAGAAAGTCTTCAATATGATCAATAAAGCGGTGAAGACGAATATCAATATCCTGATCAATGGTGAAACCGGTACCGGTAAGGAAGTGGTGGCAAAAGCTATTCATTATAACAGTGACCGTAAGAAAAAGAATTTCGTTGCGGTGAACATGGCAGCATTCCCCAAAGACCTGATAGAGAGCGAGTTATTTGGCCATGAAAAAGGTGCATTTACCGGGGCGGTGGCAAGAAAAGCAGGTAAGTTCGAGGAAGCGAATGGCGGTACGATCTTTCTGGATGAGATCGCGGAAATGGACCTGGGTCTCCAAACTAAATTATTGCGCGTGCTGCAGGAGCGTGAAGTAGTAAGAGTAGGCGGTAATGAAAAAGTAAAACTGGATGTACGCCTCATCGTGGCCACGCATAAGAACCTTACGGAAGAAGTACGTAAAGGTAATTTCCGGGAAGACCTTTTTTTCAGGATCATGGGCTTGCCGATCGAGCTGCCGCCGCTCAGAGAAAGGGATAAAGATATCCTGATCCTGGCCAAGCATTTCGCGGATGAATTCGCCAAAGAGAATAAAATGGGGTCGATACAGTTCACGAAAGAAGCCAAGGATAAACTGATGAAATACCATTTCCCCGGCAATGTAAGGGAACTGAAGGCAGTGATCGATCTGGCAGTTGTGATGTGTGAGGACAATGAGATCAAACCAGAGGATATCACTTTCACTTCCGCTAAAAAGGATGATTATTTCATCCCTGAGAATAAAACACTCCGTCAATATACCTGTGATATCATCCGGCAGCATCTGAAAAAGAACGATAATGATGTGATCGCAACGGCAGCGGCGCTGGATATCGGGAAAAGCACGATCTATAAGATGATGCAGACCGGGGAGTTGGAATAAGGATTTTCCCTGTGTGGGAATCTGTTCCAGAATATAGAAAATCTGATACCTGAACTTTGATAAATAAGTTTGATAATCAGCAAGTTGGAAATGATTTAATTGTGGTACAATTTTATAGATAAGGGAGAAGACCCTCACCACACTAAATTCAGTTTATGAAAACCTCTGTCTACAAATTCACGGATGATCAATGGATGATGCATTCAGTCAGTCGCCCTGTTGATGAAACCAGGGTCAGGCTTGTCATTTGTTTTTCCGGAAAATCCGGTTTGAATGCCCCCGATCTGTATCCGCAACTGCATAAAAAATTTCCCGCGGCACATATTGCCTTTTGCAGCACGGCTGGTGAGATCTTCCATGAAAATGTGCTGGATCATTCTCAGATACTGGTCGCGATGGAACCTGAACAAACAGCGATCCGTGCGGCCTCCGTTAATATCAGGGATTTCCAGAACAGTTTTGATGCTGCGGTTCACCTGGGCGGACAATTGCAGGGTGATGGGCTGGCTTATATCCTGATCCTGTCAGATGGAAGTCTGGTCAATGGCAGTGAACTGGTCAAGGGATTCAACACCGTGGTTCCGCAGGTATTGGTAACAGGTGGCCTTGCAGGTGATGGTCCTGATTTCCGTTCAACGCTGGTTGGCCTTGATGGAACACCGGAAGAAGGGAAGATCGTAGCGATCGGTTTTTATGGATCGAAACTGCTTGTTACGCATGGCTCGCAAGCGGGCTGGAATATGTTCGGAGTTGAAAAAGAGATCACAAAGTCTGCAGGTAATATATTGTATGAGATCGATCATGAGAACGCGCTTGAACGGTATAAGAACTACCTGGGCCCTGATGCGGATGATCTGCCGGGCTCAGCATTATTATTTCCGCTGGCGGTGACTGAATCCGGTTCTGACCTGCCAGTTGTTCGAACCATCCTTTCCATTGATGAAAAGAACAGTTCCATGACTTTTGCCGGAGATGTTCCGGAAGGGTCCAAAGTACGATTCATGCGGACCAATCTGGATACCCTCACAGGTGCGGCTGCACAGGCTGCCTCCTATGCAATGGAAGGGAACCGGAAACCGGACTTCGCTTTACTGATCAGTTGTGTGGGCAGGAAACTGGTGCTGGGCCCAAGGATCGAACAGGAAGTGGAAGCGGTCAGTGAAACCCTGGGTGGAGATGTTCCATTGGCGGGGTTCTATTCATATGGCGAGATCTCTCCGTTCAATGAAAGCGGTAAATGTCAGTTCCATAATCAAACGATGACGATCACGGCTTTTTATGAATTATCATAAACTACTTCTTAAACAATTTCAAAAGCACCTGCCTGCTGCATTTCAGCAGGATCCGGCTGTTCATGAGTTCCTTTCAGCGGTCAATGATACATATGTTGCGCTTGAAAAGGACCGTGCGCTGGCAGAACGCGCATTCAGGATCAGTGAACAGGAGTTTACAGAAGTAAATAATAAACTGGAACAAGAGCTTGAGTTAAAGCGATTGTCCATTGAAGAACTCAAAGAAACCGTCAATACAGTATCAGGGGAAAAGAAATTCAGAAAAACGGATGATCTGCTTTCGATCGCGAAATACCTGTCTGCCGAAGTAGGAAAGAGGAAGAATGCGGAGAAGACATTCACATCGCTGATCGAAAATCTGCAAAGCGGGATCCTGCTGGTGGATGAGAATGGGCAGATCGTATTCACTAATCAGATATTTTGTTATTTATTCGGCATACATGGCACCGCAGAGTCGATACATGGGAGCGAATTCAGTGCTCTTTCGGGATCGATCAGGGACCAGTTCCAGGATCCAGATGCATTTCAGAAGGATATCACATCGTTGATGGCTGAAAAAAAATTAGTTGCAGGTGATATCATAGAAATGAAGGACGGGAGCATATTCCAGCGTGATTTTATCCCGATCTATTCAGAGAATCAGTTCAGGGGGATCGTTTGGAGTTATACGGACATCACTGAGAAAAAGAAAAGTCAGGACCAGATCGAGCTGCTTTCACTGGCTGCCAGTGCAAGTAATAATGCGGTGTTGTTCTTTGATGACCGGAACTGTATTTTCTGGGCCAATGATGCCTGTGAAAAGATGTTCGGCTATGACCTGGATGAATTACTGGGTTGCACGACCGACCTTTTTGTGGGGCAGGAAACCAATAAACAGGTCGTGCAGGATGCAAGAGCTTGTTTGAGCAGGGGCGAGAATTATAAGATCGAATTGCTTGTTTACCGTAAGGACCGGACCACTTTCTGGATCAGGGCTGAAAGTTCTTTTGTTGAAACTAAGACCGGAGAGCAGATCAGGATCTCGAATTTTTCAGATATCACCGCTGAAAAGAATGCACGGCTGGAGATCGAACAGCTTTCGCTGGCCGCAAGTGCGAATAAGAACACCGTGATATTTTATAATTCACTGTACGAGGTGATCTATTTGAATAAAGCCGGGGAAAAGATGTTCGGTATTGAAGCCGTTGAAATGATCGGAAAACAAACAAACTGGATGTTTGGCCCGGAAACGGATAAGAATTCCCTTCAATTTATGGATGAAATGCTCCGTAAAAGAACGGATTTCAAATTGGAGCTTAAAGTGTACGCTAAAAAAGGAGAATCATTCTGGGCTCGTATTGAAAGCACACATGCTGCTTTTGACGGCGGCAGTAAGAACATCCGGATCCTGATGCTGGAGGATATTACGGAAGAACGTAAAGAACGAGACCAGATTGAAAGACTTTCCCTTCTTGCCAGATCAAATGAAAATGGGGTGATGTTCACAAAGCCGGACGGGAGGATCATCTGGGCCAATGAAGGATTTACAAAGATGAGCGGATTCTCTCTTGAGGAAATGGTTGGAAGAACGCCGATCGAACTGTGCTATGGTCCATTAACTGATCACGATTCATTAAAAATAGTTGTGGATGCATTCACTGCAGGGGCATCCTTCAATACGGAGATCATCTATTACCGGAATGACGGGTCCTGGTTCTGGGGCAGGTCATCCTGTCAGCCGGTCAGGAATGGTAAAGGTGAGATAGTGGAATATTTTGGTATCATCGAAGATATCACCACGGAGAAAGAACAAGAAGAGAAAATGAGGGTACTTTCTCAGATCGCAGAAGATAATATCAACGCTGTTGTAATTGCGGATAAGGATTCCAGGATCACATGGGTCAATAAGAGCTTTACAAAGATCACAGGGTACACACTTGAGGAAGTTAAAGGTAAAGTACCCGGGCATGTTTTGCAGGGTGTTGGCACGGACAAAGAAGCTGTGAATCAACTCAGGAAACGTATCAGGGACGGCAAACCTTTTACTGCAGAATTACTGAATTATAACAAACTGGGGCATACATACTGGGTCCGTATTGTTGGACAACCGATCCTGAATACAAAAAATGAAGTGACTGGATTCTTTTCCATGCAGGAAGATATTACCCGGGAAATGGAAAGGGAAAGGAATTTCAGATTGGTGCTCGATAAGATAGGAGATAATGTATGGGAACATGATTTCAGGAAAGAACAAACTTATTTTTCAAGATCAAATAATGAATTCCTTGGGCTTTCCTCAAACGATGCAAAAAGTAATGAAAGATTATGGTGGGAAAGTATTTTTAAAGACGATCTGCCAATCGTTGCTGGTAATGACCAAAAATACCGTAACGGAGAGATCGACTCCCATACTGCGGAATACCGGATCCTGAACAAAGATGGCAGTATCAAGTGGGTGCTTGACAGGGGTGTAGTGACAGAAAAAGACAGGGACGGCAAGCCGTTGAAGATCATGGGTACGCATACGGATATCACGGATAAGAAAAATGCGGAGAGAAGATTGGTGGAACAAAGGAAGTTCTACGAAAATATCCTCAACCAGATCCCTTCTGATGTGGCTGTATTGAATACGGAAAACCAGTACCTGTTCCTGAATCCCCATGCGATCAGTGACCCGAAACTCCGGAAATGGATGGTGGGTAAAACCGATGAAGATTATTGCCAATTCCGTAGCAAACCCATGAGTATTGCACGGGAACGAAAGAAGATATTCGAAAAGGTCATGGCAACCCGAATGCCGCAGGAATGGGAAGAAGAGTTCATTTCAAAGGAGGGGAAGGAACAGTTCGTACTCAGAAGGATGTATCCGGTGCTGAACAATGAGGGGGAAGTTACCTTGCTGATCGGTTACGGACTGGACATCACTGAGAGAAAGATCTTTGAACAGGAACTGCTGGACAGTGAAGAGAAGAATCGGGTCATCCTGGCGAATATGAATCTCGGTCTCATGGAGGTTGATGTGAACCAGCATATCGTTTATGCGAATAATACCCTGGCAGAGATGCTTGGCGTTTCTGGTGAATATGTCATTGGTTATGATGTTTCCGGGCTTTTAACTCCGGAAAATCTGGACCTCGGAGCATCAGAGACCGAAAATGAAGAAACTGGTAATGACGAATCCTATGAGGTCAAAGTGAAAGTTAATGGCAAAGACCGCTGGTGGTTCATCAGTGCATCGCCGAAATTCAATAATGCGGGCCGTTTCGCCGGTTCCATCATTGTTTGTCTGGATATCAGTGACCGGAAAGAACTGGAGCAGCAACTTATTGAAGCCAGAAAAGCAGCGGAACAACTTGCGGACTCCAAAAAAGCATTCCTGGCTAATATGAGCCATGAGATACGTACTCCGCTCAATGCCATAATCGGAATGGGTAATCAATTGTCGAAATCCAGGCTTACTGAAAGTCAATATTTTTACCTCAATACGATCAATTCAGCAGCAGAGAATCTGCTTGTCATTATCAATGATATTCTGGACCTCTCGAAACTGGAGGCCAGCAAGCTGAGCCTTGAGAATATCGGATTTGAGCCCAAATATGTAGTAGGCAACGCCCTGCAGGTGATGATGTACAAGGCGGAAGAAAAAGGGATCAGTCTCACCAATTCTTTCTGTGATGCCAGGCTGACACAAGTTCTGATCGGTGATCCATTCAGATTAACTCAGATCCTGCTAAATCTGATCAGTAATGCGATCAAGTTCACCGAAAAAGGTACTGTTGATGTTTCGTGCAGGGTTTTAAATGAAACAACTGATTCTCTGCTGGTAGAAGCAAGTGTAATGGATACCGGAATTGGAATGGATGAGGAGTTCATGAGTAAAGTATTTGATAAATTCAGCCAGGAATATGAATCGGTAACAAGAAAATTCGGAGGTACCGGACTTGGTATGAGCATTTGCAAGGATCTTGTTACACTAATGGGAGGTGATATCACAGTGGAAAGCCAGAAAGGAAAAGGGACAACCATTCGCTTTAGTATTGAATTCAGGAAGGGGACCGTTCAAGACCTTCCTGCTGTCCAGATCACCAATTTTTCTTCTGAATTCCTGCAGGGAAAAACGGTCCTGATCACTGACGATAATGACATGAACAGGCTCGTTGCCTCTACCATTTTAAAAAGCTATGGTGCAGTTACCAGGGAAGCGGTGAATGGTGAAGAGGCGGTTTTTGCTGTTGGCAAAGAAAAGTTCGATCTGGTATTAATGGATATTCAAATGCCGGTCATGGACGGGTATGAGGCTGCACGCAGCATCAGGAATACCGGTAATACGATTCCGATCCTGGCACTGACCGCTAACGCTATCAAAGGTGAGAATCAAAAATGCCTGGATGCTGGCATGAATGATTATATCACCAAGCCATTCAAAGAAGCTGAATTCCTTACACTGGTGGCACAATGGACAAATGTGAAGCAGGAGATCAATTCCAGGAAGGCTGAAAAGCAGGAAATTGAAAAGAATATCCCGCTCTTCGATCTGTCTTTACTGCATGATATCAGTAAGGGTAATGAAGCATTTGTTGACAAGATGGTCAATATGTTCATGGAGCAGGGGCCTGCATCCGTAAAAGAAATCCGGCAGGCATATCATGCAGCGGATTTTCATCAACTGAAAAAAGTAGCGCACCGGCTGAAGCCTTCCATTGATAATATGGGCATTAGTGCCATGAAGAAAGGCATCCGGGATATCGAGAAGCTGGCTGCACAGAACGAGCAAACTCAAGAGCTGCAAACACTGATCAATTCACTGGACAACGTCATACAGTCCGTTATACAGGAGCTTGCCAAAAAGGAATATTGATTTTTTAAACAGAAACTTCCCCAGGGCTGAATTCAGAGCCCATTTCAGGCAAACCCATATCATAACCCCCTGGATTCTCCTCCAATTCTACACTTTTTGGCTTACGGGAGTATAAAAATCTATACCAGGATATATATCATTTTGTATTCTCCGGACTTATTGTATTTTGAACATATATTTTCTTTCCCTGTCAACTTTGAAGAAATTTCCCATCTAAAACTAACTTTTATGAGAAAAGCTTTCATGCTCCTCCTTCTGAACATCGTATACTTAGGGGTTAACGGACAAATTGGTCAAAAAATGAATTCCGGTTCAGTTGCCGGTAAAAATCTTGCAGGAACCTGGATATGCAATGCCGGAGGTCAGACCCTCACGCTTATCTTGTTTGATGATAAGAACGGGGAGTTTGAAGGTGAGTCCATCAGTTATGTCAATACTGACGCTAAACTCACGATCAAATCCGGGGCCACTTCTACTACTTATAATTATAAACTTGCCGGGAATACGATGACATTATCCGGTGGTGATCTGACCAAACCCGCGGTTTTTTCAAAGAATGCTGGTTCGGATGACAATGAGCCTGCACCGGTTGTTAAGTCCGCTAACGCGGGCCCTTCTTCGGCAAAAAATCTGCTCGGTACATGGGAGGCTCAGGGCATGAAGTTCACTTTCAAAACTGGCGGGCTCATGCTGTATAATGATAAAACCATGGAATATGCAGTGCAGGGTAATAACATTCACTGTCAGAATGATCAGGCGGGTGTCAGCGTTACTTATGGATATGAGATCAATCAGAATTATCTGATACTGAGATCCAATGGTACAAGCCTTATGCTGAAGCGTTCAGAAGGCGGGAATACCAATTCAAATATTTCATCCGGTAATGGCAGACCCCCTTTTTTGGGCAGTTGGGTTTCAGATCAGAATGAGCACCTGACCTTCATGGAAGGAGGCCGTTTAAAATTGGAAACTTATGATCTGACATACACATATACTTCCAGTACATTTTCTGTAAATGCACCGGCAGGGACCGTTGTTTTTCAATATCAGTTAAATGGGAATACCCTGACAGTAGTGAATAATGGTAAGGTGACCACATATAGGCGGACTGATGCTACAGGCGGGGCAGGCAGACAGCAGAACATGCAGGGTGGTATCGACCAAACGATGGTTGGGAAATGGTGTCAGCTCACCAATAGCGGTGGTGGTTACAATACTGGCGGCAGTTACTCCAGCAGTGAATGTTTCGTACTTGAAGCGAACGGCACTTACGCTTATTCCAGTGGCAGCAGCAGAAGTGTGGACGCCGGCAGTAGTGCGAGTCAGGGAAATGACCGTGGCACCTGGAGCGTACAGGGCAATACACTTATTGCAAGATCTGTGACTGGTGCTGTAAATCAGTACCAGTTCCAAAAACAGAATAACAAGAATGGCGATCCCTGTCTCGTTATTAATGGTACGGTGTTCGTGACTTATTATAATAAACCAGGCTGGTAAGTAAAAGGGTCGAACAAATAAAAGAGACCGATCTTCCGGTATTCCGGATGATCGGTCTCTTTTTTATTTAGCAGGGTTCGTTCCTTAGTGATTAATGATGATCTTCTCGGTCCGGATCATTTTATTATTTGCATCGGTCACTTTCAGAATGTACAGACCTGGTTTCAGGTTGCCTGTATTGATCCTGGTGGCCTGCTTGTTCAGTGTGATCCGCTGCAGCACCCTTCCGTTCAGGTCGAACAGCAGTGCAGTGCGGGGTTCGTTCACATAATTATATACGACCACGAACTGGTCGGCAGGATTCGGGTAGATCTCCGTCGTTTTATCTTTCACCTCATTCATTGGCAATTGCATTTCCTGGCCTTTTGTGATCAGACCTTTACCGGAAGGCACATAGGTGAATTCCAGGATGCTGCCGGGATTGGCAGGGGTAGTGGTCACGTTTCCGGTCGGTCCGGATGTGGAACCACTGGAATCGCAGGCCACATAGATCTTCATGCCATCAGGCGATACCACTACATCGCGAAAACGTCCGAGACCGCGGAAGTAATTGATCGTATCGGATAAGATCGTCTGACCGTCATTACTCAGTTTGTAACGCGTGATGGTGCCTGTTTTCAGCATAGCCACCAGCAGTGAATTCTGCCAGCCGGGTATCGCGGTGCTGCCATAGAAATCAGTACCGGAGGGCGCCATGGAAGGCCAGGTCATATTGTCACCACCGGTGGGCGGATTTTCTGAAGGGAAGATGGAACGCATCGGTTCCCTTACATTCAGCGTGGTGCAATTGGATTGTTCATTCACAACAGTGAAGGTGCCGATCACTCTTCCGTTATAGTTGCCATCGCAGAAACCAGCTACAGCAGGCCATCCATAGTTACGGCCTCTTTCAATGATGTTGATCTCATCATCACTGTAGGGTCCGTGTTCACTGCTATATAGAATATCCGTTCCGTTCACATTGCCCCAGACCAATCCCTGCGGATTGCGGTGACCAAATGTGTAAACAGCTGTAGGTACACCGGCATTGGTATAAGGATTGTCGGAAGGGATCCAGGAACCACCGGGGATGGTATCCGTGTTCAGTCTTAAGATCTTTCCTTCATACACATTCAGGTTCTGCGCATTCTGTGTGCGTGTCAGGTTGTCGAACTGACCGGCACCCATATCACCTACGGAGTAATACAATTTCAGATCGGGTCCGATGGCCAGTCTTGCTGAGTTGTGATCATTACTGCCGGGAATATCGGCCAGCACTGTAACCGGGGAAACGAGTGTTTGCGTATTGAAGTCGTAGGTGTAACGTTCGATCTTTGTTTTACGTAAGATATTGCTGAGTGACTGATAGGTGTAAGAGATGTAAACATAAGGTGAACCGCTGTTGAATTGCGGATGAATGGCCAGTCCCATCAAACCGTCCTGTCCGCCCACCAATACCATTTTGGAGCCCAGCGTCAGTACTGTTTTCTTGACCCCTGTTGCGGGGTCCACAAAGCTGACCTTACCTGCGAATCTTTCGGTGTACCAAAGATTATTATCGGGGCCGTACACAAGATCATGCGGCATGCGCTGATTGGCGATAACGGTCCTGACGGTGAACACCTCGGATGCTGCAGTGGCGGCGATCGTTGTTACATTGAGTGTGCTGCTGGCAACGGATACATTGCCGGCAGCATCCTTTGCTTTCACTGTGATGGCATACGCGGTGTTGGGTGCGCAACCTGTCACACTGTAGGAAGTGCCGATCATGTTGGCGGTATTGATCTTAACCCCATTGCGGTAAATATCATATCCGGTCACACCGATATTGTCGGTGGACGGGGACCAAGAAAGTGTGAATGAGGTGGTCGTGGTATTGGCAGCCGCCAGCGCAGTGGGGGCTGTAGGTGCGGTTGCGTCAGTGTTGGCGCTGACAGAGAGGACAGATCCCGGGATCACTTCACTGGGGGCTGTTGTGCTTTGTCCGGGTTTGGCCCAGCCCACTGCCATATTATCACCACTGGAACCTTCTTTCATCAGGGCTTCGACATAGTATTTCGTTCCGGCGGTCAACGCGATGGACACGGATTTCTGTGTAGCATATTTATTCCACTGGCGTGAATTGGTGAATGCTGTATTCCAGGCGCGTTTCACTTTGTTGGCGGAACTGCCGGTCGTACTGATCCAGAGCTCTGAGGCGTCATCCGCCGCGATCCAGAAGACATAGTTGCCGGTAGTGGGCGGACAGATATACCCGTACACTTTCACACCATAATTATTACCGGAATTCTGCGGCAATTCAAATGAGGTCAGGGTGCCGGAAACGGAAGGACTGTTGGGGTATCTGGTGTTGGAGGTCAGGTTGGTGACCGAAGTGCCGCTGATGTTATTCCATTTCTGATAGTTGATACTTCCGAGGCCGGGGCAGGATTGTGCCTGGCTGGTCGCGATGCAGCAAATGCAAAACGCGGCCAAAATGAATCTGATCATTTGAAATGCAGTTTAGTTGGTTAGGTTTCTTGTTGGAACAGGGGTTATCCTGTTAAAGCACTAAATATAAATCTTTAATCGGCGCAACGGATATGTGCAACCGGAAATATGAGGGCCGTTTCAATATTAAAAAAATATTGCAACTGTTCGGGTCAATTGTTTAGCAGTTATAAACCCGATCTTGCCGGAAACAGGTGCTATCTGGATAGCTTATAATTATCGGAACTGAAAGAGAATTTTCCCTTGTTCTCCGTCACATCAAAATCAAATCGCCGGGTCACACTCAAACCGATCCCGAATTTTTCATTCCATTGTTCATAAAAGATCAGGGAAAGTTTTCGGGTCTCTTTATTGTATTGCCAGTTTCCGGTCATTTTATTCATCCTGTCTTCACTTTCCGGTCCGAAGGTTGCGGTACAATTGTAAAGCTCCGGCTTCAGGTGCAGCTCCCAGATCGTGTCCTGGCGCTGCATATGATAATAGCCGGTAAGACCCTCATTGCCGTCTTCACCGGCATTTGAATATTCGGCGGCTTCACAGTTAGAAGAGGTCATCAGGTCGGTATGTACGCGGATGGATGGGCTGTTCCTGAATTTTGGATCCTGCAGTATGGTACTGATATTGACCCGGTGTACACAGGCATCGCTGGAAGCGAGGTCACTGTTCAATGCAAGTCCGAAAGCGATACTGGTGATCGCTTTTTTGTTTACATCTGCAAGTGTGATACTGAAACTGTAGGATCCGTTCTGATCGTAGGTGATATATTTTTGTTTGCTGAATGCTTCTCCGTTCGTAGAATAAAATATTGGGCCATGATCCGCCGGCCCGAAATAATCGACTTTTCCGTACAGTGTCAGCGTTTGTGCTGATGTATGGATGATGAAAAGCAATGCAAAGCTGCTCAGTATGAATTTCATGTATTTGTAACAGTTGTGTTTTTGGTCAGTAACGGGTGGTATTCACAATATTTTTTTTCAGGTACGTTCCTTCCACTGTGTAGCTGTGTTTTGCACCTGATGAATCAGTAACCTCCATGGTGAATGTATAGGGACTATTATAGGTGTAACCGGAGAAACGGATATCAGTTTCAGGGAATTGGTAGCCGGTGGATGAAGGCATATCGATCGGGAGTGTGGACCTCAGTTTCATGTCTCCTTTGGTGATCTTCAGGTCAGTGATCTGTGCTGGCCAGCCGTCATTATACAGTTCCATGTGCAGTTCACCGCCACTAAAACTGCCTGTATTGCGGTCTTTAACTAGTGGCCCAAAACAACGTTCCGCCTGTGTCAGAGCATATTTAACGGTGTCTCCGTTCAGGAATGCAATACCCGGCCGGCCGGGGGCCCTGGAGAGACGGGAATCCAAAACAATGCTGGACAGCAATTGTTGTTTGGAGATGGTATAAACGGGAAGCGACCCTTTGTTGTTGTTATAATAATCTTCAATAGTTCGCCAGTTATCTGAAGCGGAAATTTTATTTGCTTTCAGATATGAAACGGTCACCTGTTCACCGCTGACCTTTTCTACTTTCAGGTAAACATGTCTTTCTTCGTCATAACCCGATACGTCGGATATTGTAAGGATGTGTTTGTCGGAAAGCCCGTTCACTGAAGCTTGCAAGGCATCCGTTTTTTGCTTGTAGTATGCTTTACCGAGCTGCTGCTGCTCGTATTCATCATATTGAGTGTAGGCCCAGAAGCCGATCAGGCCGGCAAGGATCAGCAACGGTCCTGCGAATGTGTACCAGGGTGTCCGGAGCCGGATATTCTGTTCATTCACCTTGTGCTGGTATTGCGCAGGCAACTCATAAGTGTTGCTTCCTTTGCGGATCACCCATTTCTTACCTAACCCAAAGAAAGGGATCCAGAATAAATGAAAATAGGATTGCCGGGCTTCGATCCGGAAATCATTCGTGTCTTCCTGAGTAAGTCCGAGCTCTTTTGGTTTGTAGGATTTAATGGTGAAGTTGTTCCATCCGAATACGATCCGCATGCGATAAGGTTTGAGTCCGGTCTGAGAGACCAGTGGTTAGGTTGAATGCGGGCAGAACGTTCCGTATTTTGCCCGGTAACGGTAAAATAAACACATTACCCTGAAATTCTGAAAGGACTTCCTGAAAAAAAATTGTGCGGCTTGTGCGGGTACTGTCAGAGCCAGGTATAAGGATCACCCGTAGCAATATGTGTAACGGTGAGGCCCGGTACTTTCGGCCGCAACCACGGCGCGAATAATTCCATGCCGGGTTCTTCACTGACGGCATGTCCCAGGATGATCATAGACGTTTTCAATCCCATATATCTTCCGTCCCGGAAGTATTCCGTGGTTTCCCATTCCACCTGTTCACCTACCAGGATCACATCAGGTTTGTATTTTTCGACATACTCCACGTGTTTATCAACGCCCCATGCACCGGGCAGCAAGGCGATATTCCGGCAGGACTGCGACAGATCGCCCATCACCCGTACATGTGAAATGGATAATTTCTTCTTCAGCTGCTGCACCAGCGAACGTAAATCAGTTGTTGGGATATGAATGATCGGGTCCGTTTCTGTTCCGTTTTTCCAGCCCATCTTTTTATTAAAGCCTTCCAGGATCATGTCGGGTTTCATCATGTGACTGTAATCATGGAAGCGCCAGATCACGATACCGTGTTCATCGAGCAAAGCTTTTTTCTGCTTCATCACTTCGTTATCCTTCAGCTTTTCCGTCCGGTCAAGACCTGAATAAAAAGTGGGTTCATGCACGATGATCAGGTTCGCTTTCAGTTTCACGGCCTGTTCAATGATAGCAACGGTCGGGAACATGGTACTGATGATGCCCGTTACGATTGTATCCATCTTTCCGTATTTAATTGTATCGATGGTGTCGGGTATGGCATCGATCTTCACTTCTTTGAGGATGATGTTGATGATATCCTGAACAGTATATGTGGTTGCTGTATGTGTTTCGGCATGACCGAAAACCGGCAGGCCCATCAACGCCGTTCCGCCGGCGATCTGCAGGCTGTGTTTCAAAAAGGTTCTGCGGTCGGGGCTGGAAAGGGGAGGGTTCATGATCCGAAGTTTTTCCGAATGTAAAGAAAATTACGGAGGAAGGACAGGCCTGGCAGGTCAGTGCTCAACTCCGTCAGATCAATCCCTTTGTATATGCGATACGCAGTGCCTGTGCTTTGCCGCTTACATGCAGTTTCTGATAAATGCTGATGCAGTGCTTCTTGACGGTATTCGGACTGATGAAGATCCTGCTGCCGATCTCTTTGTATTCAAGTCCCTCGCTGAGGAGTTGTAAGATCTCTTTTTCACGGTCGCTCAGCAGGAAGATATTCTCCTGTTTTTCCTTTTCGCTCTTCACCAGTTCCGGCTGTTGTACCATCTGCAGGATCTTATAAGCGATACTTGGCGAAATGGGCCCTGCTCCGCTTTCCCGCAGGTTGATGAGCATGTCCGTGATGACCTTCCCGCTTTCATCTTTCAGCAGATAACCACAGGCTCCGGCCCTGATCGCTTTGAAGATCTTTTCATCATCATCAAAGATCGTCAGCACCACAAAACTAACGGAAGGATACAATGAGGAAGCGGTCGCGATGGCCGTAACGCCGTCCACATGCGGCATTTCCAGGTCCATCAATACGACATGCGGATATTCAGTTCCAGCCAGGTCCTTCATCCGTAACAGAAAATCTTCTCCGTCACGGGCTTCAAATGCGACCATGAAACGGTCATCACGTCCGAGTTTATCGGTGATCACCCGCCGGTTATTCGGTTTGTCGTCAACTATTGCAACACGTATCATCATGCGTCATTGATCATTTAGTGAGTGATGTTGTCATTTCCGGATCGCGATCCCGATACTGACCGTTGCCCCGCTTCCGGGTGAAGATGTCATATGGATCGTGAAATCACCTGCCGCGGCTCTTTCTTTCATATTTTGCAGGCCATAACTATCGGTTTTGTTTTCTGCCTCTGCCATACTGAATCCTGCCCCTTCGTCCTGGATGGATATATTCCATTGCTGATCTTCCCATGTACTGATCGCTTTGATGGTCGTGGCACCGGAATGTTTCACGGCGTTATTGACCGCTTCCTGTAACACCAGTACCATGTTCAATGCTTTGCTGGAGGGGAGGATCAGCTGTTCGGGTGCCGTTCCCTCCACTTTGAAATGGATGAACGTATAATGCCTGCCCATCTGCTTCATGAAATTAACGATCCGCATCCACAGATCCGTTGCTGAAACATCACTGGTCTTCATCGCCCAGAGCGTTTCACGCAGGTTGACCAGCATTTCCTTCGCGGTTTCCTGGAGATCCGTCACCACATCATTACTGGCGGGGTCATTCAGGTTCAGCAAACTGCTGTTGTAGAGGATGGCATTGGCCTGCACGCCCAGATTGTCATGCAGTTCGGCCGCGATTCTTTTACGTTCATTTTCGCCAGCCTCCTTTATTGCCAGTTCATTCGCCTTTTTCTCTTCTTCAAGTCTTTTGGCCAGTTTTATTTTTTCCAGATGCTGGTATCTTCTGAACCGGACCAACAGAAAGACCAGCAGTGCCAATACCGCGAACCCGGCAGTAAATAAGAAAAGGTTCCGCTGGAACAATTCCAGTTTTTGCTGCGCGATGAGTGTTTCTTTTTTCTGCACATCATATTTGGTCTGGATCTCGGCGATCTTCTCGGCACTGTTCGCTTTGCCGGCGGCATCATTGGCAACCATGTACTGTTCCAGCGCGACGCTGTATCCTTTGAAATCGCCCATCGCCTTATAGGCATAGGCGGTCAGTAACATCAGCCGGATCTGTTCTCCTTTGATGTGGTTGCTGTCGGCCAATGCAATGCCTTCCCTTGTAGTTGTAATGCACTGATCAAATTTTTTCTGACTGTAGTAGTAGCTGGCCAGACTCATGAAATCATTCATGATATAAAGGGGGTCGCCGATCTTTTTCCTGATGTTCAATCCTTCCTTCAGGTCCTGTTCACCCAGTGCGAATTGCTTCGCGCCGCCATAGTAGCTGCCACGGATGCTCAGAGAGGATGCCAGCGCGCTCAGGTTCTCATTCCTGCGGGACAATTCAATGGTGTAATTGATGGTGGTCAAAAAACTGTCGCGGTACAACACGGCCCCCGTGAGATTGTATTTGTCAAAATAGTACAGGGCAAGATTGGAGCTGATGTACGCTTCGATCTCATCATGCTCCGGGTTCCTGTTTTCCCGTGTCAGTTGTAGTGCCTGCATCCAGGTGGACCGGGCATCTTCCTGCCGGTTCACATTCAAATAGGTGGCACCAATGAAATTCATGATGAATAAACGGGCATTGAGATCGCCGTCTTTCTCTGCTTCATTGAGCAATCTGAGTTCAAGGTCCAGCGCGGCGGTCCGGTCGTTCTGCCTGTTCAGGGCATTCGCTTTCAGCAGCCATACCTTATAGTACAGTGAGGGGTCCGTTTTTTTGATGTTCCTGAACAGCGTACTGTTATCGATCTTATAGATGACGCTGTCCGTTTTTCCATTTGCCAGATCGCCGCTGATATAACTGTATTCAGCCCAGGCCAGGCTCCTGTCGTCTTTCAGTTTAATAGCCAGTTTTTCGATCCAGCTGGCATAGAAGTGAATGGAATCACCGGGCAGGGAGTTCCTCAGTTTGCACAAGGCTACCAGGTTGATGATCCTTTCTTCGTCCGTACGGGATGCATACACTTTCTCCCTTGTTCTTTCGATGACCGTACCCTGTCCTGCAACTGGAATACAGGCAACGGTTAACAAGAACAGGAGAAAATATTTCATCAGATAAGTTTAGACAAATGTAAGGGTTCGCTGGTCCTGTAAAACTATCCAAATGGAGTATCCTTCAGGGGTAGTAAAGTCCGCATTTTTACAAAGAACTCCATCGCTTATCCAAAAATTCAAATACAGAACATGAAAAGATTTTTCAAACCGATCCTGATCCTTTCTCTGAGCCTTCCGTTCTTCTCCTGTAACAAAGGGGGTGGCGGAGGCGGAGGCGGCACCAATCCGGTCACACAGGCCGATATCGCTGCACTGGATGCAAAAGTGAACACGTTCATGAGCACCTACAACATTCCGGGGGCATCGCTGGCAGTAACCAAGAACGGTAAACTCGTGTACATAAAGGGCTATGGCAAGGCCAATACCACAACGGGTGAACTGGTCACACCTCAGCATCGTTTCCGCCTGGCAAGTGTATCCAAGACGTATACCGGAGTAGCGATCATGAAACTGATCCAGGACGGAAAGCTGACCATCGATCAGAAAGTATTCGGTACCGGCGGCGTGCTGGGCAATGATTATGGTGTGGCACCATACAATACGAATGTACTGGGCATGACCGTCCGTCATCTCCTCCAGCATGTATCGGGCTCCTGGGGTGCCGCTACCGGTGGTGATGTGATCGACCAGAATCCCGCATATACCTATAAGCAGTTGTTCGACTGGGTATTGAGCACAAGACCGAATCCCAATGCACCGGGTACGGTGTATGATTACACCAATGTGGGTTATAATCTGCTGGGCCGCATCATTGAAAAAGTCTCCGGTAAAACATATATCAATTACATCAAAGAAGATGTGCTGGCACCGGTCGGTGTTACGCTGACGGATATCGCGGGAAAGACCGAAGCTGAAAAGAAAACGAAGGAAGTTACTTATTACGGACAGGGGAATGACGCTTCCTATGTATATACTATTGCTTTTCCGAGAAGAGATGCGGATGGCGGATTGATGTCCACGGCATCTGATCTTTTAAAACTGGTGACCGCGGTTGATGGTTTTACATCCAGGCCAGATATCCTCAATGCTTCATCGATCACTACATTCACTACGGCCTCGGCGGCATTTTCAAGTTATGCCTGCGGGATCGGACTCTGGAATGCGGAACATCTCTGGTTCAATTATGGCAGTTTACCCGGGACCCGCACCGGATTCATGCGGCATGATAACGGTATGTGCGTGGCGCTGTTGCTGAATTCAAGGGTTGACCCTGTTGCCGGTGAAAATCCTTTTGTGTTTGGTATGCAGGACCTGTTACTGGATGTAGTGAAGAATACGACCTATCCCTGGCAGAACATCGATCAGTTTTAAACCCTCTTATAGCGAACTTTAAATGAATGCAGATATGAAAAGAATAGTAATGATCATTTGTGTAATGAATATCAGTGTACTGTTGCACGCGCAGATCCGATTCGGGGTCAATGCCGCGGCGAATTCTTCAACGGTCAAGATACAGGACGATCTCTTTAAATGCCACGCCAGGGTGGGTGTTGCGCTGGGTGTATTCACACGCTATGACCTGAACACTTCTCTTGCTGTGCAGGGCGAGATCAATTATTCCGCTGAAGGCGGTAAATGGACCCGTGCATCCACAAAAGGTATCATCAAAGAATCGCTGTTAAGGATCCCTGTATTACTGCAATACAAAACTGCAAAAGGACTATTCCTTGAAGCGGGCCCCTCATATAATATGATGCTTTCTTTCAAAGAGTCGGTTGACGGCGATCCGGCCACTAATGAAAAAGACAATATGGAATCCGGTGTGTTCGGATACGGACTTGGCGCCGGATATTCTTTCTCAGGGCCGCTTTCAGGCCTTCGGGCAAATATCAGATTCAACGGCGACCTTTCACCGATCAACAAAGTGGAAGGCGGAAGTACCAAAGCGACCAATCATCTGATCCGTTTCGCTTTTTATTATGATCTGGGCAAGTCCGGCGGCAGTAAAAAATAAAACCGATCGTATGCGTAAACTTTTCTTATTTATGCTGATCACCGGAAGCCTTTTTTCCTGTGGTCATACGGAAAAAGCAAAGACCACCGACCTCCTCCAAAGCAAGGAGCTGGCGAAGATGGTGGAAGGGAAGGACTATATGATCCTGAAACGATTCCGACTGTCCGATGATCAGGGCTTCAGTCAGCCGATAGAAGCTAGTTCATTTTTATTGCCGGCGGACTGGCAAGTGACCAGTTCCATACAGTGGGATGCAAGAAAAAAATGTTTACCGGAAATGGTACAGGCTTCGATCGAGGCAAGATCTCCTGACGGATCCTATGAATTGAAGATGTATCCGGTCACGCAATTCGACTGGAGTGATGATCCGGTCTATCTCGATGCCATGCAGCGTGGATTCAATCTGCATTCCTGCAATATCGCGGAGCCGCTTGATGCTGCGGGTTATATCAGTCAGGGCCTCGCCCCGATGCTGCAGGCTCAGGTCAGGTCTTGCGGAACGATCGACGCCCTGCAACAGATGATGGATGCAGGTGCCATGAAGATGACCAATCTGGCCCGGCAGGGTGGGAATAACGCATATAATCACAGGGGCAGTGCCGCGGAAGGTATCCTTCAATTCAATGACGGCATGGAAGGCATCGCGTTGTGTACACTCATGCAGACCATCGTATCGTTAGGCGGTACACAGGGTGGAATGGCGTCTACATATCAATGCTATGTTTCCATGCGGATGGTCATGAAATACAAGCCCGGCAATGAACAGATGGCCCGGAAGATACTGAGCACCTTCTTTGGAGGTGCAAGGATCAATCCGCAATGGGCCACCGGTGTACAGAATTTCTTCCTGGCCGTTGGTAAAGCGGCGCAGGATGAGACCTGGAAGGTCATTCAGATCTCACACGAGGCACAGGAAGAGATCGGCAACAATATCATCCGCAGTTGGGAAGCGAAAAATGAAAGAAGCGAAAGCACGGCAGCCATTGCGGAAAGCAATAGCGGTTTTAGTCAGTACCTGCGTGGGGTGGATAGCTGGACGGATGAAAGTGGCGCCCGTGTTGAATTGACGGATGGCTACCGCAATGCCTGGAGCCGGAATGACGGTACGTATTTACTGAGCAATGATCCTGCATTCGATCCCAATGTGGCATTCAATGAGAACTGGAGCAGATTGAAACAATAAAGCAGGGCGCAAATAGCAGTCCTGCTTTATTTGGAGAACAGATATGAATAAGATCTGATTGCTTTTTGGATCTTTATTTATACCTCATGGCTTCCTTGCTGAAATATTTTTTCAGGAAAGCCATCTGGCCAATATCATAACTCTCATGTTGTGCCAGGAAAGTGACCCCGCCATAGATCGTATCATCTCCAATGGGAGGCGTGAAGGGTGCTTTGGCGGCCAGCTGATCTGCTGACACTTCTTTCAGTGCAGCGCTCAGTAATGCACTGGCTTTTTCCCATTCCGCTTTCACAGCTGCAAGTGTTCCATAATCATGTGCGGGATCGAAGGCTTTGAAATTCTCGAACAAGCCGGAATACGGATTACTTGCCGGGGGTTTGCCCAGTAAACCGCATGTGTTGTAACGGGCCCATGTGGTATGGACAGCCAGCCAGATGATGGGATTGTTATGATCACTGATCCTTTCTTTTGCCTGCGCGTCCGTGATGCCTTCCAGTGCGTTATTGAAAAGGCGTGTGTTGAGGTGAAAGATCAGTTCTGCCTGTTTGTTTGAAGTTGACATGGTTGTTGATTTTTGTTTTGAATTTATTTCGCTTTCATCCGGTTATTCTTCGGGTGATGTTCCAGTTCTGCCAGTCCCAGTGCTTCCATTAAAGGTGGAATGTACATGCCGAATCTTCCACGTAGTCCCTTTTTTAGCCCATACCAGCCACCCGCGGGGTTTTCAGGCGATCGTCCCCATGCCTCCACCGTGCCGGGTTTGGCAGGTTTTTGTTCATCCGCACTGCCGAGTTCCATCCAGTCGCCATGTTTTTTCAGCATCTGGTGAAGGTCGTTGAGACATCTGGCGTCATAATGCAGGACCGTCTTGCCAACGGTACAGACCAGTATCTCTTTCCCGTCTTTAAGATCGTTATGCATCGTGAATCCGGCTGTACCGGAAGCCGTCTTTAGTTGCCAGGGAGAAGCCGGAGTTCCGTTTCCTTTTACCATGTTTGATTTTTGGGTTAATGTATCCTTTTCGCAGGATGGCTCAAAACTATCCGCTTTCAGGTGATTCCGCCAAGGGCATTATCGCCAAAATATGAGGCCAAATGTGCCAGAAGGCTATTTCCTGCTATCTTAGGTGATACATTTGGATCAGGAACATCATTCATTCAATTAATGACTTGTTATGAAAGTAGCCATTCTGAATTATGAAGGTGCCGTGGCCAGCAGTGTAGCGGGACCTTATGATATGCTGACCAAACTGCAGCGTATTGCACAGTCCCTCAACGTGAGATCCAGGGTTTTCTTTGAAGTGGATATCGTTAATTCAACCAACCTCGTTGTTACGGATCCTTTTCATATGGTGGGCAATCTGACGATCAATACCAGGAAGCGCTATGACCTGATCTTTATACCGGCCATGGAATTCACGCTCATTGCGCAAACACTGCAAAAGGAAACGGCCATGATCAAATGGGTCCGCCGGCAGTATGAGCAGGGAGCGGATATCGCATCCATTTGTCTGGGTGCTTTTGTACTGGGTGCAACCGGCCTGCTGGACGGCAAACGTGCGACCACACACTGGATGGGGGCAACATATTTGCAGCAGCTGTATCCGAAAATACAGGTGGAGGACGGGAAAGTGATCATCGATGAAGGCCGGATCTATACCAGCGGTGCGGCTTTTTCTTTTACTTCCCTCGTCATTTATATGATCGAAAAGATCTGCGGGACCGATATGGCCCTGGCGGCTTCTAAAGTATTCATGATCCAGTTGCATGACAGCAGCCAGCATACATTCTCCATTTTCAATTTGCAGCGCAACCACGAAGATGCCGATATCAGTAAAGCACAGGATTATATTGAAAAGAACTACAAAGAACAACTGGGGATCAGTGTGCTTTCCAAAAAACTGAATATGTCGGCACGCACATTCATCCGGAAATTCACGCAGGTGACGGGTAATTCAGTGCTGGAATACATCCAGCGCACGAGGGTGGAGGCAGCCAAGCGATTATTGGAAAAGGGAAAACTGACGGTGGAACAGGTTTGTATGGAAGTGGGTTATGCCGATTTCGGTTTTTTCCGGAACATCTTCAAACGCGTTACCGGCCTGACCCCTCAGGAATACAAAAAGAAATACAGCGATATGTTCAATGAGTCTGTTGCAGGGTAGCTTTTGTAAGATCAGTATCACCCGGTTATTCTCCGGCTGATCCTGATCATACGTTCATGTCAATTTGCTTTCTTCTTCAGGCTCCCGATCCTGATCATCGTACCCAGCCTGAGCTGGGGATACAATTCTGTCCGGACCGATGTATTCACATTGTTCTTATATGCGGAAAATGTAGCTGCCTGCACGAAAAAAGTAAAATGCTCCGAGGCTTTGTACATCAGGCCAGGAGAGATCCCCAGTGAAAAAGAGTTGACTTTGCCTGTAAGTTTTTCTGAACCGCTTGGGGATTCATTCAGTAATCTGTTGTTGGTGTATGATAGTGTACTGCTGATCATCCAGCCCCATTTCTTTTTTTGATTGAAGAAAGAAGCGTGTGTGTAACTGATGCCTCCGCCGAAGCCGGTGATATTGTTCCTGAAGCCATATTGATCCTTTGCACCGAGGGTACGGGTCTTTCCGAGAAAAACGCCGATCGTATTCTTCTCATTCAGCCCGATCGAGAGTCCGGTGGTTGAACTGACTGTGCTGAACCCTGTGATCCTGTATCCGAAATACAGGTCACCATAGATGTTGTTCTTCTGGAATTGTGCATGCAGGCTGCTTGACAGCATAACGATGATGGAAGAGAGTAGAAGCTTTCTCATGTTGGTGGTTTTTTCAAACCTAACCATTCTTATATATGAATTTTATACCCTTTATTTCGTTTAACATATTTTTCTCCCGTTCTTAGAAAAACCTTAACGACCCATGCAGGAGTTGTTAAGAAAATGTGAGCGGTTTGGCGGGAAGGGTATTATTGGGTGGAGTTTATATTCATGCTTTTTCACAGCGCCCTATTTCACCTGATAAGCAATGATCCGGTTCGTGCTGTAAGCAGGAGCGTACAATGTTTTGGTCTTCCGGTCATAGCTGATGTCGTTCGACATGATATGGCTGGAACGGCTATCCAGCAGGATCTCTTTGCTGCCATCCTTTCTTACATAGTAAAGGATGCCCTGGTAATTACTGAGGATGAATTCGTTTTTGGAGAGCATCACTATGCCGTCCAGCCCGCTTACAAAACCATCCGCGATCAGTGTGATATTTTTATTTGCATCCACTTTTTGAAAACTGGCAGCGGTCACTACATACAGGTCGTTCTTCACGGTCAGTAATCCGTTCGCGCCCGGTAAATTCTCCAGGTACAATTCAGGTTTGTCGCCTTCAATGCGGTATACCTTTCCGGCACGGGTGTC
This sequence comes from Bacteroidota bacterium, assembly GCA_029555415.1. Taxonomy (GTDB): domain Bacteria; phylum Bacteroidota; class Bacteroidia; order Chitinophagales; family Chitinophagaceae; genus JAKPSI01. The sequence goes on along the minus strand of JAKPSI010000128.1, from coordinate 31,935 downwards.
AGAAACGTAGATGATCCCTTTATCATCGATTGCAAGGTCATTCAGCATTTGCGCGCCATTGACCTGGATATGTTTGATGACTGTTGCTGTTTTCACATCGATCACCGCGACAGATGCCGTTTCTGCTGTATAGAACAAACCATGATATAAAGCAGATCCTTTGTTGGAGATCAGTCCGGTCACCCAGTCTTTTTGGATCAGTTTCCCATCGGTACCATACCTGACAACAGAGCCGGATCCCATGCTGGAGACATAAAGTGACTGGGATGAAGCATCGAACAGCACGGATTCCGGGCCTTTTAAGGTTACAGAATCCGTTTCCCAGATCTTTTCCAAATGTGGCTGAGCGGCCAGATCAGAAACGATCAGCAGTGCGATCACAGATGAAAATATCAGCTTCATGAAGATTGGTTTAATTCTTTAATGGTGCTTCCACATCCGAAAAATCAAGTACGAATTTCGGTAACCTTTCGCCTTTGATCTCGATTTTTGACAGGGAAGTATTGAATTCAGCGATCTCAGCATCCGTGAACCGGACATTATCTGCTTCCGTATTCTCGATCATATGCGCCATCTGTGTCGATCCCGGTATCGGAACGATCCAGGGTTGCTGGGCGAGGAGCCAGGCCAATGATATCTGAGCAGGCGTGGCTTGTTTGCGTTCCGCCCAGTTTTTGATCAGTTCCACTAATGCAAGATTATTGGGAAGGTTCTCCGGGGAAAAGCGGCCTTCCACTGCACGGATATCTCCCTGCGCGAACCGGGTGTTGGCATCTATGGCCCCGGCCAGAAAGCCCACACCAAGCGGACTCCAGCATACGAATCCGATGCCGAGTTCTTTACAAAGAGGCAGTATGGTTTTTTCAGGTCCGCGCCATAACAACGAGTATTCATTCTGGATTGCGGTCACCGGATGAATGGCGTGCGCCCGTCTCACGGTTTGTGCGCCGGGTTCAGAAAGTCCGTAGTGCAGCAGTTTGCCTTCTTTGATGAGGTCCTTGATCGCGCCCACCACATCCTCGATGGGCACGTTGGGATCCACCCGGTGCTGATAGATCATATCGATGCGGTCGGTACGTAAACGCTTCAACATGCCTTCCACTACTTCTTTGATATGTTCGGGTTTGCTGTTCAGTCCGGGAAGACGTTGTCCGGTCTTCTGATCGATATTCCAGCCGAACTTCGTTTCGATCACGATCTTGTTCCTGAAAGAAGCGACCGCTTCGCCCAGGATGCGTTCGCATTCAAAAGGACCATAGGCTTCTGCTGTATCAAAGAGTGTGACACCTTTGTCATAAGCGGTGCGGATGATCTTCAGCATTTCTGACCGGGTCGGTATCGTGGTTTGGTACGTGCGGCTCATATTCTGTACACCCAGGCCGATACTGGATACTTCCAAAGTCCCTCCCAGTTTGCGTTTTCGGGGAGCGTTCCGGGACGTTGTATTGAATGAAGAAGTTTCAGCTCCTGCTGCAGAAGCCAGCATGGAGCCACCTGCCAATGCCAGTCCGGTTTTGAACAGTTTGCGACGATCCATTTTGTAAGTTTTAAAAGTAATTGAAAACTATTTTCCCAGTTTCACAGGTCTCATCAGATGCGAGAATGTAAGGGAACCCATCTTCCACTTGTCATTCACCTTGATATACACTTCGGTCACCATGAATGGATTGGTGACTTCGTTCCCGCCTACCTGGGCCACCAGATCGATATCATTGAGCAGGATCGCGGTATTGCCGAACATATTCACAATCACTTCATATACCTGGGCTTTCTTGTACCAGATGCCACCGCTTTTAATGGTAGCGAGTTCCTGCGTTTTTCCCCAGCTGCCACCCATGTGTATGAACATGGATTTGTCGTCGAACAGTACATTCAGTGAATCCACATTCTTGTCGGCCATCCAGTCCCATTTCTGTTTTGAGATATTGATGATCTCCTGTTGTTCGGGTGTATTCTTTGTGGAAGTCTTAATACTCTCTGTGGGCTGTGCAAAAGAGATTTGCGCCGTTAAAAGCATCAGGATCGCGGGGATGATTAATTTCATATCAATTGTGGTTTTAGTTTAAAAAATTATACTTCCAGTTTTCTTTCACCCAACCATTTCACCATAGCGGGATCACGGTGGTCGAAGAAACTGCTTGTTCCGGTATCGAGTGTACTGATAGCTTCCATGTCTTCAGCCGACAATGTAAAATCAAGGCAGTTGAAATTTTCTTCCAACCTGTCTTTCCGAACGGATTTCGGAATAACAACGATGTTTCTTTGAGTCAGCCACCGCAGGATGACCTGTGCAATGGATCTTTTATACTTTGTGCCGATCGATGTGAGCAATTCATTCCGGAAGATCTCATGCTTGCCTTCCGCAAATGGCCCCCATTATTGGGTTTGAATATTATGCTCATTCAGGAAAGCCTGCGTAGCGGCTTGCTGATTGAATGGATGCGTCTCGATCTGATTCACTGCCGGAACGATCTCATTGTGAACGATCAGGTCCATCAGCCGATCGGGTTTAAAATTACTGACCCCGATCGCGCGGATCCTTCCTTCTTTATATAATTCCTGCATCGCTCTCCATTCACTATACACATCTCCCAGGGGCTGATGAATGAGGTAAAGGTCCAGGTAATCCAGTTGCAACCGTTCCAGCGATTTCACAAATGCTCTTTTTGTGCCTTCATAACCATTGGACTGTATCCAGACCTTGGTGGTGATGAAAAGCTCTTCTCTTTTCAGGCCACTTCTTTTTGTCGCATTGCCTACCGCTTCCTCATTCAGATAAGAGGCTGCAGTATCGATAAGCCGGTAGCCGGTTTGAAGGGCATCCAGAACACATCTTTCACATTCTGCGGCATCGGGGATCTGGAACACCCCAAAACCCAAAATGGGCATTTCGACACCATTGTTCAGTCTTACATTTTCCATATCGGATAAATTCCGGGTAAAGGTCCGCTGATTTTTCATCCCGGATCGTATACCGGTTACGGGAGTTTGTACCAATATTACGGTTCCGGCTTACGGAACGCACTGTCTTTGGGCCGAAACCCTACATTTGTCTGGTCAAAACGCACCAGCCATGATCAAAAGCCATGAATTCAATACGGTCCGGGAATACAATGCATTCAACGACCAGGAAACACTACATCCGCTGGTGAGTGTGATCGATCTCGCCAATGCAAAGCCCCGTTCATGGGATGGCGCTAGAACGATCCGCATCCATTACGGTATGTATGCGGTGTTCCTGAAGGAGATCAAATGCGGTGATCTGATATACGGATGTAATTATTACGATTACCAGGAGGGAACGCTTGTATTCGCTGCGCCCGGTCAGGTGATGGAAGTACAAACGACAGGCGAAGTATACCAGCCGAAAGGACATGTACTGATCTTCCATCCTGACCTGATCCATGGTACTTCACTGGGAAAGCATATCCTGGATTATACATTCTTCGGGTATCAGTCGCACGAAGCATTGCATTTATCCGAGCGAGAAAGGCAGATCATCATGGATTGTCTGGCGAAGATCCGTTTTGAATTGAGTCAGCCGATCGATAAGCACAGTAAGAAACTGATCGTTTCGAATATTGAACTGTTCCTGGATTATTGCATGCGGTTCTACGACAGGCAGTTCATCACACGTGAAAAGGTGAACCATGGCTTGTTGCAGCGGTTCGAAGAGCTTTTGAATGGTTATTTCGGAACGGAGAAACCGCAGACAATCGGTATCCCCACTGTGGCCTATTGCGCGGGGGAACTGCATTTGTCCGCCAATTATTTCGGCGACCTCATTAAGAAACAAACCGGTAAGACCGCGCAGGAATATATCCAGGCCAAGGTGATCGATGTGGCCAAGGAGCGGATCTTCGATCTCAACAAATCGGTTACCCAGATCGCCTATGAACTGGGTTTCAAATATCCCCAGCATTTCGCCCGCTTATTCAAACAAAAAGTGGGGCAGTCGCCGAATGAGTACAGGATGATGAATTGAGGGGAGATGGCAGTAAGGTGACCGTTCAGCTGAACAGGCGGAGAAAGTGATTCTCCAGGTGATTGCGCATGGCATTCCGGAAGAGTTCCGGTGAGCCGTTCTCCAGAATGTCCACCAGACCTTTATGTGAAACGAATTTTTTCTCCTGTGTTTGCTTCTTCAATAAACCGCTGTGGTGTACATAATCGAATACGGGCAGCAGCATCTTTTGGAATTTCTTCAGTGTTTCGTTACCAGTGATCTCATACAACTTTCCATGGAAGGCGATCTCATGATCGATATTGAAAAGGTGGTGTTCAGTTGCGGTGGGTTCTTTGCTGACGATCTCTTTCAACTCATCGATGTCCGCTTTGGTGATCCGCTGAAATAAGAAGTCCGCCATACCGATCTCCAGTACCAAACGTATCTCAAATATCCCTTTCAGAGTATCCTGATCGAGGATATGCGGATTCATGCTCTTGCTGATGATCCCGAAAACATCGGGGTTCGTAATGACCGCGCCTTTCTTTTTGCGGGATTCGATCAGTCCCATCATCCGAAGTCTGAGCAGGGCCTCCCGAATAACGGTCCGGCTTACGCCCAACTGTTCAGCCAGCTCTATTTCTTTGGGAATACTGTCACCTACTTTCAGCTTGCGTTGCTGAAGCAGTTCCACCAGATTGGCCTCTACTTTATCAACCAGAGAGCTGGTATCCACGGATTTAAGATGATTTTTGATCGCCACGAGGCCCATAATATGTACTACTTATTCCACAAAATAAGCCAGAAATTCCGGGTGGGCAAAAAATAACGGCCAAGACAGGGAAGGTTTTACGCAAACGTTTCTCCAATTTTTTTCGATTCAGCGCAGAATTCGGAAAATCCTGCTATTTTTATTATGTCATACATAATACAAAAATAAAAACTGCTTACTATGAAGTCTGTCGTTTCCAGGTTGTGGCTCCTCGCCACTTTGCTGCTCTTCGCTTCTGGCGCATGGGCGCAAACCAAGACCCTCTCGGGCAAGATCACATCAGAAGAAGACAACAAGCCTGTTGCAGGTGTCAGCGTTGTCATTAAAGGAAAAGCCGGTGGTACACAAACCAATGCTGCCGGTGAGTTCACTATTTCCGTGGCGGAAGGTGAAACGCTGGTCATTTCCCATACAGGGTTTGGAAGTCAGGAAATAAGGGTGGGATCATCAACAACGCTGGATATTGTGATGAAACCCGATGTCACCAAACTGGGTGAAGTAGTGGTGGTAGGTTATGGAACGCAGTCGAGGCGTAACATCACCAGTTCAATCGCTAAACTGGATAAGCAGGTGCTTGCCAATGCGCCCCGTGCCAATATAGGCACCGCTTTGCAGGGTACTGTTTCCGGTCTGCGGGTCGTGAACACCTCCGGAACGCCGGGGGCCACTCCTTATATATTATTACGTGGCGGTGCTTCCATCAACAGTCCGCAGGCCCCGCTGGTGGTTGTGGATGGTATCATCCGTTCATTCAATGATATCCCGTCACAGGATATCGCATCCGTTGAGTTGCTGAAAGACGCAGCCGCGACCGCGATCTATGGTGCCCGTGCGAATAATGGAGTGATCCTGATCACGACCAATCAGGGCAAATCAGGTTCCGCGCAAATCACGTATAAATATACTTACGGACATAATCAGCGCCGTGACGGATATCAGTATCTCAATGCGAAGGACTATATCTATTACAACCGACTGGGTAACCTGAACTCTCAGGTTACACTGGCTACCGTGAACACCAGGAGGGGATATGGATTGGTGAATACACCGGCCGATCTGGCTACATTCGATATCAGGGCATATGGTCCGTCAACGTCCAGCCTGCTCACACAGGGCTGGGATACCATTGGGGATCCATATGGTGGTACCCTCATCTTCAAGGATCATGGCGGAGAAGTGGAAGATCTTGTTTTCCGCAATACTAATACACACGATCATTATGTAAGTGTGAATGGAGGCAATGACCGTGGAAAGTACTTCGGCAGTTTTGATTACTATAATGAAGGAGGGATCATCATTGGTTCCAGCTACAAAAGATATTCCGGTGATCTGAACGGATCATACAAGATCAAACCGAATATCGAAGTGAGCACCGGTGCTACATTCTCCACTTCTTCCCAATTAGGTACTGTGGCATCTGAAGTCAATACCCTTTACCGCAGTATGGCATTATGGCCCACCTTCAACCCATGGCTGGATTCCGCCAAAACAAAACCTAACCCCGGAAACGGTAATGGTGATGGCAATCCCCTGTACTGGCTGAGCCGTGTCGCTCGCCTGAATGAAGTGAACCGGATCACCGCGAATGCATCTGTGAAGTATGATATCATACCGGGGCTGTATATCAAGGCCGGTGCATACGGTTATATGTTCGAAGCGCTGAGCCAGTCATTCCAGAAGTCAACGCAAACCTATGCTCAGCTATACGCGGTGCCACCGACATTCAGTACATCCCGTGACGCGATCATGTCTTTCTCCCGGACCTTCCAGCAACAATATAACCTGATCGCAAATTATACGAAGACCTTCCATGATGTGCACAATGTGAATGTGATGCTGGGTACGGAATATTTCGGTCAGAAGAATCTTTCCATGCAGGTGTATGGACAGAACGCGCCAACCGATGATATCACCACGCCGAACGCCTCCACTACTTTCGCGACTGGTAATAATACAGGCTCCCGCTCAGCATATTCGATCGTTTCTCATTTCGGTCGTCTGAACTATGATTACGATCAACGATATCTGCTTACCATGGTCTACCGCTCAGATGCGGCTTCCAGCCTGGCCACTGCCAATCGGGTTGGTTTCTTCCCCGGTATGTCAGCCGGATGGAACCTGCACCGCGAAAAATTCTTCCAGAAAAGTATACTTAGTAAATACATCTCTTCCTTCAAACCCCGTATCAGTTACGGTGTGAACGGTAATATCGCCGGTATCGGTAACTATGACGTGCAGGGCGTATATGGATCACAGGGTAACTATAATGGTATCGGAGGCTTCCTCAATACCGGTATCATCAATGGCGGACTGCGCTGGGAGAAAAGTAAAACAACCGACATTGGTTTCGATCTGGGTCTGCTGAAGAACCGGATCACGGTCATTGCCGATCATTTCGACAGAAGGACGAGTGATCTGCTGACCGACCTGGTCTTACCGAGTTATATCGGCTTTGGCAGTGTGAAAACGAACCTCGGTACATTCCAGAACAAGGGCTTTGAACTGGCAGTGAACGCGAATATCCTGACCCTGAAGAACGGACTGACCTGGGATGTGAGCGCGAACATCAGCTTCATCAAGAACAAGATCCTCAAACTGCCATTCAACGGTAACGAAAATAACAGGCAGGGTGGTTTACAGGTGTATGATCCCGCAACTAAAAAGGTTATCTGGGTAGGTGGCTTGCAGGAAGGACAACCTCTTGGTGCGATCTATGCATACAAACAGTTGTCCATCTTCAAGGATGCCGCGGATGTACAGAGTGTAGCGGGTAACCGTTATGACGCAGTGGCCAATATCACTGGTCCCAACCTCGCTTTCGGAGCCGGTAAGATCACACCCGGTGATGTGAACTGGATGGATGTCGATAAGAATGACACCATCGACTCCCGCGACCAGATCTATATCGGAAATATCAATCCGAAACAGACCGGTGGTTTCAGTACGACCGTTTCCTGGAAAGGATTCTCATTCTATTCCCAATTTGAATTCGCACTGGGCCATACGATCTATAATGATCTGGTTCCAAGAACACTCGGAAATTATCAGGGTACTTTCAACTATATAGATATGCAAAAGCGCTCCTGGAGCCCAACGAACACCAACACGGATGTTCCGAAGGTCTATTTTGCCGATCAGGTAGCAGCGCCAGCGGGTAAAAAGAATTACACCCGGGGCAATAATGCCGGTCAGGTGCTGAACAGCAATAACTCCAGGTTCTATGAAAAGGGTGATTATCTCGCCTGCCGTGAGATCACGATCTCTTATCAATTCGGTAAAGGGATGCTTTCAAAAACAAGATTCCTTTCTCAGGCAAGGATCTATGCGAGTATGAACAATCTGTTCTATGTGACCAAGTTCAGCGGTGCTTCTCCGGAATCACCGGTGAGCGGCATTTTCATCGGCACATATCCAACACCAAAATCAATGGTACTGGGGATCCAGGTAACCCTTTAATCATATCAAAAAACTGACAACATGAAAAAGGTATTCATCAATATATTACTGGCAGGCTGGATGGCTCTCGCTTTAAGCTCCTGCACCAAGCAACTGGACCTGTCGCCGATCAGTAGCATCAGCGACGCTAATTTCTGGAAAACACCCGATCAGTTCGACGCCTTTGTGGCTGGCTTGCATGCACGCTTCAGAGGTCACAATTCTGCTTTTCAGATCCTGGGCGAAATGCGTTCTGATATTTTTGGTACAGAACCCGGCTTCCCGAACTATCCCGGCACATTCACCGGTGAAGCGACCCAGGGTGTGGAACGCTTATGGTTACAGACACTCGATCTGGATAACCCCGGTGTCAGCAATTTCGGCGGTTTCTATTCCAATATCGTTCAGCTGAACCTGCTGATCGATAAATTGAATACGACCGATATCGTGACCCCCGCCAATAAAAGTTATTATCTGGGTATCGCCTATGGTATGCGTGCATTTTATTATTTCCAGCTGACCCGCAGCTGGGGTGATGTGGTGATCCAGACCGATCCGATCTATGCTGTTGATATTTCCAACTTGGCTAAAGCTGCTTCTCCTGCAGCGGATGTCATGGCGCTCATCAAATCTGATATCGAAAATTCCATCACCAATTTTGGTTCCGTATATACGATCCGGAACAATAAATCCTATTGGTCAAAAGCGGCTACCCTGATGCTCAAAGCAGAGGTTTTTTTGTGGACCTCCTACCGGGGTGGCGGTAATACAGATGCAACGACTGCGCTGACAGCACTCACAGATATCCAGACCAATGTTGCAGGACTGGCTCTGCAGGCCAGTTTCGCGAATGTGTTCCCCACCACGAACCGCGGTAACAGTGAAGTGATCTTTGCAAGCCGGTATCAGCTGAATGAAGCAACAGAATCCTTCATACCTGCTTCATTTACGCCGCAGACCAGTCTGATCGTGAATTTTCATGATTCCGCGGGCGCAAGACAATTCACCAGTGGTACCGATAACTGGGGTGGACTGCTTCGTGCACCGGTTAAAGTGAGCACCTTCCGGAAATTCAATGATCTGGATACCCGTAAATGGGCAAGTATACAACCCGCATACAGTAAAGTGGGCAGTAACTATATAATGGCCGGTTGTTTCGTGAAAAAAGAAGCTGGTGAACAAAGTGCCGGTTCAAGATCGTATACCAATGATTTCATTGTATACCGTTATGCGGACCTCCTGCTCATGATCGCTGAAGCCAAGATCATCCTGGGGCAAAGCCCGGCAACAGAGATCAATCTGGTCAGGGCACGTGCCTATGGTGCGGCATATAACGCAGCGGTACAGGGTTATCCGAATCAGGCCATCGATGCGGACCCCAAAGCAGCCTTACTTCAGGAAAGATTATTTGAATTCGTATTTGAAGGAAAACGCTGGCATGATTTGAGGAGACTGGGTGATAGTTATGTATTTGCGAATACCACGGTACTTTCCAGTCAGGCATATAAGCTGCTTTGGCCGATCGACCGCAGTGCATTGACGAACAACCGTAAGCTGGTGCAGAATCCGGGTTATCCTTCATTCTAAGGCACATGTTGATGATGAATATTCTTAATATAGCATAAGCAGTGTTTATTAGTGCCGGAGGTTTCTACCTCTGGCAATCTTTAAACCTGAAAAACCCTTCAATAATTCCTGTACTTCGAATCTGTACAGTAAATTTAATTTATGGAATTGGAACATATCCATGGTCTTGTAGCAGCCCCATTCACTCCCTTTCATCAGGATGGCACACTTCATCTGGAACTGATACCTGAGTATTTTCAGTTGCTTCGGCAAAACAATATCACAGGAGCTTTCATTTGCGGATCCACCGGAGAAGGTGTATCAATGACCACCAGGGAAAAGATGAAAGTCGCGGAAGCATGGGCCTTAGCAACAAAGGATGATGCTGATTTTCGTGTGATCACTCTGGCAGGAGGGAACAGTATAACTGAAAGCGCGGAGATCGCCAGACATGCTTCTTCCTGTGGTCTCGAAGCGATCGCATTTACTTCGCCTTCATATTTCAAACCGGTCAGCGTAGAAGCGTTGGCTGCATGTTGTGCCCATGTGGCAATGGCCGCCCCGGAACTTCCTTTTTATTATTATCATATCCCGGTTCTGACTGGTGTAGATTTCCCGATGCTTTCCCTGCTGGAACAAGTGGACGGAAAGATCCCCAATTTCGCCGGTATTAAATACACGCATGAGGATTTCATGGACTTCGGATCCTGCCTGCATTTCCGTGACGGCAAGTATGATATGCTCTGGGGCCGTGATGAAACTTTTCTTTCAGCTCTCGTACTCGGTGCAAGAGGCGCAGTGGGCAGTACATTCAATTATGCAGCCCCATTGTACTATGAACTGATCCGTGCCTTCGATCAGGGAGATCTGGAAACAGCCAGAACCAAACAACAGCAGGCGGTTAAAATGATCGGTTTATTAGGTAAGTACGGGGGTATCGCTACGGGGAAGGCCTTTATGAAGGAGGTCGGCCTGAATTGCGGTGAATTCCGCCTTCCTGTCCTGAATATGTCCGCTCAGCAATCCGATGCGTTCAAAAAAGATGTGAAGGCGGTCGGTTTCGATAACTTCAGATCCCGGCTGGCTACTCAATCCATAGCCGGGTAACCCCGATGACGATCTGCATACGAAAAATATTCACCGTTTTGACCGGTATGAGCATTTCTGCAACCGCTTCTGCGCAACATCACATTCCGACCGACTGGTCGGTTGTTACAGAGATCCCTGCCGGATATATGCAGTCGAAACAACCTGGTTTGGCAGGCGGCATCAGCGGCGTACATCAGCAAGCCCTGATCATTGCCGGTGGCTCCAATTTTCCTGATTCATTGCCCTGGCAGGGCGGGAAAAAGAAATACCATGACGATGTTTTTGTTCTTGACCTGAACAACCAAACAGTTTACCCATGGATGAATACAGCCGGGATCAAATTGCCCCAGGCACTTGCTTACAGTGCATGCGTTTCAACCCCGCAGGGTGTGATCAGTATCGGCGGAGAAAATGAGAAAGGTCTTGTCAGCTCTGCTTATCTCATCGGTTGGGATACGGCCAACAAAAAACCTTTCATTACTTCATTACCTGATTTCCCTTACGCGGTTACCAATGCCGCCGCGGCATATGCTTCCGGTAATATTTATGTGGCCGGAGGTGAAACAGCAAGCGGGGTAACAAAAGGATTTTATGTGATGCACATGGATGCTGCAACAAAAGGCTGGCAACAATTACCGGATCTTCCCGCAGCCACCTCTCATACACTATTGCTTGCGCCAGTTGAAAACAAAAAAGTACAGCTTTTTCTTGTCGGAGGGCGAAGGAAAGCTTCCACAGGTGTCAGTGAATTGTACAGAGAAGTATATGCATTTGACCAGGATAAAAACCAGTGGCATCAGAAAAGATCATTACCGTATCCCATATCGGCAGGCACCGGTGTAGCTGTTGGGAATGATGAACTTTTCCTGTTTGGCGGCGACAAAGGTGAAACCTTTCATCAAGTCGAATTATTGCTCAGTGAGATCACACATGAACAGGATCCAAGGAAAAAGCAGGAACTGACCGACAGGAAAAATAACCTGCAGGTCCATCATCCGGGATTCAGCCATGAACTACTGGTTTACCGGATTCATAGTGATAAATGGAAGCGGGCAGGGATGCTTGATTTCACGATCCCGGTCACAACAACTGCCTGCATCCGCGATCATAAAATATTCATACCGGGTGGTGAGATCCGTGCGGGTATCAGAACCGCACAGGTCATAGCCGGAAATCTGTATTAAAACGAAGAGCGATTGAAAAAGAATTATCCATGGATCCTGGTGGGCCTCTTATGGGTCGTTGCGCTGCTGAACTATATGGACAGGCAGATGCTCTCGACCATGAAACCCGCGATACAGCTGGATATTGCTGAACTGCAGCAGGCCACGAATTTCGGGTATCTCATGGCCATTTTTCTCTGGGTATATGGATGGATGAGTCCGGTATCAGGGCTGATCGCTGACCGGATCAACCGCAAATGGCTGATCACCGGGAGCCTGCTGGTCTGGTCCGCTGTAACCCTTGCTATGGGATACGCACAGACTTATAACCAGCTTTACTGGATGCGTGCCTGCATGGGCGTGAGTGAAGCCTTGTATATTCCCGCCGGACTTTCCCTCATTGCCGATTATCATTCTTCACGGACAAGGTCACTCGCGATCGGGATCCATATGACAGGGATCTATGCGGGACAGGCCCTGGGCGGATTCGGTGCCACGATCGCGGCCGCTTTCAGCTGGCAACAGACATTTCATGTGTTCGGTCTCATCGGTATCGGATATGCCATCGTGCTGTTTTTCTTCCTGAAGGAGAAAGAAGGCGCAAGGGAAACCACGGATCAAATAACATCACCCGATGCCTTGCAACGGACATCATTACTGAAGGGCCTGGGACTTTTATTCACGAATATCTCTTTTTGGATCATTCTTTTCTATTTCATGATCCCAAGCCTTCCCGGATGGGCGATCAAGAACTGGTTACCGACACTCTTTTCGGAGAACCTGCATATTGAAATGGCGAAAGCCGGTCCCCTGGCCACGATCACGACAGCCGTATCATCCCTGCTGGGTGTACTCGCCGGCGGGATGCTTTCCGATAAATGGGTACAACGGAACATCCGTGGCCGCATCTACACCAGCGCGATCGGGATCGGGCTGACCATTCCTGCATTGTTGTTACTGGGGCTGGGCCATGGTCTGGCGGCCATCATCGGCGCTGCATTCTGCTTTGGTTTCGGATTTGGCATGTTCGATACGAACAATATGCCCATACTCTGTCAGTTCGTGCCTGCCAGATCACGCGCGACCGCCTACGGTCTGCTGAATATGAGCGGTGTCTTCGCAGGCGCATATATCACCGATATACTGGGCCGCTCGACCGATGCCGGAAATCTGGGTAGCAGTTTCGCCATGTTGGGCGGGATCGTTGCGCTGGCATTGATCGTTCAGTTGTCTTTCCTGCGTCCGGTTCAGGGACAGGAAGGAGTATGATAAAACCGACCTGTTGATGAATATGATGAATACAATCTATAGGATACTTGTCTGTTGTGTCTTTCTGATCACAAGCCATGTGATGCAGGCGCAAAAACAGATCCCGACTGATATTCGGGCCACCGCATACGCACCCTATCAGCCGGTTTTACGCGGGTTGTCTGAAAACGCATTCATCCGCATCGCGGTCAGTATTCCTGCCACTGCAAAACCAATTAAACCTGAAAGTGTATTGTGTGTGCTGAGTTCAGGACGGGACGAGGTAAAACAGGTTGATGTTTTTCTGACCGGTGCAGAACCTTTCTCTGCCAGTAAAAAGATCGGAACGATCATGGATCCTGCTGCCTCCTTCGCAGTTCCCGTTGATGCAATCCTTACATCCGGCCAGCATTTCATCTGGATCAGCGTCAGGCTGAAGGATGATGCCATACCCGGAAAAGTCATCGAATTGCATGTGAATTCGCTGAAGACGAATTCAACTGGTCCGCTTCCTGTGAAAGAACTTGCTTCTGCTTTCAGGAAGTTTACTGGTATCGCATTATGCAAAGCAGGTGAGCAGGGCGTTAACACATTCCGCATACCCGGGATCATGCAAACGGACAAGGGTACACTTGTCGCAGTGTATGACAACCGTTATGTAAACAGTAAAGACCTGCCCGGTAATATCGATGTGGGCATGAGCCGCAGTACCGATCACGGAAAGTCCTGGCAACCCATGAAAGTGATCATGGATATGGGCGAACCTCAGGATCAGAACGGGATCGGTGATCCTTCCATTTTATTCGATCCGGCAACGCATACTTTATGGGTAGCTGCATTGTGGAGTAAAGGCAATCATTCCATCGCCGGATCAGGACCTGGACTGAGTCCCGATGAAACCGGGCAATTCATGCTGGTCAGCAGTACAGATGACGGACTGACCTGGTCCGCGCCATACAGTATCACATCTTCCATCAAAGATCCCGTCTGGAAGATCCTGTTCCAGGGTCCTGGTTCAGGCATCAGCATGAAAGATGGCACACTCGTTTTTCCCGCGCAATACTGGGATGCAAAAGGAATACCATGGTCAACCATCATTTGCAGCAAGGACCATGGCAAGACCTGGATGCCGGCACCGACCGGACCGAAATCGAACACTACTGAAAGTCAGGTTGCGGAAATCAGTCCCGGTGTACTCATGCTCAATATGCGCGACAATCGCGGCGGGTACAGAAGTGTGGCTACAACATCGGATCAAGGTAGAACATGGACAGAACATGCGACTTCTTATACTGCTTTGCCGGATCCGGTATGCATGGGTAGTTTGATTCAGGCGAATGTGCTGATCAATGGGCAAAAGAAGGATGTGCTTTTTTTCAGCAATCCGGCCACTTCATCGGGTCGTTATAATATCAGCATCAAAGCGAGTCTGGATGCAGGGAACAGCTGGAAGCAGCAAAATTCTTTTTTACTTGATGAGCGTTCCGTTTACGGATATTCTTCACTGGTCAAAGTGGATGACCGGACCATTGCCATACTCTACGAAGGAACGAAAGACCTTTATTTTGTGCTGATACCCGTGAGCGAGATCATTAAATAAAACAGATCATAAAGCAAACACTATGAAATACGATGTTGCCGGACTGGTTGAACTCAGGGACTTTTACAAGAAACAATTACTGGAAGACACGGTCCCTTTCTGGTTCCCGCGCTCACTGGATACGGAATATGGCGGTTACCTTTTCTTCCGTGATGCTGACGGAACACTCATTGATGATGATAAAGCCGTTTGGATACAGGGACGCGCCGCCTGGTTACTGTCCACGCTCTACAATTCCGTGGAGCAAAAAAAAGAATGGCTTGACGCTTCCGCATCCGGTATCGCTTTCCTGGAAAAACACTGCTTTGATACGGATGGACAGATGTTCTTTCATGTGACCCGCGATGGCAGGCCGATCCGGAAAAGAAGGTATTTTTTTTCAGAAACATTTGCAGTGATCGCTACCGCGGCTTATGCAAAAGCGACCGGAGATGAGCGGATCGCGGAACTATCACGTCATCTCTTCGGGAAATGCATCGAATATGCGACCACTCCGGGTTTGTTGCCTCCCAAATTCACATCTACGCGCCCTGCCAAAGGTATCGGTGTACCGATGATCATGATGAATACGGCACAGCAATTAAGAAGTACCATCGGCGATGAGCGTTGCGATGAATGGATCGGCAAATGGATCGCGGAGATCGAAAAGGATTTTGTGAAAGATGATATCCGCTGTGTGATGGAACAAGTAGCACCGGATGGCAGCATCATCGATCATGTGGACGGACGGACACTCAACCCCGGCCACGCCATAGAAGGGGCATGGTTCATTTTGTATGAGGCCATGCACCGGAACAATGATCCGCACCTGATCAATCTCGGTTGCCGCATGCTGGATTATATGTGGGAGCGGGGCTGGGATAAAGAACAGGGAGGCATCCTTTATTTCCGCGACGTGTACAACAAGCCCGTACAGGAATACTGGCAGGATATGAAATTCTGGTGGCCGCACAATGAAGTGATCATCGCAACTTTACTTGCTTACCTGATGACGGGTAATGAAAAGTATGCGCAATGGCACCGGCAGGTTCACGATTATGCCTATGCGCATTTCCATGATAAACAGCACGGGGAATGGTTCGGATACCTGCACCGCGACGGAACCATAGCGCAGACCGCGAAGGGTAATTTGTACAAAGGACCCTTCCATTTGCCAAGACAGGAGTGGATCTGCTGGCAACTATTGGATCAACATCTTACCAAATTGAATGTTCAATGAGAAGACTCATACCGTTCATATCAATGCTATTTTCGCTTTCCGCACATGCGCAACTGACCATTGCTTCGGTTTTCGCTGATAACATGGTACTGCAAAGGGACCGCCCATTTGTGGTCAGTGGCCGGGCCATTCCCGGAAAAAATGTCCTGGTCTCTTTGTCGGGGAAACAACGTAAAACCGTTGCAGGCAGCGATTCTGTCTGGAAGGTCCTCTTTCCACCGTTGCATGCATCCCGTCAGCCGGTTACACTGCAGGTGGAAAGCGGTGCTGAAAAAAAGATCATCAGCAATATGCTGATTGGTGACCGTTGGCTTTGTCTGGGACAAAGTAATATGGAGTGGCCCGTTCAGAAAGAAATGCATTTTGATTCGCTTCGCATGGACGATGTTAAAGATCTGACCCGTTTTTACAACCCGACCTATGCCGGTAAGAATATTTTTAATTCAAAATACAGGGATTCCGTATCCGCATTACTGTTTCATGGACAATTCTACAGAGGGAACTGGGAAGTGCCGGATCCGGTGAATGTGCGCAGTATGTCAGCGGTAGCCTGGTATTTTGGTACGCGAATTATTGCAGAAACACATGTACCTGTTGGCCTCGTCAATTTGTCCATTGGAGGCGCGCCGCTGGAAACATTCATAGATATTGATGTACTGAAGAAAAACAAGGCCTTTTCCGCGAAAGCCGATACGGGCTGGTTGTATAATCCTGCCCTGCCGGTTTGGATCCGGGAAAGGGGAATGCAGAATACGGAAGGGGTTGCCTCAGTTCCGAAGGATCAGCTTGGCCCGGAACATGCGTACAAACCAGGTTATGCCTTTAAAGAAGGGATCAAACCATTGATGGCGCTTCCCTGTAAAGGGATGATCTGGTATCAGGGAGAAAGTAACGCGCAGGAACCTGAACGTGTAAGCGAGTATGCGGTCCTCTTCAAATTACTGACTGAAGATTATCGTCAACAATGGAATGACCCCTTAATGCCCTGTTATTGGGTGCAGTTGTCGTCGATCGATACAGTTAAATACAAGGGGCAACTGTGGGGATGGTTCCGTGATGAACAAAGGAAGATGCTGGGGATGATACAGCACAGTGGCATGGCTGTATGCTCTGATATTGGTTCAAAGAACGATGTGCATCCTACAGATAAAAGAACAGTTGGTGAACGGTTGGCACGCCTGGCATTATTCAATGATTATAACAGGAACATCCTGCCGTCAGGCCCAATGCCGTTGGAAGCTGTTTGGATAAAAGGCAGAGTGGTTGTGCGTTTCAGATATAAAGGTAACGGTCTGGGCACGAACGGAAATGCGCCGTTGCAGGGATTCAGTACTGATGGTATTACTCCTGTTCCGGCCAGTATCCGGGGTGGTCAGGTTGAAATACCTTTGGCAGTAAAGCCCGCTTTCATCTATTATGGCTGGAAATCATGGTCGGATGGTGATCTGGTGAACAGTGAAGGCTTGCCCGCTTCTACATTCAAAATACCGGTGAAATGAAAAATTCGTTTTGTCTATTCTGCCTCTGTTGGTTCTCATTACTTGCTTCTGCACAGATCAGATTACCTGATTATCCTGACTCTCTTTTCAATACCTATTACTGGCAACGTGTCACCCATTTCAGAACACTGCCCCGGTCGAAAGAGGATATCCTCTTCGTAGGAAACAGTATCACGGACGGATCGGGGTGGGGTGAATTGTTCAATGACCTGCATGTGAAGAACCGTGGTATCAGTGGTGACTATACCGCGGGTGTGCTGAACCGGCTGAAGGACATTACAGATGGCAGGCCTGCAAAGATATTCCTGATGATCGGGGTGAATGACCTGTCGAGGAACACCGCACCCGACAGCATCGTGAAGAATATCTGTCTGGCCGTATCTTATATCAGACAGGAAACGCCTTCCACCAAAGTGTATGTACAAAGTATTCTGCCCGTGAATGCGGTGTTCGGGAAATTCGGCGGACATACCAAAAAGAAAAACGAGATCCTGGAAGCGAACCGGTTGTTACAGGAAAAAGCAATGGCGACCGGCTTCGTTTTCATCGACATGTATACCGCCTTTTCCGACCTCAACGGTGCACTGGATACCAAATTGACCAATGATGGCCTGCACCTGAAAGGAAGCGGCTATGAATTGTGGAAGCATATCGTATATCCTTATGTATATGACCTGCAGCAGCAGCCGTCTGTTTTACCCGCCCCCAAAGAGCTCAGCTGGCAGCAGGGTCACTTCACATTGTCCGAATGCCGGACCATCGTGGCCAGTGATCCTGCAACGATCAGGCAAGCAGTAACCCTTCAGAATGAGCTGGCGGAAATGGGACGGATCATGACGATAGAAAATAAGCTGCCGGTGGACCAGCCTGCGATCGTATTGTCGGCCGAAAAAGTGGAAGCGCCTTCGGGCAAGGATGAAGCATACCGGATCGATGTGAAAAACGACCGGATCATGATCCGTGCTAATACCGGGCATGGTCTTTTCAATGCGCTGCAATCCCTGCATCAGCTGATGCGTGATGGTAGTATGGTGGATAATTGTTCCCTCCGTGACTGGCCTTCCTTTTCCTTCAGAGGATACATGGTTGACGTGGGACGGAATTATCAATCCATACCTCTGCTTAAAGAACAGATCAGTGTGATGGCAAGGTATAAACTGAACGTATTCCATCTGCATTTAACGGAGAACGTGGCGTGGCGGTTGGAGAGTAAAGTGCTCCCGTCTCTGAACAATGCAGCGGGCATGACACGGAATGCCGGCGAGTATTACAGTTTTGATGAACTGAATGATCTGATCCGCTATTGCACGGACAGATTTATCACCCTGATCCCGGAGCTGGACATGCCCGGCCACAGTGAAGCCTTCAAAAGAGCGGCGGGTGTTGATATGCAATCACCCGAAGGCATGGAACTTTGCCGCAAGTTGCTGAATGAATTGATGGACCATACGGAGCTTCCTTATATACATATCGGTGGTGATGAAGTGAAGATCACGAACAAACAGTTCCTGCCGGAAATGTATAAAGTTGTGGCGGATCGCGGAAAGAAAGTGATCGCGTGGAGCCCGGGCGGTGAAGTGCCTGAAGGAACGATCCGTCAGCTCTGGCAGGGTCAGGTGAAACCTCTTCCCGGCTTTGTTTCCATCGACTCACGGCATTTGTACCTCAACCACCTGGATCCTTATGATGCGGTAACTGCGATCTTTAGTCATGTAATAGATGATGTACCGGAGGGGGATGAACAACATCCGGGAGCGGTACTTTGTCTCTGGCCCGACAGGCGGGTAAGCCGTGAAGAGGACATCATCCGGATGAACCCGGTATACCCCGGCATACTCACCTTTGCGGAAAGATGCTGGGCAGGCGGAGGATGGAAAAATTATGCGTCTGATTTCGGTTCACCGGGGTCAGCTCAGTACAATGCTTTCAGTGAATTCGAGCACAGGTTTTGTGATCAGCAGCAGCAGTATTTCAGGGATAAATCTTTTTTCTATACACGGCAGACAGAAACGGAATGGTCGCTGATCGGTCCTTACAATAATAAAGGAGATGTCACTGCGGTCTTTGGTCCGGAGGGTATAAATCAGTATGACAGTCTTGCCGCGATGAGCCGGTTAAAAGTATATGGGGGTACGATCTGGCTCCGGCATTTCTGGTCACCCATGATCGGTTCTCATCTGAAAGATCCGGTTGAGAACAGCACCTGGTATGCAGTGCGCAGGATCTACAGTTCAACAGAAAAAGAAACGGGATTCAGGATCGGTTTCTATAATATTTCCAGAAGCAATACCACACCGGCACCGCCACAGGGGGCCTGGGATGGCCGCGGGAGCCGTGTTTGGATCAATGGCGAATCAGTACAGGCTCCCCACTGGAAACGTTCCGGAAACTTGCCCGGACTGGAAGACCCGCTAACAGATGAAGGGTATGAGTACCGGGATCCTGTTATGGTAATCTTGCATAAAGGCTGGAATACGATATTGGTGAAAGCACCGGTGGCTTCATTTAAAGCTGCGAATTGGAACATACCTGTGAAGTGGATGTTCACTGTGATGGCAGACGATTAATAGCATTGCCTATGATCATGGTCACCGGTATATATTCCGGTGACCATTTATTTTTATCAAAGCTGAAATTGTTGGGTAACTTAATGCCCCGAATGAAGCAATTGTCTGCATGAAAGAACTGGAAAAAAGTTTACTGGATATACTGCCCGCTTCAAGGGTAAAAACCCGCCTGATCGATCGCTATGCGTATGCCAGCGATGCCAGTCATTTTTATCTGTTGCCCAAAGCCGTTGTCCAACCCGTTACTGTACAAGAGGTCCAACAACTCTTTGCATTATCCCACCAACTGAATATACCTGTAACCTTCAGAGCTGGTGGTACCAGCTTATCCGGACAAGGTGTTACCGATGGCATTCTCGCCGATCTGAGCAATTACTGGAGAAAAGTCAAGCCGGAAAATAATGGCGAAACAGTCCGTGTGGAACCTGCCGTGATCGGTTCTTATGTCAACCATGCCCTGAAACCTTATGGCCGCAAGATCGGCCCCGATCCCGCTTCCATCACTGCCGCCATGATGGGTGGCATCCTCTCCAACAATGCCAGCGGTATGTGCTGCGGCGTGGTACAGAATTCTTATCACACCCTGCAGTCCATGACCTTCGTGTTGCCGAATGGGATGGTCTTCAATTCTGAATTGGAATCCGATCATGTGCGGTTTGAAACAGAAGCTGCGGCTATTGCGAAAGAAATCAGGGACCTGCGCAATGAGATCATGAGCGATCCCGAACTCGTGGCACGCATTCGTAAAAAATACAAACAGAAGAATACGGTCGGCTATTGCATGAACGCCTTCCTGGATTTTGAAGGCCCGCTCGATATCCTCACGCATGTGATCATCGGCGGGGAAGGAACGCTGGCTTTCATCGCGGAAGCGGTGATGCATACGGTGCCTGACCTGCCCTGCAAGATGACGGGCATGCTGTATTTCGAAAGTCCGGAACTGGCCTGTGGCGCCATTCCGCAGCTGATCACGACCGGTGCGGCGGCGCTTGAATTCATGGACCGCGCTTCCTTACGTTCCGTGGAAAATATGCCCGGCGTTCCTGAACTGCTGAAAGGATTATCCTCTAAAGCTTCAGCGATACTTTGCGAATTCCAGGAGACCGATCCGGAAAAACTTGCTGCACAGTTTGAAAAAGCAAGACCGGTCTTGTCGGCATTGCCTCTGTTGTTCCCGCCACATTTCACCCTGGATACAAAAGAACAGGCCATCATGTGGAAGATCCGCAAAGGCATGTATCCTTCCGTGGCTGGTATGCGCGCCAAAGGCACATCGGCATTGCTGGAAGACCTCGCGTTCCCGGTAGAGCGATTGGGGCAGGCGGTGACGGATGTACAGGCATTGTTTGAAAAATATGGATATGATAATGGCATCATCTTCGGACATGCCAAAGATGGTAATCTCCATTTTGTGGTATCACAGGGATTCCTGACACAAGCAGAGGTTAATCGTTTCGAACGGTTCAATGAAGACCTGTTCGATCTCGTCCTGAATAAATATGACGGCGCGCTGAAAGGGGAACACAGTACAGGCCGCGCGGTTTCCGCATTCGTGGAGAAGGAGTGGGGGCCTGCAGCTTACCGTGTGATGAAGCGACTGAAACAAGTTGTGGATCCCGCGAACCTGCTGAATCCGGGCATCATCATCACGGAAGACAAACAGGCGCATGTACATGACCTGAAGATCATGCCGGTGGTGGAAGAGGAAGTGGACAAATGCGTGGAGTGCGGTTACTGTGAGCAGAGTTGTCCGAGCCGTGACCTGACACTCACACCCCGCCGGCGCATCGGCGTGAGAAGGGCGATCAAACGACTGGAAGACAGTGGCGACTTCGTTACGCGTAAAGCATTGTTGAAAGATTATCAGTATGACGGCATGGAAACCTGCGCGGTGGATGGCATGTGCGCGGTGAATTGTCCGGTGGATATCAATACCGGCGATCTGATCAAAAGATTGCGGAAAGAAAATCATTCCGGATTCCAGAAAGGTCTGGCGTTGCGCATTGCGCGGCATTTTGGATTCGTGGAATCCATGGTTCGCTTTGGCGTACGGACCTCCTTATTCATGAACCGGATATTCGGCAAACAATTTATGGTAGGACTGACGAAGCTGTTCCGGAAGATCATGCCTGCATTTCCCTTATGGTCGAACCAGATCCGGAAACCTTCACCCAGACTGCATTCCGTGAAAGAGGCGAATGCATTGGGAGAAGTGATCTACTTCACCACCTGCATCACGCGCATGATGGGTGGGGAGAGTGGTGATCAGTTCATGTCGGTCTGCAAGCGCGCGCATATCTCGGTGATCATTCCGCCGGGGGCAAGTGATACCTGTTGCGGACAATTATTCTCTTCCAAAGGATTCACCGATGCGTTCCGTGTCAAAGCAAATGCCACGATACATAAGCTCTGGTCCATTTCCGATGGAGGCAGGATCCCGGTGATCCTCGATGTGACGAGTTGTACGCAGACCACTAAAATATATCGCCCTTATCTCACGGAGGAGAACAAAAGCTGCTACGATAAAATTAAGTTCATTGATGTGATCGACTTCGTGGCCGACAGCGTGATTCCGCAACTCAACATCACGAAGCCGAAGGACAAGATCGTCTTCCATCCGGTTTGCTCTGTCACTAAGATGGGTTCGATCGGTAAGCTGCAAGCTATTGGAAAGGCATGCGCAGTCCGGGCCGATTTTCCTGTATTTGCCGGCTGTTGCGGCATGGCCGGTGACCGCGGCTTCTATTATCCTGATCTTACTTTATTCGCTACGAAAAAAGAAGTGAATGAAGTGAACCAGATCAGTTACGATGGATATTATTCTTCATCACGCACCTGCGAGATGGCTTTATCGGAGTCGTCGGGGAAGAATTATGAGTCGGTGTTGAAGTTGGTGCTGGAAACTACGGAGTAGTCGGTAGCCTGTAGTCGGTAGCCTGTAGTCGTTAGTCACTAGTCGGTTCACTATAGTCCGACTATCACTAATGTAGTCGGGTTCTGACTAACGACTACCGACTAAAGACTATAGACTAAAAAACCCGCAGGAGCGGGTTTTTTCTGGTAGTCCCGACAGGATTGTTATCGAACAAAATTATTGAATATTTTCAAAAGTTATATAAAATCCTAAAGGTTACCTAATACACAGATTTAGGCCCTTTTAATATCTCATGGTTAGTCAAAATTGGTATCAAAGACACAAACAAATCTTTCGCCGCCAATTTTCTATTATTTAGCATAATGCCTATCGTATAACTATCGTTCGATAGGATAAATGAGCAAGCTTGCCGAATTACCCTGCTTATATGACTTTTCTGTGATGCCAACTTTACAAATAATCTTATCAGTCTTATATACCATTTCGATCAAGACCGTTACGAACCACAGATGCTGTGCCATACAATGCCCTGTTTAATGATCCCAGCAAATATCCCCTATCATCCGCTGTTAAGGATTGAGGCATATAAGTCTTATGTTCTTTTAGGTAGCTTAATTCAACTTTCATTTCGCTTGCAACTCTTAAAAGCATGGTGAAATAATTTCTTACAAATCCTATTTCTTTCTGGTTACCTCTTTCCGTTTTTTTTATTAGTTGTTGATGGACGCACATTGAAGCTCTAAAAAATTATCCACATCAAAACAAATTAACATGACAAACAAATTCATCAGAATAGTTTTAAAACTATTCATCACATTAATTATTATGATGATAATGACTTTTGCGAAAACGGAAGCAGGTACTCCAATTATTATTGTCAATATGATTGGCCTTGCCGCCTTATTTGCTGTGTGGAAGTATAAGCCAAGTGAAGAAAAAAGCAATAATGAACCTACCCTAAAAAAGTAATTATGTCTTTTATTGATTACTATGAGATTTTAGGAATTGGATTTAATGCAGATGCATCTGAAATTAAAGCTGGATACAGAAAGCTTGTAAAAAAGTTCCATCCAGATTTGCACCCAAACAACCCTGAGGCAACTGCGAAAATGCAGTTAATCAATGAAGCATATCTGATTTTGTCTGATACTGAAGCCAGGAAGCTTTATAACAGGGAATGGACCCGTTTTTATTCGTATGAGAAAAGTGAAAACAAAACAAATGAAACATCAGATTCAATAAACAGAAATTCAAATGCGGATGAGTTTCAATTTGAAGATGAAAAACTGCGTTCATGGATGGACTCAGCCAAAAGGCAAGCCAGAGATATAACCCGGCAGGCGGTAAAAGATGCAGGCGGAATTTTGAAAGATGCAGGTTACGCTGCTGCAATGAGCATTCCCAGGTTGATTATCTATATAGTGATTACCAATATTCTATTCCTGCTTTTTAAGTGCAGTAACTAATTAATTTTCAATCACTTAAAAATAATTTTAAAAAATCTCAAAATTCCTGGTTACCTCCGAACACTTTGCTTATAGATTAGTATAAAACAAATCAAAAAAACTAAAAACTAAAAATTATGAAAAAGTTGCTCTTATCAATCGCCATTCTTTTTGTAGCTGTTGCTTCATTTGCTCAAGGCTCTACTTATGTAAGTGGTTACACCCGTAGCAATGGGACTTATGTGCAAGGATATTACAGAACATTACCTAATAGTACTCGTAATGATAATTGGAGTACTATTGGTAATACTAATCCCTATACAGGAGTTGCCGGTACAAAGCCTGGAGACAGCTATTATTCTTCCAGCAGCTATTCTACCCCAAGTTATTCGTCATATAGCTATAGCTCTCCGTCTTATTCAACTTACAGCACACCTTCTTACAGTTCTTCATCGTATAATTATAGCACTCCGACTTATTACAACACATATAGTGTACCCACCTATTCCACATCAAGTTACTACAGCAGTAGTTCAATTTACTCATCTTCAATTAGCGTATCCACTTACAGCTACATCAGGTACTAAATCAGGGAAAAGGAAGTTATAAAATGCCGCCATCTAAAGCGGCATTTTTTATTGTCCAATAAGAATAAAGCCATCCCAGTACTTAGGGTCATTAAATAAGGGATGCTTTAACATTTGTAATTGCGCATTTCTTAATGCTGCGGTGTAAGTTTCTCCTTTGGCGACATTTTCATAAAAAAACTGCATCAAA
Organism: Bacteroidota bacterium; assembly: GCA_029555415.1. Classification (GTDB taxonomy): domain Bacteria; phylum Bacteroidota; class Bacteroidia; order Chitinophagales; family Chitinophagaceae; genus JAKPSI01. Next base: position 6,734 of record JAKPSI010000128.1, on the reverse strand, counting down.
ATTTGTGTGGCCTTATCATCTACATTCTTTACAGAAACAAGAACATTTTTAGCACCGGCGATTTTAAAAGCCCGTTGAAGTCCATAAACGCCCTGGCCGGGTTTAAGCTCTCCTTTTGCAGATTCACATGCACTCAAAACAACAAGTGAAGTGGTTTTGAGATTTAAATCCATAACCTCATATGCAGTTAGTACATTATCATTTAGATTTTTTCCATTATTGCTAACTGTGCCTAAAATCAACCCACTTTTCAGATAAGGATTACTCTTAAAAGCAAAACTCCCCTTTGCTGTATCTGATTCAGAAATATAAAACCCATGTGTGGCAATATGTAAAATACCAGGGGCCATTTCGTTTTTCAATTGCTCCTCATTACATTGCACTCCAATAAATTTCTTGGTTCTCCAGCCTTTGTTTTTCAATGTTTCCGATGCAGTTTCAATCTCAATTTTCGAATAAGGCAATTCCTTAAAATTACTAACCGCATCAAATGGGAAAACGGTAATCCTTTGAATACTTGTATTAAAAGTTGATTTTGTATTAAAGAGTGGATTTCCAAAAAATGTTGCAAAATTATTATTTTGAGGACGATCAACCGGTTCAGTAATACCGGATATAGTATTTATATAAACAAAAGTTTTATTCTTAATCAAATACTCGTCATTCTCGTCTTTGAGAGAATAAAAATTCAAAAGATTAAATGCCCCATCAGGATTTACATAAACTTTATTGTAGTTCCGCAACCTATCAATTAAGGGCAAAAGAAGCGATGAAACTTTATTTATATCACCGTCTAATACTGCTTTTTCAAAACGTAAGCCATCTTCAACGAAAAAATATTTTAATTTTTCGTTGCTTGCTTTATCAACAAGAACAATTGCATAATAAGGTTCCCGGGAAAATCCAAATTCCTTGTCATTCATCAAAAACCTTACAATGTCAATAAAACACTCACCGTTGGTTAACTTTTTTTGAATTTCAGAATATGAATATTCCCTCTTCAAATCTATTAACCTGGAACTGTCTTTAGAATTATTAGAAATATAAGATTGCAACAACCAATTTTTATCTAAATCAAGGCCACTGTATGCCGAATCAATAAAGTTTAAGTCTGGAGATTCGGAATAAAGAAGTGAGTCATAAGTTTTTTTATCCTGCTCAATTCGCCGCACTGTTTTTATATCCTGTTCTGAAAAAGGATTTTTTATGGCTTCATTTGTATATGTCTGAATTTGGTAAATCAGGTTTTTTTTAAATAGTTGTTCTGCCAAATTAGTGGAAACAAAATCATATTTGTACGACCTGAATCTTTGAAAATGTTGGGTTAATATAAGATAGTTTTGGGCATAGATGTCCTGCAAAGATTTAAGTTGATAATCTCCAGAACTACCTAAAATTCGAAAAATTTGAGCAGCATTATTTCTTAAATAAATTTGATCATAAAAAAAATCAGCAGAGTCATATCTATTTGCCTGATTCAAAATATCACCGTAAGTCTGGAATATGCTTGTATTTAGGGGTGGCACAAATCTGTTATCATTCAAATTTCCATATACCATAGGTGCCATTTCTTTAAGTCCATCAGACTTGTTACCTGTTTTAAATAATAACTTACCATGAGTAAACATTGCAGATTTATAATAGGATGAGTTTAGTCCATAAGCGTCTTTAAACTCACCTGCGGCTAATACACAAAACTTGTTAGCTAATTCATAATTGGGTGTATCAACTGCATTCACCATCAATTTTGCGATTTCTGCATATTGATGTATTACATAAGCTCCCCAAAGTTGCTTTGCTTTCACTTCCAAATCCAGAACTCTTACGCTATAATTTAAACAACTGTCAAAATTTTTGAACCGATAATAATTACTGAGCTCCCTATATATTAGAATCTTACTTGAAAATGAAATGCGATTTAGATTAGAATCAACATCATGTTTTTCCAACCATTTTAAGTACGTCACTCCAGTTTGCTCTTCATTAATTGACTGGTAATAGTAAAACCATTCCAGATAATATTTTTTAAATACATTGTCGTCTTGAGTTAGAAGACTTGCTTTCTGTTTGAAAATATAAGTATCCAAATCTGCCAAAACCTGAAATACCTGAGATTTCCAACCCATTTTTTTGAAAGTGGAAAGTTTAAAATCCACACAATAATTCACATATTCTTTTGATAATTCACCATATAAATTCAAACAAATCGTATCTGCAAGCAACAAATACGATATTGCCTGCTTATCTATGTAATTCGTCCTCAAATAATGACTTACTATGCTGGTGAGATAAGAAAAATATTTTTCCTTGTCACTTTTGAAATATTTTTCCTTAATAATAGGCTCGTATCCATTTAAAAAATCTAATCCTTTTTGAACATCTTCGTCATCAATAGCATTTGCATACTTGCATAAAAATGAAGGGAAAGAAGCGTCATACAATGGATGCGTTTTTTTTATTTCCAACACTTTATCATAATATTTTATAGCGGAATCTCTGGCACCAATTTTACTAAACAAGTCGCCTTTTTCAGAATAAAGCATTGCTAAATAACCAAATTTTATATCCTGCGCATACAATGAGGTTGAAAATGTAATACTAATTGCCCTATCAGTTAAGTACAGCAGATTTAGAAATGACGAATCACTCAATGATCCATTCCAGAGGCTTGTAAAGTTCGTTATATGCATTACTATAGCCTCTGCATATTGAACAGATGTGTCTCCATATACCTTAGCACATAATTGAACTAATTCACTACGCCCTTCTGTATATTCCTTTATCGATATTGGATTCAATGTTGCATAAGGTTGGTAAATCTTATGATATTCATCAAGATAAAAGCCTCTTAAATACACATACTCTTTAGATGTTTTTCCATAAGAACGCTCCAAAGATTGAACCTCCTTTTCAAGATAGTTCATGTAATCGCCATTTGTTTTTTGTTTTGCTTTCTCAGAATTAATTCTTTCAAAATCAATTCTAAGATCTTGCGATATTCCTTGTATAGAAAGCAATACAAAACACACGAACAGGCAAAATATGTTTCGAGATTTATTCATTCAGAAACTCTTTGTAGACAACCGACCAGGTGGTGCTGGGCAGGTGTATTAAGAAACATTTTCCATTATTTGTTACAAGCTTTTTGGAATCTGAAGAGGCATCAGTACCAGCGTTTATATAAATATTTAAATCGGCTATGATTCTTTTGTTTTTTATTTTCATTATCAAAAATGAATTTCCGGCAAAAATAGTTCGGCCCAAATAAAGGGAGGCTTCAATACCCTGAAAAGTGATAGCGGCCTTATTGTTGGCTACACTATTTAGAACCTTATGCCGACTATTGCAAGTATCTGAACTCAAAATCACTTGTTCGTTCACCCAGGCATCTTTCCATTTTTCAATTGCCTGCACATCATTACTAAATAAAATAGAATTTGCAAGTAGTTTGTAATTGTAATCATATATATCGTTGCCATGCTTGCTGCTGATTTCTTGTAAAATCTTTTCGGATTCATTTACATTTTTGATGTGATACAAGGCAATAGCTTTTATTAGCAGTAAGTCAGGATTGATTTCAGAGGTTAAATTTTCTATTTCGTTAACCACTCCTAAAGCAGCCTGATAATTTCCCCTAATATCATATAGACAAGCAAGGTTAATATGTGACTTGATATATTTTGGGTCAAGGCTAATTGCTTTATCAAAGGCCGTTTTAGCATCCTGTGTAAGTTCCTTGAATTTCCCTTCTCTATTTAGCGTATCATCCCCCCTATCAGTTTGAGAATATATCCTGCTTGAAGCATCAATTTCTACAGGATAAATAAAACTTACTACTTCGGCAGGTTTATAATTTAATGCCAGTGACATTTTACAAACACCATAATTATTATACATCTCCCTGCTTGGAAAATATTTTGTCAAATATTCAAAACAAGAAGCTGCCTCTTCATAATATTTCAAATATTGCAGAATTATTCCTGCTTCAAAGACTGGAATTAAATTTTGAATCTTTTCTTTCTGTACCCTGTTGATTTCTTTTCTTTCTTTTTTGGATGGATAACCGGGAACAACTTCGGGTAACTTATACTGCTTATATATTTTGTCAAGTAATAAATTAAACACATCAAAAGGCCTATAACCCGCCAGGCTTGAATAAAACAGGCCGTAACTATCAGCAATGGATTCCTTTTCAATCTTTGATTCCTTAGACACTTTGTTTAAAGTATTTCCCAATGCGGAATTTCTTAATGCGAAAGCATAATCGCTACACCAGTTATGATCATTATAATAATGTGCCAACTCATGACTTAAAATAATAGCCAGAGCATTGGCTGAATCTTTTCCAAGACCCATACATATATCGAATATGGCTTCATCAACCTGAACTGTTGGGGATGGAGATGCAATGTACTGTGCGACTACCCTTGTGGAACCCTTTGAAAGCATTTTTAGAGATGGGGCACTTTTATTACTTGCATAGGCATTTACAAGGTTATCAAAGATTTTCTGGGCTATAATAAGTTTCTTTTTGTTTACCTGTGCAAACAAATTGAATGAAATCAATAATAATATAAGTAAAAACTTTAAACGCATTAATCTTTATGAATTTTGAAACACAATTTTTTCTAACTCCTCAATAGTGTCTTTATTTTTAACAGGAATTAATTTCAATGGCTGCATCGTTGGCTTTAACTGATAATAGCCATTGTTTATTTTAACGAATAAATTAGTTTTTAGTGATGGGGCTGTTGAAATAACTTTATCTACCATCTGGTCATTAGCCAGCCTCAGCACAATTTTCTTATTCGTAACATCATAAGTATAAGTGTTTCTGATACTCAACAAAGAATCCATTTGCTGAGATATTATTTTAGCTATCGGGCCATAGCCAGCGCCATTTTTGCCTTGGATCTCGTCTGAATAAATTTTCTTTAAAGTATCTATTTGTTTTTTAATATTTAGAGTTACGATGGTAAAGACTTTAGGTTCTTCTTTTGCAAAACCAAAGGATTCAGGAAGAAGTAGTTGCTGCTTTGATATTTGCTCGGTAATCGTTGGTAGGTTAGTAGCTATTTCGGTCTTTATTGAGTCATTCTTATTTTCATTCTTAGCAAGACCTCCATTTTTTTGCTCTTTACTATTGTTGATAATAAGATACCCTCCCAAAAAAACAATTCCAATAATGGCTGCGGCAGCAGCATACCTTATAATCCGGTTAAAAGATATTACTGGCGCAGGGGGCTTTTGCTTAATTGCTGTTCCCTCATCAAGATTTTCAAACTTTTGTTTTATAAATTCCCTCTCTACTTGTGTAATTGCCGATTTTATATCGGATTCATCAATTTGAAAACCTTCTTCCAAATCAATTGATTCAAATTTTTTTTTAAAGGCGGCTCGTTCTGTAGCCTTAATTGCAAAAGCCACTTCCTTTTCAAAAATTTGTTCCAATGATGAATGATAGTCTGTTTGTAACTGCCTCAAATCCGGAATAAGATGGGTAGCTTCGATTTCCGAAGCAATATTTTCAACTGTAGTATTTCGAAAGAAACCGATTTCAATAATGGATAGATACTTCAACAGAGCCCCCGACAAAATATTCCTGATATTTCGTCGAACATCTTCATTGTGCGAAAGAAAATATTCCCTAAATATTTCAATATGTTTTTTATCTAAGCTACTCACTTTTGTAATCTTTTAAAGACTTCACTTTTTAATTTTTCCTGGCAACGGTATTTCTGATTTTTTGCATTATCTGCATTGGTATAGTCTAACTCAGCGGCAATTTTATCCATTGTTTGGTTTTGATAGAAAAATCTGACCAGAATATCATAACATTTGCTTGAGCCCTCTTTCATCTCTTTTAAAACATCTTTCATAATATTAACCCTTTCATTATTCACCTCACCCCCATCATCGAACCAATCTGTAATACTCTCCAAGAATTCACTTTTATCGTCTGCATTTTTGATTTCATACCTGTTTGAAAAATTAATCCTCTTCAAAATTTGATTTCTGCAAATTGAGTTCAAATACGTTTGTATAGAGCATGTTAATTTGAAACCTTCCGTGTTTAAATTCTCATAAAACACAATTACAGCATCTTGGAATATATCTTTAATTTCATCATAATCATTATACATGCTTTTCATAAAGTTGATACAGTATGATTTATGACGTTTATAAATAATAGACAGGGCATCACTATCCTCTCTGAGAAGGTTAATTAATTCCTCATCAGTATAATTATTAGGCTCTTTAAAACTAACTACTTTCATTACTTATAAAAAAAATTAAAGAAGGTAACCATAAAACTAATTTTTTAACATAAAAAAAAATATAAATGTCTACGATTAAGCATTTTCCAGCCTACCCAACAACCCCAATGTTTGATACCAATAAAACAACGCACCACCAGGAATATTCCTTCGTTTGTTCAAAAACTGGTATTCAATCGGTTTTATCATATATTTCAAAATATCATCGCCGTCCTGCCACCGCTGTATTTCACCCTCATAACCCGTTAATGTCATTGTAGCAAGGTAGGCTGCTTTCGCCGAAGCCAATACTGCCTCATCACTGCGGAATGCTCCCTGGTAGATATATGATTTTAATTGTGTTAATCCGGTGGCTATATGCTGATATTCTCCTTTGGGGTCAAAAAATTTACCCAATGAGCCAATCATCAAAGAGGTATTGATGATGTCGTTTAATATGCCATCGGTTGTAATGTT
>JAKPSI010000127.1 GCA_029555415.1 Bacteroidota bacterium | reverse complement strand
TTCAGTAAACGCGCGCAACTGTACCGTGAATATTTCGATCATAACACACAATTCATGCGCGGGAAAATGATCGATGGCAGCTGGCACGTACCTTTCGATCCGATGTTGTCTTCTCACCGGCATGATGATTACACGGAAGGGAACAGCTGGCAATACACCTGGCTGGTGCCGCAGGATCCTTACGGACTGATCGGATTGTTCGGTGGTGAAAAACCCTTCATTAAAAAACTGGATGCCTTGTTCAGCACCAAAGCGGAGATGGGTGATGAAGCTTCTCCGGATATCAGCGGACTGATCGGATTGTATGCACAGGGCAATGAACCCAATCACCACATACCTTATTTATATGCCTATGCGGGTGAGCCCTGGAAAACTGCACAGCGCATCCGTCAGATCGTGGATACCTTTTATACGGATAAACCGAATGGATTGTGCGGGAATGAAGATCTGGGACAGATGTCTGCCTGGTATGTACTCTCCGCTATGGGTTTTTATCCGGTGAATCCGGCTAACGGCATTTATGTTTTGGGCAGCCCTTCCGTGAATGAGGCCGTCATCCCGAATACCGGTGGGAAAGCCTTCCGCCTGCAGGTCATGCAAAACAGTAAAACGAATATCTATATTCAGGGAGCGTTGTGGAATGGCAAGCCCTGGAACAAATCATACATCACCCATGCCATGATCCGGCAGGGAGGTACACTGGTACTGAAGATGGGGCCGAAACCATCAGCTGTTTGGGGCGTGGCTCCGGAAAACCGGCCGCCACAGGATCTGCCGGTTCAAAAAACTAAATAAGAAACAAATGAGACATATACTGCGGTCAGGTTTATGGGTTGCGTTGATGCTGGGAATGCTTTCTGAAATGAAAGGTCAGCAAACGACCCGTTCAGTGGTGGATCATGTCAACCCGCTGATGGGCACACAGTCCCTGTATAGTTTGTCGAATGGCAATACCTATCCCGCTATCGCCCGCCCCTGGGGCATGAATTTCTGGTCGCCTCAGACCGGTCGCAATGGCGACGGCTGGATGTACACATACACTGCGGAAAAGATCCGTGGTTTCAAACAAACGCACCAGCCTTCTCCCTGGATGAATGATTATGGTGTGTTCTCCATCATGCCGGTTACCGGTAAGCCCGCGTTCGATGAGAATGAGCGCGCCAGCTGGTTCAGCCATAAGGCTGAAACGGTCACTCCTTATTATTACAGTGTTTATCTGGCCGATTATGATGTGAAAGCGGAATTGTCAGCAACCGAACGCGCGGCCAGTTTTCAGTTCACCTTTCCGAAGAATGATCAGTCCTATATCGTCATCGATGCATTTGAAAAAGGTTCTTCCGTAAAGATCGACCCTGCCAAACGCACGGTCACCGGATACAGTACCCGCAACAGTGGGGGCGTACCCGCTAATTTTAAGAACTACTTCATCCTGCAGTTCGATCATGATTTCGTGAGCGCTGATACCTGGCACGACAGTGTGCTGGTGAAAAATACACTGGAGCAAACTGCGGGTCATGCAGGAGCGATCGTTGGATTCCGTACCTCAAAAGGGGAGATGATCCATGTGAAAGTTGCTTCTTCATTCATCAGTCCGGAACAGGCAGCGCTCAACCTTGAACGTGAGGTGGGTAAGGCTTCATTCCAGGAAACGGTTTCAGCATCAAAGGCCGCATGGAATACGACCTTGTCACGTGTAGAAGTGGCAGGTGGAACAGAAGACCAGATCCGTACATTCTATTCATGCCTCTACCGCACGGTTTGTTTTCCGCAAAAACATTATGAGATCGATGCTTCCGGAAAGGTGGTGCATTACAGTCCTTACAATGGTAAAGTGTTACCCGGGTATATGTATGCCGGAACCGGCTTCTGGGACACGTTCCGCGCATTGTATCCCTTGCTCAATCTGCTTTATCCTTCCATCAACAAGGAAATGCAGGAAGGCCTGATCAATGATTATAAGGAAGGCGGTTTCCTGCCCGAGTGGTCAAGCCCGGGCTACCGTGATGTGATGGTGGGCAATAATTCCGCATCCATCGTTGTGGATGCTTACATGAAAGGACTCCGCGGCTATGATATTGAAATACTTTATGAAGCGCTGCAGCATGGTGCCAACAATGAGGGTCCCAATAGTGCAGTGGGCCGCAAAGGCGTGAAGTTGTACAATGAACTGGGCTATGTACCCACGGATGCAGGCATCAATGAAAACGCCGCACGCACGCTGGAATATTGTTATGATGATTTCACGATCTGGCAACTGGCCAAAGCGCTGAAACGTCCGCAGGCGGAGATCGATCTGCTGGAGCAGCGCATGATGAATTATAAAAAACTCTTCGATCCCGAAACGAAACTGATGCGGGGTAAGAAAGCGAATGGCACATTCCAGACGCCGTATAATCCGCTCAAATGGGGTGATTCATTCACGGAAGGCAATGGCTGGCATTACAGCTGGAGTGTGTTCCATGATATCCGCGGACTGGTGAACCTGATGGGCGGGGATCAGGTGTTCTGCAATATGCTCGATTCTGTTTTCAGCATGCCGCCTTTATTCGATAACAGTTATTACGGCTTCACGATCCATGAGATCCGTGAGATGCAGATCATGAACATGGGGCAGTATGCACATGGTAACCAGCCCATCCAGCACATGATCTATCTGTACAATTATGCGGGCCAGCCCTGGAAGACACAATACTGGACCCGTGAAGTAATGAATCGCCTGTACAAACCCACGCCCGACGGCTATTGCGGCGATGAGGACAATGGCCAGACCTCTGCCTGGTACATATTCTCGGCCATGGGTTTCTATCCCGTTTGTCCGGGTACGGACCAGTATGTAACAGGAGCCCCATTATTCAGGGATGTTCGTCTGCATCTGGAGAACGGAAAGACCCTTCGCATCAATGCCCCGGCCAACAGTGTCCAGAACAGGTATGTGAGCAGCATGAAATGGAACGGTGTGGAAGTCAGTAAGAATTTCATTGAACATGGCGCGATCCAGAAAGGCGGCGTGATCAGTTACATGATGTCACCCGCTCCGAATACACAGCGCGGCACAAAGCCGGCTGCATTCCCTTATTCCTACTCAGCAAACAAATAATTTATGCAATCACGCAGGAAGTTCATACAGCAAACCGGTATCTTATCCGCAGCAGTGGCTTTAGGCCCTCAGCGGTTGTTCGCCGCGGGTTCAACAGGATTTGAATCCAAACGCCCGCCACTGGCTGACCGGAAATTCAGCAGTGAAGCAGTGGAAGCAGCGATCGTACGCATCCAGAAACAGATCGCGGATCCGGAACTGAGCTGGTTGTTCGGGAACTGTTTCCCCAATACACTGGACACGACCGTTGACTTTAGTTCCGAAGGCGGAAAACCTGATACCTATGTGATCACGGGTGATATCGACGCGATGTGGTTACGCGACAGCACCGCGCAGGTGTGGCCCTATCTTTCGCTCATTAAAGAAGATGATGGCCTGCGCCGGCTGATCGCCGGCGTGATCAATCGTCAAAAAAAGAATATCATCCTCGATCCTTATGCGAATGCATTCTATAAAGATGCCAGCAAGGTGAGTGAATGGAAGGCAACGGATATTACGGATATGAAACCGGGTATACATGAGCGCAAATGGGAGATCGATTCATTATGTTATCCGATCCGTCTGGCACATGGTTACTGGAAAACCAGTGGTGATACTTCTGTTTTTGATGCCGACTGGGAACATACGATAGAACTGACCGTAGAAACATTCAAAGCACAGCAACGCAAGGAAAATGAAGGGCCTTATACTTTTCAGCGTACCACCGCCTGGGCCACCGATGGAGTGCCATTAGGTGGTTATGGTTATCCGGTGAAACCGGTAGGACTGATCTGTTCCATGTTCCGGCCCAGTGATGACGCGACGATCTATCCTTTCCTCATCCCTTCCAACTTCTTCGCCGTGGTTTCATTACGCCAGGCCGCGGAGATCCTGCATGCGGTGAAGAAAAATGACGCGCTGGCGCTGCGTTGCACTTTACTGGCAGATGAAGTGAATGAGGCTCTGAAGAAATATGCAACGGTCACGTATCCCGGTATTGGAAAAGTATACGCGTATGAAGTGAACGGATATGGAAGTTATAACCTGATGGATGACGCGAATGTGCCCAGTCTGCTGGCGTTGCCTTATCTCGATGCGGTAAAGAATACCGATCCTGTATATCTGAACACACGCAAGCTGGTATGGAGTGAACACAATCCGTTCTTCTTCAAAGGCAAGGCAGCAGCGGGTATTGGCGGTCCGCATGCCGGACTGAATATGATCTGGCCGCTCAGCATCACGATGAAAGCCCTGACCGCTGTGAGTCCGGAGGATATCAGACAAAGCCTGCATGATCTGAAAGCGACCCATGGTGGCACCGGATTCATGCATGAATCATTCCATAAGGATGATGCATCCAAATTCAGCCGTAAATGGTTCGCATGGGCCAACACTTTATTCGGGGAACTGGTGATGAAGACGGCGCATACGCATCCGGCGATCCTTCAATCAAAGAATATCTGATCGAACCGAACATAGGAGTTTAATATGAACCTGAGATCCGTATATCATTTATCATGCTTACTGCTGAGCCTGCCGGTAACCGGTATTTGTCAGCAGGGTGATGTTTCGGTGCCTTTGGTTTATGAAGCGGTAAGACCGAAGTACGCTCCGGTGATCGATGGGAAGGCAGGAGCAAAAGAATGGAAGGATGCCGTATGGTCTTCCGCATTTACGGATATCAGCAGTGCGAATGGTCCGGCTCCCTTGTATGAGACCCGGATCAAAATGATGCATGATGATTCAATACTCTATATCCTGGCCTGGATGAAAGAACCGCATGTAACGGCTGCCATGACGAAGCACGATGACCTGTTGTTCAAGGAAAATGATTTTGAGGTATTCATTGACCCGGATGGGGATGGGAAGAATTACGTGGAGATCGAGATCAACGCGGCAGGGACGGTGATGGACCTCAAACTGGATAAGCCTTACAGCGAAGGTGGCAAAGCGGATATGGAATGGGATACACCCGGACTGCTCACTGCGGTGCAGGTGGATGGAACGCTGAATGATGACCGGGATACGGACAAAGGCTGGTATGCTGAGTTGTCGGTCCCGCTGAGCAGGTTGCTCGATGCCGGACAGCAAATGAAGGATCATAGCTGGCGGATCAATTTCCTGCGGGTGGATAAAACAAGTACGAAGAATAATAATGAGCTGATACCACATGAATATTATTGGGCCTGGACACCTCAGGGAGCCGTGAATATGCATTTGCCGTCGAAATGGGGATACCTGCACCTAACCAACTAAACTGACTGACTGATGAACGTGAACAAGAAGATAATCGGAATGGACATAGGCGGCAGCCATGCTACTGCGGGTCTGTTCGATCCTGATCAGCGGAAGGATGAACCGCTGTCCATGGCCGGAAGGGATATCGATTCCGGTGAACAAGCCACCGATATCATCGGCAATATCAGCGATACGATCCTGGAACTGATGGGAGGAAATACCTCCGTGCAGCATATTGGAATCGCTTTTCCCGGTCCCTTTGATTATGCCAATGGGGTAAGTGCCATTTGCAATGTGGGCGGCAAATTCCAGTCTACATTCGGCCTGCATGTCCAGCAGGCACTGAGCGATGCTACCGGTCTGGCACAAACGCAATTCAGATTCAAGAACGATGCGCATTGTTTCGCCATCGGTGCCTGGCACCGGTATGGACTGGCCGGGAAAAATGTGGTGTTCCTGACACTGGGCACCGGCTTCGGTTCCGCATTCTACAGTAATGATAAACTGGTGGAACAGCATCCGGGTATCCCGGCAAGCGGTGCTTTCTTTAACCAGCCTTTTGAAAAAAGTATCGCGGATGATTATTTTTCTACCCGCTGGATCCTCGGGGAATACGCGGGGCTGACCGGGAAAAAAGATATGACGGTACGCGCCTTGGCGGAAGATCCGGACTCGCCGGCCACTTATGTATTCAATCAATTCGGAAAGAACCTCGGTTCCTTCCTTCAGCCCTGGCTGCAGCAATTCAATTGTGATGTATTGGTGCTGGGAGGTAATATTTCCAAAGCATCCCATTTATTTGAACCTTCATTGCGTACGGCACTGACCGGGCTTTCTGTTTTGCCACGTATCATTTCATGCAGCGATACGGAATCCTGTATCCTCAGTGGAGCTGCATTTGTTGTGAAGGAAGAAAGAACACCAGGCATTGCAGAATTACCGGTGACCTGTCTTCGCAAAAGTGAACAGGCCCTGCTGCCGCTTCAGCATACAAAAACAGGACATGAAGGATATCAGCTGTATCCGGCCTACCGGTCCGGTGTTCCTGTCTTTAAAGGCTTTGATACCCTTGCAGCCAAAATAGCGAATGATCATATCGTGGTCATGGACGGATTCGGATCGGTGTACTGGGAACGTTTCAGACGCCATTTGCATGAAGCACTGCAGGCACTCGGTAAAAAAGTATTCTGGTACGATATCAGCATGTGTCTGCGGCCGGTTGCCGAGACCGATCGTATGATCGCCGGCTCACTGAATGAGAAGGATCCCTTATTCGGCAAACGATTCGAAGGCGAACTGGCTGATTTCTTCGACCCGTCAAAACTGGAGTTGTTGCAACCCGATGCGGATGCGGATATCTGCATCGTATATGGTACCGGGGCTACATTATCAGGCTGGAAGGGTACGAATATCTATATCGATGTGCCAAGGAATGAGATCCAATACCGTTCCCGTGCAGGTCATCTTTGCAATATCGGGGCTGTTGAACCGGCACCTGCGGGACAGATGTACAAACGTTTTTATTTCATCGACTGGCCCATGCTGGCAAAGCATAAGGACCGGTCGCTGCCCAATATCGATATCATCGTTGATGAACAGCGTATCGACCAGATCACCTGGATGGAAGGCCATGACCTCCGCGATACACTGCGCAAGATGATGAAAGCGCCGCTTAGGGCAAGACCCTGGTTCGAAGCCGGTGTCTGGGGCGGTCAATGGATGAAACAGCATTTCAAAGGATTGAACAAGGAAGAAGTGAACTATGCCTGGTCGTTTGAACTCATCACGCCGGAGAACGGCATCGTGATCGAAGGCAATGACCTGTTGCTGGAAGTTTCATTCGATCTGCTGCTCTTCAGCGGACATGATCAGTTACTGGGTAAAGCTGCCAAACGCTTCGGCAAGGAATTCCCGATCCGTTTCGATTTTCTCGACACCATGGATGGCGGTAATCTTTCCCTGCAATGCCATCCCCGTACCGATTATATCCGCGAACATTTCGGTGAAAAGTTCACACAGGATGAAACTTATTATATACTGGACAATAAGGACGCGTCACATGTATACCTGGGATTTCGGGAAGACATTGACCCGGGCACTTTCCGGAAAGCGCTGGATAACGCGCAGGCATTTGGTACCGCAGTAGAAGCGGAAAAGTATGTTCAGAAGTTCCCTTCAAAAAAACATGATCTCTTCCTGATCCCTGCCGGGACCGTACACGCTTCCGGGAAAAATAACCTGGTACTGGAGATCAGCAGTACCCCCTATATCTTCACTTTCAAGATGTATGACTGGCAAAGGCTGGACCTGAATGGCAAGCCACGCCCCATCAATATCGGACACGCCATGAATAACCTTGACTTTTCCAGGAAAGGTGCGGTCGTGGCCCAAACACTGATCTCGCATCCGGTCATCGCAACTGAACTTGAGAATGGACAGCAGGTATCGCTGCCCACACATCCCGATCATTTTTATAAAGTGGACCGGTATGAATTCACAGGAAGTATCAGCATTGCCACGAACGGACAATGTCATTGCTGCATGCTGGTGGAAGGGGATCGTGTGGAAGTGACAGCCGGCGGAACTTCCGTGAAGTTTGAATATGCCGAAACGTTCATCATTCCGGCACATGCAGAAAGTTATACGATCACTCACAATACACCCGGAAAAGCATACCTCGTTGTGGCCAGTGTGAAGGACGAAGCCTGTTGACCGGCAAAGACCCTTTTATGGAAAATAATGCAAAGTGTACAGCAGGACTGCTGGCCTTCATTACCGTCACGGCTACACTCGGAGGCTTCCTCTTCGGGTTCGATACGGCCGTGATCTCCGGTACCATCCGCCTGGTCACACAACAATTCGGCATGGGAACCGCCATGGAAGGCTGGTATGTCAGTTCGGCTTTACTGGGTTGTATCGCCGGCGTAGCCATCAGTGGTCGTGCGGGTGACGGCTTCGGACGAAAAAAAGTAATGCTTGCCGCCGCTTTGCTTTTCGCGTTATCCGCCATTGGCGCCGCATTTTCTTCCGGCACGATCTCATTGATCTCTTTCCGGCTCATCGGGGGCATCGGCATCGGTGTCGCTTCCGTAGTGTGCCCGATGTATCTGGCGGAACTGGCTCCTCCCAAAATGAGGGGAAAGCTCATTGCATATTATCAGCTGGCGATCACGATCGGTATCCTCGTAGCCTATTTCTCCAATGCCATGGTACAATCCAATGCCGGCTCAGCACTGACCGGTTCGGAATGGAAAGACCTGCTTTTCCGGAATGAATCCTGGCGCGGCATGTACGCGGTCGGCATCATTCCCGCCCTGCTTTTTTTCATCCTCATTTTCTTTATTCCTGAAAGTCCGCGCTGGCTGGCCATGCGTGAGCAACCAGAAAAAGCGGAAGCCATACTCGGCCGCATCAATGATCCATTCACAGCAAGGGAAGAGATCCGTACGATCCGCGCATCGGTTCAGGAAGGACCTAAGGCGGGCTTCAAAGAAGTTTTTCATCAGCGTTATCGTAAACCATTATTCATAGGTGTGGCATTAGCCGCGTTATCACAGTTCAGTGGGATCAATGCTATCATATACTATGGTCCGTCCATCCTGGAAAAAGCAGGGTTCAGGCTGGGAGAGGCCTTGGGCGGACAGGTCACGATCGGGATCGTGAACACCCTGTTCACCCTGGTGGCGATCTTCTGGATCGAAAAATGGGGACGCAGACCATTACTCATGGCAGGTATCGGAGGAGCGATCTTCTCACTGGTTGCCACTGCGGTACTGTTCGCGCTGCATGTTGACAATGGCTGGCTGATCCTGACACCGGTGATCCTGTTCATCGCCTGTTTCGCCTTTTCATTCGGCCCGGTCACCTGGGTCATCATTTCAGAGATATTCCCGACATCCGTTCGCAGCAGTGCAGTAGCGATCTCTACCATGGCGCTCTGGGTCGCCAACTGGCTCGTGGGTCAGTTCTTTCCGATGATGCTGAACGGAACCGGACCCTCCATCACGTTTTTGGTTTTTGCCGGATTCAGTGCGGCTGCATTCTATATTTCATGGAAGATGATACCGGAAACCAAAGGAAAAAGCCTGGAGTCGATCCACGCCTGATCATTGCATTCACGTACACAAAATATGATGTTATGAAACCCTTCACCCCCGCACAACTGGTAAGATCCACTTTCATCACGCTATCCCTGCTGCTTGGCATGCACACGGGTTTCGCGCAAAGGACCGTTCCGTTCTTCGGTCGTATCAACTGGGTGAGCGGATTCTCCAAAGAAATAAGCGGTGAGCATATCAATTATATTTCAGCCTTCCCGGATTACGCTGCGGTAGCTTTGCTGACACGCGCGACGGATGGAAAGAAAACGATCGAATGGGAAACCGCTCCGGTACCCGCCACCTTAAATGAACCTTATGTGTATTTCAGTTGGGTGGCCAGTCACTCTTCCGGCACCAGCGCGGATGCCCGCAATTTCGATCTGTATCTCGATGATAAAAAGATACTCACGCTAACGACATTGCCCGGGAATAAAACACCCGACTGGACCGCAGGTGCGCCCGACAGCACCCGGTTCGTTTTTCAGCAAATGAACCGTGATCATAATGAAGACGCACACGGTCTGGCCTTTCTGCGTGTTCCCGCATCGATGCTGACACCTGGCAAACCGGCACGGCTCAAGATCATCGGCCAATCGCAGCACAGTAACGACTGGCTGATGACCTTCAAATTCTCATTCGCCGAACAGATCGATCTGGTGCCTTCGCCCTTCTTATTCAGGACCGGCATGCAGGCTATCATCATGAACACACTGCATTTCGGTGATCCGGTGGATCTGCAGGTCCTGATCAATGGGAAAGAATTAAAGAAGATCGTCATGGAAGACGGACTGCATACTTTCAGTCTGGATGTACCGGCGGTATCCAAAACGGATAGCCTGCGGGTAACGATCCGCTCCGGCAGTACAATGATGCAGGACCGCATGCTGATCCTGCAACCCGTGAAACAACGCACCATTTATATTACACCGCATTCTCATTTTGATGTGGGCTATACGGAGATACAAACGAATATTGAAAAGAAACAGCTCAATAACCTGCTGACAGGCATGCAGTACGCGGAGCAGACAAAGAATTACCCGGATGGCGCGAAGTTCGTCTGGAACCTGGAAGGGACCTATGCCATCGATCTGCTGATGGAACGCGGAACGGATGCGCAGAAGAAGCAATTTGCAGAAGCCGTGAAACGCGGACAGGTCAGCATCAATGGCATGTTCCTGAATACACTGACCGGTATCTGCAAACCGGAAGAACTGCTTCAGTTGTTCCGTCGTTCCGCAATTACGGCCAAACAACTCGGCGTAAAGATCGATGCGGCCATGATCAGTGATGTGCCGGGCTATACCTGGGGTGTTGTAACGGCCATGTCCAAAGCCGGTATAAAATATTTTTCACCCGCACCGAATAATTTCGACCGTATCGGCACCATTCTGCAACAGATGGAAGAGAAACCATTTTACTGGATCTCTCCGTCCGGCAAAGAGAAGGTGCTGGTCTGGATCCCTTACCAGGGGTATTCGTTGTCACATGGGATTCCTCATCTCAATGCAAAATTCGTGAACATGTATGTGGGCAAACTGGACGAGATCAAATATCCTTTTGATATTTCTTATATGCGCTGGAGCGGACACGGTGATAATGCCATTCCGGAAATAGAAGTAAGTGAATTCGTGAAGGAATGGAATGAAACCTATGCCTGGCCGCATTTCATCGTATCCGGTACCAGTGAGGCTTTCAGCGCTTTTGAAAAGAAATTCGGTGACAAGCTTCCTTCGTATAAAGGAGACTGGACCGGTTATTGGGAAGATGGCACCGGCTCTTCAGCTTTTGAAACCGCACAAAGCCGGAAATCTTCATCGCGACTCACTCAGGCAGAGACGATGTATGCCATGAACGCCAATAAATCTTTCCCGGCCGATCAGTTCTATAAAGCCTGGCAGCATGTTCTCTTGTACTCTGAACACACCTGGGGTGCGGATGAATCCGTTGCCAGTCCTTTAAGCAAGAAAACAACGGAACAATGGGAGATCAAGAAGTCATACGCGACCATCGCGCATGATCTTTCAACACAGTTATTGAATGAAGTAACTCCGGCACAAGGGAAGGAAAACAGCATCAGGGTCTTCAATACCCATTCATGGGACCAGACCGCGCTGGTACTGGTTCCCGCTGGGCTTTCTGCAGTCGGGGATGTAGTAAGGGATCCCAAAGGTGTGACCATCGCTTCACAAAGATTGTCGACCGGTGAACTGGCCTTCGTTGCAAAAGCGGTTCCTGCTTTTGGTTCGGTCACGTTCAGCATTTTGCGTGGCAAAGCCACAACTGCAACAAACATAAAAGTTTCGGCCAATGGTCTTGATAACGGCATCATCCGTTTAGCCCTTGATCCGGTCAACGGTGGTATTACCAGCATCCGTAGCAAAGAAGTGGACAATGAATTCGTGGATGCAGGCAAAGGCCCGCTGAATGAATTCCTTTTCCTGGATAGCAATAAGGTCAATGCACTTGGTCACAATGGCCCGGTGAAGATCTCGGTTAAAGAGAATGGACCTGTGCTTGCCACATTAAAGATCGTATCCGATGCACCGGGTTGTAACAGTCTGGTGCGGGAGGTAACACTGATCAGTGGAATGGACCATGCAGATATCGTCAATATCGTGGATAAGAAACCGTCACCCCTGAGTCCGAAACCCGGTGATTACCGGTTCGCGAATCTGGGTGGCAAGGAAGCGGTGAATTTTGGATTCCCATTCCATGTGCCTGACGGAAGGGTGCTGCTCGATCTGCCGTTAGGACAAATGCAACCGGAAAAAGATCAGATCCCGGGTTCCTGCAAGAACTGGCTGGAAGTGAATGATTGGGCGGATGTATCGAATAAGGAGACCGGCATCACCTGGGCTACACCCGATGCTGCTTTGCTGCAGGTGGGTGGGATCACGGCTGATAAATTGGGAGGACAAACCGATCCTTCCGTATGGCGTAAAAAGATAGAACCCACACAGGCCCTGTATTCCTGGGCATTGAACAATCACTGGGAAACGAATTCCCGTGCCTCACAGGATGGCCTGATTACCTATCATTATGCGTTGCAGCCGCATGCAGCTTTTGATGCAGTGAAGGCCACCCGCTTTGCCAGGGGGCTCAATGAACCTTTGATCGTTACACCGGGTGATGGCCGGAAAAATGAGGCATCACTGGTCAGACTCAGTAATGAACATATTGTTGTAACCATGCTGAAGCCCAGTGATGACGGTAAAGCCTGGATCATGGCGCTGTACAATCCTTCAGCCCAAACAGCCAGCACTTTGTTACAATGGAAGGCGGCGGTGAAAAAGACAACGTACTGTAATACCGGGGAAGAGCCCGGCGAAGTGGCACCCAAAACGATAACACTGGTGCCGCTGGAAGTCGTATTGTTGCGTATTGAAAAATGATGAACATATAAATTATAACATGAAACAAATTCCGATGAAGAAGATCATTGCAGGTGCAATCGCACTCAGCCTGTTCCAGTCCGCCATGGCCCAGCCAGTCAAGCAACAGGAACTACGGCAATTCGGATTGCAGTCATCCGCTGTGATCAAAGAGAACGGAGCAACGATCTCCACCACTGCCTACAAGAGCAAGGATTACTGGTTCCCGGTTACGGTTCCGTCTACCGTCCTGACCGGGCTTGTTGCCAATAAAGTTTATCCCGATCCCTACACCGGTATGAACAATATGCTGATCCCGGATGCTTCGGATTCTTTCAATCATCAGTTCGGCCTGGAAAAATACAGTCACCTGCCCGGTGAACCCAATCCCTGGAAAAAACCGTACTGGTACCGCACCACCTTTGAAGTGCCCGCAGGTGATAAAGGAAAATTCTTCCAACTCGTCTTCAAAGGGATCAACTACCGCGCGGATGTGTGGCTGAATGGCACGCAGATCTCCGATTCTTCTCAAATGGCCGGTATGTTCGCGGAATATTTTCTGAATGTATCGGATGTCATCAAAGCCGGAACACAAAATGTACTGGCGGTAAAGATCTATCAGCTGGATGAACCCGGCTTGCCTGCACCGCCACAGACTGAAGGTCTCGGTGATTTCTTTTTGAATGGCGGACCGACCGGTGATATCGGAAAGAATGTGACCATGCTTTCATCCATTGGCTGGGACTGGATCCCGGAAGTCCACGACCGTAATATCGGTATCTGGCAGCCGGTATATTTAAGAACTTCCGGTAAAGTAGTAATCGAACATCCGCGGCTCATCACGGATCTTCCCAATTTACCCGATACTTCCATTGCGAAGCTTTCTCTGCAGTTGGCTGTCACGAATCATCACACTGCCGCTTCCAGTGGCAAGCTGCTGGTCACGATTCAGCCGGAAACCTTTACCGGTGCAGGTTTCACGGTAGAGCAAGCGGTATCTGTTGCTGCGAACAGCACGAAGGATATCTTACTGTCCGCTGATCAGATCAAACAATTCGTCCTCAATAAACCCCATTTGTGGTGGCCCAATAATTATGGCCGTCCGGATCTCTATCGTATCCGTATAAAATATGCGGAAGGCAATACAGTTTCGGATGAGATCACTTTCACTTTCGGCGTCCGCACCGTTTCATCTTCTGCAACAGATGTGAACGGATGGATGCGCCGCGAATTTTTCGTGAATGGAAGAAGAGTGCATCTTGTTGGCGGTGCCTGGGTACCGGATATGATGCTGAACCGTGATTCACTGCGCTATGATATGGAGCTGCAGCTCTGCCGCAATGCGAATGTGAATCTGGTACGTATCTGGGGTGGTGGATTGGGCGAGACCGATGATTTCTACAACGCGGCCGATAAATATGGTATGATGGTATGGCAGGATTTCTGGGTCACCGGTGATACGCATGGTGAATTCAAAGGCTCTGCGGATTATCCGGAAGACGGCACCATCTTCAAAAGGAATATCATCAGTACGATCCTGCGTATCCGCAATCATCCGAGTCTGCTGGTATGGACCGGCGGCAATGAAGGCCATGCCCGTAAAGAACTATATGATGCGATGCGTGATGGTGTGGCGAGCCTGGATGGCACACGCCCCTTCATTCCCAGTTCTTCCGGTTATGCCAAACAGCCTGCTGGCTGGAATGGCTCCTGGCCTGATAATAAGCCGGCTGGTGTGTACAGTGGCGGACCTTATTCCTGGCAGGATGCAGCGGAGTATTTCAAACGCGCGAATGATGGCAAGGACTGGGTATTCAAAGATGAGACGGGATTACCTTCTCAGCCGCCCTACGCTTCATTACCCAAGATCATCAATAATCTGGTGCCCGATCCCAAACTGCCATATCCGCTGAACAATACGTGGGGCTATCATGATGCCTGCACTGGTAACGGTCACTATGAATTGTATTACGACGCAATGAAAGAAAGGTATGGCGCGCCAGTGAGCATGAAAGATTTCAGCGATAAGATGCAGTTGGTGAATGCGGATGGGTATCGCGGCATCTTTGAAGCAGCAGGACATAAACTGAATGACAATGGCGGGGTGATGCTCTGGAAGCTGAATGCGGCTTTCCCCAGTGTGGTGTGGCAGGTGTATGATTGGTACCTGGAACCAAATGCAGGTTATTATTTCATGCAACGTGCATGCGAGCCGGTACATATTCAATTCAATCTTGATGACTCAGCGGTGGCGGTGATCAACCGTTCCTATACGCTACAGAACGGACTGAAGGTGGAAGCTGATGTCTATAATGCCGATGGCAGGCTGATGAATCACCAGTCCGGCTCCGTTTCATTGAAAGGGAGTGACCTGAAAGAAGTATTGTCGTTGTCATCCATATTGCAGGGTCAGCAGGGTGTCAATTTCATCATGCTGCATCTGAAGGATGCACAGGGCCGTTTGATCTCTTCCAATACCTACTGGTTGCAGGCGAAACATGATTACACTTCACTGACATCCATGAAGAGAACGGAAGTGCAGGTGAAATTGAGCAATACACTGAAAAGCAGGACGGAGAACAGTTATACGATCACGGTCAGCAATCCTTCCAAACAACTGGCATTCTTCCTGAACCCGCAGGTGATGTCGGGCGATGAAGAGATCATGCCTTGCTTCTGGTCTGATAATTATTTCAGTCTTGCTCCGGGTGAGTCCAGGACCGTTACGGTCAGGGTACCCACCGCGCTCATGAAAGGCAAAACGCAGATCCTCGTCTCCGGATGGAATGTGGAAGCGCGGTCCATCGGTTTGTAAAGTCACAATAAGGGTTAGTACAGCCTGTCCTGCAAGGGGCAGGCTTTTTTTGTTCATGCTGATCGATCCGTGATCCGGACTGAATTTTATGTTGTGACATATCTGTTTGTTAAACGGATGTTATGCGCCCTCTTATAAAATGAATTGAATATTCTGTGTTATTACTTTGGGTCCCGAAAGTGGACCTAACCTTTCTGTGATCGCAGCATTACGGTGATCCACATCCATTATTTTTTTACTCATAACATCGTTCCAGAATGAACAGGATATTTTGGTCATTCCTCTTGTGTGCCACCGTCATCCAGACTTCCTGCAAGTCCAAACAGGAGGAGCAAAAAGAGCCCGGCAAGTTTGTTGCCACCAGTCCACTGAAAGTGGATACCAGTTTTACGAAAGAGTACGTTTCCCAGATACAGTCTGTAAGGAATATCGAAGTTCGTGCGCAGGAAAAGGGATATCTGGAAAGTATCAATGTGGATGAAGGGCAGTTCGTGCATGCCGGTCAGCTGCTGTTCCGGATCATGCCCAAAATGTTCGAGGCCGAATTACTGAAAGCACAGGCGCAGGTCAAAGAAGCGGAAGTGGAACTGACGAATACGAAAACGCTGGCCGATAAGAATATCGTCTCCAAATCAGAACTGGCCATGGCACAGGCCAAACTGGATGAAGCCAAAGCGGACGAATCACTGGCTAAACTGCATCTTTCGCTCACCGAGATCCGTGCTCCATTTGACGGGATCACCGACCGGATCCGTTTCAAACCCGGCAGCCTGATCGATGAAGGGTCCCTGCTGACCACACTTTCTGATAATAAGAATGTATACACCTATTTCAATGTTTCGGAAAATGAATACCTGGATTATAAAACCAACGCCGGATCCGATAAGAACAAGACTGTGAGCCTTATCCTCGCCAATGGACAGGAATATAAATTCAAGGGCGCGATCGAAACGATGGAAGGAGAATTCGATAATGAAACAGGCAACCTGGCTTTTCGTGCCAAATTCCCCAACCCTGAGCTGTTGCTGAAACACGGCGAGACCGGTAAAGTGCGCATGACCATTCCAGTGAGCAACGCGCTGCTCATTCCGCAAAAAGCCACTTACGAAATTCAGGATAAGGTATTCGTATTCGTGGTCAATAAGGATAATGTCGTTTCCACCCGGAATATCACGATCGGTAAACGATTGCCGGATATCTATGTCGTCAGCAGCGGACTCGCCGAAGGGGATAAGATCCTGCTTGAGGGCGTACAGAACGCGAAAGATGATGATAAGATCCAGTACACATTCAAAGACCCCAAAGAAGTGCTGGGTGGGTTACAGCTGATCAAACAATAACGATCCCGATCCTGCAAAAGAAGCAACATGTTCAACAAGTTCATACACAGACCGGTCCTTTCGATCGTGATCTCCCTGATCATCACTCTGCTGGGTGTGATCGCACTTACACAGTTGCCGGTAACACAGTTTCCGTCCATCTCTCCCCCTAAAGTCAATATCACAGCTGATTATCCCGGCGCCAATGGGGAGCTGATGGTCAAGGCAGTGGTGATCCCGCTGGAGCGCGCTATCAATGGTACGCCCGGTGTGAAGTACATAGCGTCTGATGCGGGTAACGACGGGGAAGCTTCCATTCAGGTCGTGTTCAATTCCGGAGTGGACCCTAATATTGCAACGGTCAACATCCAGAATCGTGTGGCTTCCGTGGTGAACAAATTGCCGCCGGTGGTGGTACGTGAAGGTGTGAAGATATCCCGTGAGGAATCGAACATGCTGATGTATGTCAACCTCTACAGCACCGACTCAGCAGTTGATGAGAAATTTCTTTACAATTTCGCTGACATCAACCTGCTGGCGGAACTGAAGAGTATTGATGGGGTGGGTTTTGCCGATGTACTCGGTAACCGTGAATACGCAATGCGGATCTGGCTGAAACCCGACCGAATGCTGGCTTACAAGGTTTCGGCCGATGAAGTGCTGAAAGCGATCGATGAACAAAGTCTCGAAGCGTCACCCGGCCGGATCGGTGAATCCTCCGGTAAAAGATCGCAGTCATTCGAGTATGTCCTTAAATATCCCGGTCGCTATACGACCAAAGAAGGCTATGAGAATATCGTGATCCGGGCAGATGCCGGCGGGGCATTGCTCCGCGTGAAAGATGTGGCTACGGTGGAATTCGGCAGCAGTTTCTATGACATCTATTCCAAGCTGAATGGCAAACCATCCGCAGCCATCATGATCAAGCAATCCTATGGCAGTAATGCGAGCAAGGTGATCGAACGGATCAAACAGCGCATGAAGGAGATCAGATCGAACAGTTTTCCGAAAGGGATGGACTATGAGATCAGCTATGATGTGTCCACCTTTCTGGATGCCTCCATCGACAAAGTACTGCACACACTTGTGGAAGCCTTCATCCTGGTGGGGTTGGTCGTGTTCATCTTTTTGGGTGATTGGAGATCGACGCTCATCCCGGCCATTGCTGTTCCTGTATCACTGGTAGGTACGTTCCTTTTCATGCAATTCTTCGGCATCACTTTCAACCTGATCACACTTTTTGCGCTGGTACTGGCCATCGGTATCGTGGTCGATAATGCGATCGTTGTGGTGGAAGCGGTACATGCCAAAATGGAACAGGAAAATCTTTCTTCTGTAAAAGCTACTGAAGCCGCCATGCATGAGATCAGTGGTGCCATCGTGGCGATCACACTCGTGATGGCAGCCGTGTTCATTCCCGTTGCTTTCATGTCGGGGCCCGTTGGTATTTTCTACAGGCAGTTCTCCATCACCATGTCCACTTCCATCGTATTGTCGGGCCTGGTGGCATTGACCCTCACACCTGCATTGTGTGCCGCGATCCTGAAGAATACGCATGGCATGAAACGAAAAAAGAATCCGCTGACCAGAATGCTGATGGCATTCAATGAATGGTTCGGCAAGGTTACAGGTCGGTATAAAAAAATACTGGGGCTCTTCGTCAGTCGCCGTGCTGTTACCATACTGGCGCTCGTTGGATTCTGTGCCGGCACCTGGTTGTTGAGTGATACGGTGCCTTCGGGTTTCATTCCCACTGAAGACCAGGGAACTTTTTACGCGATCGTGCAGACGCCTCCCGGTTCTACACTGGAACGTACCGATGCGGTGGTGACCCAATTGCAGAAAGTGGCCTCGAAGATCGAAGATGTGAAATCCGTTTCCTCACTGGCCGGTTTCGAGATCCTTTCCGAAGGAACAGGCGCCAACAGTGGTACCTGTCTCATCAACCTGAAGAACTGGACGGAACGAAAACACTCCGTCAAAGAGATCATTGAAGAACTGGAAGATAAAGCGAAGGATATCCAGGGGGCCACGATCGAGTTTTTCCCGCCACCCGCAGTTCCGGGTTATGGCGCCGCAGGCGGATTTGAGCTGCGATTGCTCGATAAAGCCGGTACCGGTGATTATAACCTGATGGAAAAAGTGAACAATGATTTTGTGCGTGAACTGAATAAAAGAAAAGAACTCAGTTCGGTCTTCAGTTTTTACAGCGCCAGCTTCCCGCAATACATGCTGCAGATCGATAATGATATCGCGCAGCAGAAAGGGGTGACCATCGATAACGCGATGAATACTTTGTCAACACTGGTGGGCAGTGATTACGAAACCAACTTCATCAAATTCGACCGGCAGTATAAAGTGATGGTACAGGCTTCTCCTGAATACCGCGCCTTGCCGGAAGATGTGCTGAAATTATATGTGAAGAATGATAAAGGCGAGATGGTGCCTTTCTCCGCATTCATGAAGATCGAAAAGGTGTACGGTCTGTCTGAGATCACCCGTCACAATATGTACAACTCATCCGAGATCAGTGGTGGCGCGGCACCCGGCTACAGCAGCGGTACGGCCATCAAAGCGATCATGGAAGTAGCGAAGGAGAAACTGCCCCGTGGTTTTGGTATCGACTGGGCGGGTATCTCCAAAGATGAAGTGGATCAGGGTAACCAGGCCATCATCATCTTCCTGATCTCCCTCACCTTCGTTTATTTATTGCTGGCTGCGCAGTATGAAAGCTTCCTCCTGCCGTTGCCCGTGATACTTTCACTCCCCGCTGGGATCTTCGGTGCTTTCCTGTTACTGAAGATGACCGGGCTGGAGAATAATATCTACGCGCAGGTAGCGATGGTGATGCTGATCGGTCTGCTGGGCAAGAACGCGGTACTGATGGTGGAATTCGCGGCACAGAAACACAGCTCTGGCCATTCCGTATTGAGATCCGCAATTGAAGGCGCGGCATCAAGGTTCCGTCCCATTCTGATGACCTCACTCGCTTTCATCGCCGGTCTGATCCCGCTGGTATTTGCCACCGGACCCGGTGCCATCGGTAACCGAACCATTGGTTCTGCTGCTGCAGGTGGTATGTTCCTGGGAACCTTCCTGGGCGTACTGCTGATCCCGGGACTTTATTACCTGTTCGCCAGACAATCGGAGAAATTCCCGATCGTGGATGAACAATGGGAAAATCCTTTAACTGAACAACTCGATAATAATAATGAACCTGTCTAATCAATATCGCTATATCATCATCGCGGTGATCTTCATCGCCAGTTGTAAAATACCGGCCATGCTGCAAACCCCTCCGCTGCAAAAACAACCTGATACTTTTGCAGGATCAGCGGATACTACCAATTCAGTTACGGTACCCTGGCGTGATTTCTTTTCCGATCCGCATCTTACACAACTGATCGATACGGCCCTGAAGAACAACCAGGAATTGCTGATCACATTGCAGGAGATCGGGATCGCGCGTAATGATATCCGTGTGCGGCAGGGGAAGATGCTGCCGTTCGTACTGGCAGGTGGCGGGGCCGGTGTGGAGAAAGTGGGTCGATATACCAGTCAGGGTGCGGGGGATGCTTCAACGGAAATCACACCGGGACATAGTGTTCCGGACTGGCTGCCTGACCTGCGTTTGGGCGCATATGCCAATTGGGAAGCGGATATCTGGAAGAAGCTCGGCAATGCGAAAGAGGCAGCGGTGACACGTTATCTCGCAACAGTGGGGGGGAAGAACTTCGTGATCACGAATCTTATCGCTGAGATCGCGAATGATTATTATGAATTGCTGTCGCTGGACAATCAGCTGTCCATCATCCGGCAAACGATCGGCATACAAAAAAACGCACTGGATGTGATGAAAGTGCAGAAAGATGCCGCGCGAGTGACCGAACTGGCCGTGAAAAAATTTGAAGCGGAAGTGTTGAATTCCGAAGGACGGGAGTATGGCATCCTGCAACAGATCACAGAAACGGAAAATGAGATCAACTTTTTACTGGGCCGATATCCGCAGCCCATTGAAAGGGACAGGACCGCATTCCTGGATCTGTTGCCTAAACAAGTGATGACGGGGATTCCTTCGCAATTATTGGCCAACAGGCCGGATATCAAACAAGCCGAACTGGAATTGAAAGCTGCGGCGCTGGATGTGAAAGTAGCAAGAGCGGAGTTTTATCCGTCCCTGGAGATATCTTCCGCGATCGGGTTGAATGCTTTCAAGCCTTCTTATCTCGTCAAGTTTCCGGAGTCCATGCTTTTCTCCCTGGCCGGAGATCTGGCCGGGCCGCTCATCAACAAAAGCGCGATCAAGGCGGAGTTCAGCAGTGCGACAGCCATGCAGCTGCAGGCTTTGTACAATTATGATAAAACCATTCTGAACGCATATCTGGAAGTAACGACACAACAATCGGCCATCGGCAATCTGGAAAAAGCCTTTGTGCTGAAAGAAAAAGAAGTGAAGACCTTGTCACAGTCCACCGATATCGCCGGCGATCTCTTCAAATCAGCCCGTGCCGATTATTTTGAGGTCCTGATGACCCAGCGCGACGCGCTTGATGCCAATCTGGAACTGAACGAGATCCGCCTGAACCAGCTGAAAGCGGTCACGAATATTTACAGGGCGCTGGGCGGTGGGTGGAAGTAGAATGTAGTCTCTCGTCTTTAGCCGGTAGTCGATAGTCAGTATCTGTGGGAGAAAATATTATTTTTTGAAACGCCGATTTGCAAAAGAAAATGGTCACTGAAATATTTCCTGTGACCATTTTTATTTTCAGTCTTCATTGATCTGTATTGACTAACGACTACAGACTAATGACTATTGACTGTTCTTTGTAGCCTCGCCTGGAATCGAACCAGGATCTGGAGCTTCGGAAACTCTTATACTATCCATTGTACTACGAGGCCGTAGTGTTAGTCGTTAGTCAGTAGTCGTTAGTTAGAAGTCGGGTTTCAAAATAAATTTGGTGCAACTTTTTAATAAGGAGCTTTGACTACAGACTATCGACTAATGACTACTGACTACTTTATAAGTCCGTGCGCATTCGTCGCAAATATCTTCACGGCAATAGCCAGCAAAATTACGCCAAAAAACTTTCTCACCGCTAATAAACCTGAAGGCCCCAGCAAACGAGCGATGGCATTGAGCGATTTGAGTACGATGAATACGATGACCAGGTTGATGAGGATCGCAAGCAGGATGGTCGTTTCGCCGAAGTTAGCCTTGAGCGACATCAGCGTGGTCAGTGTACCCGATCCTGCGATCAGCGGAAAAGCAATAGGGACAACTGTTGCGGAGGATACATCTTTTTCTGATTTGAAGAATTCGAGCCCCAGCACCATCTCAAGCCCCAGAATGAAAATGACGATCGATCCGCCTACTGCGAATGATTTTACATCCAGTCCCAGTAATTTCAGGAAGGTCTTGCCCACGAACAAGAACGCGATCATCAGACCACCCGATACCAGTGTCGCTCTCCATTCCCGGATCCCGCCCATTTTCTGTTTCAGGGAGATCAGGATCGGGACAGAGCCGATGATATCAATGACCGCAAAAAGCGTGAAGGTTACCGTTAGCAGTTCGCCGGGATCGATCGTCATAAAATGAGTTTTAGCAAATGTAAGCAGGTCCCGCCTTTTAAAAATTCAGCAGGAAACCGGCCGCCGCATTGAAACGGCGTGAATTATAACCCAGGATATCGAAATATTCCGTGTTCGTAAGGTTCTCCACGTTCACGAAGAACCGCCAGTGCGCATTGAGCTTGTACTGCCCGCGCAGGTCGATCGTCGTGTATGCCTGCAGTACTTTCGGTGCCTCACCATAAACGAGTTCTAGGCGGTCGCTCACTGTATGCGATGCCATTTCAAGTCCCAGTTTCGGATTTGCCTGCCACTGCACCGATATATTGAACGCGTGCTTCGGAATGCGGTACAGGTTATTGAAACTGGTATCGGAAGCCAGCTTATTGCCGGAAGGATCATAGTTCGTTCTCAGCTTGCCAGTGGTATACGTGTAATTCGTTTCAATATTCCATTTGCCTGCTTTCAGCGACGCATCCCATTCCAGTCCGTTACTTTTCTGACTGTTAATGTTCTCGTAGTGACTGATGAAATTGAAAGGATCGATCGTAATGTACTGGATCGCATGCTTCGTATTGCGGCTGAACCAAACCAAACGGGTATGGAATGCACGTCCATGATAATACTCCGCACCTGCTTCGGCTATATTCGATTCTTCCGGCTTGAGGTCCTTGTTGCCGGAATACGCGTCGAATAACTGATACAGGGTAGGGGTCTTGTACGCAGAATACAGATTCACGAAAAGTTTCACGCGTTGCTGAATGAGGTAAGATGGATTGAATGTATAAGTGAAATTATCACCGTATACAGAATGATGGTTCAATCGCCCGCCCGCTTCCATTGAAAAACTCTTTGCCTTGAATAATACGGAAGCAAACCCTGAAACCTGTTGCATGTGTGCCAGCGAATCATCCAGGTGACTGCTGTACGGACCAAAGATGCCGAATGAGAAATAATCCTGTGTGGTCGCGTGTTTCCGGAGATCGGCGCCTGCCAGTAAACGGACATTTTTTATTGTATAGTTGCCATACAATTCCGCGAAATGGGAGTTGCCCTTAAAACTTCCTTTTGAATAAAAGGCATATGCCGAACTCTTATCCGTTGAATCATCCGTATATACCCTTTCCATACTGTTGTACTGGTAATTCAGATTCAAAGCGCCTTTCGGAAAAGTATAAGCCAGCCCCGTCATCACCTGTGCGTTCCGGCTCGTGGCACTGAAATCTTTATCGTCGTGGAATGCGCCGGCGTCAAGACCGGTTTCATATCTGCTATATTGGCCACCCGCTTTCAGGGAAAGCTTTTTAGAAAGTTGTGTCTGCCAGTTGCCGGAAATGGTCTGCTGGTTGTAATCATCTCTGTCGAAATGTCCAATACTGCCTGAATCATAAGCAGAGGAAAATCCTTTTGCACGCTGATCCGTGATCTGTAACTGATACTTCGAACTTTGCAAGGTGCCATTGATCCCTGCACTGTTACGTAACATGCCGTAGCTTCCTGCCTGGCTGTTCAGGAATCCGCTGATCTTTTTTGAACCGGCTTTCCGCGTAATGATATTGATGATACCGGCCACCGCATCACTGCCATATAAAGTGGATTGTCCCCCTTTCAGGATCTCGATCCTTTCGATCTGATCAACGGCCAGCAGGTTCAGGTCAAAATAATTGTAGATCACCGACGGGTCATTCACCGGAATGCCATCGATCAGTACCAGCGCATTGCCTGCCGCAGCACCCCGGATGTTCAGGGTCTGCACTGTACCGGGATTGTTACTGGCTCCGTTCACACTGATGCCGGGTTGGCGGTTGAGGATGGACATCACACTGAGTCCCGCCTGCCGGTCAAGCTGTTCACGGGTAATGACCGTGAGTACTTTGCCTGTTTCCGATTGTTTGAGCGGATAACGGGTGGCGGTCACCACCACACGGGTCAGTTCAGGGTTTTTGAAAATACCATCGGTTTCCACGATGATGCTGTCTTGCTGGGCCAGAAGCCGGCTGCTGATGATGATCGCAGCCACGGCCAAAATGCTTTTTTTCATAAAAAAGTTTTTGTGTGACTGCTTCCGGAAAATTAAACCTGAAATGAGAAGGCGGGGCCTTT
Organism: Bacteroidota bacterium; assembly: GCA_029555415.1. GTDB lineage: Bacteria > Bacteroidota > Bacteroidia > Chitinophagales > Chitinophagaceae > JAKPSI01. The sequence continues at coordinate 13,251 of JAKPSI010000127.1, read as the reverse complement.
ACATTTCATGCCTTTCACCCGAAAGCTGAAAATGGTTGACGGATCAGGCAGGTCTTCTGGCTCAGCTTGTTTCCCGGCACCTTCCCGCGGCATTGCCGCAGTGGTTTTTTTGCCGGGATACAGGAAATAATCCATTTCCTGAAGGCCTTACAGCTACGGGGATAGCTCCGGATTCACACCGGATTCCCTTTTAATTCCGGCTTTGATAGCCGGGAACCTGAAGGCACAAAAATAAGCGGCTCTTCAAAACCGGCGGTTTTTCTTATTCACAAAGCGTTGAAAGAAATCAGCTTTAAAAAATCGCTTTTCCCCATTAAACTTTCCGGCATGAAATTGGTCAGATGTTCACCTACGCATGAAGCAATTTTAAAACCTGCACGCTTTAACATTTCAACCGGTACGAATCAGCCGGTATTCCCGTTCAGTTAGTATCCCAACCCTTTCCTGAAAACGCTTCACCAGCATGCTGCTTTTTTTAAAACCAGTGAAGGCCTTTGCTTTCCGTAAACCAGTACACCATGATCAACAGCATGTTGAAAAGAATTATCGTTTTAGTTTTCTCCTTTCAAAGTATTTCCGCCAGTGCGCAATCGCTCCATAAATATGAGCTCGGATTCGGTATCGGTGCGTTCGTTTACCAGGGCGATCTGACGCCCAACCGTTTTGGTTCTTTCCGTACCATGCGGCCCGGTTTCCAGCTTTTTATCACGAAGATCGTCAGCCCTTCTTTGGGCCTCCGCACCAATCTCGCTATCGGCAGTCTGCATGCGGATGAATCCATCTATAAAACACCCGCCTGGCGGCAGGCCCGGAATTTCGCATTCAAGTCACGGGTGTGGGAATTGTCCGAACTCGCCGTCTGGTACCCGATGAAGGATAATGCAGAAGCTAAAGGCATCCATCCTTATTTATTCGGTGGCGGTGCCCTGAGTTTCGTGAAGATCAAACGGGATTACAGTCGCTACGATCCGGAATATTTCAATGCCCTGCCTTCCGATGTAACGGCAAGACTGGCGGAAGACATCAACCATTCACTGCCAAAGGTTTTGCCCGAGATCCCAATGGGTGTAGGTGTGCGTTATGGAATTTCCGAAAGGTTATCTGTAACGGCGGAAGGGACCTATCGCTTACTGTACACGGATTATCTTGATGGATTCAGCCTGGCTGCGAACCCCGACAAGAACGATCACTACCATACGGTAATGATCAGTGCAGTGTACCGCATCGGGAAGAAGAATCCGCTGGCTTGTCCGAAGTTTTAATGTTTCTGATGCAGGCACTGGAATGAAATGCCCGCGTAATAGTTACGCGCGGGAGCTGCGTTGTAATAGCGGCCGCCTGCGGCATTGATATCGTTACCCAGACTGTAATGCTCATCCAGCAGATTGCCCGCACCGGCAAACACATTCAGCTTTAGTTTTTTCGCGAATGCAGTTTTCCATCCGATCCTCGCGTCCAGGATGTGATAAGGATCCGCGGAAGCGGTATTCGCGTCATTCAGATAGATGCGTGAGGCGCCATAATATCCTATATAAAGGAAGAAACCTTTCTGGAATTGAAGGTCCGCCAGCAGGCTGATGGATTGGGAGGGGACAGAAGGTACTTTCTTGCCGGAAAAATCATCGGTCCCTTTGATAAATGAATCATAACGGAAATGCGATAAGGTCACATCGCTGCTGAAATGCGCGTAGTCCAGAAAACCATTCGTATGCTCGTAAGTATAGGATGCGTGGAACTCAGCACCTGCCTGATTGATGCCACCCGCATTTGTGAAATAATCGGACCCGCCGGCATCTCTGCGTTGCACCAGTGCCTGGTGTAAACGGAAATAGAATCCGGTCGCTTCCAATTGGAATTTGCTGTCGTGGGTATGGTAGCGAAGGGTCGTTTCATAATTCCATCCGTTCTCCGCTTCCAGTTCCGTTGTGATCACACCGGTGGAAGGCAATACCTCGGCAACCGTCGGAGGTGAGAATCCTTTTGAAACCGTGGCCAGCCACGAGATGCGGGCGTTGATCTTTTTCAGAACGGACAGACGCGGTGCCAGCTCATTGCGGTAAGTTCTTTTTTGTTCCGTGACGGGATATTTATTCAATCGTGTAATGGACACTTTTGTTTGTGTGGAACTGATCCCGGCGGTAACGAACCAGTTGTTCTTCGTTTGAACATCCCCCTGCAGGAAAACATTGAAAGAGGAATTCAGTACATCGTCATTCGTCTGTAAAGTATCCGGATTGCCGTTCTTGTTCTTCGAAACCTGTGTATTGAACCAACCTTGCTGGAATTCCGCACCAGCTACCCATTGCCAGTGGGTATCATTGCTGCTCTTGTTCCAGCTGAATACACTGCGGCCGCCTGCATGCGGTTCGATCCTTCTTTCATAATTGCGGATCGCGGAATTATTCACTTGCGCATATGCGCCATAGAATGTAGTGGTATTGCTGATCGCGTCACTGATGCTGATCTTGTCCGTGAAACCTGCGAGTACATTTTTCTGATAAATGGAAGCATGGGCATTGACAGCGGAAGGGAATCCACCGCCAGCGGGTCTTGCTGCTTTGGGGTTGGCCCTGAATTCTGCCAGTGTCAAAGCACCGGGCGTTTGATAATAAAGATCACTGAATAAGAAGGAAGCGGTGATCTGCTGTTTGGGTGACAAACGAAAATCGGAGAACCAGCTTGCATTATCGCGGTGCATGTTGGTTTGTACACGGTAGCCGTCCGTCGCGTTATGTGCATAGGTCAGCTGATTCCTGTTGTCACCGTTCCCCCATCTTGCCGCGGCATCCAGATGCATCATATTATAGGTGCCGCCGCTGTAAGTGATCTCGGCGCCGGGTTGAAACCTTTCTCCGTTCTCCAGCAACAATAATCCGCCGGTTCCCGCACCATACATACTGCCGGCGGGTCCTTTGAATAATTCCATCCGTGAAAAATTATTCCACGCGAACTGGTTGAAATAGGTATTGCCACCCGGATCACTGATGGGAATGCCGTTCCAGTACACTTTCATGTTCCGTACACCGAAAGGGGAACGCAGCGAACTGCCTCTGACGTTGATCCGGTAACTGCCCGGAGAACGCTCTTCCACACGTACACCCGCTACACTGTTCATGGCATTGACCAGTGTACCCGGATTGAAATAGTTACCCGTGATGTGATCGATGAGTTTGACAGGTGCAGTGCTGTTCAGTACGGAACGGTTCTGTTCAAATGCCCTGACCGTAACTTCTTCAAGATTTTTGGATGAGTCCGTATTCGCCTCTTGTGCAAAAGCGGTTCGTGTAAGCACACAAAGGACAATGGAAAGGAACAAGATGGATTTTTTCATAAAATGTGGAAATGGCTAAGAACGAAGGTAGAACCTTTTCTTTGTATCTTCAAGCCATGAGTAAACGGAATCAGCTTGGCCTCTTCGATCTCAGTCTTATCGTCGTCAGTCTCGTCATTGGCATGGGTATCTTTCGTAACCCCGCATCCGTTGCTGCAACTTCCGGAAACAGTTCCATTTTCTTTTTATTGTGGATCGCGGGCGGACTCATCGCGCTCTGCGGCGCACTGACCTATGCAGAGATCGGTCTCCGTCTTCCCTCCATGGGCGGCTATTACAAGATCTTCGCGCATTGCTATCATCCCGCCGTTGGATTCACGGTCAATGCCCTCATCCTCGTCAGCAACGCGGCTTCACTTGCAGTGGTGGCACTTATCGGTTCCGATTATGTGAGTGATCTGCTGTTCGGTCACCCGAGTGGTGTGCTGTTCAATACAGCTGTAGCCATAGTGGCCGTTGCCATTTTCTTTGGTGTGAATATGATGGGACTCAAGACCAGCAGCCGCACGCAGAATGTACTCATCATTATTAAGGTAGGTCTGGTCGTGCTGCTCATTGCTTCTGTTTTCAAAGGTGTCATGATCGAACCACATGGCGTGGAAGCCAATGCGCCGGTCTTTACGCTTGAGAAAAACAGTCCTGTCTCCCTGTTCCTCATTTCCCTCATTCCGGTCTGTTTCGCTTATGGCGGTTATCAGCAAACCATCAATTTCGGGGGCGAAGTGAAGAATACCCGCATCATCCCCAAAGGCATCATCATCGGGATCATCATCGTCATCAGTCTGTACCTGCTCATCAACGTGGCCTATACGCAAGTGATCGGTTATGATAAAATGAAGAACGCTTCCGCGATCGGAGCGCTGCTTTGTGAAGCCTGGTTCGGTAAAGCAGGTGGTAAAGTATTTGACGCGCTCATGTTCCTCTCTGTTCTTGCGTATGTCAACATCCTGCTCATGAGCAATCCGCGTGTAATGTTCGCTATGAGTGAGGATAAAGTATTTCCGAAGATGTTCTCCATCCGCCATCCGAAGACGGAAGCGCTGGTGGCAGGGCTCACAACTTTTTCACTCATCACCATAGTCATCACCTTCTTTGGAAAGGGTGTCGACAATATCCTCAACTTCACCATGTTCCTCGACAGTATCGGCATGAGCACATCCGCCGCTACCATCTTTATATTAAGGAAGCGCAAAGAGAATGAAGCCATGGTGACAGGTGCGTGGAATAAATTCACGCCCATTCTGGCTTCCTTTTTCGTGTTCAGTTATTTCATGATCGCGGTAGGGGTGGTGATCAAAGACCTGAACGCTGCATTCATCGGTGTTGGGCTACTGCTGACACTACTTATGGTATATTACTTTTTCTATCACAAGAAGACCGCATAATATGGACATCTCTTATATCCTCAACGAACTGGGTGAAGACCGCGAACATTATTTCAACGCCGTAGCACCTCCGATCATCCAGACCAGCAATTTCACATTCAAAAAAGTAAGCGATCTCACCGCTGCCTTTGAAGATGAAATGAGCACCTATCTCTACAGTCGCGGTATCAACCCGACCGTTGACATCCTCCGCAAAAAACTCGCGGCGCTGGATGGCGCGGAAGATTGCCTCGTATTCAATAACGGCGCTGCCGCCATCTTCGCCGGCATCATGGCTTATGTAAAAGCAGGTGACCATATCGTTTCCGTGAAGTCGCCTTATACCTGGGTTCAGCGTATGCTGGAAGTGATCCTGCCGCGTTTTGGTGTCACGCATACATTCATTGACGGAACGAAGATCGAAAACTGGGAAACCGCCACACAACCCAATACCACTTTCTATTATCTGGAATCGCCCAACAGCTGGACGTTCGCGCTGCAGGACATCCGGGCCGTTGCCGCATTGGCAAAGTCCAGGAACATCAAGACGCTGATCGATAACAGTTACTGTACCCCGCTCTATCAAAAGCCCATTGACATGGGGATCGACCTGGTGATGCAGACCGCCACCAAATATATCGGCGGACACAGTGATACACTCGGAGGGGTATTATGCGGTACGCATGCCAGTATGAAAAAGATCTTCGACAGCGAATACCTCAATATCGGTAGCGGCATTCAGCCTTTCAATGCCTGGCTGATGATCCGCGGCTTACGGACCCTTCCGGCGCGGATCGACCGGATCACCAAAACGACCGCGGAAGTGCTGGCTTTTTTGAAGCAGCACCCTAAAATCGACTTTTTGCTCTTTCCGCTCGACCCGACTTTCCCTCAGTATGAACTGGCCCAAAAGCAGATGGGTGGCGCATGCGGGCTGATCACGATCGCCCTCAAAACCAATAGCCGGGACGCCATCGTCCGTTTCTGCGAAAGCCTGAAACATATCATGATGGCGGTCAGCTGGGGTGGGCATGAATCCCTTGCCATTCCGAAATGCGCGGGTATCCCTGCGGGTGATTTTGACCCCTCCAACCCGGAGCACCGTTATGTCAGGCTGTATTGTGGACTGGAAGAGGCTTCCTGGCTGATCGCCGACATTTCTCAGGCGCTTGACCGGATGGACTGAAATTTTAACCCCCGCTTATCCAAAATCATTAGGCCAGCCCCCCTTTTGAGTTATTTTTGTGCCATGTTCAACAGAAGCAGTTTCGTGGCACTATGCCTCCTGTTTTCCGCTTACAGTTTTGCCCAACCGGCAACTGCGGAAAAATGGGATCTCCGCAAATGCGTGGAATACGCTTTGCAAAACAATATTTCGGTCAAGCAGGCCGACCTGCAAACAAGGTTTTCCGACCTTACTTACAAGCAGAGCAAGCTGTCGCAGCTCCCCACACTGAACCTTCAGGGAAGCACCGGCTACCGCCTGGGTCGTTCAGAAAACCCCACGACCGGTGTACTGGAAGACAATAACTTCCTCAATGCCGGTGTGAATCTTCAGTCAGGTGTAACGATCTTCAACTGGTTCGTAAAAAAAAATACAACAGAAGCGGACCGCCTCAGCAATGAAGCGGATAAAGCGCAGGTGAAAAAGATACAGGATGATATTTCACTCAATGTAGCTGTCGCTTATCTCCAGGCCCTGCTCACCCGTGAACAGGCCAACATTGCACGCATCCAGGTCAATACCACATTGGAGCAATTGAGCAATACCCGCAAAAGAGTGGATGCCGGAACTTTACCCGAACTGAATGCCGCCGAGCTGGAAGCACAGCTGGCACGTGACAGCTCCAGTCTCATTTCAGCTGAAACCTCAGTGATGCAGGTCATGCTGCAATTGAAAGCGTTGCTGAATCTCGATGCAGCGGCACCATTCGATATCGCGACACCTCCCGTGGATATGATCCCGGTAGAGAACCTGGCCGATCTGCAACCTGAATCCGTATATGCATTGGCGCTAGTGAATCTCTCACAGCAAAAGGTCATCGATCTGCGACTGCAAGCCGCCAAAAAATCTGTGGATGTGGCCAAAGGGCAGATGTATCCGCAGATCACCGGATTCGGATCGTTGTCAACCAACTACGTTAACCTCAAGGAGCCTATATATACATCGGGTACACCGCAGGCAACCAGCGCCTTTGTGACCGTTGGATCCAGTAACTACAGTGTGTACAGTCCTTCTTTCGTCAAAGTAGGGGAGAAAGCGGTTTCGCTCGGCAGCCAGCTGAACAAGAACTTCAGCCAGAACATCGGTATCGGTCTGGGTATTCCCATCTTCAACGGCGGTTCCGCCCGCAGCAACTGGGAGCGGTCCAAATTGCAGGTGAAGAACTGGGAGCTGACCAAAGAGCAGGATAACCAGACGCTGAAACAGAATGTGTACAAAGCTTACAACGATGCAGTGGCAGCTATTCAGAAATATAACGCAGACCGTAAAAGTGTAGAGACGGCCATCAAGTCCTTCTCCTTCGCGCAGAAGCGTTATGACCTGAACCTGCTTTCCACATTCGATCTCATCAATAGTCAGAATAATCTGCTCCGTGCCCGGACACAGTCCCTGTATTCGCAGTATGACTTCGTATTTAAAATGAAATTGCTGGAGTTCTACCGCGGACAAGGCATCAAACTTTAAACCCTTCATTGAGTTATGAATAAAACAGTCAAATGGATCCTGATCGCCGGCGGCGCTGTTGTGGTGGTCGCAGGTGCAACCAAAATATTCGGTGGCGGATCCGGTAAAGGCACTGAGAAAGTTGCGGTTGAAAAATCTTCAAAACGTACGATCATTGAAACCGTCAATGCCAGTGGTAAGATCTATCCCGAAGTGGAAGTGAAGATCAGTCCCGACATTTCGGGTCAGATCACTGAACTCAAAGTACAGGAGGGTGACAGTGTGAAGAAAGGACAGATGCTCGCACGCATCTATGCCGATATCTATGCACTGACCAGGGATGAAGCCGCCAGTCGCGTGGCCCAGTCCCAGTCCACCGTTGCCAACAGCCAGGCTTCCATCGAAGCGCTGAAAGCCTCTATGGACCTTGCACAGCAGAACTTCGACCGGAACAAATCACTCTTCGATCAGAAAGTGATCTCCAAATCCGAGTTCGATCAGTTCGAAACCACCCTGCGTTCCGCCAAAGCGAATTTTAATGCCGCGCAGCAAAACATCAAAAGTCTGCAGGCAGGTGTACAATCATCCCAAACCGGACTGACCCGCGCCAATAAAGACCTGGGCCGCACCACACTGACCGCACCGATGGACGGTGTGATCTCTTCCCTGAAAGTGAAAGAAGGGGAACGCGTGGCAGGTAACAGTTTCAACATCGGTACGGAAATGATGACCGTTTCAGATATGAGCGTACTCGAGATCCGCGTGGATGTGGGTGAGAACGATATCGTGAAAGTGAACCTCGGTGATTCCGCAGATATTGAAGTGGATGCCTACAATAACCGTAAGTTCAAAGGTATCGTGACCAAGATCGCAAGCAGTACGAAAACCTCTGTGACAAGTACGAATGATGTTACGAACTACGAAGTACGTATCCGTATCGACAAGGAATCTTACAAGGACCTGGCGGGAAATAGATTCCCCTTCCGTCCGGGTATGAACGCCAGTGCGGATATCAAGACCCGCCGCGTTGATAATGTGCTTTCCGTTCCCATCACAGCTGTGAACGCGCGGATCAAGGGCAGCGACAAGAACATGGCCGACAAGAAGAAGGATGATGAGAAGCTGAAGAGCGATGACAATGATCCGAATGCTCCTGCCGACAATAAATCAACCGGTGATGAAATGGAAGAAGTGGTATTCATCGTGCAGCCTGATAATACCGTGAAGAAAGTGGTGGTGAAGACGGGTGTGCAGGACATCAACTATATTGAGATCCTCTCCGGACTGAAGGGCGGTGAAGATGTGGTGATCGGTCCCTACACCGCGATCAGTAAGAACCTGAAGGATGGTGGTAAGGTGAATGTGGTGCCGAAGGAGAAATTGTTTGAGAAGTAAAGATCAAGTATTCCAAAAGCAGCCCCGGGTCACAGGATCCGGGGTTTTTTATGACATTACGTGAGCGAGGGTTGATGGTTTTCCGCTGCGGTGGAAGTGATCAATTTCATAATAAAGTTTCCCGCAGCGGCCTCCATGCCTTGTTAGGTATTGTCATTCCGAACTTGTGATGAAACTGGCTGTTTGCGCGGGGCTCCCAGTACGCGGCTGTGTACTATCCAATTGTGCAGTCTGTGTCGGAATGAAATCATGTTCATTCAAAATAGAGGCGACACCAGATAACAGCCGGGTTCCTCGCGTAGCTCGGAATGACAGGCATGAGAGAGAAAAAAGAAAACAGCCAGATTTCTCGCTGCGCTCGAAATGTCTGATATGTTCACAATGATCTATTTGGGACTTAAATAAAAACCTAACCCCCAAACCCGCAACCCGCAACCCGCAACTCACAACCCGCAACCCTCAACTCACAACCTTTTTCCCTTTCCCTTTCCTACCTTCGTATCCAAGTCTCAAAACCCACATTGAAGCACACATGAAGTTCGGCATCATCGGCAGCGGCAGCTGGGCTACGGCCCTCGCAAAGATCCTGACCACGGGAGGGCATCCTATTCACTGGTGGATCCGTAATCCGGACACACTGGCATTCATTCGTACGCGCCATCATAATCCGCATTACCTGACTTCCGCACAGTTCGATGGGTCCCTGTTACATCTTTCTTCTGATGTACGTGAAGTGGTGAAAAATTCAGATGTGCTGGTCATTGGCGTTCCATCCGCATATGCCGCGCAAAGTTTAGCAGGGCTGACGGAGGCCGACTGGAAAGGCAAGAAAGTAGTATCCGCCATCAAAGGATTATTGCCCGGTCCGGATATCCTGCTCAATTATTATATGCAGCAGCAGTTCGGATTACAGCTGCAGGATTATTTTGCGGTGCTCGGACCTTGTCATGCGGAAGAAGTGGCGGCCGAAAAATTATCCTATCTCACATTCTCGGGGACCGACATCCGCATGGCTTCTTCCATTGCCACCCATTTCAATACGCCCTTCATCAATACTATCGTCAATCATGATATCCTGGGGGTACAGTATGCCGCGGTGCTGAAGAACATCTATGCACTGGGTGCAGGTATCGCCCACGGACTGGAATACGGTGATAATTTCCTCAGTGTATATATCGCCAATGCGGCCGATGAAATGGCGGCCTTCCTGCGCCTGTGCGGCGCGGAACATATCGTGGTGGGTGAACACGAAGCAGGCGAGGATCCGATGACCCACCGCAAATCCCCGAACTATGCCGCTTCGGTGTATCTGGGCGATCTGCTCGTCACCTGTTACTCACTCTACAGCCGTAACCGCACATTCGGAAATATGATCGGCAAGGGTTATACCGTTCAGGCCGCACAGCTGGAACTCAACATGGTCGCGGAAGGTTTTAACGCCGCCAAGTGCATCCATAATATCAATAAAACGGTGGGGGCCAATATCCCCATGGCGGAAACGATCTACCGCATCCTCTGGGAAAATGTTAAACCCGCCGATGGCTTTAAACGCATAGAACAGGTGCTGGTCTGATCTGGAAAGCACCGTATGAACTTCGTGATACAGGGATTCGGTCCCGCAGCCATATTGATCATGTTCGCCTGCCTGCTTCTCCGCGAAGGCTGGAAGAAAATCCACCAAAAAGGTTAATTTCAGGACAGTAAAACAACTGTCATGATCGCCTTTTTTCAGGTCCTCTTTTTCCTCGCTGCCATCGTCCTCATCGTGCTCAACATTCTCGATCTCCGTAAATACCTCGATCATAAAAAAGAAACGGCAAAACTGCCGCACCGGATCAACTGGATGATGTTTGTACTGACATCTTTGGTTGCGATAGGGTGCTTTTTGAATATTTTGATAGTGTGGGTGAATAAATGATTTTGAATTTTGAATGGAGTCGTGTTCGTCTGATGTATTATCGGCAAATCAAAGTTCCGCCGAGATTGACTTCAAACACAGAAAATTCTGGCTTTGTTGATTTTTCATGGTTAAAAAGAATAAAACGATATCATTATTTAAATACCGTAACAGGTGTTATCACTGTTTTAAACAGGTGGAGATCCCAATGTTGCCGGATCAATCTTATGGCATTATTATGTTGAAGTCTATTGATGGCCAGGATTTTTATATAGCCGATATGATCGGAAACAAAACATTCAGCTTTATTGAAAAGGTGATCGAGGAGTTCGATGCAAATAAAAAAACTGACCCTCAGGATATACTTGCACTACTTGCAGATAGACCAAAAGGAGTGGCTCTTTCAAAGGATTATTGCTGCTCATTTTGTAAAAAGAAGCTACTTACGTTTACAGCTAATGTGAAAACGGTCAGTGTTGAATTGGAATACGCAGCATGGAATGAATTTGAAAGTTTGACAAGAGACCAACAAGTGATCACGTTGCGCAAAATGCTAAATCTTGAAAAATAAATAATGCTCCTAATCCTTGATGTTTGAGATTTTTTATGCTACGCTATTTGATCACGCGCAGGATCCCATGAGGCCTGACGTTTTAAAAAATGCTTAAATGACCAGAATACATTGCATCATAACCGGGATTCTCTCCATTGCATTTTCCCTTTCTCATGCACAGGAGCTCTACACCCCTGCACCGAAGCCACAACCCCGTATCAATGGACCGTTAGTGTATGGTTGCCGGCCAGGACATCCATTCCTGTATCGGATCCCCTGTCAGGGTGAGAGGCCGGTCAGCTTTACGATCAAAGGGCTGCCTTCAGGCTTATCGCTCGATCCTGCTACCGGTATCATTAGCGGTAACGCGCCCGTACAAGGTGAATATGAGATCCTGATCAAAGCAGTGAATGCAAAAGGGAAGGACCAGCGAAAGCTGAAGATCATATCCGGTGATAAATTAGCTCTCACACCACCGATGGGATGGAATCACTGGTATGCGCACTATGACCGTATCACCGATGCGATGATGCGTGAAGCAGCGGATGTCATGATCAGCAGCGGCATGGCAGATGCCGGCTATCAATATGTCAATATCGATGATTGCTGGGCCAATGCACCGAACAATAATGATAAACTTCGTGTAGGTCCGCTAAGGGATGAAAAAGGAAATATGATCCCGAATCATTTTTTCCCGGATATGCACGGACTCACGGATTATATACACTCACTGGGATTGAAAGCAGGTATTTACAGTTCCCCCGGGCCCTATACCTGCGCCGGGTTTACCGGTTCTTACAACCATGAAGAACAGGATGCACACCAGTTCACTTCCTGGGGCTTCGATTTCCTGAAGTACGACTGGTGCAGTTATGGAGCCATTCCCACCGAAGGAAAATGGGATGATAAAGGCGTAACATCGGAAGGGAATAAAAAACTGACGCTGGAAGATTTTCAGCTGCCTTACCAAAAAATGGGAGCCATCATCCGTTCGCAGGATCGTGATATAGTATTCAATCTTTGTCAGTACGGCATGAGTGAAGTATGGAAATGGGGCGGATCGGTCGGAGGCCACAGCTGGCGCACCGGCGGTGATCTTGGCTTTGAACTCGACCGCATTTTTGATATCGCCATCAGGAATACGCAATACCGTCAGTATTCCAAACCCGGTGAATGGAATGATCCGGATTATATCCAGATCGGCTGGATCGGTAACGCCGGTAAAATGGGTGCGCCGGAACTCACGAAGATGCCGGCTTCCATGCAATACGCTTATATGTCGCTCTGGTGCCTGATCGCATCACCATTGGTCTACAGCGGCGATATGTCTAAGCTTGACAAGTTCACGCTCAATGTCCTTTGCAATCCTGAAGTGATTGATGTGGATCAGGATCCGTTAGGCGAATGCGGTATCGTTATTGAAAAACAACAAAATTGTTTTCTGATGGTCAAGAACCTGTCGGATGGTTCCAAAGCCGTTGGGTTATTCAACAGGGGCAAGACACCTGTTGAGGTTACAGCTGACTGGAAAGACCTGAAGCTTTCCGGTAAAAAACTGGTGCGGGACCTCTGGCATCAGAATGATCTGGGCAAATTCAACGGTCAAATTACGGCTACTGTTCCTGCAGAAGGTGTGGTGATGCTGAAGATCATTAAGTAGAAAGAGGTTGATCTGTTTCTCAAAGCAGATCTCCTTATTATGATCTCACTTTTTTCTGCGTCAGTTTTTTTAATTTCATCTCTCAAACATTCTGTCATGACAACCACCGCACAGATCGCCAAACATTTCCGTGATGCCTTTTTCGGAGGCAACTGGACATTCGTCAGCCTCAAACCCACGCTGGAGAATGTTACGCTGGAAATGGCGAATACAAAAGTCCACTCACTCAATACCATCGCGATCCTGGTCTGCCATATCAATTATTATGTATCGGTACAGTTGCGCGTGCTGGAAGGTGGTCCGCTGGAAGGAAGCGATAAACTCAGTTTTGCGGTTCCGGAATTGAAGAATGAACAGGACTGGCAGGACCTGCTGGCAGGCTT